>NZ_JBLZQF010000015.1:0-98589 GCF_049199325.1 Rahnella sp. PD4 | reverse complement strand
GCTGATGATCGCGGAAGTGGCAATTGTGCTGTTGACGGACGTCAGTTTGCTGATAAAAAAGCCGGGGCCACTGAACTTCAGTTCATTTGATCCGGCCGTGTTTAGTCACGGCAATCTCGGTATTGCGTTTATTTTTTGTATCGCTTCATTTATCGGCTTTGAGTCAACGGCGATTTATGCCGAAGAGTGTCGTGATCCGCATAAAACCGTGCCGCGCGCCACCCTCTGCGCACTGCTGATGATTACCGTTTTCTTTGGCTTTACCAGTTGGTCGCTGGTGCAAGCCTATAGTTTTGATCAGATTGTGGAGATTGCCCGTAAAGACCCTGGAAACTTCATTTTTGATATTACCCGCGAATATGTCGGTCAGTGGGCCGTTGAAACCATGTCCGTGCTGCTGATCACCAGTCTGTTTGCTGCTGCACTGGCATTTCATAACAACATTTCGCGTTATATCTTCAGCATCAGCCGTGATGGCCTGATCTGGAAAGAACTGTGCCAAACTCACCCGGCCAACGGAACGCCGCACAAGGCCAGCCATGCCCACAGTGTGATTCTACTATTGCTGCTGATGGGAATGGGCGGCACCAATATGGATCCGTTAGTCCAGATTTTCGCCTTCGGCTCCGCGATTGCGACCTTGTCGATCCTGATACTTCAGGTAGGGGTCTCTGCTGCCGTTATCCGGTTTTTCCGGCGTGTTGGCAAACACAATCACAGCGCGTGGCAAGTGCTGTGGGCACCAATGGGCGCACTTATCACCATGTCGGTTACCATTATCATGGCGATCAACAACCTGCAGCTACTCACAGGTGGCGGTGATGCAAAGCTGGTGGAATTTATTCCCTGGTTTCTTGCTGTTTGTGCCGGTGTTGGTTACCTGTTATCGGCGAGGCGTAAGATGCATACAGTGAAGTCAAAATGATTTATCTCTTCATTGCATCCGGCTTGTAAAATATCAGGCATATTCGCGGTCAGCGTTATTGTTCGTTTCTCTTTTATAACGCTGCCCTCGTTTTTACTTCTACCCGTAGCGCTTCCCGTTACGTCAGCGACGTCTATTTCCCGTGAAAATAAACAGGCTCACACCCCCTGACCTCCCTTCCGCCGAATACTGTGACCGGGATCTCTCGTCCCCCCCATAATGTGAAGCCGCTCACGCGCGTCTCGCTGTAGCAGGTTATTACTGGTCGGTAGCGAAACGTTTATGACTCCCCGTCGCGCAAAACGGTAACGTTGCTCGCGTCTCTACATCAAGATTCGTGTGTGAGGAAACGAGGGTATCATGAAAAAAAATTATTCAATTAGCTGCCTGTTCTTCCTGTTCTTCTTCATCGGTTGGGGCTGCTGTTATCCCTATCTGTCACTTTGGCTGACGGAAACCATCGGCATCAGCTATACCGATGTCGGTCTGGTTTACTCATTTACCGCTATCATCGCGGTTTGTGTGCAACCACTTTTTGGCTTTATCTCCGACAAACTGGTCTACCGCAAACACCTGATGTGGATGCTGGCCATCATTATTACACTGTTTGCTCCCTACTGGATTTATGTCTTCGCCCCACTGCTGAAGTACAACGTGATTCTCGGCGCACTGGCTGGAGGGGTTTATATAGGCATGGCCTATGGCGCTGGCTGTGGCATCTGCGAAGCCTATATTGATAAGGTCAGCCGCGCCTCCGGATTTGAATTTGGTCGGGCGCGTATGTTCGGCGGGATTGGTGCTGCCATAGGTACGTTTGCCGCCGGCAAGCTCTACGGCGTCGATCAGAACATGATTTTCTGGCTGGCCAGCGCTGCCGGGGTCTGCCTGCTGTTTGTCGTCTGGAAAACCCGGGTCGACACCACCCATGCAGGAGCACAACCGCAGAGCAAAGGCTCTCCCGTGACTTTTGATGACGCCACCGCTCTGCTAAAGATGAAGAAATTCTGGTTCTTCGCTGCCTACATGATTGGCGTCGGTGCGGTCTATGAAACTTACGACCAGCAGTTCGCTATCTATTACAGCCACTTCTTTGAAAGCAAGGCGCGCGGTGCGGAAGTCTTTGGTTACCTGACGACCGGGCAAATCGTCCTTGATGCGGTAGTGATGTTTTTCGCGCCCTGGTTCGTCAATAAAATCGGCCCTAAAAACGCCCTGCTGTACTGTGGCATAATTATGAGTCTGCGCATTATCGGTTCTGCCTGGGCGATCGGCCCGGTCTCCATCAGCCTGATTAAACTGCTGCACGGCTTTGAAAGTTCAGTGCTGTTGGTTGCTGCGCTGAAATATATCGCCGCTAACTTTAACACTATGCTTTCCGCCACCGTCTATCTGATTGGCTTTCAGTTCGCCAAAAGCTTCAGCTCGATTTTCCTCTCTACCGGCATTGGCCATATGTACCAGAGCCTGGGTTTCACCAGCAGCTACGTGGTGCTTGGCAGCATAGCCCTGTGCTTCACTCTGCTCTCCTTTATCACGCTGGATAAAGCGCGATTTTTCGCCCCGCAGTCCGCAGCCGCACACTAACTTCATGAGGTAAACTCTATGTCTGATTTATATTACGGTGTCGCTTATTACGACGAATATATGCCGGAGGACCGACTGGCGAAAGATATCGCACTGATGCGCGAAACGAACATCAATGTCGTACGTATTGCCGAATCCACCTGGAGCACGCTGGAGCCGCAGGAAGGTGAATATAATTTTTACCACATCGATCGTGTGCTTAACGCAATGCACGAAGCGGGTATCGCGGTGATCATCGGCACTCCCACCTATGCGGTACCGGCCTGGCTGGTCGCTAAATACCCTGATATTCTCGTTACCACCGCCGGGGGGCAGCAGAAGTACGGCCCACGGCAGATTATGGATATCGTTAACCCTAATTTTCGCCGCTATGCGGAAAAGATTATCCGCACCCTGCTGGCGCACGTGCACCACCACCCGGCGATTGTTGGCTGGCAACTGGATAACGAAACAAAGCACTACGACAACGTCGGACATTATATGCAGACGGGATTTGTACGCAGTCTGCGCGAAAAATACACCAGCCTCGACACGCTAAATCACGACTTCGGCCTCGATTACTGGAGTAACCGCATCGATAACTGGGATGATTTCCCGCCCGTTGAGAACACCATTAATGCCAGCCTCACCTGCGCCTTCTCATGCTATCAGCGCCAGCAGGTGACGGAATATCTGGCCTGGCAGGCGGAGATCGTGCGGGAGTACTCGCTCCCTCATCAGTTCGTGACCCATAATTTTGACTTTGAGTGGCGCGGCTATTCGTTTGGCGTGCAGCCGCGGGTTGACCATTTTGCCGCCGCGAAGGCGCTGGATATCGCCGGGGTTGATATCTATCACCCCAGCCAGAAGCACCTGACCGGGCGGGAAATCGCCTTTGGCGGTACTATCACCCGCGCACTCAAGGGGGGAAATAACTATTTCGTTCTTGAAACGCAGGCGCAGGGGTTCGCCCAGTGGACGCCGTTCCCCGGCCAGTTGCGGCTGCAGGCCTTCAGCCACGTGGCCGCCGGCGCGGCGATGGTTTCCTACTGGCACTGGCATTCCATTCACAACGCTTTTGAAACCTACTGGAAGGGTTTGCTGAGCCACGACTTTTCGCGCAACGCCACCTGGCAAGAAGCGACGACTATCGGCGCCGATTTCGCCCGCCTCTCCCCTAAGCTTGCCGGGCTGCGCGCGGAGAATGATGTCGCACTGTTGATCAGCAACGAAGCGATGGATGCGCTTAACCAGTTTCGTCCCGGTAATGCTCAGGGCAACGTCTACAACGATATTTTCCGTCGCTTCCACGACGCGCTCTATGATCATAATATCGCGCTGGATATCATTAATGACGTAACTGATGAAACCTCGCGCTATAAAACGCTTATTGTTCCTGGTCTCTACGCCGCTGATGACGGTCTGCTGGCGCGCATAAACCACTATATTGAGCAAGGAGGGCGAGCGCTGATTGGCTTTAAGTCTGGTTTTAGCGACGAGAACGTGAAGGTGCGCAGCAGTGCCCAGCCGGGCATCCTGTGTCAGGCCTGCGGCGTAACCTATAGCCAGTTCACGCTACCTGAGGACGTAACTGTTGCTGCCTGTACGCCAGCGATCGACTGCCGTGCACATAATAATGTCGAACTGTGGATGGAACTGCTGACCCCTGCGCCGGGCACCCGCACGCTGCTGCGCTACCAGCATCCGGCCTGGGGAGAGTACGCGGCGGCCACTGAGGCAGATTACGGTAAAGGACGGGCGCTGTATGTTGGCTTCCTGCCACATAAATCGCTGATTCAGCAGCTTTTTGACACGCTGACCGATGGGCTGAGCTTACGTTCACGCACCTCCATCCATCGTTATCCGCTGGTCGCCAGAACGATGCGTAACCGCGACGGTAAGTATATCCACTTCCTGTTTAACTACAGCGCTGATAATCAGGAAGCGATCGCGGAAACGGCAGGCACTGAACTGCTGAGCGGCAAAACAGTGGCCTGCGGTGAGCCATTGCGTCTCAAAGGCTGGGACTTTAGTATCATCGAAAGTTAACGGCACATGACTACCGGCGGAGAAGATATGGAACTGGATATCAATGAGCTTTTGAACTTCTCGCCATTGATAAAAACCTTCACCTTTAACGCCTGGGTAGTTGCCGGTTTTACCCCCATCAGCCGTGGATCGAAGCTCGACTACTATATTAACCGCCCTCAGGGGATGAAGGGCTACATCATCAACCTGACCCTGCGCGGCCAGGCGCGGGCCAAAGCAGGGGACGGGGCACTGCTGTTTCGCGAAAATGAACTGCTGTTGTTCCCGCCCGGCGTATCCCACCACTACGGGCGTGATGAGCATAGTGAGTTCTGGGATCATCTGTGGATTTACTTTATCCCGCGGCCCTATTGGGTCGACTGGCTGAAGTGGGATCACACCACTCATGGCATTGGCAAAACGATGGTCAACGACCCGCAGCAACAACTGGTGCTGCGCGATCTGTTTTACGAAGTAATCCGCCACTATAACGACTCAGTACCTTTCTCCGAAGCGCTGGCGATGAATGCACTGGAGCGGCTAATTATAAACTGCTTTCAGTTGCAGCCGATCAGTAACCGTCATGCCCATGACCCACGTATCAACGCAGTCTGCGATTACCTGAACGAACATATCGCCCAGGAGATGAGAATTGAAAGGCTGGCCGCGATGGTTTTTCTGTCGCCCTCGCGGCTGGCGCACCTGTTTAAAAACAATCTGGGGCAGACTATTTACGCCTGGCGCGAGATGCAGCGCATTAATCGGGCAAAATGGCTGATGCAGACCACGGCATTGCCGCTGAGCAAGGTGGCAGCGTCGGTGGGCTATAGCGATCCGGTCTATTTTACACGGGTGTTTCGCAAACATAATGGTATTCCCCCAGGGGAATACCGAAAACGCTATGCTGCAATGAAGGGCTAACGTGCCAAATCTGACGCCAACGGAGCAGGATTTTAGGGTAGGGTCATGGCTGATAATGACTGTTTTATAAAAAACGTATCATGACACGGAACTGAAAGTTATCACCTGACTAAGAAAATGTGTCGGACTCAGGTGAAATCAGACAATTTTTGCCCGAAAACGATCAACTCTCTCAGTAACATCTGACGGCGCTCCTCAGGCGTATCGCGGCTCACCATAAAGCAGATAGCGGCTATCGCCTGCCCGCTACGCGAACGAATCGGTGCTGCCATACAGCAGGTAAAACTCTCTGACAAACCTTCGGTCAGGCAATATCCCAGTTGTCCGGCACGATGGATATCTTCGAGGAATGCCTGCTTGTCGAGGACCTGCCCGTTTGCCAGGCGATAATCTTCTTCAGGGATGAGATCGAGAATGGCAGTGTCTGACCAATTACTGAGCAGCAGACGGCCGGTGGCCGTCCAGGTAATCGGTACCCGCACTCCGATATCAGAAGTGATTTTGAAGGGGTGGGCACTACTTTCTGACAGAACTACGGTGTACTTATCCCCTTCCAACATACATAGCTGCACCGTCTCACCAAGACGGGCCACTATCTCAACCATTAGCTGATGTGCACGGCGGATGAGATCGTTATGCGCCATGTAATCTGCACCGTAGTAGTGCATTTCACGGCCAAAGAACACCGCGCCGTCGGCATCCAGTTCAATCAGCCCAGCCTCACTCAGCAGACTGACAAGTTCATATACGCTGGAACGCGGCGCACCGGTGGCGTCGATCAAATCTCGGATCGCCATGGGCTGACGAGCGATATGCAACTGGCGAAAAATGTCGATAACCCGGTCAACGCCGCGCGCACGCGATAGTTTCTCGTCCGGCATAAGCAAATTCTCCTGATGCAGTCAGGCGATCACGCCAGACAGTAAAAAAGAAAAGCATCATACACCGAGAGTCGTCGTTAACCCATCCCCGTTAATTAAAATTTTATTGGCTGAGTTTATATTTCCTTGTTCTATTTTGGGGCCTCATTTTTGCGCATAACGTGCAGATTATTTTTTTAAATTACGAGAGGGATAACATTTCCATTCGGAAACTTGCTTCTTTCATTTTTATTTTGCGATCGCGACGGCATCACAAAAATTAAATTCCTCACGACATATTGCAAAAATAAAAAACCTGTGCAAATCTTGGGCAATCCGATATTGCAGATAACAGTCCGGTATACCAGACTGTTGCCATGCCGTACAAATGGGCATTCTCAGAACAAAAAGGAGCAGTGTTGCATGACGATCAAACGTTATGGTATTGAAGGCGGCACCGGTACCGGTGGGCAAAAACTGCCGTTCGCACGAGCAGTAGAGGCCGATGGCTGGCTATATATCTCGGGTCAGACACCAATGCGCGAGGGCGAAGTCGTGGAAGGCGGAATCATCGAACAGACCCGGTTGGCGTTTGATAACTGCCTGTCCATTATGCGTGAGGCGGGTTATACAGTGGAGGATGTGGTTCACGTTACAGCGGTATTAACTGACGCACGTTACTTCAGTTCATTTAATAAAGTTTTCAGCGATATATTTACCGGAAATCCACCGGCACGTATTTGTAGCGTGCAGGATTTAGTCGTCGACTGCAAAGTGGAAGTGGATATGAAATGCTTTCGTGCTGATAGAAAATAATATTATTAATCTGATAACCACCTGAGATTTTTATTTATTCGCCAACACCACGGCAGTCCGTTAATAACTCATGTTTTTCATGTTGTCTCCATTTAATAAGCGAGAAAAATAATGAATGCAATTTCGTTAAAAATCATCGCCGGAACGCTGGTCATGCTGGCCGTTGCCGGTTGTACTCCCACGGAAGAAAAAAAAGAGGCGGGTGCGGCACCTCAATCGACGCTGCAAACCGTATTGCAACGTGGCACGCTGCGCGTGGGTGATTGCCTGAGTTTCGCTCCTTTCGGCTTTTACGATAAAGACGGCAATCCTGATGGTTATGACGTCGATTTGGCGAAAGCGCTGGCGAAAGAGATGGGTGTGAAACTGGAGATGGTGAACACCACCAGCGCCAACCGCATCCCTAACCTGCAAACCAACAAAGTGGACGTGGTGTTCTGTAACTTCACACGTAATCTGGAACGCGCCAAAGAGATCGGCTTCACCAATCCGTATGTGGTGGCAAGCGAAGCGATGCTGGTCCGTAAAGAGAGCGGTATCAAATCGGCGCATGACATGGCCGGAAAAACCATCGCGACGGTGAAAGGGTCAACCAATGGTGACGAAGTGCGCAGCATGGGTATCGACGTGAAAATTCAGGAATACGATTCCTCTCAGGCAGCGATCCTTGCCGTGAAACAGGGTCAGGCTGATGCGATGATCGAGGATAACAACTTCCTCGCTTATCAGGCCAAGCTTGATCCGACGCTCGCCGTCACCAACGAAGCGCTGGTGCCACTGGAGTACAACGCTTTTGGCGTGAAACAAGGAGACCAGGCGTGGCTGAACTACCTGAATGAGTTCCTGTTTGAGATCAACGCTTCCGGTGAGAATGCCAGATTGTATCAAAAATGGTTTGGCGATAAACCGCGTTATCCACTGAACCCGCAATTCTGATCACCTGCGGCGTGGCAGCTTTTGCTACGCCGCAGGAAGGAGTCCATTCATGAGTTATCAATGGCTAACCCTGTGGAGTTATGGCGAGACTTTCCTGACCGCCGCCTGGCTCACGCTACAGGTCACTCTTCTCGCTTTCATGCTGGCCGTCGCACTCGGGTTGCTGGCAGCACTGGCGAAAGCTTCCGCGTTAGCTCCGCTACGCTGGCTGAGTCACTGCTACGTCGAATTCATCCGTAATACGCCGGTGTTGCTGCAAATTTTTATTATCTTTTTCGGTCTGCCCTCGCTCGGCGTCACCATGAGCGCCTTTACTGCTGGCGTGCTGGCACTGGGCATTAACGTCGGTGCTTATTTGTCGGAGATCTTTCGTGCCGGGATTCAGTCCGTGCCGAAAGGACAGCTGGAAGCCGCGTGGATCCTCGGTATTCCGCGCCGTCAGTTGTTTCTCAGCGTAGTGTTACCCCAGGCCGCACGCGCGGTGTGGCCAGCCATTATCAATAATCTGATCCAGTTGCTACTGGGTACTTCGCTGCTGTCGGCGATTGCCTTACCCGAACTGACCGGCACGGCAACGGTGATCAACGCCCGTACCCTGCTCTATATCCAGACTTTCAGCGTGGTGACGGTGGTGTATTTGCTGCTCAGCAACCTGTTTGCCTGGCTCGGTAATCTGGCAGGACGACGGATGTTTCATCCGCCGCTGGTTACCCGGGTAAAAAAGCCCGCCTGGTGGGCAAGAAAATGGCTGACTAACCCATTGAAGCGGGAGAACGCGCTATGAACGACCTGATCACCAGCTCGTTACCGCTGTTGCTGAAGGGGCTGGGTGTCACCCTGCTTCTGTCGGTGGCGGCGATTATCGGCAGTACCTTACTCGGTCTGCTCACCGCCGTGCTGCGAACCAGCCGTTTGCCAGTCGCACAACAAGTTGCCGTGTTATATACCGAGCTTTTTCGCGGAACCCCGGTATTGATCACCCTGATGTTTATCTACTTCGGGGTGGCGTATTTCGGCTATGAAATCAACCTGTTTGCTGCCGGGATACTGGGTCTGAGCATTTATCAGGGCGCGTATATCGCTGAAGTGTTTCGTGCCGGGATCGAAGCGGTGCCGAAAGGACAATGGGAAGTCTCGTGGATCCTCGGCCTGTCTAAATACCAGACCTTTTTTAGCGTGATCCTGCCACAGACACGCGGCATTGTGCTGCCGCCGCTGGTGGGCCAGTATCTTTCTCTGATTAAGGATACGTCGATCGTCAGCATGATCGGCATGTCTGAGCTAATGCATCAGGGGCAGGCCATTGTCGATCGCATTGGCCAGCCGGTGGTGATCTACGGTCTGGTGGCCGTGCTGTACTTCGTTGTGTGTTTTCCGCTTTCCCGTTGGGTTCAACATCATTAAACCAGGAGTCAGTTATCATGAGCAAATCCGCCATTACGCTGAGCCGTATTACTAAATCGTTTGGTACCACTCAGGTACTGAAAGAGATCAGCCTTGATGTTTCGCCCGGCGAAGTGCTGGTGCTGATTGGCGCATCGGGTTCAGGAAAAAGTACCGTACTGCGCATTATGAGCGGACTGGAAACAGCCGATGAGGGGAAAATCTGGGTCAACGATGTGCCGCTGCACGACAATAAACGCAACCGGGAAATTTGTGGTCATGTCGGGATGGTGTTCCAGCAGTTCAACCTGTTTCCCCACAAAACCGCACTCGGTAACGTGACACTGGCGCTGATTAAAGCGCAGAAACTGTCTGAAGCCGAAGCGAATAAACGCGGCATGGCAGCCCTGACCCGCGTCGGTCTGGCTGAGCGCGCACACTATTATCCAGCGCAGCTGTCAGGTGGACAACAACAACGCGTAGCCATTGCCAGGGCGCTGGCGGTTGAACCTAAAATTATGTTTTTTGATGAAGCAACTTCGGCGCTCGATCCCGAACTGGTCGGCGAAGTGATGGAGGTGATGCGCAGCCTGGCGCGTGAAGGTATGACGATGGTCGTGGTCACGCACGAGATGGGTTTTGCGCGCAAAACCGCTGACCGCGTGGTGTTTATGGATCAGGGTGTAATTGCTGAACAGGGATCGCCTGAGCAGATTTTTGTTCATCCACAGAATCCCCGCACTCAGCAATTTTTGTCACGTGTGCTTGAGCATTAATTGGAGGCGCTATGTCAATTCATTTTCCGCTGATGGCAGATGGTCTGCTGGATGCGATCCAACCCGCGCCACGCTTTAAATCTGTTGCAGGCCGCGGCGATGCGCCGTTACCGGCTGGCACGCCGATATTTGCCAGCAACATGGTGTTTTCCCCGCTGATGCTGATGAAGCAATCGGCGCTGGAAAATAATCTGCGTCAGCTGGCAGATTTTTGTCATGAACAGGGCGTGATGCTGGCGGCACACGCTAAGACGTCTATGTCTCCGGCGATCCTGCGTCGTGCCGTCACTGAAGGCGGTGCCTGGGGATTGAGCGCTGCCACCCCGGCGCAGGTACGGGCGCTGCGCCAGTTTGGTATTCGCAACGTATTTCTCGCTAATCAGCTGGTCGACCCCGCCGGTATTCACTGTATAGGCGAATGGCAAAAGCAGCATCCCGACCATGGCTTTCTTTGCTACGTCGATTCAATGCAAGGAGTTCGTTTGCTGGAGCAACATCTCAGCGACAGCCGCATTGCGGTACTGCTGGAGATGTCCGTCAGTGGCGGACGTACCGGCTGCCGTACCCAGCGCGAAGCGCTGGAGATCGCGACCGCGATCGCTGCCTGCCCTGCCCTGCAACTGGTCGGCGTAGCGGGTTATGAAGGTGCGCTGGGGGCGGAGCGTGACGCCACTGGTATCGCCAGGGTGCAAGATTATTGTCAGATGCTGATCGCCACCGCTGCGCTGCTGGCCGAGAAGCAGCTGTTCAGCAGCGACACCATTATTCTCAGCGCCGGTGGCGGTGCCTGGTTTGATGTGGTCAGTACCTGTTTTAACGAAGCCCGGCTGTCGCTACCGATCACACCGCTGATCCGATCGGGTGCCTATATGGCACACGATAACGGGTTATATGCCCGCATCGCCCCGTTTTCCCAACCTGATGCCCGGTATCATTTTGAGGCAGCGCTGGAAATCTGGGGGCGGGTGTTATCTCGCCCCGAGCCAGGGCTGGCGTTTGTTGATTTTGGACGCCGTGATGTGCCCTTTGACCAGGACCTGCCGAATCCGCTGTGGGTGCGCAATGTTGATGGCAGCGCCCCTCGTGCGGCTTCTGGCATGCGTATCCGCGAGGTGAACGATCAACATGCATATTTGTTGCTGCCGGATGAGGATACATTAAAGCCTGGTGATTGGGTGGGCTGTGGTATTTCACATCCCTGTACCGCGTTCGATAAATGGCGGTATTTGCCATTGGTAGATGATGATTATTGCGTCACAGACTCACTGGAAACAGCATTCTGAGTGAAGCATCGAATCATAGCGATGGAGGCGCAGGTTCAGACTGCTTACTGCAGATAGTTACTATGCGCGCGGAGAGACTTCATTTAATGCGGATGAATATTTCAATAAATTTTCACATCCCGTCACCTGCGGGTAAGGCCGGCAAACCAGCATCATTTTGTTCTTCGGTTCAAAGCCATGATCAATCATGCAGCGTTGGGCTTTTGCTGTACGTCCAATGCTGGCAACCGCCAGATTGGACCCGAGCGGTTTTGGATAACCGCAGGCGTACATCACCGGCAGCGCCTCCCGATCATTGGCAACTTGCGTCGACAACCCTCCCCCTGGCGCGCCCACCTTACGCCAGGTGACTTGCATATCCTCATACCGGCTGGAATCCGGTTTAATCGGATAGAATCCTTCATCAGCTTCAAACGGCAGCGCTTCGAGCTGGGACTGACTGAGCGGATGTCCCTGTTTTTTTTCAACGCAGGCGGGAAGTTTTCCCATCACCTCACAAAAATCAAACCCGTCCTTACGTGTAAAACCCAAACGCTGCATACAAAGGAATTGCAGTGCCTGCTCATTTCTGGGCAGGTTATTCAGTGTATAGCCAACCGGATCACCACATTGTGTCATCGCGTTTTTTACTCCCTCTTCCGTCGTAGAAGGACGTTCCCATTGAGTGAATTCAGCTGCGGGAGGACAGCCGGTAAGCAAAAATACCGAGATAACCAGGGCAGGAAAGGCAACCCGCTGTGCTTTACTGAACATAGTGATCCTTACTTATTCATAATCATGCGTGTGAATAGTCATGAGTGCGGCGTTGAAAAATACCATTTTTAAATGTACATTGAGTTGTACAACTGGGGTGTACATTTCATTGAGGTGATAACGATGCAAGCGATAAATTTTACAACGGCCCGAAATGAACTGGCAGCGGTCCTTGATGGCGTGTCCGGCGGTGAACCTATCATGATCACACGCCGGTCCGCAAAACCTGTCATTGTCATTGATGCTGAGCAGTATGAAAAAATGCAAAAAATACAGGCGGAATCGGATTTTGACTGGTTGTTTACTGAACATGGCCAAACGCTTGAAGCACTCAAAAACCGATGATTTATTTTCTTTCCAGTAAAGACATCATCAGTATTCACGAACGTATGATTGCAGCTTACGGAGGTCTTGCAGGCTATGCCGATCCTGGCCGGATAGACAGTATGGCAACCCGAATTTTAAACCGCCACATTTATGAAGGCGAGAATGATATATACGTTCTGGCTGCTGCATACCTTCTGGCCATAGCGCGGGGACATTGTTTCAATGACGCAAATAAAAGAACGGCATTTGCATCAACAGTTTTGTTCCTGCGCCGTAACGGGATTTCTCTTCGGTTTTCTCCAGACCATGAAGAGTTGACTGTCGCTGCAGCGCAGGGGAATCTGGATGTGTGGCATATTGCTGAAATCCTGAAACAGTCGATCTGAAAATTAATTCCCACCTTTTAATACGTGTAATTAACATTCTGTGGCTGATAACACCAGGGGAAGCTCTTCAAAGAAAGGGTTATTGAGGCGATCAGTTTTCCTCTTTAACTGCTCTATGCAGAAAAATCCTAAACGTGTTATCAGATGCTCATATCCTTCCCTTATTTATGGTTAATCTCCCTTTCCTTTTCTAGGCTTAATTTGCTCAACCCATATTTCATCGATTTGAATGAGGAAACTTCATGTTTAAACATATCAAGCAGTTGCAATATACGGTTCGTGTCGCAGGGCCGAATCCCGGCCTGGCAAATTTATTACTCGAGCAATTTGGCGGCCCTCAGGGAGAGCTGGCGGCAGCCTGCCGCTACTTCACGCAGGGGATTGGAGATGACGATCCGGGCAGGAAGGATCTTTTACTCGACATTGCCACCGAAGAGCTCAGTCATCTGGAAATTATCGGTACTATTGTCGGTATGCTGAATAAAGGCGCAAAAGGTGAGCTGGCTGAAGGGACCGAAAAAGAGGCAGACCTTTATCGTTCTCTCACCGGTGGAGGGAATGATAGCCATATTACCTCTCTGCTGTATGGCGGCGGTCCCGCACTGGTTAACTCTGCCGGCGTGCCGTGGAGTGCTGCTTACATTGACACCATCGGCGAACCTACAGCGGATCTGCGTTCAAACATTGCGGCGGAAGCCCGCGCAAAAATCGTGTATGAACGCTTAATCAATGTAACAGACGATCCGGGGATTAAAGACGCGCTCAGTTTTCTTATGACCCGTGAAGTCGCGCATCAGCAGTCCTTTGAAAAAGCGTTATACGCGATCCAGGATAATTTCCCGCCGGGCAAATTACCGCCGCTGCCACAATTTTCTCAGGTCTATTACAACATGTCAGAAGGTGGCACTGTCCGTGGTAGCTGGAATTCTGATAAGACATTCGAGTATGTTGACCAGCCTCAGCCTGCGGTTGATGGCGGAACGGGTGAAGCCTCGGTCAGCCTGGATGCAGCACAGCAGTCCCAGCTGGATGCGATGAAAGCACGGACCCAGTCTGACCCGTCGATAAACCCTGTCACGGGCGCTGAGCTTGGTTCCACCGGCCCTATTGAAAACACCAAGCCAGATATCATCAAGCCTAAGACCTGAATATCCTAATCAGCGCCTGCCGCCTGTATACGCAGGCGCTGATTATAGGGATATATGAATATCGGTCCTCAATATTCCACAGCGATAGATAATGTCAGAAATGAAATAATAGGAGGTGTTCTATGCCTTTAGTCGTGGTTACGGGGGGGACCGCGGGTGTTGGGCGAGCCACGGCATTATGCTTTGCACAGCATGGTTATGATGTGGCTGTTATTGCCCGTAGCCAGCAAGGTCTCACAGCAACAATCAAAGAAATAGAATCGACAGGCGTCCGCGCGCTTGGGATGAGTGCAGATGTTGCCGACACCGGTCAGATGGAAGATGCCGCGACTCAGATTGTTAATACCCTTGGGCCAGTCCATGTCTGGATAAACGCCGCCATGTGTACGGTCATCTCCCCTTTCACTGAAATGAGTCAGCAAGAATATCAACGTGTTACAGATGTCACTTATCACGGTGTAATTAATGGTACACGGGAAGCATTAAAAATTATGTCGGCCCAAAATAAGGGGCATATTATTCAAATTGGCTCAGCATTAGCATATCGATCTATTCCGCTGCAATCTGCCTATTGTGGTGCGAAAGCCGCTATACGTGGTTTTACTGATGCACTGCGTTCAGAGCTTATCCACTCAAAATCAACTATCCGGCTGACGATGGTGCATCTCCCAGCCGTTAATACGCCGCAGTTTGAATGGTCGCGTAACAAGCTGCCCCGGACCACCCGTCCGGTAGCCCCGGTTTACCAGCCGGAAGCGATAGCGGAGGCCATATATAAAGCCTCTCTTTTAGCCCCGAGGGAATTATGGGTCGGGATATCCACTGTACAGTCCATTCTTGGCAATATGTTTTTCCCGGGATGGCTGGATAAGCTGATGTCCCAAAAAGCATGGGGAGGACAAATGCAGTCAGAACCTCACCCGATAAATGAAGACGATAATCTCTATACGCCTGTTGAAGGTCATCACACAAGCAAGGGAAAGTTCAGCGGTGAAGCGAAGGACAGTGTTATTGCCATCGATCCCGCGCGAACGGGTAAAGTGGCGCTGACAATGTTTAGCGCCGTTTTTTGTGCCCTATTATGGCGAAAAAGCGGCAGGAAAAAGTAATTCGGTATTGTATACGTGGCATTCATTCGCGAGTGAATTTGAGCGTAAACCAGCGGTAGCCGTAGCCATTGACCGGAAACCTGTCTGTTGCTTTCAATAGTCCTGACTTAGCATATTCTTCATCGGCAAGCAGTTCGGTGAGCATCATAATTTCTGGCTCGTTTAGCTCAACCTGCACTTTTTTATTGCTTAAATTGGTAATCATCAGCAAAGCATCCCCGTCATAGTCATAACGAATGGCAAAAAGGGAGGGCATTTTCATGTCGATGATTTTATGAGTACCGGACCCTATTTCTTTGCACCCTAGCCGCGTCCGGGCCATGTTGCTGACAAGATGCAGCAGTGAATGGTTTTGAATTTGTGATTTACTGACGTTCACAAGCCGGTAACGGTTGGGTCCTCTTACCATCACTGGTGCGATCAGTTTATCGCGTTCAGCTTGAGAAAAACCGGCATTCCGGGTGGTGTCCCACTGCATGGGTGTTCTTACAGCATTCCGCTCGTTCAGGGACAGATTCTCGCTCATGCCAATTTCATCACCATAGCGAATAATAGGTGTGCCCGGTAATGAAAATAACACCGAATATGCCATAGCAATTTTTGCTGTATCATTTTCAAACATTGAAGCTAAGCGTCGTCTCAGTCCGCGCTGATAGATATGCGTATCCTGTTCAGGACCAAATTCTTTTATAACATCACGTCGTTCTGCCGGGCTTAATCCCGCCAGATCCAGTTCATCATGGTTACGCAACCAGTTAGCCAGACAGGCCCTTGCCGGTGGGGTGGGAATATCATCCAACGCCTTAACCAAGGGGCGGGCATCTTTATGTGCGAAGGAAAGAAACATCGCCTTGTTTAGTGAGAAACTCAGTAACATATGCAGGCGATCATTATCGCCAAAATAATCGCTATATTGCTGTGGCGGAACATCAACCTCGCCCAATAAAATAGTTTCGGGGTGCCGGACGGCGACAAAATTTCGTAAATGATTCAGTAACCCGAGACCTTTTTTGACATCTCCTTTTCCGGCTTGTTTTATCAGGTGCGAAGCGGCATCAAGCCTGAATCCGGAAACACCCAGCCGGAGCCAGTACAGGATCACCCGCTCAATTTCATTTATCACGGCGGGACAAGCCAGATTTAAGTCCGGCTCATCATGGTAAAACATATGTCGATAATACTGCTGCGCAGTCTCATCCCAGCTCCAGACACTCTCCTCTATCCCGGGAAACATGGGAGGATCGTCATTTTCAGGGGGTTCATCTGCCCAGATATAATAATCGCGGTACGGCGAATGACGGTCTTTCCGGGCTTCCTGAAACCATCGATGTTCGCTTGAGGTATGCTGTAAAATTAATTCAATTATCACCCGCAGTCCCATTTCTTCAGCCTGTTCAAGCAGCATCACCATATCGGCGATATCACCAAAACGCGGATCTACTGTGAGATGGTCCTTTACGTCGTATCCGTCATCTCGGAAAGGAGTCAGATAAAAAGGTGTCAGCCAGAGTGCATTAGCCCCCAGACCACGAATGTAATCAAGGTGTTTAAGAATACCGCTGATATCGCCAATTCCGTCGTTGTTCGCATCAAAAAAATAAGCGGTATCAACCTGATAAATAATGGCATTTTTATACCAGTCACTGTTCATCGCTTCACTCTCTGTTTTAAACCCTATTCTGAACCGTGCTTATAATAACTTTAGCGGCAAATAATGATTTCGCGACAATCAGCGGCTACGTCTTCGCCAATATAGCTATTTTTTCTTACGCCGCCATTTCTGCAGCGGCCCAACCGTAACACCATGCAGCAGTACGCTGAACGTTATTAATGTCACTGCGCAGTTAACCATTCTGGTTACTTCTTCGCCTTGCAAACCGTGAAGAAGGGCAAAAGCGATATAATTAATACTGCCAATACCCCGAATACCTAACCACCCCATCATCATTCGCTGTTTCCAGGAATAGGCCATTTCCCAGGTCATCAGTAACACGGCTATCGGACGCACAACCACAAACAACCCCACAGCAAGCATCAGTCCATCAATATCCCAATGCAGCGCTAACGTCATGCCCAATAAAATAACTAAGGTTGCAGCCAGCAGCCGTTCGACCGTGTCCCCAAAAGATAACGCGTCACCGATAACTAATCCGACGGACTTCACCGGCCCCTGTTCCTCAAGACGGTGCCGGGAATGAGGATTTACCATCGTTTCGGCGGGAGGGATTTCACCGTTCTCATCATCCTGTTTATGGCGTTTTTGTACGCTAACTTCAGCGCTGCGCAGCCCAACCCCGGCCGCGAAAGCGGCCAGAAAAGCCGAAGCGTTTATTTAGGTCGCCAGTGAGAAGCTCAGGGCCATCAGTGCGAGCGCAATGAAATCACTGGGAGCTACATCCTGTTGTAAATGTCGTGAGCGTGTCGCGAGCAGGCCAACGCCCCTGCCCAGCCCGAAGCCGAGGGTCAGACCTGCGAATAATCCCCAAAGCAGGTCAACGGACAGCCAGTGGATCCATTGGTCAGCGGACAGAGGGGCTTCATTTGCATGAAAGAAAATCAATGCCAGCATCAACAGAGGTAATGCCGTCCCGTCATTGAGACCGGCTTCGCTGGATAATGACAACCTGAGCCAGTCACTGTCTCTGGCGTCATTGACGGCCACCAGGCTGGCTAACACCGGATCGGTAGGCGCGACAATCGCGCCAAAGGCCAACGCGATGGGCCAGGAAAAGCCCGCCAGATAGTGTGCAATAAGCATCATACCGCCGACGGTTAATAACATGGTGGGAAGCGCCAGAACCACGCCAATTTTCCAGACCGGCGCACTAAAGGAAAAACGCAATTTTAACCCGGTAATAAACAATGATGCCGCCATAGCAATTTCCGTCGCCCGGCTGATCATAGAGGTATGCCTAAAAACATCTATATTTACCAGTCCCAGTCCCCATTGACCACAAGCGATACCGACAACTAAATAAAGACCGAACATAGGCACAGGCGTTCTGTTTAACCAGCCAGTCAGCATCGACATAGTCAGTAGAAGGATGCCAGCCGCAATCATCCAGTCGAGAAAATTCATCTCTCACCTCCTGCACTGCTTTCTTGTATATGATTCATTTCAGTAAATTTTAATAATGACAGCAATCCGTCAGTTGTAAAAAATTCAAGCTGTTTTTATTCTCTTCGTTGAGTCTGGTAAATACTTAAATTTATGTATTTTTCGTATTTAACCGCTTATCTTAAATAAGAAAAATCTTATCGATGTAATATCGCGTTATGCTCATTATTTTATATTTAAGCATACTAAATTGTTTATGAAATAGACAGGCACACAGAAGGTAGTGCGAAAATTATACAAAAAAAGTTTTATGTACAGCTTTTAAAAAAACCGTTTGATATACCTTACCCATCGGAAATGTATAATAAAATAACTTTATGCCTTAATTCAGAGAGGATGATGATATGGCTGAAATCATGGACACCAAAGACAGAGAACACTTGCAACAACTTCGAAAAAAAAGTCAGGAGGAGCATGCGACATTAATAAACGATCCGGAAGAATGCAGGAAGCCAGGTAATTTCGGTGAAAAACTTGCCGAAAGAATCACCGGTGCTATTGCAACCTGGAAATTTATCCTTATACAAACGGGTATAATTCTGGGTTGGACAAGCTATAATGTATTTATTAAGAAATCAGCTTTTGATCCCTACCCTTTTATCCTGCTTAATCTTTTTCTGTCTTTCCAGTCAGCTTATACCGCCCCCGCGATTATGATGAATCAAAAACGCCAGGAGAAGAATGATCAAATCCGTAAGGAAATCGAATCTGACGTGAATGTAAAAGCAGATTTAGAAATTGCGCAGCTTCATGACAAGATAGAACATCTCACAAAATTAGTGGAAAAATTGGCGGGCAACAGGTGTGAATCCTCTTCGTAGCTTGAGCAAGAGAAGGAGAACAGGAATGGATGAGCAATTATTAAACGCGGCGCAAAAGGTGGTTCATGTACTCAAGGACAGAGACCTTACACTGGCAAGTGCCGAATCCTGCACAGCCGGTATGGTAGGGATGGCATTGTGCGCGGCTTCCGAGGGCGGCGTACCCTATGCGAGCGGTTTTATTACCTACGATGATAGGGCGAAAAATCAACTGCTTCATGTCAGTACAGACACGCTGGCTAAATTTACCGCCGTCAGTGCTCAGACCGTAAAAGAGATGGCAAAAGGTGCCAGCGAAATGGCTGGCACGGACACCGGGCTTTCTGTCAGTGGCTATGCGGGTCCGGAAGGGGGAGAAGACGGGACACCTGCCGGCACCGTTTGGTTTGGCTGGTATCTCGGGCCAGGTAAACAACGACAAGAAGTGAGACATTTTGACGGTGACAGTGAAGCGGTTCTCCTGCAGGCCTCCATTTTCGCTCTTGAAAAGCTGGCTGCACTTTTATAACGGGATATAACGGGAACTGCCTGAGATTGGCGGATTCATCATTTTATTAAACGCGTAGAGCCCCGATGCCGGGGCTCATGAACGTAAAATGCGTGCTCAGTATCAGCGTTTCGCTTCTGCGTCCGGGTCTTCTTCACGGGACAAAAATTGTTTCGTCAGTTCAGGCATATGTTCGGCTAACCATTGAGCCATTTCTTCTTCCTGAATTTTAATCTCCCGAAAAACGCGGGCACCTTCCAGATCGCCCACATGCTCAGCAGCAGCGATAAGAGAGCTGTATGAGGCAATTTCAAAATGTTCAAATACGTAACCGCTGATCCCGCCTTTTATGACTTCGTCACTGGCAAACATACCGCCAAAGGCCTGACCCATCGCCGACATTTTACCGGCGGTATCCTTCAGCACGGAGCGCGAGGTATCAAGGTTGTTTAAAACGCCCTCAACCAGTCGCTGTTGCCCCTGCGTTTCGGTAATATGCTGCTTAATTCTTTGCTGAAGAACCGGGTAGTGTTCTAACCGATCCGCCATTTTTGATAACATCGTTTCGGCTTGTTGTTCCATGGCGTGAGCATCCCTCACCCAGTCAATGTAATTCTCATACGCTTCTGAAGTGGCCATAACAAACTCCTTATAAACAGAGGAATAAAACAATCATCCGGACGATCGCAACCCAACGGAAGTTAGCCTTTTGAAGCCTGATCGGACTCCGCCAGAAGGGTCAGTTTCTCATCGGTTCTTTTTTCTTCTTCCAACGTTTCATGAAGTAATTTAGCAACGTCGGTATAACCTAATTTTTTGGCCATTGCGACCAGAGTGCCGTATGTGGCAATTTCATAGTGTTCAACTTTTTGCGCGGCACCGATCAGACCGGCATCCAGAACCTCACCTTTTTCAACTGAGTCGATCAATTCCTGCGCTTCAGCCACAAGGCCTTCCAGGGCATGACATTTCATGCGTTTAATGCGCAGATCATCACTTAATTCCACGACCTGATCCAGCCGTTCAATTTGGCCTTGTGTTTCTTCAAGATGGAGTTTAAAGGCTTCTACCAGTTTGGGATTGGTCGCCGCCCGTGCCATCTTCGGTAAGGCCTTGGTAATTTGGCGCTCAGCACTATAAACGTCAGATAAATCATGAATAAAAAGATCTTTCAATGTCGTAATAGCCATAATTGCCTCGTCATGTTGTTTATGTGAGTTATTAATAATAGTTGTTTTAATTGTTAATATATAGGTTTAGGATTTTTCCTAAACAAAATTATAATATCCAACCACAGCAGATTCCGTAAACCACCTAAAGAATAGCGGGTTACGATTGTATATGCAGACACACCCCACTCACCGCCCATTAAATATAAATAAAAATTTTTACAGCCAGACAAACTATATTATTATTGAACGTGAGCACATGCTCTTCAGGTAAAACATCCTGTATATTCATATCAGGATGCTCTTACTCTAAAAAACTGTACTAATCCGATAGGAGGATATTATGGCCGAACATCGTGGTGGATCAGGTAATTTTGCAGAAGACCATGAGAAAGCATCAGAAGCCGGTAAAAAAGGCGGGCAAAAAAGCGGGGGTAACTTCGCTAATGACCGCGAACGTGCAAGTGAAGCCGGCAAAAAGGGTGGACAGCATAGCCATGATAATGATTAGTACTTAATCATGTAGGGCTATATTTTGTCCCACCCGGGCCTGTGGTGAATTCCGCAGGCCTTTTTAATTTGTTTATTATTTTAATACGTATGCACTTCTTTATTTTAGCCCGGTACATAGTATCTTATTTTCTGCTCACCAAGGCCGAGGTAAAGCATGCTGCGTAAACATCATAGTGATTTCGTTAAGAGAATTTACGGAATATTCTGTATCAACCCACCGTCCCGGCCATGGATGAAACCCTTTCAGCCAGATAGATTTCATGCCAGCATTTTTAGCTCCCTGATAATCATTAACTGGATGATCGCCCACATACCAGCACTGATCTGGACGTAAACCGAGCCGATTTGCTCCTGCATGAAATATTTTTGGTGAGGGCTTACTTTCGCCAAACCTTTCAGAACAGAGCATTACGTCTATTTTTTCTGAAAGAGAAAGGGCTTCTAACGTTTTATTGCGTGACCACTCAGCGCCATTTGATATGACGCCAATAGCGATACCATGCCTGATAAGTTCATCAATCAGTTCATTGGCACCAGGCATGACAATAGCCGCTGAAGGGAAGTGATTGACCCAATGTTCCAGGACTGTCTTACCCTGTTGGGGGGCTATCCATCGTAGCTCTGAAGCTAATGTTTGGCTTACTGCCTCGCGGATTGAGGAAAATGGCGAGTTTTCAGGAAGGTAACCGCCGTTATCCTCACGAGTGATAATCGCATTAATATTATCTGCATTTTTTTCTTTAAGTTGGTTACGAAAGGCCAAATAAAATATCTCTGCATACCGGGCAATACTCAAAGCTCGATGAGTAAGCGTATTATCTAAGTCAAAAAACACGGCTTTTGGAGACATCCTCTAACCTCTTGTTATTAGTTATACTTTTCACCCTAATGCTTTCTTTCAATAATGAACTTACAGCCTGGCTTGGAATGATTTCAGGCAGATGTTCACCTGCCTGAGCATTGCACAGAACTAACATTATCGTGAACAGGTTACAGCCAGACCTCGCAGGCTGGCTCCTTCTCTGTACGACAGTGAGTGCTACTGTTACGTGACTGAAGTTCATCAGCTTAGTTTAACTTTGCATTAACATGATTCTTTTCAAACTGCATAATAATACTCAGCGAAGCGGGTAAAACAGTAAGCGTGACGAAAGTGGCAACGATGAGACCGCCGATAATCGCATAGGCCATAGGTCCCCAGAAAACCTGCTCAGCGATCGGGATCATTCCCAGTATTGCAGCACAAGCCGTGAGTAATATAGGCCGGGAGCGGTGTTGTGCCGCCGCTTTGATGGCTTCATCGCGGTCAAGACCCTCCCTGACGTTATTGTCCACTTCGCTGATCAGGATCACCGCGTTGCGGATAATCATGCCTGCTAAAGCGATGATACCGAGTAAGGCGACAAATCCCATCGGCGTACCTGTCGGCAACATTGCCAACACAATGCCAATCAGCCCGAATGGGGCCATGAACAACGCGAGAAGCATACGGGAGAATCGCTGAAGCTGGATCATGAGTAAGATCAGCATAACAAACAGTGTGACCGGCAGTACCGCGAATACCGAGCTGTTGCCTTTGTCCGACTCTGCCACCACACCACCCTCCTCTATAGTATATTCCGGCGGTAAAGTTGCCCTGATGCGTGACACCAAAGGGGCAAGTTGCTGAGAAACAGTCTCTGCACGCAGCCCTGCGGCTAAATCAGTTTGTACAGTGATAAACGGCAGGCGCTGACGACGCCAGATAACCGGGTCATCAATGCCCCAGACAGGTGTCGCCACCTGACTGAGGGGGATTTTCTGCCCGTTTGCCGTCGTGATCATCAGCCCGGACAGCGTGGTCAAATCCTGACGTTCACGCTTATTTGCCCGCAGAACAACATCAATCAGCCGGTTTTTATCCCTGACGGTGGTGACAACACTCCCGGACCAGACGGTATTAAGCAATGTGGCGAGACTTTCGGAGGAAACGCCCGCTGCGCGTGCTGCGGTCTGATTCACCTGCAAAGTGATGACCCGCTCAGGTTCACCGGCGGTCAGGTTAACTTCACGGGTCTCGGGACTGTTTCCGAGCACACTGGCGAGATGCTGCGCAATCTGTCTGACCTTCGCGTAATCCGGTCCGCTGATACGATATTTTACCGGCCAGCCTACCGGTGGCCCCAGTTCCAGCGGCGAAACACGCGTCGTGATATCGCTGAAATCCCGGGCTAAAACTGTTTCCAGTTGCGCACGTAATTTATCCCTGTCCTCAAGGCTTTTAGCGACAACAACCAGCTGTGCTGTGTTTTCATCATCCAGTAGCACATCCATAGGCAGGTAAAAGCGCACCGCACCTGACCCCACATACGTAGAAAAATGGTCTATGTTCGGATTGTCTTTCAAGGCATGCTCCAGCCGCCCGGCTTGCCGTGCGGTGTCGCTTTGAGAAGCGTTGCCAGGAAGCGTAAGGCTGACCAGCAGTTCCGGGCGATCCGACGCCGGGAAAAACTCGCCCTGCATAAACGTGGTCGCATAAGCGGCAAGCCCTAACAAAAGGCAGGCAATACTGAGAGTCACCACACGTTTTTGCAGAACCTGATTGAGCAGACGCTGATAGAAACGCATCAGTCTGCCCTGTTTTCCCGCGTGTGATGCCAGTTTCTCAGGTAACAGCCAGGTTCCGATCAGCGGTGAAAAAAGGATGGCCACTACCCAGGAACATAAAAGCGCAATCAGCACCACGGCGAAGAGAGAATAGCAATACTCTCCCGCACTTGAGGCGGCAAATCCGACCGGAATAAAGCCCGCTATCATCACCAGCGTGCCGGTCAGCATCGGGAAAGCCGTAGTTTCGAATGCGTAAGTTGCTGCCCGCCATTTAGAATCACCGGCCTCAATGCGGGATACCATTGCCTCGACGGTGATCATGGCATCATCCACCAGCAACCCCAGGGCAATGATTAACGCCCCCAGTGAAATACGTTGTAAGCCTATGCCCGCCAGCATCATGCCGATAAACGTCATCGCCAGCACGATGGGGATCGCCGCAGCCACCACCAGCCCGGCACGGGTGCCTAATGAGACGAAGGACACTGCCAGCACAATGACCACAGCCTCAATTAATACACGGATAAATCCGCTTACAGCCTGCGAAACCACTGTCGACTGATCCGCGACTTTAACCATTTCAATACCATGCGGGAGCTGCGCGCCAATAGCAGCCATCCGGTCATTGAGCGCCTTGCCGAAAGAAAGCATATTGCCGGTAGAAGCCATGGATATGGCAAGACCGATAGCAGGCTGACCGTTGACCCGGAATGCCGGTGACGGAGGCTCGGCATCCTGGCGGCTAATGGTCGCGATATCCGTCAGCGGAATGTAGCGCCCGGCAATATGCAGCGTCACGGCACGTAAACTTTGCTCTGATGTCAGTGCGCCGCTCACCCGCAAGGCAATGTTTTCACGATCGCTTCGCAAGACGCCTGAAGGTTCAACCGCATTTTGCGCCTTCAGCGCATCGGTGATTTGTTGCAAATCCAGTCCCATTCCCGCCAGCTGCGCCGGTGAGAATGCGAGGACAATATTCTCCTCCTGCACACCCAGCAGATTGATCTTCCCCATATCCGGCAACGACATCAGACTGCGGCTGATATCATCGACCCTGTCACGAAGCTCACGCGGCGTGAAACCTTCTGCAGTAAAGCCATAAATGGTGCCGAATGTGTCATCAAATTCGTCATTCACCGCCGGGCCCTGCACACCCGCTGGCAGTGACGGCGCAATATCCTGCATCTTTTTACGCACCTGATACCAGATACCCGCGACTTCTGAAGGGGGCGTGTCATCGCGAAGGTTCACAAAAATAACTGATTGCCCTGCATGGGTTTCACTTTGGACAAAGTCAAGATAAGGCGTTTCTTGCAGTTTTTTCTCCAGCGTATCGGTGACCAGATTAACCGTGTCCTCCACGCTTGCACCCGGCCAGCTCGCAGACACCACGGCAGTTTTAATGGTAAACGCCGGGTCTTCATTCCGGGGGAGTTGCTCATAGCTGATGATACCCGCCGCCATTAACAGCAACATAAAAAAGGCGATCAGCGACTGATGATTCAGCGCCCAGGCTGAAAGGTTGAAAGCCCCGACCGGGGAAGACGTTTTCATTCGCTGTCCTCCCCGGGGATAACTTTTTCACCGTCTCGAAGTTTACTGACACCCGCAATGACCACCCTTTCGCCAGAGCGGATACCGGCAGATATAAATATTTCAGAGGTACTGTAACGCCCGATAACGACTGGCCTTAAATGCAACAACTGTGTTTTCTCATCCACAACAAAAACGGCCGGTTTATTCCCGGTACGGGTCAACGCAGAGGCAGGCAGTGCTATCAAAAGCGGACCTGACGCGTTAAGTGTAAGTTGAACACTGGCACCGAGTGCCATGGCCGGTGGCGGGTTATCCAGGGTGATGCGCAGACGCCAGGTACGGGTTTGCGGATCGGCCTGCGGGCTGACGTCGCGGAAATGCCCCCGGGCCACTACGGAAGGGGCCGAAAGTAGCGATACATTAAACAGGCTGTCAGCTTGCTGAGGAACAGACTGAGGATCAGCCACATCAAATACGGCATCGCGAATGCTGCCACTGGCCAGGGTGATCACAGACTGTCCGGCACTGACCACTTGTCCTGCCGACGCGCTGACCTGGGTGATCACCCCGTCAGCCGGAGCAATGAGTTTTGTCCAGGACACATTTTCCTGCGCATTTTTGAGCGCATCTTCACTGCTCTGACGCTTCGCGCGGGCAGCCTGCCAGTCAGCCTGGGCACTATCAAGCTGCGATCGGGCAATAGCCCCCGAAGGCATCAGTAACTGCATACGCCTGAGATTGAGCGAGGCCACCTGTTCTGCCGCGCGGGCACTGTTCAGATCGGCCTGCGCACTGCTGAGCTGGTTGCGGCTGGTATCGCTTTCTTGTGTGGCGAGAACCTGACCTGCGATCACACGATCTCCCACCTCGGCCTGCCGCGTCAGAATGCGTCCGTCCAGCCGGAACCCGAGCGTAACCTCTTCATGGGCGCGTATTTCACCCGTTTGAATCAGAGAACCCACCGCGACCGGGGACGGTGCGAGAATTGCCCGTACCGGCCTGACCGGAGGAGTTTGTTTATGGGTTTTGTCACCACAACCTATCAGCACCATAACAATAATGGCCAGACAGGCAGCAGGAATGAAGGGAAGTATCCGGCCGGAGGCGGATAAATGGCGAACAGCATGCCGCGCATAATCGGTGAAGGTAACAGCCATGACAGTCTTCCTGAATTGAGATATCGCTATTCAATCCAATCACTGTCCAGATTCCCGTAATATTTCATCAAGGAACCGTCAAGATGAACACTTTTTTGCAAGATTGCTGACCGGCACAGCGACAGCACATGTGCAGCGTTTAAATGCGCCCCGGAAATGTCCGTCACATCGGTGTCATTCTCCACAATCAGGATCCGCTTTGTCTGCACAGGGGGCGTCTTGACGGTTTCTTCATAATTCCCCGACAGTTTATTGACACGGCCTCTTCATACTTCGGGTTTCAGACGCGGCTGCAATCCGCTACGAACCATATGTTTGGGTGATGAGGAATCACAATGATATCCAGAAAACTAATGCTGCAGATGACCTGTTTCAGCCTGTCCGCCACAGTGCTGCAGGCAATGGCCGACAACACTCCGCCTGCGCCAACCTTTACCGTCGGCATGGGCGCACAAAGCGCGCCGCGCTACAGCGGTTCCGATCAGCGCCACTGGCTGGTTGCGCCGGTCATTCAGGCGCGCGATGGCGCCTTTTTCTTCGATTCGCTGAAAGGTGTGGGTTATGACCTGCAGGCGGATAACGGCCTGTATCTGGAGCATACGCTGGGATATAGCCTGGGGCGGACAGACAGAAATTCCACCTGGCGGGATGGCTCGAATAAACTCAAAGGCATGGGAAATATCGATGCGACCATGAATACCGCGCTCGCGGTGGGTTGGTCAGCAACACCGTGGTTGTCTTTTGAAGGCAAAGCCACTCTGCCACTGACAGACGGGCAAGGTGTGCATTATCAGACTTCCGTCACGGTACTGCCGGTACAAAACGACACCGACACTGTCGCGCTTCAGTCGGCGGCGCTCTTTGGCGACCGGCGCTATATGAACACCTTTTATGGCGTGAGCCGCGAACAAAGCGACCGCACTAATTTCGCACCTTATCAGTCCGCCGGGGGGTTCTATGGCGTAGACAGCAGCCTGACCTGGAGTCATCAGTTCACGTCGCACTGGGGCGGCGTTGTCAGTGCCGATTACACCTGGCTGGACGACAAAGCGGGTAACAGCCCGATTGTGGTTAAGCGCGGTGGTACAACTTACAATTTTGGTGTGCTTTATACCTTCTGATGGACTGAACATGAACGTATGAAAAGTCGTCCTAAACGGCGACTTTTCATACGTCAATCCTTCTACTCTCCTATATTAAAGGCGACCCGGATGAAAGGAGATATCGCCATGCTGGTTTTGATCATTTTGTTTTATATTTTCGCCTACTATTGCGTATTTTTGATATTATCGCCGCCCTCATTCTCAGGATATTTCAGACATGCCCTGGGTTTTTTCTAAGCAAAAATATAATCCTGCATAATTAAACTGAAAAATCACACCCACAACTCCCCCAGAAAATAATCCCAGTGCACGGGGGATATCTGTATCCTTCCGTTGCATGGCGTGAGGGTTATCTCACTAAAATAAATCTGGCTTGCATCGGCAATAAAATCCACCCGGCAATAAGCGATACCTTCCGCCAGCTTTTCCGCAAGGCCGATCATGTGGCGATAAAGAACAGGTTCAGCGATTTCATGCGGGGAGTTATTGTAACCCATGGTGAGCGGAAGAATTTTCCAGTGCGGGTCATAAACATTGACATACTCATTATTCATGGCATCAGTAAAATCAGCTTCGGTAATATGTGCTTTACCTGAAAAACAATGAACTCGATAGACTTCAGGAATAAGATGTAAGGGTTTCCCCCCGAAGACATCGATAAATTTTTCACAGATTATATAAGGCTTGATATCCTTGTAGTGCCATTCACGCGTGACATAATACATATTCCGATTAAGATGATCATTAAGCTTTTTCTTTGCTGCCCGCTCATCGAACTGATGTTTATTTTTGCAGATAATCGCGCTGCCACTGTCATGACTACATTTCAATACAAACCGCTCAGGAAGATGAGATAAATCAATAAGTTCAGCCCTCTCAAAGACCCCTAAAAGCGGGACGAGATAATCGTCTCCAATTTTCGTTTTCACGTACTCCCGGACTGCAATTTTATCCGCCAGCATAGTAAAGAAAGGGTCTCTTTCGAAGATCATTCTGTTATTTATCTTCTCATTCAGGCTTTGTGGATTTTCAAAATCAGGCACTCTGCGAAACTCTTGTTGATGCTTTCGCATCCGGTAACGTAAATCACTGATAAAAAATGTACGGACTAACTTCAGCTTGTACTCTACCTTTTTCAAGGCCATTTTATAAGATTTCATGAGTCTGTTCCCGAGGTGAATAAAAAATGCCATGCAATACTCACCGAAGAGAATCAATATTTCGTCAAGGGAAACACAATGTATCGTTAACACAACACAAAAAATATATGAAGCATACTACATATTAGATGCCTAACTTATCGACGGTAAATTGCATTAAATTATATTTTGATGATATTTATTTACAATAAAATCAGTGACGCTTACGCCTGCTACAGATATCTTTGCAACGGAATAAAATGAACCCCTCAGTTACATCAAAAAATTAAATATAAATCATGCCTTAATTAAAGAATAAAGGAATAATTAATAATGAAATTTTATAAAAATCATGCAGTGCGGGATAGGCATCTCCCTTATTTTTCATGTCTGATGTTAACCGGGGCATTGATTATTGCCCCCATCACCAGCACGCGGGCAGAAGCGGTTATGCCCTTTGTCCATCCGGGACTTCTGCATACCCAGAAAGACTTTGAACGGATGCAGAGTAAAGTGTTACAAGGCACTCAGCCTTATATCGATGGCTGGCAGAAATTACGGGAAAATAAGCATGCATCCCTTGACTGGCACCCCAACCCGCAGGCCGTTATCTATCGCGGAAAGGACGGCATTCATACGGAAAATTACGGCACCTTATTTAACGACGCTGCTGCGGCTTATGCACTGGCATTGCGTTGGAAAATCTCGGGGGACGATGCGTATGCCCGCAAGGCTATCGGTATTTTAAACGCATGGACGACGACACTCACGACGATTCAGGGAGGATCTGACCGGTATCTGGCCTCAGGTCTTTATGGCTATCAGTTTGCAAACGCAGCCGAGATACTGCGTAACTCAGCCCTATGGAACCCAAAAGATTTTCATGATTTTCAAACCATGATGCTGACCGTCTTCTACCCTATGAATCAGGATTTTCTCGAGCATCATAATGGTGCGAAAATTGATCACTACTGGGCAAACTGGGATTTGGCAAACATGGACTCCATGTTAGCTATCGGCGTACTCACGGATCGCCGGGATATTTATGATAAAGCGATTACCTACTTTAAATATGGCCAGGGTAATGGTTCTGTGGAACATCTGGTGTGGAAACTCTACGGTTCTTCTCTCGGACAAGTCCAGGAAAGCGGCCGCGATCAGGCTCACTCATTACTGGATATCGCTTTGCTTGGTGCGTTCTGCCAAATGGCCTGGAGTCAGGGAGACGATTTATACGGTTACGACCATAACCGGGCTTTGCTTGGCGCCGAATACGTTGCAAAGTATAACCTAATGCATGATGTGCCCTACACCCCGTATACCAATAGTGATGTCACCCAGCCCGTCATTTCCGAAAAATTCCGCGGAGAAATGAGGCCAATCTGGGCGCTTTTTTATAACCATTATGTTGTGCTGAAAGGGATAACATCTCCTTACGTCGAAGCTTTTGCAAAAAAAGCCAGTCCCGAGGGCGGTGGGGGTGATTATGGGCCTAACAGCGGAGGTTACGACCAGCTCGGATACGGCACGCTGGTCTATACGTTGAAATAGCCAGTTTGGCAAACTTGTTGCCGGTTTTCATACGTAATCCCCACGTTTATACAACTTAGCTTATCCCGTTTAAGGAGAATCTATGCCTCAACAAAGTATGCTATGCGAGAGAATATTATTAACCAATGACGATGGTATCGATGCTCCCGGTATGGCCGTCCTGAAAAAAATCGCTCATCAACTTTCTCACGATGTCTGGATAGTTGCTCCCGTCCACGATCAGAGTGGCACGTCACATTCACTTAGCCTTCACAGTCCGTTACGTCTGAGTGAGAGAGGACCACAACGATACGCTGTGACCGGGACACCCGGAGATTGTGTAGCGTTAGCGCTCGGTCATCTGATGAAAGATAAAAAGCCAACGTTGCTGCTTTCAGGGGTTAACAGAGGGGCCAATCTGGGAACCGAGACCGTTTTTTCCGGAACCATTGGCGCTGCAATGACCGGCATGCTGATGGGGGTGACGTCCTTTGCCCTCAGCCAGGCTTTTACGGACCGCAATAATGTTCCCTGGACAGTCGCAGAAACCCGGGGCGCTGCCACTATCGAAGCGCTCTGGAAGAGTGAAAATTTCAAGGCCGGATGTCTTAACATCAATTTTCCCGTAGCCATTAACCCGGCCTTGCCGCCGCTGACCTTTACCCGTCAGGGGAAAGGATATCTGCACAATATTGACGTTATTTCACAGCGCGACCCCCGCGATCTTGAGTACTTCTGGCTCTCCCTGAAAAGGCAAAACTTACCGGATGCTCCTGAAACAGAAGCCGCCATTTTGCAACAAGGGGGGATCAGCGTGACACAATTAGGTTTTGACCGTGGTGTAACGCGTCAAAACGGCTAAATTATTTATCCCCCCTTTTCCACCGACTGCGGCACCGGTGTCTAAAGCCGCTTAATGATACGGGCCGGATTCCCCCCCACGACGCAGTTAAACGGCACGTCTTTTGTCACGACCGCGCCGGAAGCCACCACCACATTATCACCCAGGGTGACACCTGGGTTGATCACCGCACGTCCACCGATCCACACGTTATTACCAATCGTCACCGGCTTGCCGAGTTCTTTCCCGCTTATGCGCAGCTGTGCATCAAGCGGATGGGTAGCGGTATAAATGTGCACTCCTGGTGCCAGCATGCAGTTATCACCAATACGCACCTCGCATACGTCAAGGATCACGCAGTCAAAATTGGCGTAGAAATTTTTTCCCACATGGATGTTATAACCGTAATCACAGCGGAAAGTCGGCTCGATATACGCGCCCTGATGACTTCCTAACAACTCGTTAAGCCACTGTTTACGCAGTTCTTCATCATCTGGTGATGAATGGTTGTAACCATGTAAAAGCTGGCGTGCGCGCCTGCGCTCGCTAATGAGTAATGCATCATCGCTCTCATAGAGTTCGCCGGCGATCATTTTTTGTTTTTCTATATTCAACGTCATACTTCGATATCCTTTAGTGATGCGCTCATGCCAATTTCCAGCGCCATGTTTTTACAGCAACCGGTGTTTAGAAAAGGTATTTAAAGCGCACGCGTGCACCATAACGGTCATCCGTATTACCCGTTTTAACCGACGGTGTTTCAAGCCAGGAGGCATAAGCCCCCAGGTAAATATTGAAGTTAGGCATATCCATGATATCTGGCAGATGCCATGAGGTATGGAGAGTATGAATATCATACTTGCCCGGTGCCAGAATCGCGCAGTCGCTGTCGCAGTCACCGGCCACCCCGGCCATGTTGAACTTGTCGATATTGTTGTGCGCGTAGATGTAACCCACTTCCACCCTGTGCCATAAGGCATTGATGCCTGCGCTGAAATCTTTTTCGTCAGCTGCGTCGAGATAAGCCGTGCTCAGGTTAACGACCGCACCGTTTTCTGCATCAGTTTTAAGCGTATTCCAGCTCATCGTCATTCCGTAACCGGTCCGGTTCGACTGGTCAACCCAAACACCCTGCGTATTCTGATATCCGTAGGCATTATTCACCAGGTTGCTTTCGACCGCGGCGGCGACTGACCACTCGCCGGATTGCCAGGCAATAACCGGGCGGGCATAAACCACATTTTTACGGTTATCTAACGCATTGCCGTGATAGTTATTGTCGACAAATAGCGAACTGCCATCTTCTATAAGCGTGTTGAGTTCGAAATACCAGTTATCGAGTGTCTTACTGAGCAGGAAATTGCCACCGCTGCTGCTGCGCCCGCGACCCTCTTTCATCATATAGATGTAACCGTAACCGTCACTGTAGAGATCATTAGCGGTATTACCGGAATATTCAATGAACGTATCCTGATTCAGCGGGAACATATCCCAGGCCTCGAAGCGACCTATTTTAATTTTCCAGTCATCCTGCTGACCAAAGAAAAATGCCGCATCGTCGAGGTTCATTTTTCCGTTGATATCAGCCAACGGCTGAACGCTGAATCCGGCATATTTTCCATTAACCCCATTTCGCAGACCATCAAACCCCAGGAGAATACGGCCATTCATATCCCAGCGCTCTTTATTTCCCGGCGCCCAGTTTTTATTTGTGCTGGTTTTTATCGACGTCAGGCTGCCCGTGCGGCTGGCACCATCCATATTAAATTCAACGTCTCCATAAAATTTAATATCACCATTCCCGGTGAGCTGAAGCGCGGGAGTCGCAGGAGCCGCGGGAGTATTGTTTACTACGTGGGACAATTGCTTCTCCTGCCTGAGGGCGCGAATTTCAGCCTCCGCACCCGCCGCGCGCTGCTCCGTGACTTTCAGCCGCTGCTCCATTTGTTCCAGCCGTTGTTCGAGGGAAAGCGTACCCTGTGCATGGGCTACCGAGGTACATACAGACGTCAAAATACATCCGACCCAGATTTTATTCATCGGAAAAGACCTTCTTATTATTTATATTAATGTGTCATTTTTGTATAAATACAGCCCGAAGATAAACGCAGTAATAACCCGCCCATCATCAAAGACGGGTTATTTTCGACACTGGACAGGGCTTATTCCAGCTGCCAGGCTCCGGCATCTGATAATGTCGCTGTTCCATGCCAGGCAAATAAACTTAATTCGCGGCGATCGGCATCCGGATATATTCGGCTACTGAGGCATGCCTCGCCGTCATTAACGAATACCTCGACCGAAGAGCTGTCAATAAACATACGTAAAGCCAGAGGAGCGCCGGGCACCAACGGTACACTGCGCGTGCCACATAATCCGTACTGCGGATAGCGGCGCTCAAGCACCAGACGCTGCATCTGCGTATCAACATAAACACGCAGACCTTCTCCCAGGCTGAGTCCATACTGTTCCGCATCACTGCTTGCGCAATCCCAGTAAAGCACGACTTCCATGGCCTCCCCTTTGTTTGCCATGAGTGTCTGCTGGTTTTTCAAGGTACTGACAGGCCATGGGAACCAGGCCTGACGCAGCGCTTCCACCTCTTTCGCGGGACGCATTTGCAGACGATTGTCTTCAGTAAGACTCAGCTCACGCGGCAGAGACAACATCCCGGACCAGCCGTCCTGTTGCTCCGGCATCGGCGACTCCCACATATCCAGCCAGCCAATCACGATGCGGCGGCCATCCGGTGTCAGGAAACTCTGCGGGGCATAGAAATCGTGTCCGTGATCCATTTCGACGAATTCCCCTGTGCGGACAAACGGCTCTCCGGGCTGCCAGTCTCCCACCAGATAACCGCTCTGGAACAGATTGCGGTTCTCAAAGCCCTGCGCGGCCATCCCCTGCGGAGAAAACATCAGGACACGTTTGCCATTAAGGGTAAAGAAATCAGGGCACTCCCACATAAAGCCCATACCGGCTTGCGCCTCATCCAGGATCCCTTCATCCTGCCACTGACGCAAATCGGCTGAACGATACAATCGTATTTGCCCGGTATCGCCAACGCGCGCACCGACGACCATGTACCAGCTATCCCCTTCGCGCCAGACCTTAGGGTCGCGGAAATGATGCAAGTCCGGCGGGGTATCGATAATGATCCCCTCACGTTTAAAGTGAATACCATCGCGACTGGTTGCCAGACACTGCACCTGATAAAGGTTCTCGTCGTTACCGGCGTCGCCGTGAAATTTATGTCCGGTGTAAATCAGCGCCAGGGTATCGCCATCCACCACCGCCGACCCCGAAAAACACCCGTCTTTGTCTTCCGGTCCTTCCGGGGCCAGGGCAACGGGTAAGTGCTCCCAGTGAAGCAAATCTTTACTCCGCGCATGCCCCCAGTGCATCGGCCCCCACTGAGTGGAATAAGGATGATGCTGATAAAAGGCGTGATACCAGCCATCAAACCAGATCAGGCCATTAGGATCGTTAATCCAGCCAGCCCTTGCAGCAAGGTGATAGCGCGGATACCAGCGCAGGTTTAGCATCTCGCGCTTAGCCTGAAGTTCCTGTTCAGCATGAGCAATTGTATAGGTCATCGTTTTCTCTCTTTTCAATCAGATAGTAGAAAGTTGTGGTATCTGCGGATCCATTGAGGTTTTACCGGAACGCAACAGGAAAATAGAAATAAAGGTGATGCAGAACACCATTAACCCCATGAACAGATAGGACTGAGCAAATCCATATTTTTCGTAGCTGTAGCCAGCGAGGGGTGACAATACGGTGGCAATTACGGATCCCGTACAGGCAAAACCCACCAGATAGAGCGTGGATGAGAGACGTTTATCGAAGTTAAGGCTGTTGTATTTGAAGATAGAGATAAGCAGTATCGGGAGTTCAACCGCATGCAGCAGCTTGGTGATAGAGATAAGCAGAGGGCCTTCCACTAATCCGGAGGCGACCATGCGCATCGCCATCACCATGCCGGCGAAAATCAGACCATTTTTAGCACCTAGACGATTTACCAGCCATGGCGCACAGAACATGCCTGCGGCCTCCAGGAATACCTGAAACGAATTAAGATAGCCGTACATCGCATTCCCTTCATGTTGCGTCGGGAACTGTGAGGAAAAATAGACCGGGAACTGTTGATCGTAGACGCCGTAAATACAGGTGCCGACCACAAAGAATACCAGCGCCCAGAAACGCGGCAGGGTCAGCAGGCGTAATGCATCCTCAAGCGTGACTTTCCCCCCCGCCACGGCTTCCTGCATGGCATGGGGCGCAGAAGAGACGCGTAAACGCATCAAAAGTATGAAGAAGACCAGACCAGAACAGCTGGCAACCGCGAAATTTAATTTCGGGTTAATATTAAACAATAACCCGGCGAAAAAGGTTGCCACAGCCCAACCCAGCGACCCCCACATCCTTGCTTTTCCGAATTCAAACTGGCTCTGACGGGCGACACGCTCGGTGTAAGACTCAAGGACACCAATACCGCCATTGAAAGTCAGACCGATATAGATGCCGCCAAAAAAACTGCCCAGAAAGACGTTAATTTTCAGTAGATGGCCAAAAAGCAGATAGGCCGGACCGGAAAAAATTAATAATGCCGTGATAAACCAGAGCAAATTCTTACGCAGCCCCAGCTTATCCTGAATAAAACCATAACAAATTTGCACAAACAGAGTGGAAAAAGACACCACTGAAAAAATTATCCCGGTATCCCCTGCTTTCAGACCGACTTCCTGATGTAGCCAAATCGAGAGCAGTGAGCCTGTAGAGGACCAGGTTACAAAGAAAAAGAACAATAAAGCGCTGAGTATCAGATAACTTTGAGAATGACGGGTTTTCATCATGGCAATCTCATGCTGAGGTGGAGCGCAAATGATAACGTTAACATAAAATAAGGCGCATGCCGTTTTGCTGTAATTCTAGATGTTAATCACAAAAGTTAACGTTAACATAAGCAGTATGAGATCATGATCAACTTTTCTTATTCACTGCAACCCACACCCGGACACCAAAATCACGTATGATCCTTTTACATCAGCAAGTTAGTTTTATAACCTGTGGCGTAATGAGCAGGCAGGAGCAAAAAGAATGGCGTCCCTGAAAGATGTGGCAAAACTGGCGAATGTATCACTGATGACGGTTTCCAGGGCACTAAACTCCCCGGAACGTCTAAAGCCTGAGACCTTGTCACGCGTACAATCTGCTATCGATGCGACGAATTACGTGCCCGATTTATCGGCCAAAAAAATACGTGGCGCTCACGCGATTGCAAAAACCATCGGTGTGCTGGCACTTGATACCGTCACCACCCCCTTTTCAGTGGAAATCACACTCTCCATTGAAGAAACAGCACGTGCGCATGGCTGGAACAGCTTTGTGGTTAACATGTTTTCTGATGACAGCCCGGAAAATATCGTTGATTTGCTTCTCTCACACCGACCGGATGGCATTATCTATACAACAATGGGATTGCGACAGGTGCCGCTACCCGAGAAGTTGTTAAACCTTCCCTGTGTGCTCGCCAATTGCGAAAGCCTGCATCAGCAGGTAGCGAGTTATATTCCGGATGACGAACATGGACAATATGCAGCGGTACGTGCACTTTTGTCTGCAGGCTATCGTCGCCCGCTCTGCTTACATTTGCCTGCAACACATCTTGCCACTGTCAGACGCCGCAAAGGTCTGGAACAAGCATGTATGGAGGCGGGGCTGGTTTCTGAGACACTCGACCACTATTACATGGAATATGGTGATGAGCATTATCGGGATATTCCGGCGATTGTGCAGGCACATATTCATCAGAAAAAACCCTTATTCGATTCGGTGATTTGCGGTAACGATCGCATCGCGTTTATGGTGTACCAGACGCTCCTGGCGCAAGGCCTGAGGATCCCCGAAGATGTGGCAGTTATAGGTTACGATAATATGGTGGGGATCGGTGATTTGTTCCTGCCGTCGTTGTCAACGGTACAATTACCCCATTATGAAATTGGCAGGCTCAGCGCGCTTCACATTATAGAGGGTAAATCCCATCGCGATATAATCAAAGTTGACAGCCCGTTACTGCTTCGTCAGTCAATGAATACAGTAAAATGAATTATCTTCAACTCTGCCGATGAATTGGCATGAGTTCATCCAAAATTCAGTAGTATCGGTCATACCGAATAAAAAGCTGTCATTATATTATGGAATGAAATAATACAATGCAGTATTAATTCTAACAATAAAGAATCATGGCGCCATTTTACAGCGTTCCGCTATTCATCGCACTAAGATAAACATGTGATCTTAATCATATTTTTAATAAAACAAAGAAATACTTTTTTAATTTAAACTAATATAAATCAACAGCTTAGTGTATATTTTAGAGTAAACATAAATTCAGCACTAAAATAAATTATTTTTTTACCGATAAGTATTTTAATTACGATATGCGAGCATCATGGATTGAATAATAGTGCAGGAGAAAAACAAAATCACAGTGCTCGCCCAATATACTAATATTAACAACACAGGTAAAATTTATTATGACTGAATTAAATATTTATGGTCAGACATTGGGTAAAGAATTACCCGACTGGCAGCCACATGCGCTTCCTCAAAAAGTTATCCTCAGAGGAAAATATTGCTATCTTGAGCCAATTGACGTTAAGCATAGCCGGGACTTATTCGATGCCTGGCACAGTATTGATGATGAGCGTGACTGGACGTACTTTCATATTAAACGCCCCGTCACTATCAAACAGTGCGATTACTACATCGCTTCTCTTGCCGCAAGCAAGGATCCCATTTTTTACGCAGTAATCAATATATCTACAGGTAAAGCTGTTGGATTTCTTGCGCTACAGCGAATGGATCCTGATAACGGTTCTGTAGAGATAGGCTGGATTAACTGGTCACCGCTGATGAAACGCACCTTTTGCAGTACTGAGGCCATATTCCTATTGCTCTATTATGTACTGGAAACATTACGGTATCGCCGGTGTGGATGGAAATGTGACAGCCTGCATGAGGCAGCGATCAGTGCGGCAGAAAGACTCGGATTTACCTATGAAGGTACTCTCAGGCAGACACAGGTTTCAAAGGGGCACAGCCGTGATGTCCGCTGGTATTCTATCATCGACTCTGAATGGGATGGCATCAGACAGGCTATGGAGCTTTGGTTAAGTCCCTCTAATCTTGACGAACGAAGAAAACAAAAACACCGGCTGGCCGAATTTATGCCTCACCTCTGACAGGTACATCATTGCCAACGATGCGCACTGCTGATCTGGAAGCAGTGCGTATCATAGAGACACCTGATTATCTGAAGATGAGCCACCCTCCTCCTCCCGTTAAATTTTAACTCACTTTCCTTTTTATCCACTTTTCCACAGGCCAGATCCAATAATAAGATCCTATAGAGATCATCTAATAGATCAAAAGAGATCCCCGCTTCGCTACAAGCCTTGCGCTATAAGGGATTGATCGACATAAGAAACCACTATAAGGAGCAAACTAACCGCTATAGAGAGCTTAGTAACCACTATGAACAGCAAGTTAACTTCGCTGGTGAGTGACTAAAAACCACTAGAGTGAGTAAACCATCATCAGTACTGTGCATAATATTATCCCTTAAGGAATGAGATAATTGCCTGAAAAATAAATGACAAGTCTTCCGGCTGTCCGAAGACTTGTCATGATGTACACAGTTTATGCACCTGCCAGATACGGGGCTGCAATGGTCATTGTGGATCCTTATCGGAAAATTTAACCTTCTGTTTTTAAAGTTATCCTCTTGTTCGATCCAATAATAAGATCCAAATAGAACCTAAAAGAACCAAAGAGATCCCCGCACCTCTGGAGGCCTTGCGCTATTTGGGTAAAATGAAGATCGTTAACCGCTATAGGGAGTAAAACAACCACTATAAAAAGCAAATTAACCACTATGTGTGGTAGTAAAACCGCTATAGTGAGTGTTAGTATCCACTGTATCGTGTACAGAGAGACTCTTATGCACATTCATTGTGAGAGCAGATAATGTCTGGAAATGAGCCAAAAAACATAGAGATAGCGAAAGCTTTCGCAGAAACGGATAAGCGAACAGGTGAACTTGTTACTCTGGTTCCTAACAGCAATAACACGGTTCAGCCTGTAGCACTTATGCGGTTGGGCTTATTTGTACCCACGTTGAAATCGACTGCCCGGGGCCGTAAAGGTCAGATGAATTCCATGGATGTCACTTCGGAGCTCAAGCAACTTTCGATCGTCAAGTCTGAAGGATATGAAAACATTAAGATCACCGGTGCCCGGCTTGATATGGATAATGATTTCAAGACATGGGTCGGGATCATTCATGCCTTTGCCAAGCATAAGGTCCTGGGAGACTCTGTATACCTGCCTTTCGTTGAGTTCGCTAAATTATGTGGCATTCCTTCCGCGCGCTCCTCAGCGAAGCTCAGGGCGCGTTTGGAAGCCTCTCTGGAACGTATCGCAACCAACACGTTGTCGTTTTCCAATAAGGAGGGGGACTATTATGTTACTCACCTTGTTCAGTCAGCAAAATATAGCCCGAAAAAGGATGTCGTCGAGTTACAGGCGGATCCGAAGATTTTTGAGTTGTATCAATTCGATAAGAAAGTTCTTCTTCAGCTCAGGGCAATCAACGAACTATCTCGCAAGGAGTCGGCGCAGGCTCTCTATACCTTTATTGAAAGCCTGCCGACAGATCCCGCTCCCATATCCATGTCGCGCCTGCGTGCCCGCCTTAATCTGACATCACGAGCGATCACTCAGAACGCTACTGTTCGTAAGGCAATGGAACAACTTAAGGCTATTGGCTATCTCGACTATACGGAGGTCAAACGCGGTAAAGCCGTGTATTTCTGTATCCACTATAGGCGGCCAAAATTACGACCAGCTCAGATCCCGACAGGTATAGGCGATGATGTCTATGATGTCCTGGACGATGAACATATTATTGATATCCCTGCCGAGAAAGATGTCGATCCTAGCGCGCCGCGTGAGATGGTCATGCTGACGAAAGAAGAACTTGAGTTGCTTGAACAACTTCGACAGGCAAAGAAATAGCATCGATACCTTCGTTATCCCTCTGACCTGAAGCCTGTTGTGTTATCAGCAGGCTTTTTTCATAACCACTGTGGTAAGCAAATTAACCACTGTAGTGAGAAGCGCAACCACTGCAATCAGCAAACTCAGCGATTATCAAATCCACCAACCACTGCGGTTAGTAATCTTTACTCGCTCTAGTGGTTGTTTGCGTGTTTTACCCTAACCCCCCTAGTAGTTACTAACCTGAAGCCCCTTATGATAGTTAGGTTAGTACTTGCTTACATTTTCCACTTCACCTCTATTTACTCTTTACAGTGGTTAATGCTCTCCATAGTGGTTTTACTCACTTTAGTGGATGTTACTCTCTGCAGTGGTTGCTTCTCACTACAGTGTTTTCAGATTTCGTGTAAGTTCTTTTGCTCACTCTAGTGGTTAATGCTCTCTATAGTAGATATTATTAATGTCTGAGTTTTTAGCGGATTAAAGTGTCTTGGAAGAGGTTTGAGACAGTGTCACTTTTACCGTGGTACTTTTAAGACCACTTTTCTGAGGTCTGCTTAGCTGGCTGAGGAATGACCCTACCCCCGATAATCTACACCCCTTCAGAAACAGAATTCCGGCCTTTACGCGGAGATTGTACAGATGGAAAGTCAGGTTTCAGATGGGAGAACGCTCACTCTTCCGCTTTGGGTCATTCATCGGAGTGACCAAATAATCGCAGAAATTGGTGTGCATAAAGTCTACGAAGGCGCGCACCTTTGGCGTAATTTTTCGGTTGCTGGGCCACATTATATGAATAGTATTAGCATCCGTTACGTAGGCATCCAGCAAGGTTTTCAGGCGTCCTTCAGCGACCGGAGTTCTGACAGAGAAATCGGGCACACATGCGATCCCGCGCCCGGCAAGAGTCATATAAAGCAACGCGTCCAGGCTATTGCATACCATCGACAAGGGCAGCGATGATATTGCTGCTGTACCGGCGGTGTGTTCGAGTGGCCACTGGTATATTTTGCCAGTGGGCGTCCAACGATAATGCAGGCATGCATGATTCAAAAGATCGTCCGGTTTTGTGGGGATACCTTTTTCTTTCAAATATGACGGTGCGGCGACAAGGCAGGCTCGATAGGGTCCCAGCGGGCGGGATACCAGACGTGAATCGCGAAGCGAGTTCCCCCGAATTACCACATCAAATCCTTCATCGACCACATCAACAAGTCGATCGGTGAAATCCAGATCGAGTTCAATCTCGGGATAGCGCGCCATGAATGCTGAGAGGACGGGCAGCGGCAACCCTGCTGAAAGTGCCAGACCCACCCTTAGTCGTCCGCGTGGGTGTTGTGTCATTGCGCTGAGTTCATCTTCCGCTGCCTGGATTTCACCAAAAATGCGTCCGCACCTTTCGAGGAACATCTCTCCTTCTGAGGTAAGGCGGACGCTACGTGTGCTGCGCTGGAAAAGCCGCACGCCAACACGCTCTTCAAGCCGGGAAATACTTTTACTGACTGCGGACGCAGAAATGCCAAGGTTTCGCCCCGCTTCGGCAAAGCTCCGTGTCCTCGCTGTTTGAACAAACACCTCCAGCCCTCCCAGTGCGCTGAAACTATCCACAATCTCCTCCCGAAAATTTCATTACTGACATTTTTGTCATATCTGAAATGAACTTTACCCCGCTTAATGACGCACGATCAATGGCGTTAGGATGAACCTGAAAGGTGCCTGGTCTCTTACCAGGCACTGGCTGAAATTTACTAATGAGGAGAATTTTTTCATGGTCACCACTGAGCATCTCGATGCGTATCTCAACGCTATGGGCAAGCGTCACGTTGAAGGGCTCGAGGCCTATATGGCGGATAATGTCATACTTCGCAGCCCAATTGTTCCTGTTCCATTTGAAGGAAAAGAACTTGTTTTTCAGATAGTTTCCCGGCTTCTTGAGACCATCGATGACTTTGAGCTGAAGCTCCTTTTGCGTGACGGAGCAGACTTTGTTGCAGTGTTCACCATTAAGTTTGGTGACCATATTATTGACGGCATGGACCACATGCATTTAGACGATATGGGCTTTATTGACAACATGACTGTGGCATGGCGCCCACTTGCGTCAGTTGTCGCAGTGCAGCAAAAACTTGCTCCGAAACTGGGAGGCAAGCCGATGCAGCTGGTTCCTTTGGAATAATCAGGTTTAAACGCTAACAATGGCAGTAGAATCGTAGCCTCAACTGCGCGCAGGAATGGCATTGCAACCGGTCAATCCTGCTGTCTGCGTTGCAAACCGCAGAATTCTACTTTAGCTATTTTTAGTTGCCGGTCTGACTATATCTGGCACAGGCTATATAAAATGTTTTTTGAACGCAGATACTGCCAGAAACCGTGTTCATATCAGGTGGTAAACCAGCCCCACAGTGGCACAGCCGGCAATGACGTGTGTCACTTTGAATTTAAACCTGAACAGGGCGACCGCCGCGGCAAGTGCAATTACTGCCGCAACCCTGTCGGTTCCCCCTCAAAACTCCTTGGCCACAGTACGTGATATCTGCCCGGCCGGATCGCCGAAGCTGATGAACCCCCGTTTCAACCAGAATAAGAAGGCTTCCCAAAACTGACCGGATGCGCAGGCGCCACTGTCATCATAAGTGGCGGACTTTTATTCATGAATTCTAATCCCGCTTGTTATGACTGATAATTGAAAATATTATAAGTAATTGTTTTTAAATAATTAACCTGAGATATTTCGAGTTACGTTGTCACTTTTAATGAGCGCTAGATTTGTTAAAGTAAAAAAAGTATTACTTCATAAATATTAATTAGTTAATATTACTTCACATTTAGCTTTTATGCGTTATTATTTAGGAAATGCTATTTTCGATATCACAGGTGACAAATGATCACGATTATTGGATGCAATAAAGGTGGGGCAGCCAAAACCACTACTGCTATTAATCTGGCTGTAGGCCTGGCCCTTCGTGGCGAAGATGTATGTCTCGTCGATGCTGACGTTCAGCGTTCAGCTTCAAGGTGGTATGCAGAACGTGAAGCTGCAGGAATTAGCCCATCCATTACCCTGATTGAAAAACGAGATAACATTTCTCAAACGCTAAGAAGCCTTGATGAAAAATTTGCTCATGTCATCGTTGATGTTGCTGGTCGCAATAGCCGTGAGCTAATCACCGGAGGCACGGTCGCACATCAGATTATCGCCCCACATCAATGCTCACAGTTAGATCTTGATACTATGGTTGAATTGCAGCAGCAGTTGGAAAGTATGCGAGATCTCAATCCCGAGCTTAAGGCGTACTGCTATCAAAGTATGGCAACCACGAACCCGCTGTTGCAGGGCAATGAACGACATGAGTTTCTTGAATATGTTCGCGAATTTGAAGGGCTCATTCCTTTGACTGCCACCGCATGTTACCGAAAGGTTTACCGCGATGTGATGTCCGAAGGTAAATCTGTACTGGAAACAACTAATGAAAAAGCCAAGGCAGAAGTGCTGGCATTGATGAATGAGGTATTTTAATGGCTCTAAAAAAACCCCCTTTTTCAAATCGTCGTGTTGTTACGGAAGCTGAGGCTGACGCGCTGGCTAACAGACTGGCTGACCGCCCCTACGGTGACGAAAAAGTTGTGGAACCGGCTCAGGAAATCCTGACCAGGACAACCATCTCAATACCTCAGAATACGTTGCGCGAGCTTGAAGATCTTGCTCTCCATAATAAGCGTATCGGTGTAGCTCCAAAAAGCGTCAGCGCAATCATTCGCGACGCATTGGAAGCCTACCTAAAAAAGGTTTGATATTTTAATGGCATGGGCAGTTATATATGATGCTGCCACTGCCAGGTTTGCAGGTAAAATTAGCTCTTTTAAAATTTCCCACCATTCTACAACTCCCCTCCCCCACCTGAAGTTACCGACTAACACAGCTTTAGCGTTGTGGTAACTCTCTGTTTTTATTTTAAAATTCTGAAATTTGTTTCATAAGGTTTGCCATTCACTACCCTACTTATGATGTAATAAGTATTACTTAGTAACTATGCAAAAATCTGTTTTTAATCGCTCATTACCCTATGAAGTTTGGTCCCTCGAAACTGCGGTTTGTTGTTGAAGTTGTAACCTGATTTTACGCTAATAAATAATAAGTATGAAATGTTAAGTATGCTATTTCTGAAAGGCCAGGCTCCCTTTAATCTTCAAATGATTCCGATTATTAAATAATATGTATGAAGTATGAAAATAATACCTCACGCCTCACACCTCACACCTCACACCTCACACCTCATAAAGTTTAAATGATGAGTTTTTTGGGCGCAAGGTTGAGACATGGCGGATTAGGAGTCATCGCGGTGAAATGACTTAATTCAGGAACTGCGTGGGGTGAGTTCACTTTTCAAGAACAGAGGATAGCTGATCAATGTAATGGCCGTGTAGGGTATTATTTCATACTTATGAATGCATAATTATTACTTATTAGACGTTGTTAATGAATGTTGAATTAACATAAATTTCAGGTGCATTGATATGGCAGCTCCAGACTGAACTGCTGGCCCTTTAGAAAGAGGGGAGTGAGAATAATAAGTAATATTTACTCCTTTTTAAGTGTTAAGTATTAACTCACAACTCACAACTCACAACTCACTCTTGACGATTCCTGCCACCTCTAACGTAATAAATATGAGTTCATATCTAATAAGTTATAAGAAACGATAAATCAATATCAGGTGTGATTTCACACTTCATACTTAATGTTTCATATTTCATGTTTAATCATTCATACTTAACACATAATCATCCAATATGAATGTTGACCTGTGCCCAGATTTATTCACAGAAACAGCGGGTAAGGCTTTGGAACAAAAATGGGTAATAATTTTTTGTTTAACCTGGTAACCCGATCCCGAAATCCTGCTCCATTTTTTCAGTAAGCAGGGCCTGGCGCCGCGCCGCCAGTGTCTACGTCGTAACAAATCAGCACAGCTGTGACCGCCTCAGCCTCAGGGTTTATATCCTCATCATGTCTGAACCACACCAATACAGAGTTGCATAAAAACTTTTTTGTTCATGATTCGTGAACAAACATCAGGCGTGAACAAATGAAGCCTTAACGACTTGTCACAAAAGCTGCCGAAAATATGCCCTACGGCATCAGATTAGATTATGAACTTACTGAAGGGGAGGGCGGTACTGATGGAAGCGCCACACTGACTACCTCATATGGGCAGAAAACACATTTTACTCTGGAAGTAAAAACGGTCCACCGAATGGAGACCCTTTCTGGCGTTGAAAGACGGACTCTCACGCCAGTCAATAGTTTGCCGGTGTTGCTTATTTGTAATCGGCTTTCCCCGGCGCGGGTGGATTACTGCTCGCAAAACCGCATTAACTTTATCGACAGCGCCGGAAATGCGCGCATTGATGTACCGGGACTTTGCATCATCATCCAGGGAAAGCAGGAAGAAAAAAAGGTTACTGCAGCAGGAGGGATATTCCCTGCTGGGGTCATGAAATTTTTGTTTGTTGTGCTTTCCGAACTATCTGCGGCGCTCAGGGTATTCCTTACTTTATTGCGGGTACAACGGCGCGCGAAATCCTGCTTCACCATGTGTATGGGAGAGCCATCGGCCGCCGTACCCGTGATATTGATTTCGCAGTTTTTGTTCAGGAGTGGCAACTGTTTGACGACCTGAAGCAAGCATTAACTGCAGCGGGTGCAAACACGATAAAAGGGAATGCCCATCGTCAAGTACTGGAGGATATTGAACTCGACATCATTCCTTTTGGCGGCGTTGCTGAGGCAAATAAAATTGCCGGGCCACCAGACCGGGAAGTTGTAATGGCGGTTGATGGTTTTGAGGAAGCATTCAGGCATACGGTATTGATAACAATGCAATCTGGTGAAGAGATCCCTTTCTGCTCAGTGCCTGGTCTCGCGCTGGAGCAGCCACTCGCCTTTGTCGACGAGGTGCGCGCCACGTTCGCCAGGCTGCGTTAGCCTTAACCGGAATGGCCAGCGATCGATGTTATTTTCACTGCTGGTTGAAACACCGGGAGAGACGCGGGCGTTCTATTTCCTGATGCGTGGCTGTGACCCGTCTAGATGATGGGTATCAGTCCTGTCTGCTGATAAGTCACCATCAGTTCATCAAACAGTTCAGTGTTCTTATGGATCCGTGCAATCAGTTGCGCGCCCGCGACGGCTGTATAAATAGCGAGGGCCTGTTTTTTGTAATCCTCGGAACTACCTGTACCTTTCTCACTAAGCACCTGGCTCAGCCACGCGACGTTGGCATCAACAAAAGCCTGTACTTCAACCTTAACGTCCTGAGGCAGGTCTTCATATTCAGCGGCCATGAAACTGGATAAACACAGCCTGTTATCATCTTCAAGGGATTGACGGAAAATAGCAGGATAACGCTTTAAGGCTTCGCCGGCACTGGCACTTGTGCTGCGTATGGTCTCAAGGTGCTGAGCGGTATCCTGCCAGTATCGGTGGGCAACCGCAGCGCCAAGGCTTGCCTTGCTGTCAAAGTGGTAAAGGATGGCTGTCAAAGACAGAATTTGTCCCGATCAATTTATGGAAGGGTGAGCATAAAAAAAACGAATTTCTCGCCATTAATTATTCGGGCACGCTGCCTGTTCTGGAGCTTGATGACGGCACGCTGATCGCCGAATGTACAGCCATCACACAGTATCTGGATGCACTGGACCCGTCATGCGCGCTGACAGGAACAACGCCGGAAGAGAAGGGCATCATTCATATGATGACGAAGCGTGCTGAAATTGAATTCCTTGATGCAGTAAGCGTGTATTTCCATCACGCTACGCCGGGGCTGGGGCCGGAGGTTGAATTGTATCAAAATCCGGAGTGGGGCAACCGGATGTGCGATAAGGCAATCAGAGGGATGCATTATTATGATCGCGTTCTACAAACGCAGCCTTATGTCGCCGGTGACGCTTTCTCAATGGCGGATATGGCAGTGATCGGAGGGATGATTTTTGCCGCATTAGTGAAACTTCCCGTACCGGCAGAGTGCAACGCATTGCGTGAGTGGTATACCAGAATGCAGGCCAGATCATCCGTTCAGCAATGGAAAGCGATGGTTGATGCAGAGCGCGCCTGCAGAGAAAGGATGTGAGATCAGGTTAAGTTCAAACCGAACAGGCGATACATTGCACTCTTGCCACTGCCGGTCAGGTGCACCTCGCGATATCCCTGCGTGCGGGTTATCCACCCTTTCTGCAGAAAAAGTGTCATGAGTGCCGAGCCAGCATCACCGCCTAAATGGAAGCGTCTTTCGCTCCAGTCGAGGCATGGACAACAAGACTTACGGCGCGGACGTGAATTAAGCACCGCGCCAAGTTTCTCAAAATGTGTTTTGCCGACTGGCGTCAGCGCAGTGCCGTCAGCCTCAATCCATTTTTCCTGCTGCATAAAATCGTAAATTTTTACAGCCAGTTCTCCTGCCAGATGATCGTAACAGGTTCGTGCGTAACGCAGAGATACCGGCGTCCTGGATTGAGGGGAAATGAGGGGATGCATGGACACTCCCATGAGATTCTCCAGTAACCCGGCGATATGATGGCCCGCAAGGCTGTAATACCGGTGGCGCCCCTGAGTCAGACAGATGACCAGCCCGCTGCTGAGAAGTCGGGTAAGATGACCGCTGGTGGTGGATGCAGCAATATCCGCTACCACGCTGAGTTCCGTTGCTGTCCACGCGCGGCCATCCATCAGTGCACACAGAATGCTGACCCTTGATGTGTCAGCGATGGCAGACGCAACCAGTGACATCGATTTCTCTAGCGAATTATCCGGCTCACTGTCATATACGGTTTTCAGAGGGGTCATTCAGGGTGTATTGCCCATTTTTGAGTGACTTTAGCCGCCCGGATATCGTCATCCGTGACCAGAATAAGCCGGTTACTGTGATCGCTGTACTGTACCAGAATGTTAATGCCATTTCGGGCCATTGTGTCAGCTATTTCTCCGAGTTCTCCTGGCCGTTCCTGAGATAATTTCCTTATCAGAGGGCGGCATACGCGGATGACATCAAAGCCGGCATCCGTCAGAACCTTGCGGGCTTTTTCACCGTCTTCAACCAGGAAATGTGCATGTCCGGCTTCAGGCGTCGAAAATACACCACCTCCTTCAAGTCCTACACCGTTTGTACCCAGCACGCGGCCAAGTGAGCCAAGCGAACCTGGAGTATGACTGAGAATGACGTGAATATCATACATGCCGATGTGCTCCCGTATCAGAAGAGTAATCACGGAATACACGGGCAACGCGTATTCGGTAGAATGAGAAAATTGACTGTTTACCTTCTTTCTGCGCTGCCAGATGCATAACATTTTGTTTCCAGCCCGCCACAGACTCCTCATCTTCCCACCATGACAAAGAAAGGATTTTTCCGGGCGTACTCAGACTCTGGAATCGCTCAATAGAGATAAATCCCGGCGTGTCTGATAATGAGGGTTTCAGCTCAGAGGCAAGCTGAAGATACCTTTCCTGAGCCTCTGGCAGGGCGTCTGCCTCAAAAAGCACTGCAATCATTAGTCTGCTCCGTCGTTAATTTCCAGTCAGTTTATTGCCGACAGAAGCCTGATGCTTCGGTCGTCGCCGAAGCATCAATGTGTTGTGAAAAACGATTAATGATTTATATCGATGCCTTAATTCCCGCCAATACATCCCCCGGCCTTTCAAGCACGGCCAGATGAGTTCTGGCATTCTCCAAACGTTTCACCTTAAAGAAATCATGCGTTGTAGCGAAACGCTGCTGTAAAGCAAGGTATTCGTCGTTTCTGTCGAGGGAATAGATATGGGTAGCCTTCGGTGGGTTTTTGAGTTTTTCGAGGCGTTGCAGCGGTGAACCGTATTTATGGTAGGCATCGGCGATCACCTGACCTGCAAGTCGCCAAAGCTGGTAGCTGGAGCCAGCCATTTCGGTTTTCAGATGGTGGTTCATGATGGGGGAGTCGCTTCCTGCCAGCCAAAATTCGTAAAGATGATCCCGCGCATATTGCCAGCGATCTTCATGCTGCATTTCTTTGATTGAAGTGAAAAACGCCGCCGCAGGCTGATTCATGATCCAATCAAGGAATATCACTGCAGGTACACGTTCTTTTAAACTTTCCACCAAATCTACAGCTATCCAACTGGCATGGGCAACGGAGACCGGTACTACGCGGGACAGGCCGAGATGTTCAATGAGGGTCAACGCGTCTGTTAATAACGCCGCACCGTCAAAATCCTGTCCATCGGTCGATGATTTTCCATGACCACGCCAGTCAATAATGACAACACGGAAGAAAACGGCGGCCAGCTCAGAGAAGTCATTGAAGACGGTTTTTGGCTGGCACCAGCCCGGCATCAGGAACAGCGTTGTGTCCCCCGTACCGATATCCTGATAATCGATATCGCCATGCTCTGTATGCAAAATAGGCATGTTTTCGCCCTGTAGTGAAGTGAGTGGATAACTAACCTATCCGATCCTTCATCAATTAAACAAGATATTACTTGTTTAATTGGGGTGTTTAACGATAAATGACCGGAATTGCCTGCGCCGGTTAATGCGTACGCTGCCATTCATCTGCAATATCTCCCAAGGTTTTTGGAACGTCACTACGTATCCAGGCCATAAAAATGGACATCTAAAAAGCATCAGCGATAACATCTCAGCGTGCATACTGTTTTGAAATCAATGGAGGGGAATAAGATGGCTGAAGAAAACATGCTGATTACTGACAGTAATGAGCTTGAGCAACTTTACGGCGCGATAGCTAAACCTTCTTTAACAAAGGTGACTGACCATATTCATCCTGCTTACCGGCCTTTTATTGAGGCTTCGCCATTTGTGGCGCTTGCGACATCAGGACCGGAGGGTCTGGACGTATCACCGCGAGGCGATCCAGCCGGCTTCATTCACATCGAGGACGCTAAAACGATACTTTTGCCCGATCGCCGGGGGAATAACCGTATCGATAGTCTGCGCAATATTTTAAATGACAACCGGGTTGCGCTTCTCTTTTTAATCCCCGGCATTGGCGAAACATTGCGTATAACCGGGACAGCTGAAATCCGTAAAGACCCGGCTCTGCTTGATAAATTCTCAATCAATAATCAAACACCTAAAACGGTGTTGCGCATTTCAGTAGACAGCGTTTTCTTTCAGTGCAGCAGGGCAATTATTCGTTCAAAACTTTGGGATCCTGCCACACAAATTGAGCGCCAGACTCTTCCCAGCACAGGCAGTATCCTGAGTATGATTTCGCAGTCAGAAATTGATGGTTTGGCTTACGACGAGGCCTTGCCCGGACGATTAAAAACCACACTTTACTGATGCTTGCGGAAAGTGAGTCCCGGAAAGGTCAGGGGTAGCTGCTGGCAGATGAAAGTCACGCCACGATGCGCGGGGGATCCTCTGCTCTGTTCGTTAAGCCCGCTTCAGGCACGAAGCCGTCTGAAAGGAGAAACTCTGGCGCCTGTAAGCGGGAAGCAGATTTTGTATCAATAGTGAACCAGTCCGCCGTCTACCGCATACTGGCTTCCGGTTACGTAAGACGCATCATCGGAGAGCAGGAAAAGCGCGACAGCGGCAGCTTCATCAGCTGTACCGGCTCGTCCGAGAGGCACCTGGTTTACCACAAACTCCTCAAACTGTTGCCGCGATTCATCGGGCATGAAGTGCCTGAAATTAGTCTCGATGGGCCCCGGTACCAGTGTGTTGGCGCGAATGTTGCGCGTAGCAAGCGAGGCGGCCCAGCTTTTTACCATGGCGACAACGGCGCCTTTGGTTGCCGCATACAGGCTCGTCATTGCCGCGCCTTCATAGACCGAAGACGACGCGGTGACCAACACAGATGCGCCGGGACTCAGCCTTTGGGAAAGTGATGCAAGCTGGAGCATTGGCCCGCGAACATTGGCATTCATCATGCGGTTAAAGGCGTCAGCTGTCACAGATTCAGGGGCACCCACTTCCGCGTAACCTGCATTCAGCCATAATCCGTCAAGTTGTCCCCAACTGCTGACAGCCGTTGCGAGCGCATTAATATCAGCCTCACTGGCTGCATCACTTTTCAGGATCAGTGCAGTGTCCGGTAATAACTTGCGGGCTTGTGCCAGACGTTCTTCACTGAGTCCCGTGATGGCAACTTGCCCACCTTCTTTTACAATGCGCAGCGCACCCGCCAGCCCTATGCCACTGGTACCCCCCGTGATAAGAATACGTTTACCGTGAAATCTGCCCATAACCACTCCTTTTTTATTCTTAAAATCGTCGCTTACCTTACGAAAGTTACACACATCCGTCTTCTGTTCAACGATGCCGTGTTGAAGTGATGGATGACCTGCCAGGATCAACCTTGCCGGGATCTTAAAAAGTGCAGGGAACTAAAACGGGTGTGCTTACAGGTTCACCTCTGGCACGGAGCGGACAATATAATCGTCCGCTGTGAGCGAAAAAAGGACGTATGCTTTCTCGCTCATATATCGATAAATGGAACAGGGCTTAATGAGAAATGGTGATATTCCAGAGCAGATTTTAGTGCAGTCAGTAATACGGCTTGCGGATTACATAAAAAGAGCCCGGTGTAAGCGAACAATATAATCTGCATTCGGATTGGATCGTTTATCGCCCATTCGTTCCTGAATTGCCTGCACAGCAATATCCCGACGCGCGGGCAGCCGTGATTTTTCCGTTGCGGCGAGCGCCAACTTCATTTCATTGTATGTGAGATCCGTACAGTAGCAGGGCGCGCCCGGCTGTTGACGCCATGACTCCTCAAGCGTGCCCGCATCGAAGGCGTCGAACCCTGTTTCATTGACAAGACTCATAACCACTTTTTTGTGCTCTTCGATATTCCCCGCCACAGGAATTGAAATACGTACTGCCGTTGCTTCTGCTGTACCTTTTGTCGCGAGAGAATCTGACCCTATTGCATTCCACACCTTTACCAGAGGGCGGTTCAGGAGATGCGCCACCCACAGGCTTTCGACCTGACCATCTGAGAACGTATCAATGTTGCCGTCGCGATGGGGATAATAGTTTGACGTATCAGCAACGATAACATGCTGGGGTAACTTTCTTATCAGAGGGGCGATATCCACAAGCTTCGCCATAGGTATGGACAGAATAACAACCTGCGCATTTTGCATGGCGCTGGCAGCATCGGCCGCTTCAGCACCCGTTGCAAGCACGTCGGGGGCTATCGTTTCAGGGCCGCGTGAATTTGCAACCTTAACGAAGTGACCGGCAGATGCGAGACTGCGCGCAAGCGTTTTACCGATATGGCCTGTTCCCAGGACAGCAATGCGGTACTTTTCATTATTAGTCATAAACTTACCTTTTGAATCAGGCCGTTACTTCACGGTTACGTTTGACGATAGCATCATGAGTGAGTTGAGCGCCTGCAGATGTGAATTCCTCGATCAGCGCATCTCTGTTCAATGGAGCGCGGGTTTTATTCGCTGCCTGCAGGGCCGCTTCAAGCTCTCCTGCTTTCAGCTCAGTGCAATAGGCTGGCGTGCCGGGCTGTTGCCGCCATGATTCGCTGAGCGTACCGGCGTCAACGGCATCGAAACCGGTCTGACTCACCAGTTCCAGCGCAACAGATTTTGCTGCCGGATTATCGCCGGCAACCGGAATAGCGATACGGGACGGAGAACCGGCCGCCAGCCCTTTATCTTTCAGCGTCTCGGCCAGAACAGCGTTCCAGGCTTTGACAAGAGGCCGCCTGACTATTTCACTGGCGTACACGCTTTCAGGTTTGCCTTCACGGATTTTTTCAATGTCTCCGTCGCGGAAGGGGTAGTAATTAGACGTATCAATGACAATTACGCTTTCCGGGATGTTGTGCAGGAGTTCAGCCAGTTCAGCATGCTTGTCAAAAGGTATGGAGAGGATGATAACCTCCACATCGCGTACAGCCTCCTGGCGCTCAACCGCCACTGCGCCGGCCTTGCGTGCCAGCTCTGAAATCGTTTCCGGGCCTCTTGAATTCGCCAGTTTGACCGTATGACCTTGCTCAGAGAGCTTATGTGCCAGCGTCGCACCAATATTTCCTGCGCCAATAATGCCTATTTTCATACCAGTACCTTTTATCTGCGTGGGGGGTTAGCGGTTATCAGCAGGATGGGCAAAATTATTCAGGGTATCTCGTAACTCCTCGAGCTTTGCATCCGATAACTGACAGGCTGATTTGATTCTTTCGGTCACGCGCCACAGCTCGTTTTGCAAAGCGCGTCCGTTATCCGTAAGGGTAATGAGCACCCGCCTTTCGTCCGCGCGGTCCCGCGTGCGGAGTATGCGACCGGCGGATTCAAGCCGTTTAAGAATGGGCGTAATGGTGCCGGTATCCATGCCGAGCTTATTACCGATCTCACCCACGGTGCGTGGTGTGCCGTTAAACAACTCCAGCATGACCAGATACTGCGGAAAGGTAAGCCCCAGCGGGTCCAGGAATGGCTTATGTAACCGGTTCATGCGGTTCGCCGCACCGTAGAGCGCAAAAGAAAGTTGTGTTCCTGTTTCCTGTCGCGACTGCATATTCATACTCCAGTCTCTTATCTTGTTGTTGATTATCTTGCGCACAAGATAAAGCATATAGTAACCCTTTCGTCAGTTAAAGAGTGATGAATGAGTAATTCGTGCGCTATTACAATGACCATAAATCAGGGAAGAAGGCTCAAGGCTGACGGGGTGCTATTGATCTGCGTGATTCGAACAGGCCCGCCTTTGGTACGGAGCGGCTTGGTCCGAGGGACATGTCGTCTGCTAAGAACGAGAAACGGAAGTACGAAATCGTTCTGACTACCGGGGACGTATTTCAAAACATCCCGTGTGTTAATCAACGGGGGAGCAGATCAAAGAGGGAAAATTGATCCGAATATCTGGTCATGCCGCAGGAGGCAGTGACGCGCTTCAGCGAGCTGGGGGAAATTCTTGAAACTGGCCTGCCGCTGTTGCCGCAAAAGATCCTTGCGCAGTTTCTCAGCGAAGGGCACTTCTACCGCCATCTTAAAAAAATGCGCATTCTCTATCAGCAGCGTCGTCGCATAATGCTTGAGTCTATTGAGACGAGCTTTCCGGGGCTGTCTGGATTTGAGCTGACCGATGGCGGCATGCACATTGTTACTTTTCTGCAGCGTGGCATTCAGGACAATGCGCTGGCCGTGCTATGGAGGCAGCACGAGCTCTACGTGCGGCCTCTCTCCAGCGGGTATGCGCAGACTCAGAAGCGTTACGGGCTGGTGATTGGCTATACCGATATCCGATCGTTTGAACAGGCGCAGCAAATCTTACAGCGTGTGGCAGACGAGACCCGTGCGTTGATGCAGTCGTAACGGTACTCTTTTACAGATGTGGTATGCGATGCGCCACCAGTCGCGTGGGTGTCCTGTGCAGACGGATACGATTTCCTTTTTCGGAAAAAGCAGCCATAGAAAACTTTACTGCGGCAGTTAATTGAGGGATTTCAGGGCGATTTCGCTCACCGTAATCCTTCAGGCTTACCTGTTACTGAATAACCTCGCGTTGCACTAATTATTGAGCCGGTCAGAGGTGTACGAGGACCTTGCCGATGACTTCAGAAGATTCTACAGCGTAGTGAGCATCCGCTATTTGCTCAAGAGGCAGATTTAAGCCTATTACGGGTGAATAGTTCCCCGTTTCAAGGCAGGCATTAATATCTGCTGCACTGGCTTGTTTCAGTTCACGAGGCACGTTGTATATATACACAAAGCGGAGTACACAACCGTGCGTCATGGCCTTAAGAAGTGGGACGGAAATTTCTTCTGTTGCGCGACTTGTTGCATAAGCGCTGATGACACCTCCCTGAGACAAACAAGCCAGATTGGTATCAAAATTCTCTTTCAAAGCCACATCGACAATATGATCAACACCGAGATTCTCAGTATTTGCCAAAATAGTACGTGGCACATCGTCAGTTGAACGGTTGAGCACCAAATCTGCACCACGAGTTCTCGCTATTTCTGCCTGTTTTGCATTGCTCACCGTGGTAGCGACCCATGCCCCAGCCCATTTTGCTAATGATATTGCTGCTGTTCCTACTGCGCCGGCCCCGCCATGAATAAGGACCCGACAGCCTTTCAGATCACCATCGGAAAACAGACAACGGTGGGCTGTGAGTGCGGGGATGCCGAGTGACGCACCTGTTTCAAATGAAACGTTGTCAGGGAGCCTGACGGCCTGATGTGCCGGAACAGCAACAAACTCAGCCGCAGTGCCTGTCGCCCGGCCATATTGCGCCTCATAAAGCCAGACACGTTCACCGAGTCGTTCAGATGATACGTTCCCGCCCACTGCCTCAATCACACCTGCACCATCCTGATGGGGAATGATACGTGGATACGGCATTTTCGCAGAGAAACCTGTTCTGGCCTTAATGTCCGTCGGATTGATTCCGGAGACAGAAATACGCACGAGCACTTCATCAGGACCTGGTGCCGGTTTGGATACTTCGCCAATTTTCAGCACATCATGAGCATGGCCCTGGGTTTCATAAAACGCAGCTTTCATAATTTATAACCCATTCATTATACGAGTAAAAAATTCATGGCCATATCAGCCACCTCTGCGGAGATACTCTAGTAGTTATAAGCTCTGTTGGAAAGTAGGCACACTTTTGATATATAGAGATAAAAAGTATACTAATGGAGTGTTTGAGAATGACGACTCAGCAAGAACGGAATTACCGGTGTACCGTCGAAGCAACAATTGCAGTAGCGGGTGGCAAGTGGAAACCGCTGATCATTTACTATCTGCTCACGGGAACCAAGCGGTTTGGCGAGCTCCGTAAGCTTATCGGCGGGGTCACACAGCGTTCATTGACGTTACAACTCAGGGAACTTGAAGCTCATGGCATTATTTCCCGGGAAATATTTGCTGAAGTTCCTCCACGCGTCGAATATTCACTGACTGAGTTGGGTTTTACGCTTGAGCCGGTACTCGACACGATGAAGCGCTGGGGAGACACCTATATATCCTGGCAACAAAGAGATGATAAATAATCAAGATTCTAACTTTGGGCGTTGCCTTTGCTTTTATTGCGGCCGTTGTAATGCTGGCGGCGGGCATCCACAGATTGGATTAGTTGCGAATGATGTAGCAGCAATCCGGGATGCGTTTAGCGACTCAGGCCGAACTGAGCGGGCAGACAAGGTTTCATGTAACGCAACAACATGTGAACTGGCTTACATTTTTGACCTGCATCACAATTTATAGTGACAGAATTGTTAAACGACGCATCTCATTATCATGGCATCCATTAAAGACGTAGCGAAAAAAGCGGGAGTATCAACGGCTACCGTATCGCGAGTGCTGAATAATCACCCCAGCGTGATACCTGAAACACGCAAAGCGGTGCGTGATGCCATGGATTACCTGTGTTATGTGCCCAGTAAGAGCGCGTTCCAGCTGAGTGGTAAATGTTCCGGGCTGATTGCCGTCGTCGTGCCAAATCTCGTCAATCCTCACTTTTGCGAGTTGCTGGCGACATTTGAAGAAGAGGCAAGGTACATTGGAAAATCGGTGATTGTTAAGACACACCAGAATCAACCGCAACAGGATAAGCAGATTATCCACACCTTAATTGGTATGGGAATTGACAGTCTGCTCTGGGTGCCAACAGAAGCAGAGGCCGAACTTTCTGAATGGTTAACCGCTACCCATATTCCGGTCGCGGTAGTCACGCAGGTTTCACGTTTTTTTAATTCCGTCTCTATCAACCAGAGTAAAGGTGCGGAAAGTATCGCGGAACATTTTATACAAACCGGGCATACCACCTTTGGGTTTGTTGCCCAGGAGGGCGTTGATAATCGTAAAGTCTCCGCCTGGAGTAAAAAAATTACCGGTCAGGGGCTGACTTTCAATAAAGAGAACCAATTCTGGATAGCGAAAGGGGAAGGGGAGAGAACGTCGGGACATATCAGTATCCTTGACAAGATTATCGAGAAATTAACACTCTGGCGAAACGAATGTTCATGCCTTTGGGTATATAACGATGTCGCTGCCAGCTATATTATCGATGGATTAAAGAAGCAAGGGATTTCTGTTCCTCAGGATATTGCGATCGCCAGTTTCGATAACACCTTACTGGCGCAAACAAAGGGTATTACCAGCGTTGCACAGCCGATACATGAAATTGCACATCTGGCATTCCAGATGGTTAAAAACCAAAGCAAACAAGAAGGGATCGAAATGTATGAAATTGTCTCCCGGTTAATTATACGTGAGAGTAGCGTCAATATGGATATCACGACCTTTTAATTTCTATATTCCATTATTTAACGTTGCCGGTAGGATAAAACCTATTCCCTTTATGTTATCAGTACGGGTATGGGTCATAAAAACCCGTGCTTCAAATTTATGACTGCGCATTATCGAGGTAATATTATGTCTGCCACTGTAATGGAAAAACAAAGTGCTTACACAAAGTTGAGTCTAAAAGAAAAGATTGGCTACGGAATGGGTGATGCAGGTTCCTGTATGATCTGGAGCGTGCTGGCACTTTATCTGACATGGTTTTATACCGATGTATATGGTTTATCTCCAGGCATCGTAGGGACATTATTCCTGGTAATACGTATTTTCGATGCCTTCAGCGATCCCATCATGGGGGCAATTTGCGACCGGACACACAGCAAATGGGGTAAATTCCGCCCCTGGTTATTGTGGATGGCTGTGCCCTTTGGTCTGGGTGCCATATTGATGTTCACCACGCCTGATTTAAGCATGAACGGAAAAATCATTTATGCATGGGTGACTTATCTGATCATGTCGTTGATTTATACCGCCATTAATATCCCCTATTGCTCGGTCGCAGGCGTGATTACGCTGAACCAAAAGGAACGACTGGGTTGTCTGTCATGGCGTTTCTTTCTCAATGGTCTGGCGACACTTATTGTCTCCTCTTCCATTTTACCGTTAACTGACTGGCTGGGTAACGGCAACCGTGCATCGGGTTTTCAGTTGACGATGATGATCATGGGCGGAGCCGCGACCTTGATGTTTCTGTTCTGTTTTTCCAGTATTAAAGAGCGTGTGGTTTCTATTAAGCCCAACGATTCCCTGATGAAGGATTTAAAAGATATCGCCAGGAATGATCAATGGTTATTGATGATTTCGATTACGTTTCTGAACGTTTTTCCTGCATTTATTCGTGGTGCGGTGACTATCTATTATGCTACCTATGTCATGCAGGCCTCAGTAGGATTTATTACTTTATTTATGGCGCTCGGCGTTGCCTGCAATATGTTGGGCAGTGTGATAGCGAAGCCACTCACTGATCGATTTGATAAAATAAAGCTATTCCGGATTATTAATATCATCCTGGGTGTCCTATCCTTCGCATTGTGGTTCGTCGACCCGAAGTCACTGACACCGCTGTTAAGCTTATTTATCATTATTAATATCCTGCATTTAATTCAGTCCGGTCCTATTCTCTGGGCCATGATGTCCGATGTTGATGACTATGGTGACTGGAAATTCGGTAAACGCCTGACCGGTATATCCTTTGCCGGTAATCTCTTTATGCTCAAAATGGGGCTGGCTGTCGCCGGGGCCATCGTCGCCTGGATATTGTCATTCACCGGTTATGTAGCCAATAAACCTGAGCAAAATACGCAAACCATACAGGGCATCGTTATCATGTTCTCGTTGCTGCCGATGGTAAGTTATTTTATCAGCGCGTTCATGGTGCGTTACTTCAAACTCAATAATACCCTTGTCGAAAAAATAAAAGTTGATCTCGCAAAACGTGAACTGGAAAACGGTTCAGATCAGTCGCAGGAGTTTAAGGATATCCCCGTGCATTAATGTCAGTAAGCGTCCTTACGACTGCGCCGGATACGTTGCGCTACCAATTTATCACTTATTAATGTCAAAGAAGGATGTTACACATGCCGAGTCAAAACTATTATGATGTCACTGACTGGAATCAAGGTAATCCGTATGAAGATATTGGCGAGGTCATTAACAGTATTATCGCGGATATTAAAAGCAGGCAAACGGATACGAATGTTAATCAAGGCGGAAAGCCAGGGGCGGTTATCTATATTCCACCCGGTGATTATCCTCTCCTCACGCAAGTTGTTATAGATATCAGCTATCTGAAAATCATGGGTTCCGGGCATGGATTCACCTCTTCAAGTATCCGGTTTAATACGCCTGAGAGTGAATGGGTTAACTGGCACGAAGTGTGGCCAGGTGGAAGCCGTATCCTCGTTGAACTGCCCGCAGGTGTTGGCACGAAAGAATCCGACGGCGCCGCTTTTTACGTCGCGCGCAGCGGGGATCCGCGGATAAGTTCGGTCGAGTTCGCTGATTTTTGCATCGATGGTTTGCACTTTGTTGATGACGGTTCAGGAAATAATGATCCTGAAAACACCTATCTCAACGGTAAAACGGGCATTTATATTGCCAGCGCGCAGGATTCATTCCGCATCAGCGGCATGGGCCTGGTGTATTTAGAGCATGGCGTGACTGTCTATAATGCCGATGCTCTGGCGATACATAATAATTTCATTGCTGAGTGTGGTAACTGTATAGAATTACGCGGGTCGGGTCAGGCCTCAAAAGTCACCGATAATCTGATCGGCGCGGGTTATCGAGGTTACTCAATTTATGCGCAGAACTTCGGCGGCCTCCTGATCACTGCAAACAACATTTTCCCGCGCGGCAAAAGCAGTATTCATTTTTCGGGCGTAGTACGCTCGTCTGTCAGCAGTAACCGGTTCCATTCATTTTATCCGGGAATGCTGGTCTTTGAGGGCAGTTGTTCAGAAAACCTGGTATCTGCAAATCATTTCTTCCGTGAGCGTGAACCCTGGGGCCCGATGCAGCCTTACAACAATGGCTTAGATGATTTGTATGGCCTGCTGTATATCAGCGGCGATCATAATTCGATCATTGCTAATCATATTTCGGAAACGATAGATGCTCAGTACATTACACCGCCAGGAGCGACACCGGTGATCATCCGAGTGGTAGCAGGTCAGGGGAATTATATTTCTGATAATCATGTTGTTGCTACAACCGAAGCATCGCAAGTGCAGGACGCTACAGGTTCATGTTTCTCTACACAAGTGAGCTCATTACTGGCGACTCAGGGGTTGCAAGCGCTTGACGTGACCACGGTACAGATTGAAAAAGAGTCCATTCAAAATACCATTCTTGATTCCGGTAGTGATGCTCAGGTTGTAGTGGACAAGGCAGTCAACGCCTTCAGGTCTACTCCTGTTCCGGGCCTGCCGGTGTAATAACGGCAGTAACGCCCGTCATTATCGCTATTCCTGCATCAGACGGGCACTCCCGTCTGATGCACCATAACTGAGTCTCTATAATACAAATCAACCTTCAGCTTTTAATCTTTTCGCGGGTCGCTAATAGGTTGCCGTACGAGTATTACATAAGCCAGCGCTCCCAGCGCCGTAACACAACCACATATGATCAGTGCCAGACGGAAAGAGTGGGTGGTATCCACGATAAAACCCGTAACAATCGGCGCAAACGACGCGCAGAGAAAGCTGGCAAAGTTTTGAATGCTGCCTACCGATGCCGTCATGCGTGATGCCACTGCGACGTGAATCAAACCCCAGCATGAGGTACCGGCAAAATGAATACAGAACAGGGCCATGCCGATGAGAAGCACTGCGCTCATGGATGTTGTGGCCTGCGGCACTAAAAAGGTAAAGGCCGCTGAACAGAGCATACCCGTAATGATGCAGATTTTGCGGCTCCTGATCGGGGCCATTCCCCGTCTCACCAGCCAGTCTGTGACGAAACCGTTAATCAACATACCGGCCGCACCAAACAGGAAGGGGATAGCCGCCATCATCCCGGTGCTTTTTAAGTCAAGGTTATACGCAGTTTGCAAGTAGCCGGGGAGCCAGGCCAGATACAGCCACGCGGTGTAGTTAATGCCACTGAATCCCAGCATCATTCCCCACATGGTGCGGTTACGGAACAGGCTGCGCCATTCTGCAAAGCTAAGCGGGTCCCGACGCGCGTTAATACTGCCGGCATTCAGATAGGCCTGCTCTACGGTGGTCAGCTCCACGTTCTCGCGGTTCCGGTAAAGCATATACCAGCCGATGGCCAGGAACACACCCAAAATACCGATAGTAATAAACATCAGGCGCCAGCCCATCAGGAGCATCATCGCTGCCAGAATCGGCGGGCTGATGGCTACACCAATGGTGGATGCGGCGTTGAAAACCCCCATAGGCTTTCCGCGCGCTTTAATGTTGAACCAGTCGTTGATCACCTTGACGCCACAGGGGTTCATTGGCGCTTCGCCGATACCCATGCCTATCCGTACCAGGATAAACTGTGTGAAGGTATGCACCATGCCTGACATTGCCTGGAAGAGTGACCAGAAAAACATGCCCAGGCCAAGCATAATACGCGGACCTTTGCGGTCAAGCAGGGGGCCGCAGGGCAGTTGTGCGAAACCATAAGCCAGGGAGAACACGGATAACAGTGCACCAATTTCAGTGGCACTCAGTCCCAGCTCATGACGGATAGTCAGGTTCGCGACAGACAGGGAACTGCGGTCAAGATAATTAATCACTGCGGCAAAAAATAGCAAGATCATTGCCGTTGTCTGGATCCGTTTAATACGTGCAGAGCGCTCTAATAAACCGTTTGGCGGAACTGGGATGTCCGCGAATGTGGTCTGATCAAACGTTGTCTGCCGGTCGAGGGTAATATTATTTTTTTCCACGCCAGACTCCTGAGATTTGATTATTACTTTTCATTAATGGATTAATGGAAAGGTCTCATTAATTCGTCAGGGGAGGATTGTTATCATCTCCTGACGAATCTTCCGTCGTATAACCGACGTATTATTGAAAATAGGAGGGGCATTTTATTTTGCGTTTAACTTTTAACTGAAGCGTGCGTCTGATAATAGTTTGCTGCTTTTAATCGGTACTTAATGGAAAACGGACGCAGTCTGATTGATGGAGCGGACCATCGATTGTTTGGCTGTCTGGAGGTGGTTACGCATCGCCAGCATGGCGTCCATATCGCTGCGGCAAATCAGGGCACTCAGAATGGTCATATGCTCATCAATGGCAATAATATTGCGCTGTTTCAGGTCACTTTCATCCCACTGGTAGTGGAAATGAAAGATGACAGAAATAATCTCAAGTGACTGATCGAAAAATATATTATCGGCTGCAGAAAGCAGTAACCCGTGAAACTCCCGGTCCAGGGAAGAGAACTTGCGAAAACTGTCGCCAATGCTGTCACGAAGGGTCCGGTGACGTTCAAGCAGCGCTTTTGCCTGAAACCAGCGGGGGTCATCAGCAGGCAGATTTAAAAAGCGCTGAAGGGCGTGGGTCTCCAGCATCTCCCTCAGTTCAAACAGTTGTTCCGCATAGCGTTGATCAAACCGTTTCATGCTCCAGTGACCCCGTTTCTCGCTTTCAATCAGGTTGTAGCGGCCAAATTTCAGGAGGTATTCACGTACTACAACCGGGCTGACACCCGCAGCACGCGCGAGCTGAAGTTCTGAGAACGATTCTCCGGCGCGAAGCTGACGCTGATTTATCATCGAGAAAAATGCCTGTTCGAAGATTTTTGTTTGTGCCTCCAGCGGTTCACCGGAGCAGGCAAAACCGTCGTTATTCTCTGGCTTACGCAAGATCAGGTAATCACTTCCTGCAGCCTGCAATACGCCACACTCGCAGAGATGAGCAAGAATATGACGGACTGTGGTGCGGCTAACGTTGTACATCTCCGCGAGTGAACTTTGGGATGGGAGCGGTGAAGGGATATGCCCCCGATCCATATCATAGATAACCTGGTTGACGACGTTATGACGTAACTTTTGTGACCGGCTCATGGGTGATCCTTATGTTTCTTGCTATTAAAAACGGTTTTAAAACCGTTTTATGAGTCGGGTTTCACAAATCAATTTTCTTATTTCACGATTTTTGTTTTTTTCATTGATACCTGGGTTAACAAAACAGGAGAAATGAATCATGACGACAATGAATGCCCTGATATGCCAGGAACCTACATCACTTATCTGGAAACAACGCGCAATTCCGGTTCCCGGTGATAATGATGCGCTGCTAAAAATTAAAACCGTGGGTATTTGCGGAACGGATATACATGCGTGGCGCGGGAAACAGCCTTTTTTCAGCTATCCGCGAGTACTGGGTCATGAAATATGCGGGGAGATAGTCAGGCTGGGCAAAAATATTCACCAATTTAATACCGGACAACAGGTTTCCGTTATTCCCTATGTCGCCTGTCATCAATGCCCGGCTTGCCTCACGGGGAATACCAACTGTTGTGAAAAGATATCAGTGATCGGCGTTCATCAGGATGGCGGGTTCTGTGAATATCTGAGCATACCTGCCAGCAATTTGCTTGATGCGGAGGGTATAGACCCCGAAGCCGCAGCGCTGACCGAACCTTTTGCTATCAGTGCTCATGCCGTTCGCCGCGCCGCCATCAGCCCCGGCGATCAGGTGCTGGTCGTGGGCGCAGGTCCGATTGGCCTGGGGGTGGCGGCCATCGCCAAAGCGGACGGGGCCCGGGTTGTGGTGGCTGATACCAGTCCGGAACGTCGTCAGCATGTAAAAGAAAAATTGGGATTACTGAGTATCGATCCCTCAGAAGAGAACTTTGACGTTCAGTTGTGTGGAGCATTTGGCGGTTCTCTGGCGCAGAAGCTTATTGATGCCACCGGCAACCAGCAGGCCATGAACAATGCAGTCAATCTGATCCGTCATGGCGGTAGCATCGTTTTTGTCGGGTTATTTAAAGGGGATCTGACTATTTCAGATCCTGAGTTCCATAAAAAAGAAACCACCATGATGGGCAGCCGTAACGCAACCCGGGAGGATTTTGAAAAAGTGGGCAGGCTGATGGCTGACAGAGTGTTAACGGCGGACATGATGCTGACGCACCGTTATCCATTTAGCGGGCTGGCCGAAATCTACGAAGAAAAAATCATCAATAACCGCCAGCTCATCAAAGGCGTTATTCAGTTCTGACATCTTTAGCTTAACCAACGTGGAAGCCAAAGGTAAGGCCCGCAGAATTATCCACGGGCCTTTAATGCTAATACATAACTACATAACATTCATACGATTAAGCTAACTAATCATTGTCATGGCTATGCTGTCCACCTTTTTTACCGGCTTCGCTTGCGCGTTCACGGTCATTCGCGAAGTTACCCCCGCTTTTTTGTCCGCCTTTTTTACCGGCTTCAGATGCTCTTTCTGGATCTTCTGCAAAATTACCTGAACCACCACGATGTTCGGCCATAATGTCCTCCTATCGGATTTTAAAAGTTATTTACTTGTAACATCATCCTTAATGGGATTTCTTATAAAGATGATATTTCCTGAAGAGCATGTGCTCACTTCTAATAATAGCGTGTATTAATAATGCGTCAAGCCGGGTGTCGCTAAAAATTAAATAATCATCTCCGCGTGAAACAGCAAGAGTAATATCTTTACTTTTAATATCAGACATAATTCGTTGTTTTGTAAAATATAACAGATACTGCGTGGTGAAATGCTGGATTTTATTAAGAAAAGTCCCAATCGGGAGGTTGACTGAATAAGATATTGATATGAGTAACCCGGTAATTCCATGATATTAGTGGGAGTTATAACGGGGTTTGCTTTCTCTGAAAAATGGGTATTTTTCGCAGGTGGGTAAGCGATTATTTTACTCAATGAAACATAATTAATGATTTATTTGAATATACGAAGATCGCCTTTCGCTGCATGCCGTATACAGGTGCTGTGAGAGAATCATACATAGTCTGGAGAGTTTACATTCAACGAGGAAAACGACTGGCAGATGCTCAGGCTGTGCTGTGATCATGAAAAATAACTGATTAATAATAAATATTTAAGCACAGGAGTGAAATGAGCCCCCTCAGGAGGGGGCTCATTTCAGGGGCCGGGTCAGATATTTTTATCACCTGATTCCGGTGCATTATGAGGATCGTCTTTTTTGTAGTCTGGCTGCGGATTGTCTTTATCTCTTTTATGATCACACTGGCTATTATCAGGATCGCTATTCTTAAGCATATGGCCTCCAATGGGTTCTATGAATAAGTTATAAGTATAGTCAGAGGGAATAAATACTTCGCGTCGGGATAAGTATTTATAGGATTTTTCCGATCGGTGAGTTTTACGTATGCTGTGATATAAAATTTACTGATTTATAAAGGCCCGGTTAACCTAAAGAAGTTATTACCACTCCTTTTTATAAACCTGCGCATTATTACCACATACGCAGTTGAAGCAGCATGCCTGCACGGTGATAGCTTATTGTTTTATTACTTTTCTATTTTTCCGCGAAATACCCAAAAGGCCCAGCTATGGTAAAGAAGCGTGATCGGAATAATAAAGGCAATACCGGTCAGAAGGAACACTTGTGTTATACCGCCGGACGCCACCCTGTGTAAGTTCATTTCCCCCGGAATAAGCTCAGGGTAAATGCCTATCCCGGTCTGTATAACGATGGCAGCCAGTAAAATAAGAGTAACGGCCAGTTGTCTGAACGGGCTAAGCTTCTGTAATACCAAAAGCGAAAAAAGCCATAACAGGACAATTAATAGGATCAACCCCTTACCCCAGGCCAGTTGCCATACCTGCTGCCACGGTGCAGGATTCATACATTGTATAATTAAAAACAAACCCAGACTCAGCAGTAAAAAATAACGGGTAAGTCTGAGGGTGCGTTTTTCCTTCTTTTCAGCGACGCGCCAGCGTATCCAGCCGCAGCCCAGCAACATATACGCACAGATCAACCCTATACCACTGAGCATCGGATATAAGCCCAGCCAGGAATACGCGCCAGCGGCAATATTACCGCTGACGACTAAACCTGCGCAGATCCCCTGACAATATGCGGCAAGAGCAGAAGACGCTGGCAGAAGTTTATCAAGCCAGGGACGAATCCTCCCTGAGACCGTATCCCGGTATTCCAGCGCTAATGCGCGTAAAATCAGACTGAGCAACATTACAAATACTGGGATATACAGGGCACTGAAAAGGCGGGCGTAAGCGGCAGGAAAAAGTGCGAACAATCCGCCGGCCAGCAACACCAGCCATGTCTCATTAGCATCCCAGATGGGTAGCATTGACTTTACGATGGACCGCTTTTGTTTCTCGTCGTTAAAGAAAATCAGCAGCATCCCGGCACCTAAATCCGTACCGTCGAGCATCAGATACATCAGCAATGAAAATAACAGCATCGCCGCAGAGAGATCGGCTAACCATTCCATCACGAGCTCCTCAGGTTGAGGTCGGTATCGCGGTCACCACCACATCCGATCCCTGAGGTAAAGGACCGGAGGCGTAGCGCAGAAAGTGCCGCAAACCAAAACCGAAGACCAGACCATAAATCACTATTACACCGCAACATGAGGTGATGACCCATGAGAGTGGCATTGAGGATACACTCTCGGCGGTGCGCAGCATGCCAAAAATTGTCCAGGGCTGACGGCCAAGTTCGGTGACCAGCCAGCCGGCCAGCATGGCAATAAAACCTGACGGAGACGTCCAGACCAGCCACCAGAGCAATAGTCTGGCATCAAACAATCTGCCGCGTTTAAGCCGGTACGCCGCTACCGCACTGGTCATCAACATCAGTAACCCCAATCCCACCATGATACGAAACGAGAAAAAAACCGCAGCGACGGGAGGACGTTCATGCTCAGGAAATTCACTCAAACTCTTAATATGACCGGTCAGATTATGGCGAAGATAAAGAGAACCGATCATCGGTATCGCTACTTCCAGCTGATTGCGTTGCGCCTGTTGATCCGGCCAGGCAAACAGCCGCAGAGGTTCACCTTCTCCGGGGGCGGGCTGATGCCAGCTTCCTTCCATCGCGGCCACTTTCTGAGGCTGATAGTGAAGCGTATTTTCCCCATGCTGATCACCGACCACGATTTGTACCGGCGTTGCAACAACCGCGAACCAGATGGCTGCTTTCACCATGATCCTTGAGGTGGCTTCAGCGGGATGATGAAGCAGACGCCATGCGCCAATACCGGCAATCATAAATGCGACAGCAATCAGTGAGGCCAGCACCATATGGAAAAAGCGCCAAGCGAAAGAGGGGGCTGAAAGAAACGCCATCCAGTTTGTGGGATGGAAATTACCGTTTGCGTCACGCATAAAGTCCGCCGGCGTCTGCATCCAGGAATTAGCGGCAAGGATCCAGAAGGCGCTGAACAATGCTCCGGCTGCGACCAGACAGGTGATAACAAAATGCCACTTCGGCGGGATCTTCCCCATCCCGAATAGCATCACGCCCGTCAGCCCAGATTCCATAAAAAAGGCGATCAGCACTTCATAAAACAACAGTGGCCCGATAATGCCGCCTGCTTTTTGCGAAAATACCGACCAGTTGGTGCCGAACTGAAATTCCATCACTACGCCGGAAACGGCTCCAACGGCAACGGTGATGGCAAAAATTTTCAGCCAGAAGTGCAGGGCAGTACCCGAGGCTGCCTGTTTACCCCATAGCCAGCGGGCTTCGAACCATACCAGAAACGGAGCCAGTCCTAAGGTCAGTGCAGCCAGCGTGATGTGCATCGCCATAGTGAGCGCAAATTGTCCGCGTGACAGCAGCAGCACCCAGTCAGTTTCACTCATGCGTTTCTTTACCGGTATTTCGGGTCACAGGTTTCTGCTCTTCTTTCTGTATCTCTTCCCCAAAGGCTTTCAGGCCGTTAACGATCGGCATCAGACCACGCCATAAATCCTCATCATTGAGCAGTTTCATCATGCCGAGCACCCCGGGCGCCGTCTCTTCGTGTTTCGGTTCGTTACGCTCATTATCCTGGCGTACCGCCATAACGCCGGATTTGAGCGCCTGCAGCAGATGATTAAAATGCTCCGGCGGGATTTTGCTCAGCGTGATAAACAGCAGGGACAGGTTTTGCATGGCATTCTGGCTACCGGGCTGATTCATCCCGTCGACCAGAATACGCGCGATATCCGTATTTGCCCGTACCACATCGTTCAGCAAACGTAAAAACCCATGCTCATGCAGGCTCTCGGTTAAGGTATGCAGCATTTCCTGTGCGGTTGTTTCGGTGCTGGCAGGCGGCACCTGATATTCCTGTCGTTCAGCCATTAGAATTTCTCCGGATGTTCAACATGTTCAGGCGGCAGGCGATAACCATCCTGACGCCATTTATCTTCTGCTGGCACCTGGTTGATCGGGGTGCGCTGACCATAGCGGAAGTTTTCTCGCGGCAGGGGATCAGGTTGCGGAGTCCGCTCCAGTTTGGTCATCGTGACCGCGATTTCCTTATAAGCCGGGGTATTCACGTCCGGATCGTGGTGCTCTCCGGTCAGGCCATTCACGCCGGGTTTTCCATGATGAATGGGAATAAACAACACGTTACCGGCCACACGGTCCGTGATGAGCACCGGCACTTCCAGCGAGCCGCGGCGCGAAGTCAGGCGTACCCAATCCCCTTCCTGTAACTGACGTTCTGCCGCCAGCTGAGGGCCCACTTCCACATACCAGTTTGGCGAAAGGGAAGTGATTCTTCCTCCTTTGCCGGTCTGATTAGTTGACTGGAAGTGCTCAAGCATGCGGCCGTTATCGAGCAGCAAATCGTATTCGCTGCCCGATTCCTCCATGGGCGGATGCCACTCAAGCGGATACAGTCGTGCTTTGCCATCGGGAAATTGGAATTTGTCGGTATACAGCAGCGGCGTACTTTTACCGTCAGCACTGACCGGCCAAAGCTGAGACTGCCATCCGGACAGGCGTTCATAACTGACACCGGCAAAAATCCCGGCGATATTTGCCGCTTCCTGCATAATCTGGCCAGGATGCTGGTAATACCAGGGATGGCCAAGTTTGGAGGCCAGCATCGTCAGGATTTTCCAGTCCGGGAGGCTTTCACCCAGCGGTTTCATTACCTCATAAAAACGCTGGATACGCCGTTCGGTATTCACGAAGGTGCCTTCTTTTTCCACAGACGGGCAACCAGGCAGCACCACATCTGCAAATTCTGCGGTACGGCTCATAAAAATGTCCTGGACCACCATAAATTCCAGTTTGCTGAAAGCCTCATGAACATTCGTCGAATCTGCATCGGAAAATGCGGTCTCCTCTCCGATGATGTACATCGCCTTCAGCGCACCTTTATCGGCCTGTTGTACCATCTTAAAATTGTCTGCGCCCGCCTTGTCAGAGAGTGCCGCAGGGTCGACGCCCCAGGCTTCCGCCCACTTTTCACGCACCGCCGGGTCGGTGACTTTTTCATAGCCGGGATAAACATTACTCAGGCAACCGAAATCACTGGCCCCCTGAACATTGTTGTGGCCGCGCATCGGATAACCGCCGGTGCCCGGACGGCCATAATTGCCGGTCACCAGCAGTAAATTCGACAGCGCCGTGCTGGTATCGGCTCCGTGGCTGTGCTGGGTGATCCCCATCGCCCACAGCAGACAGACGCTTTTCGCCTGGCCGATCATCTCCGCGGCTGATACCAGTGTTTCGACACTCAGGCCCGTGATCTCACTGGCATATTCCAGCGTGAACGGCATAAGAGAGGCATAATATTCCGCGACCTGATTGACCCGCTGGTTCAGGAACTCTTCATCGGCATAACCGTGGTCAAACATGTAACGTGACATGGCCGAAGCCCAGACCAGATCGGTTCCCGGCTTGATTTGCAGGAACAGATCTGCGCGGTCGGCCATTTCATGCCGCCGGGGATCGACCACCAGCAGTTTTTGCGACCGGTGTTTATGTGACTGCTTGATATGTGAGGCAATCACCGGATGGTTTTCCGCCAGATTACTGCCGATCGTGATAATCAGGTCAGCCTGCTGCATATCTTTGATGGTTCCCGCATCGCCACCATAGCCGACCGTGCGGAACAGCCCCTGTGTGGCCGGGTTCTGGCAGTAGCGTGAGGAATTATCTACATTATTGGTGCCAAAAATCAGGCGGGCAATTTTTTGCGTCAGGTAAGCTTCTTCATTGCTGGCCTTGCTTGAACCAATAAAACCGATGGCGTCTCCCCCATGACGTTGTGCGATTTCACGCAACCGGCGGGCAACGGTCTCCAGCGCTTCGTCCCAGCTGGCAGGGCGGAAGCGTCCATTTTCGCGGATCAGTGGTGTGGTCAGCCGTTCCGGGCTGTTGACAAAATCCCAGCCAAATTTTCCTTTTACGCAGGTCGAGATACCGTTTGCCGGCGCCTCCGCCACAGGCTGCACTTTCAGTATATGGCGGTCACGCGTCCACATTTCGAAACTGCATCCTACGCCACAATACGTACATACCGTCTTCGTCCGCTTGATTTCCGCCTGCCGCAGCGCATTATCGATCAGGGAAATAGCCGTCACCGGCTCCGCGCCAATACTGTTCTCCAGGGCTTTAACGAAATCGATCAGCGGACGTTTAACCGGTTCAGGCATGGCGGTAAACGGACCGGCATCCGGTTGCATGGTTTTTTCCAACAGTGCGTTGCACGGGCACACAGTGACACAATGCCCACAACTGACGCAGCTTGAACCGGCGATTTGAGTCCCGCCATCCCAGCGTACGCGCGGATGAGCTTCGGTATAATCGATGGTCAGCGTTTCATTCACCTCAACGTTCTGGCAGGCTTCAACGCAACGACCACAGAGAATGCACTGATCCGGGTCGTAAGTATAAAAAGGGTTAGAATGGTCTTTCCCGTAGGGTTTTCGCTCGAAAGGGTAATACTGAATCGGGATATGCATATCGGCGACAGTATTGTGCAGGGTGCAGTCACCGGTGTTGTGTTCGCAAACCGTACAATACAGCTCATGGCGGTTAAGTATGCGATCCATCCCTTCTTCCTGCGCTGCGCGTATGGCGTCGCTCTGACTGTTCACTGCAAGACCATCATAGGTAGTGAGCGTGCAACCGCGCACTTTTTCACCATCCGCTTCTACCCAGCACACATCGCAGGTTTCCAGCGGTGGCAGCGCAGGGTGATAACAAACATGTGGCAGTTTTTTCCCCTGTTCTTGCAGAAAATCAATCAGCGGTTGATTAATCCTCCCCGTTAAAGGCTCGCCGTTATACAAAATCGTGCATGTTTGTTGGTTCATTAAACCCCCGCGTTCCGGTTAATGAAAAAGGCAATTTCCGCCCTGCTGGTTTGTAAGGTTATGTATATGAGCTTAGCTAACATGCTTTTTTCTTCAATTAATAACGCCAGATTTACATATTCTTCAGATAAATCTGTAAATCAGGAAAAAGGGAGGGCTAAGCGAAGATACCTTATCTTATTGATATATTGGCGTCAGGATCATAAAAGCATGGAATTATCCCCGGCGTGGAGTGCTATATCAACAGGGCTTAGAACAGACAATCGTGAGAACCGTGGAACATGGCTGCCTGCTGAAACGCATTTCATTACATATCGCAGGATATATATCTTTGTATTACAACCTCTTATTGCCTGACTCCGGTGCATCTGCAGGATGATCTTTTTGATAATCTGGTTGAGGTTTATTCCTTTCCCGCTTATGAATATCCTTATCCCGTTCATGATCTTGTCCGGATTTACTTTTATCTTGATCAGTGATGCCTGTCATTACAACAACCTCCCGTCATATTAATCGAATTAATCGAACTTAAAGTATAGCCACAGGTATCGCGTGTAATGTGATTAAAAAGGATAACAATGGCTGTCCTGACATTTAAATGTATAGCAAGCCTCTGTTTGTATTAAATGATTATTCACCAGGAGTCTCTTATAATAAATTGTTATTATGACACTCTGAACTTGCTTATCGTGAAATATTATTCAGACTTTGAAAGGTGTTAAATTTAATTAGGAGGCTTGTATGAAGATCAATAATCAGGAGATTATCGATGAATGTTATCAATGCGCTGAAGCATGTGATCACTGTGCTACATCCTGCCTTAACGAAGAAGACATTGGCATGATGAAAGCTTGTATCCGGCTGGACATGCAATGCGCCGCGATTTGTCGTCTTGCCGCGCATTTTCTGGCGCTCCAAAGCGGCTATGCGCAACAGATATGTTATCTGTGTGCGGACATTTGTACCGCCTGTGCTGAAGAATGTTCGCAACATCAGCATGACCACTGTCAGTACTGTGCGAAGCGCTGCCGGCAGTGTGCCGATATGTGCAGTAAGGTCGCCGCGTAAATTTCCTCTCTTAAAAAGGCCTGCAATGCAGGGTTTTAACAACCCGAATTTAGTTACAACATTCACATGATTTCCTTCTACTACTCCGTGCAAATCTGAAGCTCCCGAGCTGGCCCTTAATAACGGACCGTGCACAGCGGTAACACCCGTGTGGAACCTGGCCGCCCTGAAAAGCCGCGCCCCCGGGCCAAAGGCCCGGAACAGAGTGGCTTTAAAATGAATGTTGTAACTACTGCGGTTGTGTCGCTTTAAGAGGTTTTCCTTTGGTTTTAGAGTACACGCTCGTAAGCGCTTTTGCCGCTAACGCGGAGATACGCCCTGGCTTCGCCAGGACCACTCCGACCGCGTAATTAAACGTTTCATTGCTGTAAGCGGGAATGGTCTTGCAGGGCGGGGGGCTGCGCAGCGTCACCGGCGACCATAAGCTGAGGTATCCTATGTGACACTATTTGTCGGCTTCATGTGCTAACGCACACAAATACAACTTAACCGCAATTTAATTAGGGATGTTTGATAATATACAACCGATACAAACAATTATGAGGTTGCTATAAGTACAGAGGAAACGGACCAACTGTACGATCAAATGTGCCGGATTGTTGGAGATTTAGTATTTACGTTACATGACCTGGCTATTGAACCTAAACACATAGTGATAGCGGATCTGTTGAGAACAGCGCTAACAGCAAAGGTTGAGCGGCCAGAATCGATGATTACATGTATGAAAGAGCCAATCAAAGTACTGGAAACGTACAGACCAGCCTGACGTTGTGTCGGATAAGCCGCAAGAAAGGGTGTCTTCAGGGGAAAAGCGCGCGGAGGGCGTCTGGGGCGGTGAGCGCATGTTATGGTAAATTGAATATCCATACGGACTTAATGGCATCAGCAAGGAATGATTATGTACGGTAATGATGAAATTATCAGCCATTTACAGGCCAATAAGATTCTTGCGTTAAAGCTCGATCACGCATTAACGGGTGTTAGAGAAGAGGTATCAAATCAGATTGAAACGATAGGTGCAGGCGCACAGCGTGCATTGTATTACACATCCTGTTTCACGGATGAATATCAGGACGTCTGTCAGAAACAAAAGACTGAGGATATTCGATTTTCTAAAGGAGTCTACCATCTTCTCCAAAATGGCAATATTGCGTACGACATGCTTAAAATATATTTCGGAGAAATATTTAAATTTAAAACAACTACTCAATTAGAACACATCAAGCAGCGGCTTATGGCTGTGAATGTCCATATTGCTGCAAGTTCACTCACAAATGTCGGGTTTTCTTTAGCTGTTGCATCATCCGTTACCATCGGCATGAATCTAAATCTTGAAATCAGCGCACTAGCAGGACGCAGGGCGGGCGGGGTTGTTGGTGGGCTTGGCATATATGGCATAGTCCAGAAAGCAGCAAATAGTGCAGATCGTCTTCGCTTTACTTACCCTGCGTACTACTCTGCGCTATATGCTCAAGAACTGGAAATGATGTACTTCCTGATAGAGCCATTGTTTGAGCGGGCTGGCGCATTTAAAGCACTGTGGGGATCGGATGGTGATATTACAGACATCATCATCAAGATGATTAGATAAAATATGATGAATTTTATCAGAAGGGTTTTTAAGAGATTTTTCAAGTCATTATTTTCGATGTACGGACCCGCCGTACTAACACTTATATTTGCAGTTGTTCTAGTGCGTTTTCTCCCTGATGGCCCTTTATGGCCTGTGCCTCTATTTTTCGTGATCGTAATAGTTATTTTTTATCGCTACGTTAAATGATGATTAATTTATAAGGAAATTAAATGTCCACTCCCGCTCACTTATGGCTTGAAGATGAAAACGGCTCTCCCGTTGTCGGTAGCTGCATGATGCCACTGCGCTTAGGCTCTATCGAATTAAAATCATTCTCCCACGGCGTCACTATTCCCGTTGATCCACAATGGGGAAAACTCACAGGAACGCGCGTTCATCGGCCTATCTCGATAGTGAAAGAATTCGATCAGACTACACCACTCCTGTATCGCGCTGTGTGTGAAGGTCGAACAATGAAAAAGGCAACAATCAAGATGTACCGCATCCTGGAATCTGGCATCGAGGCTGAGTATTTCAATATCATCTTGGATAACGTCAAGCTCACGACGATTGCGCCGTACCTAGCTCCAAATGGTATGAGCAGTACGCATCTGGAAACGCTCGAGTTACGTTATGAAGCGATTACTTGGAAGTACACTGACGGGAATATTATCTACCGCGATTCATGGAATGATCGCTGTTGCGCATGACCCCATTTAGTAACAGTTTTTTTGCCTGATTTTTTTCAGGCAAAAAATGCCTAATCAGTCTGGTTAGCCTTCAAACCAAAAGCAGCATCCAGATAAAAAAGAAAATGAACGCTGAATGATTTCCTGAATGGCATTAACTGATTAGGTCTTTAACTCGACCGGATGACATATTGGCCCAATTTAATTGATTCTTGGCGTGCTACCCACTCATTGACTACACATCACTCTCCCTATTATGGCAACGTCAGCAGGCCATTGACCCATCTTTCTCATGAAAAATCGCCCTGTTTAAACCTGACCACCATCCTGGCCCAGCACGTTTCTGAGTGAAGTAACAGATAGATTAAAATCATAATTCATACTTATTTTTTATGAATTCATATTTAATTAATTTTGTCCTGATGGTTTTTTTTCCATCAGATCAATCATAACCCCTTCATGCGCCTGAAGGTTACGGATATAACGCATTAAAGTTTCAGGTTTTTTCCAGGTTCCTTCCTGCATAATCTGAGCGACCGCATAACCACGTCCTGCCATATCCTGTGCAGCACCTACGCGGGCACTGTGGCCAGTCCAGGTTTTGTATCGCCCCTTATTGGGATTGACAGTTTCAACGGTTCCAATCGTCTGCCACGCATGTGCAAAAATGGATTCCATCGCCGGCGTGCTCAGCGGACGGGTGATTGAAAAAGTTGCACTCCCCGAACGGTGCACCGGACAAAAGAGGAAGGCATCAGGTTCAGTGCTAATACCAGACAACGATAACCATTCTGACAACCGGTGCGAGGATTGCGAACTGAGAGATTTGATCAGTCCGCCAGTCTGAACAATCGTTTTGGTATAGCTCACGTTAAGGATGATCCTGCCATCCGGTGCCCGGGAAATATCCCGAACACGGAGACGGGATATTTCACTGACACGCAGCAAAGTACTGTAAGCGACATGCAGAAATGCCAGATCTCGTTTTTGGCGAAGTGATGCCGGGCCAGACCATAACGCATCAAGCTCAAGCAGATCCTCAAGACGAAAGGGCACAGCCTGGCCAGTACGTTCGCCAGTAACGACAGCAACACGATTTATCTTCTTCACCGCCCGGAAAACCAGAGGGGAAGCGTTTGGCGGTGTAAGACCGGCGTTACGGTGTAACATGGAAATCAATGAGCCATGCGTCGCAATTGTCGAAGAGGCTCGGCCGTTCTCTTGCAGCCAGTTCAGGTAATCGCGAAGGTCGGCCGGAAGCATAGGCAAAAATGGGCGGCGATTATCTATCGACCATCTGTGGCAGATCCGCATTACGCTCATCAGTTGCCGCCAGGTATTGGGTGAAAAGGCTTCCCGATCCTGTACAAACTCCTTAAGCCTGTCCAGAACATCTTCTTCGGCCTGGATAACAGGCAGCATCTGGTTCGTTGGTGTTAATTTACCCATAGATAGCTTAAAAAGCGAACTCCCAGTCACTGACAACGCTACGTGGATTCTGAGAAAGATGCAGGGGATTTACCTTGCAGATTTCACGTAGCGATATCTGTACGCGATCCACGGTGAAGAATCATTTGCATCTGTAACTACTGGATAGAATACCAGCCATCCCAGTAGACTACTAACTTTATATAAGTCCCATTATATAAAGTTAGTAAAAAAGAATCATCTACAGTGAAGTGAGGAATTTTTGGGAGAGAGTGGGTTCTTTTAACATAATTATGATTATGCGTACTTAATTGTTACTCCAAAGCGCTAATTTAGGAAACTGCGAGGAACAGTGATGATGTCGGCTGGCTGTTCGCTCTGGCGGACAAGCGCATGCGTGCGGTGATCAATGCCATGCATGAGGCACCCGACGCGAAATGGACTCTGCAGAAGCTCGCCGGGCAAGCCGCCATGTCACGCACAACCTTTGCGCTTCGGTTCAAGGAGTTCGTCGGCCTTTCGCCGATGGACTACCTGACGCGCTGGAGAATGACGCTCGCCGCAGACAGGCTGAGGCATTCCCGCGACTCAGTTGCTGAGATTGGCCGCGCGGTTGGGTATGAGTCCGAGAAATCCTTCAGTACGGCATTCAAACGGGTCATGAATTGTCCGCCACGCCAGTATGGTCGCGGACAACGCACAGCAGGTCACAGCGAACCGACGTGACAATTGGACGCGCTTCTCAGGACTTGTTCACCTGATCTGCTGGAGCCTTAACGCGTTATGCCTGAGCCTGCATCAAGAAGTCTGACGCCCACGGACCTTTGCGGAATGAAAACCAAACGAGTTGGAGAGATGTTTCATTGAAATAAACAATGTAACACCTCCGCCCCCCTGAAAAGCTGCCCCGCCCCGGGCCAAAGGCCCGGAACAAAGTGGCTTTAAAAGTGAATGTTGTAACTATTAAAAATGTGTCGCTTTAAGAGATGTGGCGTTAACGTTGAAGTACACGCGCGTAAGCGCCAAAGGCGCTTCGCCAGGACCACTCCGGCCACGTACCTTGACGTTTCATTGCTGTTAGCGGGAATGGTCTGGCAGGACGAGGGGTGAGCATCGGTGTTACCTATAAAACCAGGGCGGCTGCGCCGCGCTACCGGAGACCCTTACCGATAACGTTCCTTTCAAAATGGGGTGTCGCCTCCATGTACTGCACGCATTTGCAAACCCTAAAAACCGTTGCCAACATAGCGTTTTCGTTCGCAGGGAAGCGCTGCAAATTCCTGAATACTCATACCGCCCCAAAGTAGGCCTCTTCGATCGCGCTAAATCCAACCGTGAATTTCGCGCGACTTTAAAGTTAGATCACGCCTTGTTTTCGAGCTCAGGGATACCGCTGCTACGGTCTGCATATGCAGCCTGGAAACTTGGACGCTGCTGCCAGCGCTGCCAGTATGCATCCAGGAACTCGAAACGTTCGTCCAGCGGCGTAGCATTCACCGGGAACTTCGAGAACGCGATCGCGGTTGCCAGCGTGATGTCGGCGAAAGTAGGCTCGTCGCCCCCCAGCAGCCATTGGCGTCCGTCTGAAAGATGTTTGTTGACCAGTGCAGCATGGGCCAACGCTTCTTTACGGCAGTGTTCGCCCCAAGCTTCGTTCTTCGTCAATTCGAGTTTGAAGCCGAGACCGGTATGCAGAACGTGGAAAGCCGTGACGATTCGATACAGGATGTGAACCCAGATGCGGTTATCCCACATGTTGTCCAAGCCCTGTTCCAGCGGCGTATCCCCCATGATCTTGCGGCCGGGGTAGGACTGGTCCAGGTAACGGACGACAGCTGCAGTTTCGGAGATATAGCTACCGTCAGCGAGCTCGAGGGTCGGCGTCTCACCCCAAGCATTCATTTTCAAGTGACGCCATCCACGCTGTTCGCCAACCGGCGTCATGTCGTAAATAGTCTCCTGGAACTGATCAGCGATTCCCTTTTCATGCATGAACAGGCGCAGGCGCTGTGGGTTAGGGAAAGCCGAAGGCGAAGTAAAAACGTTCAGTTTGCTAGTCATTGTGTCGCTCCTAAAAGTAAATTGAGGTGTAGGTCAAAACCGTGCACTGCTTGAGTAGCGCGGCCTTGTCACGGTGTTGCTGAAGCTGTAGACGTACTTTAATGCGTTGTTCCTGGTTGATAAACCATGTAATAATCAATTCATTTATTACAAATGGTAATCAATATGGCAGCAGGTAACCCACTTCAGCTTGGCAGTATTGAACAGTTCTGCAGAGCAGCGGAGACCGGCAGCTTCACCAGTGCGGCTGAGACTCTCGGTCTGACGCCGGCCGCAGTCAGTCGGTCGATCAGTCGGCTCGAGCAGCGCCTCGGAGTACGTCTTTTTTTTCGGACCACCCGCGCCGTCAAGCTTACAACGGAGGGCGAGCTCTATTGGAAAGAATGTCATCTAGCGCTTGAGCAAATCGCCGAGGCTGAGCGAGCGATCACGGGTTCACAAACCGTCCCTAGCGGACCGCTACGCATTAGCGTCAGTGCTGCTTACGGAACGTTTCGCCTTTTACCCTTGATGCCCAAGTTCACTGATCTTTATCCGCAGGTCGATATCGAGATTAGTATCTCGGACAAAATAATCGACTTTGTTGAAGAAGGCTTCGACCTGGCAATCAGGCTAGGCGTTCCGCAAGATTCGCGTCTTGTCGCCTTAAAGCTTGAGGACGCCTCGCTTGGGGTATTTGGAACTCCGACATATCTTGCAAAAAAAGGTGAACCATACCGTATTGATGAGCTCAATCAACACGATTGCATCCAGTACATATCACCGAATACAGGGCGCCCGCTGCAGTGGCTGTTCACCGATGAATTAGGTACTTCAATCGAGAAACAGATAACGAGCCGGATGCGTGTACATAATGATGCGTTAGGGGCTGTCGCTTGGGTTAACGCGGGCGGAGGCCTTTATCAAACCTATCGCTTTGCAGTGGGAGACGCTTTAAGGCGTGGAGACCTTGTAGAGGTCCTTCAAAAATACAGCGGCTGCTCTCGCCCTTTTTCGATTCTCTACCCCCAGAATCGTCATCTATCGGCGCGAGTACGCGCATTTGTTGAGTTCTTGCGCTCAGCAGTGAAATCCTAACTTATAGGATGCGCTCGATATCGAAGTCGCAGCTTTTTTAGCACGATCAGACGTTCTCTCAGCGTTTGCTAGCGGCCCAGGCTGTGTAAAAATGCGAAAGCATAATGTTTTCAGGGGTCGCTTTACCATTCCCTACCTCGCATCCGGTAGTGGCAACGTGGCTCAAATGAAAGTACGAACAGGCTGCTCAGACAATATTTTCCAAAAGGAACTGACTTATCGGTTCACAGCCAGCAAAGACTTAACAGTGTTGCCAGACAGCTAAATGAAGGATTTTTTGTATAAATCATTCCGTTAAGCATAGGGTTCAGATGAAGAAAGAAGAGATTCATCAGCATCTTGATGAAGCGTTGGCACAACAGGCACATTAATAGGCAGGCTATTATGGTTAAAAAAACCACTTCAGAGCAGCGTCGTGAACTCGGTGCTTTCCTTGTAAGCCGGCGCGCACGCCTTAATCCTCAGGACTTCGGCATGCAACAGGGTGCTCGCCGTACACCCGGTTTACGTCGTGAGGAAGTCGCCGTCCTGGCTGGAGTCAGTGTGAGTTGGTATACCTGGCTTGAGCAGGGGAGAGAGATTAAACCTTCGGCAGATGCACTCCAGCGTATAGCCAAAGTTCTTAAACTTAACCGAATTGAATCATCCCATCTTTTTGCCCTTTCACCGCGCGAAGAGCCGGTACCCCATCCCCTCGCGGATGGTGTGAGTGATGGCCTGAAAAGTTTAGTGCGCGCTATCGATCCCATTCCGGCATATGTGAGAAATGCCCGACTTGATATTCTCGCCTGGAATGATGCTATTGCTGATTTGTTTATTGATTATGGATCGCTGGAACCTCATGAGCGTAATACGTTGCGACTGCTGTTTCTATATCGTCCGTATCGCACGCAGATCCTGGATTGGGAGCAGATGGCACGAGGGATGATCTCCGTTTTCCGCGCATCACGTGCCCATGCTCAGGACAAAAAGCCTTTTGACCATCTCATTAAAGAACTCTCTGAAAAAAGCCCGGAATTCAAGGAGTGGTGGCTGGATACGGAAGTGAAAGGCATGGGAGAGGGGAGCAAGCGGCTTTTGCATCCCACTTCCGGACATATTGAATTTACCTACGTTGCACTCACGCCAGAGGGGAGACCCGACCTCTCTCTGGTGACCTATATTCCCCGGCACGTTGCCTGTGACTCCCAGTCATAGGATAACAAGACGCCTTCCAGGGATGATTCGACCTGCCTAAACTGGATTTTATCGAAGCACACAACGTGCTTCTCTTAAACCGTTTATGAGGCAAAAACTATGTCATCCCAACATGTCACACAGAATACGCTTTCTATTGATGTCGCGACTTCACGTAATCCTGCGACGGACGAGTTGATCGCGACTTATGCATTCCAAACTGCAGACGAAGTAGAAGGCATGCTGGCAGGTAATAACGCGGCTTTTCGCCTGTGGCGTGCTACTCCCATGTCTAAACGCGTAGAAGCTTATCGTCGTTTATCCGCGATTCTGCGCGAGCGCTCAGAAAATTTGGCAGGGATCATCACCGCTGAAATGGGAAAAACCCTCGCGGCTGCCCGCGCAGAAGTCGAGAAGTGTGCAGCGACTATTGATTGGATTGCCACCAATGGCCCGGCAATCCTCGCAGATGAGCCTGTTTCTGTCGAAAATGACGATCAGGTACATGTCTCCTATCTGCCGATTGGATCTATTTTGGCCGTCATGCCCTGGAACTTCCCTTTATGGCAGGTCATTCGCGCTTCGGGCCCGATTATGCTGTCGGGTAACGGTTTTATCCTCAAGCACGCGCCCAATGTGATGGGCTCTGCCTATGCTTTGCAGGATGCTTATGAGAGTGCAGGCTTCCCTAAAGGTTTATTCGCCAATCTTATTGCTGATAACGAAACGGTTGCAGAAGTGATTGAGGATGATCGCATTGCAGCAGTGACATTGACGGGGAGTATGCGGGCGGGTTCTGCCGTATCGGCGATTGCAGGCAAAGCATTGAAAAAAAGCTTGCTTGAGCTAGGTGGATCAGACGCATTTATTGTGCTCGCTGACGCCAATATTGATTTGGCTGTTAAAGCGGGTGTTGAAGCGCGATTCCAAAATGCGGGCCAGGTGTGCTTAGCCGCGAAACGGTTTATTTTGGAAAAACCCATCGCGGAGGAATTCACACAAAAATTCATCGCGGCCGTCAGACTGTTGAACGTTGGCGATCCGCTGGACCCGCAAAATAGAATCGGGCCCATGGCGCGAAAAGATTTGCGTGATGAATTACATCATCAAGTAGAACGAACTCTCGCAGCCGGCGCGACACTTCTTCTTGGGGGGAACAAAATCTCGGGCCCCGGCAACTTCTATGAGCCTACCGTATTGGGCGAAGTAGGCCCGGGAATGGCTGCATTTGATGAGGAAACCTTCGGCCCTGTTGCAGCCATTACTATCGCAGATGACGTCGAGCATGCCATTGAGCTGGCAAATACCAGCGATTACGGCTTAGGGGGCAACCTTTGGACCAGCGATGTTTCCCGTGCCCAGCGAATCGCGCGGCGCTTAGAAACCGGAGGCGTATTCATCAACGGATTTTCTGCCACTAATGCCAGCATCCCGGTTGGTGGTGTGAAAAAAAGTGGGTATGGTCGCGAACTCTCGCACTTTGGCCTGCGTGAATTCACAAATGCTCAGGCAGTTTGGGCAAAGAAAGTTGACTAAGTGCATTATCGATACGTGAAAAAACGCAGTTGAATAAGCAGTAAAATGAGTGGTTTATCTCATCGTGACAGGCATCTGCTATGAGAAGGTGCCTGGCACATAAAAGACCAAAAAGTTTTATTAACTATCTGTAGACGACCGGTCTATTCAGTGTTAGCTTACTCACATGGCAACGGCGACTAAGCGACATAGCACGACAGCCGTTCCGAAAAAATCAAACAGCACGCAGAGTTGGCCGGAATAACAGGCACAGGTGAAACATTTTTATTTAAGAACTCATTAGACGACTGGTCTAATTCTACTATCACTTTGAAATACTGGAGAGTAATGATGAAAATTCTGATGGTCTTAACCTCACACGACAAACTGGGTGACACCGGCCGCAAAACCGGCTTCTGGCTGGAAGAGCTGGCTGCACCTTACTACGCCTTTAAAGACGCTGGCGCAGAAATTACGCTGGCTTCACCGAAAGGCGGTAACCCGCCGTTAGACCCAAAAAGTAATGAGCCTGACTTCCAGACCGAGCAGACCCACCGCTTTGAGGCAGACCCCGAAGCAACAGCACACCTGGCGTCAACGGTTCGTCTCGACAGCGTTTCACAGGCTGATTACGACGCCGTTTTTTATCCGGGTGGTCACGGCCCTCTGTGGGACCTGGCCGAAGATAAACACTCCATCGCCCTTATCGAAGCCTTCCTGGCGGCAAACAAACACGTCGCTCTGGTCTGCCATGCGCCTGGCGTGCTGCGCCATGTCAAAACCCCGGAGGGAAAACCGCTGGTAGAAGGCCGTAAGGTCACCGGTTTTACCAACAGCGAAGAGGACGCCGTGGGCCTGACGCAGATTGTGCCTTTCCTGGTAGAAGACGAGCTGATTGCCAAAGGCGGGATTTACTCGAAAGGGGCGGACTGGAGTTCTTATGTTGTTACTGACGGCCTGCTGATCACCGGGCAAAACCCAACCTCCTCTACCGAGGCGGCAGAAGAACTGATTAAACAGCTGGGTGCATAACGGTTAATCACGTGGGGAGGGAGTTCTTTAAGCCCTCCCCCACTGAGCAAATCTGGACAACATTACACACCTGAATGTCCGTCCGCTGGCCTGTAAGGCAGGGAGCCAGGATGTCAGGGTATTAACTTAAAAAATGACAATTGAAGGAAATACATCATGTTTAAAAAATCATTGACCACGCTGGCTTTAAGCCTGGTTCTGTCTGTTTATGCTCAGTCTTCAATGGCTGCGCCGGTAAAAAACATCGTTCTGGTACATGGCGCTTTTGTTGATGGTTCAGGTTGGGATCCGGTGGCTCGCACTCTGAATAAAGCGGGCTACAAAGTGTCGATTGTTCAGGAGCCGCAAACCTCGCTGGCTGATGATGTCGCGGCGACTCGACGCGTTCTGGCATTACAAAGTGGTAAATCACTGCTGGTTGGCCATAGCTACGCCGGGATGATCATCAGTGACGCGGGAAATGACCCCTCTGTTGCGGGGCTGGTTTACATCGCAGCGTTCCAGCCGGAGCAAGGTGAATCATTGCTGAGTTTGGCCAAAAAATATCCGCCAGCCGCTCAGTCAATTACTGAAACGCCAGATCACTTCCTTTATATCAAACCGGAAAATTTCCACGCTGACTTTGCCGCTGACTTGCCGGTCAAAGAGACAAATCTGTTGGCGCAATCTCAAGTCATGACCGCAGTAGCAGCATTCGCTGCCCCGGCAGGCGTTCCTGCATGGAAAACGAAGCCAAGCTGGGCAGTCGTGGCGACGCAGGATCGTGCTATTAATCCAGAACTGGAGCGCTTCATGGCTAAACGCGCGCACAGCACCGTCACTGAATTGAAAGGTAACCATGCCATTTACGCATCGCAACCGGAAAAAATTGCGGTCCTGATCGAAAAAGCGGCACAAAGCTTATCTCAGTAAACATCAGTTAAATGCTTTCTAGGCCAGTCATTCTGTCAATGACCGCCCAGTGTAAAAGTAAATATACGAAGAAAAATACTTTTAAATCAAATGCTCCGCCCATGAGGCGTCGCCAACAGAAAAGAGAATAAAGAGATGAAAACTATTCAGGTGAAAGACGGTTCTAAGATTGCATACAAAGACTTTGGCAAGGGACAAACCATTATTTTCTCCCACGGCTGGCCATTATCAAGTGATGCATGGGACGCGCAAATGTTGTTCTTCGGTCAGCAGGGGTTCCGTGTCATCGCTCACGATCGCCGCAGCCATGGCAACTCGAGTCAGACGTGGGACGGCAATGATATGGATACCTACGCTGAAGATTTATCATCACTCATCGAGCAGTTAGATCTCCACGACGTTGTTCTGGTTGGACACTCGACTGGCGGTGGTGAAGTCGCACGCTATATCGGTACGTATGGCTCGGCACGCGTCAGCAAAGCCGTTCTTATCGGCGCAGTACCTCCGGTTATGCTGCAAAGTGAGAAAAATCCTGGCGGTCTGCCTATGGAAGTGTTTGATGGCATCCGTGCTGCGGTCGAAAAAGACCGTTCTCAGTTCTACAAGGATTTAACCACGCCGTTTTTCAACTATAACCGTTCGTCAGAGACGCCTTCTGAGGGTGTGAGGGAAAGCTTCTGGCTTCAGGGAATGCAGGGTGGGATCAAAGGTCAATATGACTGTATCAAACAGTTCTCTGAGGTTGATTTCACTGATGACCTTAAGAAAATCGATGTGCCAACCCTGATCATGCATGGTGATGACGATCAGATCGTTCCGCTGGCCGACTCTGCCATTCTGTCCGCGCAACTTGTCAAAGATGCGCAGCTCAAGGTCTATGCTGGATTTGGCCACGGGATGACAATCACCCAAGCCGGGACGATTAATGAAGACCTGCTGAGATTCATTGAAGAGTAATGCGATAAGGGACATACAGGGTCCCCATTTATACCCGTTTCCCAGGCATTGAACGAATTTTAAAAAGAATTCAGTGCCTACCCTTGCCCACGTTTAACGTGTGCTTAAAAATAATTTAATGAGGATATGATCATGAAAAAACTAACTAAAGCCTTTGCTGTAATCGTACTCACTGCCGCTTCTTTTGCCACTTTTGCCGCGACCGAAGTCAACGCTGTACCTGTGAAGGGACAAAGTATTGGGGTGATCAACGCTTCAGCTGTCGGAAGCAATTTGAGCGACCTGCAGGACAAACTGGCGGCGAAAGCGACTGAACATGGCGCAACGTCTTACCGTATTATTTCAGCCGGTGGCGATAACCATCTGTACGGCACTGCTGAAATCTACAAATAAGCGTTAGCAAAATGGAATAGTTTTATCTTGCCTGTAGACGACTGGTCTAGTTCTTGGTAGATTGAACCTATGAATACTACAACGCAACTACATAACAATGAAATCCGCGAGCATATTCTGGCGACAGGTCAGCGTATTATGGCGGGTAAAGGATTTTCTGCGGTCGGATTGAACGAAATACTTAAAGATGCTGGTGTGCCTAAAGGCTCTTTCTATCATTACTTTAGTTCGAAAGAAGCTTTTGGCGCAGATATGCTGGCACACTATTTTGATGATTATCTCGCCGATATCGACAGGACACTGGGCCAGCCAGGTCTCAATATGGCTCAGCGACTGATGAACTACTGGCAGCAGTGGCGAGAATCTCAGTCGTTCTCTGACTGTCAGGGTAAGTGTCTTGCCGTGAAATTAGGTGCTGAAGTTGCCGATCTTTCGGACACGATGCGCTTAACGCTAGAGGCAGGCACTTCAGGAATAATCTCGCGTCTGGCACAAGCGTTAGAAACGGGCGTAGCCGAGGGGTCTCTCACTATTGACGATACACCTCGCACTGTGGCAGAAAGCCTCTACCAGCTTTGGGTAGGTGCAAGCGTAATGGTCAAGATTGTTCGAAATACTGGCCCGTTTGATTCAGCGCTGATCACGACAAGAAAAATTATTCATATTACCCCCTAGCAAGGGGGTACTCAGTATAGAGTCGTTTTTTGTATCCGTTTAATATACGACCGGTCTAATATTTGTCACTTAATGTCGCCTCTTACGATGATCACTCATGGAAAATCCTTATGAATCATAAAGCCTTATTCGAGCCAACTCAGCTTGGCCCTTATACCCTTAAAAATCGCATTGTATTCCCCCCACTGACGCGCCAAAGAAGTGAACAACCCGGTAATGTACCCAGCGACCTCATGGCCGAATATTACCGTCAACGCGCGGGTGCAGGTTTCATGATCACTGAAGGCACTCAGATTGAGCCCCGGGGACAAGGTTATGCATGGACACCGGGAATTTATACTGAGCAACAAATTGAGGGTTGGAAAAAAGTGACCCGCGCTGTCCATGCCGAAGGGGGGATTATTTTTGCACAACTTTGGCATGTGGGACGCGTTTCTCATTCTGCATTGCAACCAGAAGAAAGTGCCCCCGTGGCTCCTTCAGCGATTCAGGCTGAACAAGCAAAGGCTTTTATTGAGACAGGGCCAGGTACGGGCACCTTGGTTACCCCTTCGGTTCCTCGCGAACTGACGCGGTCAGAAATTAAAGACCTCGTGAATTTATATGCCCAGGCGGCGAAAAATGCCATCAGTGCAGGTTTTGACGGGGTCGAGATCCATGCTGCGAATGGTTATTTGGTTAATCAGTTTATTTCAGAGCATGCAAACCAGCGTAAGGATGAATACGGCGGTTCTATTGAAAATCGACTGCGGTTTTTGGATGAAATTGTGCAGGCTATCTCTCATGCAATAGGGCCAGACCGGCTGGGCGTTCGCTTCACGCCTTTATTTTCCAGCACAGATGAAGACCGCGTCTATATCGGCCTGGTTGAAAGTGATACGCATAAAACCTACGTCGAAGCTGTAAAAATCCTGGAAAACGCCGGTGTGGCCTATATGTCTATAGCCGAAGCCGACTGGGAAAATGCTCCCGACTTACCCGAAGCGTTCCGCCGTGCGATCCGCGCGATATTCAGTGGACGCATCATCTATGCCGGTCGATACACAGCAGAACGTGGTGCCCGGATGGTTGAGGAGCAGTTGGCTGACCTCATCGCATTTGGTCGTCCATTTATCGCTAACCCTGATCTCCCTGAACGCATTGCGAAGGGTTGGGCATTTAACGATCTTAATGCCGCCACGCTGTATGGCGGGACCGGTGAAGGTTTTACTGATTATCCGGTTTACAACGCGCAGCGTTAACAAATTTAAAGGGCATATCATGAACAATGGAATTGAAAATAAAGTTATTTTAATCACCGGCGGTAACACAGGGATCGGTGCTGAGTTTCTGAATGGAGCAGGATTTTGGGTCAGGATCAGTGTAATATTTATGGAAAGATTGGCTTAAATGAACCAGTGGTAGAGGAAAAGAATTATTATCATAACCATTAAATATGGGTTACATATCATGTCTGCATAAATTTGTCTCACTAACTCAAACTGATCAATAATGAATCTACTTTACGCGCCCGAGATGAAAAAAGCCCGCGACAGGCGGGCAAATAGATCAGGATCATTTTTGTATATATTGGGTGAAACACGACTAAGTTAACCTGTCTCTGGTAAACCAATCACAAATGGAGAAGCAAATATTTAACCCTACTCTTACCATTACGTAATCAAACGAATGCTAAGCCGAGAAATGTTCAACATTCTGTTATCAACAGAAACCTAAGAAACTCAAAACAAAATTAAGTAATCGGTTGCTTAATTAATGCGTCTCAATTCTTAAATAATCATTCACACAAGATAAGATAACAATCAACCTGTTGATTTTAATTGTAAATTAAATTAAATAACTAATGTACCCACAAATAACAAAACCAAATTAACACTTCTTCACTGTTATTTACACATTCTCTTTTATTAATATTAAAGATCTGCTCCACCTCCCCCGATAAAGCGTCACAAACCTAAACCGGCGTTAAATCAACTAAACGTTCATTTTGATTGGAAATGTACGGAGTTTATTTGACTTAGCTGCGTAAGGTAACAGTGTTCTCCATAACCTCATTTATGATTCACCTGCCAGAGGGTAATATCTTGACTTTTAATAACATTAAAATTGGTGTGCGTTTAGGACTCGTTTTTGGATTTATTATCACGCTCTTAATTATCGTGAGCATAACTGCATTCGTAAAAATAAACGCCATCAATGCATTAACCCAGCAAATGATTGAGGTTCGCTACGAAAAAGTCAGGTTGGCTTTTGATGTGCGCTTTCAGGTCAATGAACAGATCAAGTTTCTGCGAGGTGCCGTCATTGATTACGCCAGACCTGAATATAATAATCAGCGCATACAATCGCTTAATAATGCATCATCTGCGACACAACAATTGATTGCAAAAATCACTGCTCTTCAAACGACGGCCATCGGGCAACAAAAAATCAAAGCACTCGCCCAGGCAAACGAAGAATACAGGGAGGCACAGAAAGGATTATTTGCTCTTTTGAAAGCAGGCAAACGTGAAGAGGCAGAAAATTATGTCCTACGCAGCATGCGGGCGCCGGAAGCTGCAATGCTGAAATCCACAGCAGATTTCGCCGACTCTCAGGCTTCACAAATGAAAGAAGAAGGTCGTCAGATACTGCATGAGAGTGCAATGGCAATCAGGATAACCCTGCTGATATCCCTCATGGCCATCATATCTTCCATTATTTTAGGATATTTACTCACCCGCTCTATCACACGTCCGATGATGCATGCTATTCGTATTGCTGAAAACGTAGCCAAAGGCGATCTCACCTCCGAAATACAGGTCAATTCTACGGACGAAACCGGGCAAATGATGCTTGCTCTGCTGAATATGAATAATAACCTGCGGAAAATTGTCAGCGAAGTCCGTTCGGGCACTGACACCATTGCGACGGCTTCTCAGCAAATATCAATGGGAACGCTTGATCTCGCTTCACGTACCGAGCAACAGGCCAGCTCGCTTGAAGAAACGGCCTCTGCGATGGAGCAGATGACATCTACCGTAAAACAAAATGCAGACAATGCCCATCAGGCAAATAACTTGTCCAAATCAGCGTCACGTGTTGCCACCGAAAGTGCCGATGTGGTGAGTCAGGTTGTGGTGACCATGGACATGATTAATGACGCCTCTAAGAAAATTGTCGACATCATCAGCGTCATCGACCGCATCGCTTTCCAGACCAATATTCTGGCGCTCAACGCTGCGGTGGAGGCTGCACGGGCCGGAACGCAGGGAAGAGGATTTGCGGTCGTTGCAACAGAAGTACGTGGCCTTGCACACAGTTCTGCGACAGCAGCCAGAGAGATTAAAAGTCTGATTGAGGAATCCGTTACCCGGGTGGATGAAGGTACCCGTCTGGTCGCTCAGGCGGGCTCAACTATTTCCAACGTCGTGAGCAGCGTAAGCAATGTCACCGGCATTATGGGTGAAATTTCTATCGCCAGTGTTGAACAAAGCACCGGCATCGGTCAGATCAATGCTGCGATCAACCAGATGGACAGCGTCACACAACAAAATGCCTCCCTGGTTCAGGAAGCCTCTTCAGCTGCGCAGTCACTGGAGGATCAGGCTGTCCGACTGGTGAAGGCGGTTAGCATGTTTAAACTCTGATAAGGATTTAAACCTCTTAAACGGGGCATTGCTGTTTATCCGCTCCCTGTAGCGTCAGAAAAATTTCCGACGCTACAGGGGAATAAACTATTAACAAATATTTCACTTTTGAAACTTGTCAAATAAAAGATTTTTAACTATTTTTACGACTCTTTAATTTCAGGCAGGAAAAAACATATTAATGAAGGATTTTTTAATCGAAGCAAATCGCTTTCTATACACTGCACCCGATACATTAATTATAAGAAAATTACCTCAAAATGATGTGAATCTCATTGAATACAGTAGGGATAATTATTCGTACAGAAACTACTTTACGGAAGGTAAAATCGTTTTCGGACAGATAATTATCTCGCTAAACAATAATCCAATTTGGTGTATGCAATTTAATGGCGGTGCCACAATACCGTCCCTGGATGAGAGGACAATGCGTAATCTCAGGTTTATTGCGCGTAAGAACCGTGGACAGGCAGATCATCGTTATCCCATCAGGGGGCCCAGAGAAAGTATTTATGCGGATTTGCATTACTTCAATGATGTGTTTGGCTGCCTTGATAAATTTCAGGGACATGAGTTCATTCAAAGTCAGGGGGAAACCTGCTTTAAAATGAAATTCTGTGGTGGGTCATTATGTTAGCGGCTCCTCTCCCGATGAGAAGTCATATTAAATAAATATAATCGGGCAAAAAAAACGGCGATTTTCTCCAACAATTTCTTTCACTTCATCAACTGATGACTCACTTTTAGGATTAACGGAAGGTATTTTGTCACGGAACGGTATTATTACCTGAGTAGAGTACCTAACTCATGTTTACTGTTGCGTCAGAGGGTTCTATGGCTTACATCGTGGTTTTTTTATCATCATTGTTTATGGTGGGTTCCGTATTTGCGGCTTCCGTGTCCACCGTTGCGATTTCCTCCCTCACTTCAGCCATGAATCAGCGCATGCTGGACATGAAAGATGTCGCGGATTATAAAGCCGCACACCATCTGCCTGTAGAAGATATGATCCGGGAACAAAGTGTCCTAACCCGTACCCGTGAGGAGGCTGAAGAGTCAGGGCTCGACGGCAGCTCAATACAGCCCTTTATTCAGGCGCAAATGGATGTCGCAAAGGCGATTCAGTATCGTTACTTTGCCCAGTGGTTATCTCAACCACCCGACCGCACGGGTACGCAAAGAAGCCTGGATGACGTCAGGGCGTCCATTTCTCTGCAGGATAAAAAGATTCTTGAAGCTATCAGTCAGAAATTACTTGCTGGCGGCTTCCGTGAGTCAGACGAGTCAGAAATATTTAGTCTATTGCAGGCACCGCATCTGACAGATGCGGATAAAAAAATGTTGATCGGCTCTTTAGTGCATATCAGGCGTATTAAATAACGGCCTTTCATCAATACAGCAACCAGGACGAAAGGAATAACGATCCACTTCAGCAAACATGGGATGTTGAGCCAGCTCGCTGAGCGGTATAGCATTCTGTGCGTTTCAAAATGGAACTCAAATTCTCTGTCCAGAGTGGCTTATCTTAACGATCAATTGATCTTGGTAGCAGGAAATTAACTGATGGATCGCCCTCTCCATTCAAGCCTCGTCCCCAATCAAACTAAGTGTATTGTTAATTCTCACTAAAAGTGATCAATAGAATGCGCTTCAAACAAATTAAAGACCTTAGTTTTTTCATTTGTTTAATAAAAGCGCAGAATATGATAGACAATATTAATCTGTGGTCGCTAGCTATTTTAAATAGGATTCTTCCTGATTCCAGCCTGCATCTTCTGTTTTTTCAAAGGTTGGGCTGCAGAGGATTTTAGAAACGGTTTCAATTGTTTTAAAAGTGCATGAACACTCTATGTTCTGGCATTGATAATATGACTCCTTGGTTTGCTGTGACAGGTATCGGCTGGTTCGTATATGTGCTGAGTGATTGCAAAGCGGGCAACGCATCATAGGTAAAGCCTCGTTAATGTAATCATGCTAACTCATTGAATGTTAAAAATTATATTGCGTGGGGTATGATTGTCTTACTTCGACTGAGAGCGCAGAAGAAATGGGTGGGATGCAAACAAAATAAAGAGGAGAAAATAAAATCATTCCTGACATAACGCTTTCCTTAAAGATGTTGTGTACTTACTGTCTGATACATTCCATAAAAATTAAATAATTTATAGCTGTCTTAACCCTCACACAACAAATTAAATTGACATTGAAAAGTAATTCAAAATATTTCTTCCTAAGGATTTATTAATAATTATTTAGAATTTCGTGCTATTTCCCGCAGTTAAACCGATTATTTTTTCGCTGGACATTCATAATGAGTAAGCCCATCTCGTTTGCTAGCTATTTTACTAGAAGTTGTGATGAACCGGTAGAGGATAGAATTCGCTTCCTTTCCTGACTATGAAAAAATAATATGTAGCCAACTACACAACTTCCATTCCAAAAACATATACATAAGGTATTTCATATAAATTATGTATACATAATGGCACAACATCAACTGAGTGCATGCCTTATTTAATCATGCAACTATTCTTACGACTTCAAACGTCAAACACTCTTAATACTTATTTAATTAAAGGATATTTACATGACAAATTTAAATTATACACCGACAATCTGGACTCGTGCTGATGCTCTTAAGGTCAACGAAAACGACCCTACCACCACCCAACCGATTGTGAGCGCCGATTTTCCGGTCATGAGTGATGAAGTATTTATTTGGGATACTATGCCCCTGCGGTCATTAGACGGTACGGTGGTTTCTGTAGACGGATGGTCTGTTATTTTCACGCTTACCGCTCAGCGTAATAACAATAATTCAGAGTATCTCGATGCGGAAGGAAATTATGACATCACCAGTGACTGGAATAATCGCCACGGGCGCGCAAGAATTTGTTACTGGTATTCCCGTACGGGTAAAGATTGGATTTTTGGCGGGCGTGTTATGGCAGAAGGTGTCTCCCCTACAGCCCGCGAATGGGCAGGAACACCCATTTTGCTTAATGAAGACGGTGATATTGATCTTTATTATACCTGCGTCACGCCGGGAGCGACCATTGCAAAAGTGAGAGGCAAAGTGCTGACCTCAGAAGAAGGTGTAACGCTGGCCGGTTTCAACGAGGTTAAATCATTATTTTCAGCTGACGGCGTGTACTACCAAACTGAAAGTCAAAATCCGTACTGGAACTTCAGGGATCCAAGCCCGTTTATCGATCCCCATGACGGGAAGCTCTACATGGTATTTGAAGGAAATGTGGCGGGTGAACGCGGTTCTCACATCGTTGGCAAAGAGGAAATGGGTATCCTGCCGCCGGGCCATCGTGATGTGGGTAATTCGAAATTCCAGGTGGGCTGTATTGGTATGGCCGTCGCCAAAGATCTGTCGGGAGACGAATGGGAAATTCTCCCACCTCTGGTCACGGCTGTCGGTGTGAATGATCAAACCGAACGCCCGCATTTTGTCTTCCAGGATGGAAAATATTACTTATTCACTATCAGTCATAAATTTACTTATGCAGATGGTCTGACAGGTCCTGACGGTGTTTACGGCTTCCTGAGTGATAACCTTACCGGCCCGTATTCTCCGATGAACGGCTCCGGTTTGGTGTTAGGCAATCCGCCTTCTCAGCCCTTCCAGACCTACTCACATTGCGTCATGCCCAATGGCCTGGTGACATCCTTTATTGATAACGTTCCGACAAGCGACGGTAATTATCGTATTGGTGGGACAGAAGCTCCTACCGTAAAAATTGTCCTTAAGGGAAACCGTTCATTTGTAGAGCGCGTGTTTGATTACGGGTATATCCCGCCAATGAAAAACATTATTTTAAATTAATGAGGTAATCTGCCCTTCCGCATACTGTTTGCGGAGGGGCAGATTAAATGAGTCATAGTATCTGAAAGTTATATGCCTCATCAGACCTCAAAGGTAAAAAGGCTTTATTTTGAAACCCGACCATCCATTAATAATGTTGTTCTTAACGCTTTTTTTTCGCCAGGATTCTCTTGCCAGCGGTGTAATGATGTCAATGTTAATGGCACTGCTCAGGACAATATATTTGAAAGGCTCCCGACGGGAGATAATATGCGAAGCGTTACTTTGTGGAGCTCTCACTATAACTGCGATTTCAATAAGTTTATACTTTGGAGCCTCTGAAAATATGACGATGAGTATCGGCGGTATCATTGGTTTTATCGGCGTCAGAAAAATATGGGAATATTTAACCAGTTATATTCAGAAGAAATTATTAGGGAAGTAAACTGATGAGCGGCTTAACATCCCCTTTTCGGTCAAAGCACCAAGTGGCAATAAATCATTTCTGTCTCAGAAACGCTCAAATCGATACGGAGCGGGATCAATAATTGGCTGACAGCCGGAAACAAGATCGGCCGCCAGTTGTCCGGCTGCTGGCGAAGTACCAAAACCATGACCGGAGAAACCCGTTGCAACCGTCAGACCGGGTATTCGGTTTACAGGTCCGATAACCGGGTTGGAGTCTGGTGTAACATCAATCGTTCCAGCCCATGTATCGGCAATCTCCGCTTTGGCGAATGCGGGCCAGGCTGCCATTAAATTATCCATTGCTTCCTGATTAAGTGCCCGGTTGGCAGGGGGATCCATCATCCGCACCTTCTCAAACGGCGTGATACTTTTTGCCCCCCAATGACGTGCCAGCGTCAGGTCATGCAAAAAATTCTTACCCAGCGAAATGCGTAAATTGTCGCGCTGTGCACGCAGCTGGGGCAAATAGCGTAATCCGAGCAATAGATGGTCCGGTACCAGTGAGGCGTCCAGCGCGCCGCGCTGGGTAATAATGAACCCGCCATCCTGATGTTTTCGGAAAGAAAAATCCGGTGCGCCAACTGCTATTTCTGTCGGGCCAGCCATCGGACGAGTGCGCAATACCGAACAGATTAATGGTAAGGTCGGCAAGGATACGCCATGATTGCCCAAAAAACGCCTCGACCAGAGCCCGCCGGCGAGCAGCACCTGATCGCAACGAATTTCGCCTCGTTCCGTGACCACACCACTGACTTTCCCGGCAGAAAGTGTCAGGCTGCGCACTGCGCAATTTTCCACAATAAAGGCTCCTCTGGCGATCGCAGCTTTTGCTATCGCGCTGGCAGCCAGTGTCGGTTCGGCACGTCCGTCGGAAGGCGTATAGATCCCCCCTGCCCATTGCCCTCTGCCCCCGGGGACCATTGCAGCAATTTCGTGCCGACTAAGCAAACGTGAGTCAAGTGACAGCTGCGCAACCGATTTGAGCCAACCTTCATACAAAGCCATCTGCGCTTGCGTGCGAGCAACGAACATTATCCCCGCCTGGCGGTAACCCACATCACTTCCCAGCCGATGCGGCATCATCGCCCAGAGCCGATCCGATGCCAGCGCTAACGGAATATCTTCGGCAAGACGGCTGGTCTTACGTACCCATCCGAGATTACGGGATGATTGCTCTCCTGCAATAGCGCCTTTTTCCAATAAAACTACAGGGATTTTACGTTCAGCCAGCGCCAGTGCAGCAGTCAGGCCAACGATGCCCCCTCCGATCACCACCACAGTCGTTGCGGCAGGGAAAGTGGCGGAAGTCTGAACAGGAGTTATTGCCGGAGCCATAGCGACCTTCTTAAGTGGTTTAATATGCAAAAATTCAGTAAAAGAACCCGGCACTAAGACCCGACAATGATTTCTTCCACTTCCGCTTTTCCAGCCCCGCGCCAGGCAGTGGCTTCTAACTCAACTTTATAAACGGTCGATCCCAACGGCGGACAGGTCACCGTGGTCGCCGGATTGATGCCACGAAACTTCGCACCAATAATCTCCATCACGCTAGCGACATCCTTCGGATCCTGAATATATACCCGGGAAAAAACCACATCGGAAAGCGTGGCACCGACCGCTGCCAGAGCCATCTCAATATTTGCAAAAACCTGGAGTGTTTGTTCAGTCACGTCGTCAGGAATTTCGTTGCTACGCGGATCCCGGCCGGCCGTATTGGAGACAAAAATCCAGTTATCGACAGCAACAATGCGGGAATAACTCCCCCGTTCTTCAAATTTTGAGCCGGTTTTTACTTTAGTAATTTGGGTCATTTTGTACCTGTAAGATCAGATTATTGGAGGTGAAGACGTGACTTGTCCGGTACTCAGAAGAGTACAGGCGCATTCCACAGGTTGAGTTTGAGGCCGATCCCTTTTTCAAGCGCATTGCGATAGACAACAGTACCCCAGGCCACATCCTCAACCGGCATACCGCCGACTGACATGATGATGATTTCGTCATCGCTTTGGCGCCCCGGCGCATCTCCGGCAACAATCTTGCCGATGTCTTCCAACTGGTCAGCGGACAATTTCCCGGCCGCCAGCATGTCCATAAACCGCACGCCTATTACGGGGATGGTGTGATGGGCAGGTTTCGGGACCTCTTCATACCAGGCGTGATAAAGCCCGGTATTGTCGAGCACTTTACGCACATCGGGTTGCTCCATGCCTTCGTCAAGGTTACACAGCGCCGGCATGGCGAGAAAAGCACCAGGCTTGACCCATTCGCGTTTTACCAACGGATAAGTTGCCGGATCGCCGACTTCCCCGGAGCTGCAATAGGTGACGATATCCGAATCACGCACCACCTGTTCAAGGCTATCGACGACCTGGATGTTGGTGATCTGAGGAAAGGTATTTCTGGCCCAAACGATAAAGCTGTCGAGATTCTTCTGACCACGGCCTTTCACCTTGATGGTGTTTATCTGCGGGCAGACAGCCATAAACGCCGCCACAGTAGTTTTCCCCATAACGCCGGGCCCCAGCAACCCGATCACCTGTGCATCGCGACGTGCTAAATGGCGGGCGCCGACACCGGGTACAGCCCCCGTGCGGTAGGCTGACAACAAATTTGCCGACATATACGCCAGTGGTGCCCCAGTATCCGCATCGTTTAGCGTAAACATCAGAATGGATCGTGGTAATCCCTTCTGCCGGTTGGCGATATTAGAGCCATACCATTTCATACCTGCAGTGCAGAAATCGCCGCCGAGATAGGCGGGCATCGCCATAAAGCGACGATCAGCTGTCGGTTTAGGCATATTGGGAAACGGTGAGTCGTTCGGAAAAGTCACCATTGCCCCATGTGAATCGTTGTTCGCTCCGGCCATGCGATAATCTCCCTGGTATAGCAGAGCAAACATCTTTTCCATCGTGTCAACACAGGCAGTCATATCAGTTACACCAGCACGGATCATGTCCTGCTCGGAAAGATAGATAAAATCAATTTTAGCGGCGTCAGACATGCCAGTTACTCCGTTAATGGGTGGGTTACATTTTTGTTAATCGTTTCGCGACACGATGAAAATTACGGGATAGGAAAACGGCTGTATTGAATATTTGCGACATTGTGAAAAAGAGATCGCCGGATATGGCATCCGAATTGCAGAGACAGGAAATGTTCTTTGTTATGGCGGGGGGCTTATGTCCTGTACAAACATTATCAATCCGGAACAGCCGTGGTTTGTGCTCAGTGCAGCGAGACAATATTCGCTGATGAACGCTGAGAATTCGGCCATTTCCCATTTTTACAGTTTCGAGGTATCTCCGTCTGCCCCTCTGACCCTCGCGGTACCGGATGGTTGCGTAGATATTGTCTTTGACTGCGATACCATTCATCCCATGGCGCGGGTATGCGGAACCACCCTTGAAGCGCGCAGCGCAAGGTTAATCCCAAACCACCGCTATTTCGGTGTGCGCTTTGCCCCTGGTGTCATTCCGGATTTTCTCGATGTGATGGCAGAAGATCTGACCGACCGCGAGTTTAATTTTCTGGACGTGGTTCCGGACGCACGTCAGGCCTGCGAGCAAATCCTGCGCACTGAGTTATTTGCACAGCAAATCACCTTGTTTAATAACTATTTTACGCCGCGACTGGCACGCAAAACGTCAACGGTGACTGCTTCAATTATTCGCACAATCCTGCAACAGAAAGGCAATTTCCGTGTCGGGCAACTGGAGGCATTAACTGGCTATACCTGTCGTACCATCCAGAGACAGTTTCGCCAGGATACCGGTATGTCTCCGAAGGCATTTGGCCGCATCATGCGCTGCCAGTCTGCCCTGAACAGCTTACATCAGGGTGCCAGCGTCTCGTTTTCCGAACTGGCACTGAATTTGGGTTTCAGTGATCAGTCACATTTCCTGCGCGAATTCAAAAAACTGATCAGTACCACCCCGCTTGATTTCCAGCGCCGTATGCTTCTTGCCGCCCATGCCGAGCGCATTAGTTACCATTAGGTTATTTTCAAGTTAACAGAAGGTGGCACTAAAAAAGTGCATATGTTGCACTATATGACTGTCCGATTTGTTCTATCCCACGCTGGCGCCGCTGGGAAATGATGCTGTCCTATATCCACTTACAAATAGGGCGCTGGCGATGAGTAACATTAATGGGTTAAGAAAAAACTCCCTGGGTTTATTTTCTCTGGTCTTCTTTGTCGTTGCCGCTGCCTCCCCCCTGACAGGGGTTATTGGTGGGTTGCCTGTGGCAATTTTTACGGGGAATGGCGGCGGTGTTCCGGCCGTTTATATTATGGCCTGCATTATTCTGATGCTCTTTTCTGTGGGCTACATAGCGATGAGCCGCTATGTAAATGACGCCGGAGCTTTCTATACCTATATATCAAAAGGCCTGGGAGAAAACTGGGGGGCCTCCGCGTCAGTACTGGCCTTGATTGCCTACCTCTCTATTCAGATAGCCATAATTTCCATGCTCGGCTTCTTTAGCCAGGAGTTCCTTGCACAGCATCTTGCGCTACATATTCCCTGGTGGGCACTCAGTATGCTGTTTACCATTATTGCCTGGATTTTCGGTATTAAACGGGTAGAAGTCGGGGGGAAACTGTTGGGAGTGCTGATGATCGCGGAAGTGGCAATTGTGCTGTTGACGGACGTCAGTTTGCTGATAAAAAAGCCGGGGCCACTGAACTTCAGTTCATTTGATCCGGCCGTGTTTAGTCACGGCAATCTCGGT
>NZ_JBLZQF010000014.1:0-112653 GCF_049199325.1 Rahnella sp. PD4 | reverse complement strand
TCAGACCCTAGCCGTAGGCCGTAACCCCGGTGGGGTTACGCGGAGCTTACCGGCTTGCCGGTTAGCGCAGTCGGGCTCGACGACCGGCCGCAGGTCGGGAGCCGAAGGGGGCCATGTTCCGGCCGTGACGGTTTGTTGTGAAAAAGAAAGACCTGACATCGATGACCAGGCAGAGAAAGGAAAGTAAATGCCAGGAGAGGAAGAGACAGTAAGGGAAGAGAGAGACAATCCCCCGACACATGCCGGAGAAGAAGGGCGGCGCAGCCGCCCTCTGTCTCAGGAACTGGCGGGCGTAGCCCGCTGGGGGTTTCGGGCGAAAATGGCAGGGTTTCCCCTGCCCTCATGATCAGGCTGTGAGCAACGACAAAACCTGTTTCATCGCCTCGTATTTTCTGCGCAACGCAAAACGCGCTTCCCAGTCATTGGCATAGTAAACCGGCGTGTATCGTACACGGCTAAACTGCAGGGTGAGCGTATTCCCCGTGACCACCTCAGCAGGTATTCCCAACAAACTCAGCTGAATAAAGGCCATATCCGCTGCCACGGGGTCGAGATCGATACAATGCGCGAACAATTGTTCAGAGGGATTGAACCCTGCCTCTAACATGCTTTCTGCATAAGCCACTACCATGCCAGCAGCTCCGCAGCATGGCTCACTGAGTGTCACCCAGCCTTCTTTGTTAATGGTTTCCGCCGCCTTGGGGAACATCAGCCGAGCCATAAGGGATTGCACGTGATATGGCGTGAAAAACTGCCCCATATCATCAGAACCTAAATCCAGCTCCATAAAAACTGCCCCGAGGAAATCCTGATATTTTCCCTGCAATGCGCAAACGAGCATACAGAACAGCGTGTGCAGGTTTTCCAGATCAGCGGCCTCATAGCGGGCACAGATTTTCCGGCTTCTCTCGATATTCTCATCGGTGCGGACGGTAGCAATATCCAGCTCGCTGGCGGCCAGCGTGATAAAATCACAGAACACATCCCAGCGGCGCAGGTATCGTGCCGTCTGACCGAACACGCGGATAAACTCACGTCGTGCATTATCTGAGGTAATCAAGTTCTTTGGCGCACGCATTTTCGCCGATACGCTGGCGATTACGGTCCCATCAGTTGACGGCTCCCCCTGACATGCGCTGAAAAGGTCATCAAAATTTAACTGTGACATGAAACGACTCCTTAGATGCCGCCCGTTAACGTCCCCGATGCGGTCACATATGATCTTGCCCGCGTCGCCCAGTAAGCGGCCTCCGCGCCTGCGCGCCTTTCGAACCGGTTTTTACCCGCGTCGCCGGTGGGGATGTCAGATGTATACATGGTGTTTCTCCTGTTGAGTGAAGGCGGGGAAATCCCGCCTTCAGGTATAACTAATGACCAAAAATTTCCGCGCGAACGCGCTCCCACGCCCTAAGACCCAGAAGGCTGTAGCGACTCTCTACAACACGTTTCGCCAGCATCCAGCACTGTGCAACAGGGAAAAATACGCACGGTTTGCCGTCTTTACCGGCACCCGTGGTCTCAGCAACATTCAAGGCCAGCGGAACCAGATAACGGCGTAAAATTTCAACCATTTCATCCTCGCCCGTTGCGACTTCATAGATGTAGAGGCCGGAGAGTTCATCCAACAAGGCCCCTTGTTCGGCTACGATTAATGACGTGTTTTTCACACATCTTTCGGAAGATTCAGGAGCGGCGGTCTTGACGTTTTGTGTGTGCATTCTTCAGGCCCCCTTCAGATTAAATGTCATCTCTCGGTGAGTTCTTTCGCGGCAAAGGGCGAAGTAGCGACGACGCACGGGGGAACGCAAGGGCGCCGCAGGCGTGCACTTCACCCTTGCGTTAACCTGGGTGGCGGTGCTACACCCAGCCCTCCGCGTAAGGGCTGACCGCGAGAGGGACAACCGCACCCGGCAGAATGCACACACCCGACGGCGAGGAACGAGGCGGCGACCTTAGCGGCCAGCGACGCTGGCCAGTGTCCGTGCGGCGGCGCAGCCGCCTGCGGGGGTTGACCTGGCCGTTGCCATCAGACCCTAGCCGCAGGCCGTAACCCCGGTGGGGTTACGCGGAGCTTACCGGCTTGCCGGTTAGCGCAGTCGGGCTCGACGACCGGCCGCAGGTCGGGAGCCGAAGGGGGCCATGTTCCGGCCGTGATGGTTTGTTGTGAAAAAGAAAGACCTGACATCGATGACCAGGCAGAGAAAGACGAGTAAAAGCCAGGAGAGGAAGAGACAGTAAGGGAAGAGAGAGACAACCCCCCGACACATAGCTGAGAAGAGGGGCGGCGCAGCCGCCCAGTCACTCAGCATTGGGCGGGCATAGCCCGCCGGGGCATTTGAAAGGGCGACACAAAAACAGGGGCAGAGCGTGATCCGCCCCGCCCCTCTTATCAGCACACCCTGATTTCAGGGTTATAGATGACTTTGTAATCGGTGTGTCTGTCGCCTTGATGGAAAACGTCCAGCCGGACAACGTTGTTCGCCGCGTGGTTCATGACCATCACCTGTTCAACGGCAACATGCAGCGCCTGCCCCTCAGTCAGCGGAAACCACAGATTGGCATCAGTACCTGACAGCGTTGGATGTGAAACAAAATGAAAGCCGGTGCCGGTGTCAAGCTCGGCTACGATCAGCATAACGTGTGGACGCACGGACGTCCTAGACTCAATATCGCAGAAGTTTTCGGTCATGATTTGCCCCTCATGGCTTTATGCGTGTCTCCATACTCGTGCGCACAAACAGTATGTTTGCTCATACTGTTTTACCCGTATCACGAAGGCTTGCGCTAAATACGAACGCGTTATTCGTGACCTCAATCGTCAGATCCGCCGCACCTGTTATCAAAACATCCAGCATTTCAGGCTCTAACTTTATGCTTTCCCATACGTCACCGCTGCCGCCTGATGCGTTGTCAACGGCATCAAACATTTCGCCCGCGTCGTCCCAGTCGTCGGGGTCGAATCCTTCGGCATAGGAAATATTACGCCGATCGTGCACGAACGTGGCCTTTTCAGCGGTCAGATAAATGCCCTCATCGGCAATAAACCACAGCTTGCAGCCATTCTTTTTAACGTCAGCCATCACCGGTGCCAGCTTCTCAGCCTTAAACCACAGTTTGTTACTCATCGTCTACCCCATAAAGTCTTGGAATTGCCGCCCCGCAGGGGCGGCAAGGTCATCAGGCGTAAGCCCGTTTCAGTTCCAGTGTGCGCAGCACCTGTCCGAGTTCACTGGCTCGCATTGCGGGCACCCTGACGGACTGGCGTTTGCGCTGACATTTGGCGATGTGACGCCCCAGCGCCTTAAACGGCACGGAGATGTCCTGACTTTTCAGCGGTTCGCGCACAAGGCGCGGATGCTTTTTTGCCGTCTCAGACTTTACAAACGGCACGGGGGATGCAATTATCTGTGCTTCAGTATTCATGGCATGAACTCCAATCGAGTATTGATAGCCGGTCTGGCTTTTGCGGGACAAACCGGCATGACAAGGCAGACGAAAGTCTGCTTTTTTCATTTCTGCACTACGGTTTCTTTGCTTAACACCTCCTTAATACGTCGCACTATTTCGGCATGGCTCAGGGTGCATTCATCGCATAGCTGGAAATACCGGCCTTCGACTTTCGCGTAAATGTCCGTCACGCTGCCGCACATCATTTCGGCAAACTTGAATGATTCGCTGTCCCGATCGCCCTGCCAGTCCAGCGGCGGTAACGTCCCCAGCACGTCCATATATCTGTGCAGGTCGATTTCCACCGGCGCGGTCACATAAGATTTTGCCCGCGCCTCCCAGTAAGCGGCCTCCGCTGCTGCGTTCCATTCGAACCGACTTACTCCCGCGCTGCCGGTGGTGATTTCAGGTGCATACATGATGTTTTTCCTTGATTTTTATGACGGGAGGATCCCGCCATTCTCACTACACTTCTGTTGAACCAACCCACGAAGCCCCTAAATAGGCTTCTGAGCCTTCGCCGCTATCATCAGGCTGAACAGTGGTTAACTGGTCATGCGTCCAGCCGTCCTGTGGTGCTTTCTGTCGCAATATCTCAACGCCTCCGAGCGTCCTGATAATCAGGGGTTCGTGCCGAACCGGCGTTAAAATATCCGGCTCCCCTTCTCTCTGGTCGGTGATGTAGGTGATCATTGTTTTTCCTTATTCCTGCTCTGCTGCAATCTCAGCCATTACTTCACGGTAAGCCGCCTGACTGCGGTCTTCTTCCGCCCACGAAAGCGTGATCCCTCTGCGGTCTGCCACACCGATAAATACCGGACGGTCTTTCATCGGCAGACGAGAAAGATGATTTAACGCACTGCTGATCAGGCGGGATTCGTAAATCTCGAAATACAGACCGCATCCGTTGCTCGCCTGAGCCTCCAGACGGGAAATCACCACGTCGGCGCGGATCACATCGAAGGGATGCGTTGACGAAATATCAGTGATAAAGCCGTCCATGCGCAGGGACGTGCTTTTCGCCCCCCATCTTTCGGAAGATTCAGGAGCGGCGGTCTTGACGTTTTGTGTGTGCATTCTTCAGGTCCCCTTCAGGTTAAATGTCATCTCTCGGTGAGTTCTTTCGCGGCAAAGGGCGAAGTAGCGACGACGCACGGGGGAACGCAAGGGCGCCGCAGGCGTGCATTTCACCCTTGCGTTAACCTGGGCGGCGGTGCTACACCCAGCCCTCCGCGTAAGGGCTTACCGCGAGATGGATAACCGCATCCGGCAGAATGCACACACCCGACGACGAGGAACGAGGCGGCGACCTTAGCGGCCAGCGACGCTGGCCAGTGTCTGTGCGGCGGCGCAGCCGCCTGCGGGGGTTGACCTGGCCGTTGCCATCAGACCCTAGCCGTAGGCCGTAACCCCGGTGGGGTTACGCGGAGCTTACCGGCTTGCCGGTTAGCGCAGTCGGGCTCGACGACCGGCCGCAGGTCGGGAGCCGAAGGGGGCCATGTTCCGGCCGTGGTGGTTTGTTGTGAAAAAGAAAGACCGGACAGCAATGACCAGGCAGAGAAAGGAGAGTAAAAGCCAGGAGAGAAAGAGAACGGAAGGAAAGAAAGAGGCAAGTCCCCAAAACAGACCTGACAGTCCTACTGGCCGCCGCGGCGTAGCCGCAGCAGCCCGGCAGTTATGGGTGTGTGTTTTCCAGGTCAGACAGGCGATTTGGCAGCATCAGGCGATCCAGGTATGCCTCAAATTCGCTTTGATCGTCAGCGTGCCGATTTACCTCCAACATCACTACCCACAGAGGCTCATAACGCAGAAAGTAGCGGTCAAAGTGTCCGAGGCTGGGAAACCGTGCAATCCACGCGTAAACCAGTTCACCCAGATCGTGGAGGCGTAAGTCTTTGCGCGTCCATGTGTCGTACCACGGTCTGATCGTGCTTGGGGAACAAAACGCCAGTTCGATTTCAGCCTGTCCCAGCAGGCTTTCATAACGTCGCCGCTTCTGTTCCTCTGCTTTCGCTTCAACATTTCGCCTGCGATTAGCCTTCAGACTGGCACGCTGTTCCCCCCGCTGCCGTTCCCTGCTTTCAACTTCAGGGAACAGGCTGCTGCCCACCCACCCCGACAGTGGGGAAGGACAGGATGCGCCCCGCGTCGAAATGAGCATATCAAGGGCAGCAATATATCGCTCCTTACCCGGACGCCCCCGCTGGCTGGGGTCAAAAGTACCATCGAGCATCCGAATGTCGTTTAAGCCAATGGTCAGCTTGCCCATAAATCTGAAAAAGGCATGGGCATAGGGATATCTCCCCTGCCTGTGTGCCGTCTCACTGCGACTTTCAACATAACCGATGGCCTGCATGGCAGCCCGCCGCTGAGGCTGTAAAGGGACTAATGCATGTGAGTGAGGGATCATACTGCCACCCCTGTAAACCGTAACGCTGTCGCCAGTCTGTCCGCACCGGTGTATCCCGCATGAACATACTCATCGATGCGCTCAATTTCGCGCTCAATAGCTGAGATCGCCGCGTTATCGATAACCTCAGAAACGAACAGCCACGCGACCGACTGGTCGCCGTCAAATAAAAGTCCCAACGACCAGAAGGGGGCATCCCTTCCACCATGACCGAAGATAAGCCGGATACCGGATGCGGCCGTCAGCACGCAACAGGTCGAAAGAAAACCCTCTTCACAGGGCGCAGGCACATCAACTGACCATGCAGCGGGCAGATCAACGTTTTGCAGGACAGAATCTGTAAACATCTGACGCACGTTGCCACGCAGTTCAAGAGGCATTTCAGCCCCCGCCGGTTGGCAACCGAGAATATTGGCAAGAAAATGAGATTGATTGTTTTTCATGGCGTTATATGCCGCCCCTTAACGGAGCGGCTTCTCCTTATCAGGCGGCAATGTTTGCGACAATTTCGGTTTCGGTATCCGTGCCAGCGTCCGCCTGCACAGTCTCTTCACAGACAGCTATCAGGCAATCAGGCACCCAGCCGGTCAGTGTAATTTTCTCTTCAGCCAGTTCTGCTGCCTCGGCTTTTTTCATTTTGAGGACGTCGCGCGCTGCCCCGTCCAGACCGGCCTGCGACAGGCTGTCAGAAATCTGCTCTTTGCTGATACGCCCGAAGAAATTAGCTTTTGTCGGCAGCCACCAGTCGCGCAGCGTGAAGCCCAGCATCGCCTCCACCGGCTCGAGTTCTTTTCCTGCCTTGCTGTCTTTGTGGCTCAGGCGTTCTGATGCCCCGTTCAGCGTCTTGGCAAGGCAGTAGCCCATGACAGAAATCAGCTGCTGCGTATCCCACGCAAGTAACCAGTCCCAGCTTTCGTGCCAGTTGTCCGGCAGCTGTGCCTGCCACGCGTCGTGCATGGCGTTCAGATGTTGCATTGCCAGCCCGTCGTTTGCCGTCGGGGCATTGTCGAGCAGGTTGCCGGTGTGGGCATGCAGTGACACCTTAAGGGTCGATGCCACAAAGGAGTGGTAATTGAAGGTGGATTTCAGGCAATCGTGCACAAAAATCACCAGTGCCATTTGCGGCTGTGCCGCCAGTGCCGCCTGTACGGCTAAGGTGCGCTCGCTGGACAGGCTTTTGATCAGTGCGGCGCTCAGCGGTTTGGCTTCAGGGGTTGCGATGGTATCTTCCGTGCGGATACTGCTGAGGTGCTGACTCACACGGGTTTTATCATCTGCGGCAGTTTCCGGCAGGTCGCTGCGCAGCATCACGCCGCGACGGACAGAAATCGCCCCGTGCAACAGTGACACCACCACGCCGCCGCCGTGGGCACGAACATCGGCATCCCATGCCCGGATGTTTGCGGCGGCTTCGATGGCGTCCATTTCGGCCTGACAGGCATCTGCAGCCAGTTCCAGTGCGTCATGGTCTGCGTCTTCGTCATCATCCTGCTCAGACAGCGTTTCCAGCTGCTTATCGAGGGCATCAAACCGCGCACGTTCCTCGGGAGTCAGTTCACCGGCAGGCTGTTTGAGTAACAGATAACGCTCGGCATCTTCACCGTAGGTGCTCACCCCCTCGGTGCGTCCTTCCGACCATGACCAGCCTTCGGCCTGCGCAATGCCGGCGGCAATATCAGCCAATTTCTGACGGGCGACGGTGTGAAGCAGCACGGTATCGCCGATAAAGCCTTCATCAGAGAACAAATCGTAGCGGAACCCGCCGCCTGCCTGTTCGTAAGCTTCACGTCCGACAAAGCCGAGCAGGCGGTTGCCTTCAGCGGGCACCTCGCCCTTCAGCACCGCTTCCCGCAGTTCTCTCGGGTTGCGGTAATAGCCGTAGGCATTTTCCCAGACGTTCAGCTGGCGTTCCTGATCTTCGCTGGCCGACAGGGCCTGCAGCTGGTCAACGTTGAGCTTGTCTTCGGCCAGCGCCGCAAGCAACGCCGGTGCCATACCTGCCAGCCGCAGGAATTTCTGAACGTGTTTAGTGCTGTAACCCAATACACCCGCGATTTGTGCCGCCGTTTTCCCTTCGCGGCTCATTTCACCAAACACCGCAATCTGGTCGGCAGGGTGCATCTCTTCATGCTGAAAGTTCTCCGTTGCGGAGACGATTTTTGCCATCTCTTCGCTGACGGTCTTCACCGGCACCGCGTAATCTGCGGTGATCATCCCGCCATTTAGCAGGATGTTCAGGGCACGAAAACGGCGGCCACCGGCGGCAGTGCCCAGCAGGCCATCCGGCAACAGATGTACGATCAGGTTCTGCAACACGCCCACGGCGCGAATGCTGTCTGCCAGTTCCTGCAATTTCACCGGATCGGGGGATACTTTACGCACATTCAGCGGTGACAGTGCCAGCTGGCTCAGGGGCACCATCTCGACCGGCGTATTTGCCAGTGCCTGCTCCACGGCGGCGCTCTGCGCGGAGCTTTTAGGATTTTTTGCCGCTTTACGGGTTATAGATACTGCTTTAGACTCGGTTACTGACATAGTGAAATACCTCAAGTGTTGATTTATGTCTGCCGGACGTTTTCCCCGTCCGGCACCTCTTCTTACTGCCTTATTGCTTTCTCACACGTCGGGTTCCCCGCGATTCAGACCGCCTCCCTTTTCTGAGCGATGTGCGGATCACGCTGACCAGTGCTTCCCCTGTTCCCCGGATAAAATAGGAATACGCATCCCGCCGCGTAAAATTTTCACCATCATGCGCGTGAGCTTCCTGCGCACAGGCCACGTTGTAATGGCCTCGGTCAATAAGATGGAGAACGGTTTTCGTCCCCCATCTTTCGGAAGATTCGTGAGCGGCGGTCTTGACGTTTTGTGTGTGCATGCTGGTCTTCCCCTCTGGTTTAAATGTCATCTCTCGGTGAGTTCTTTCGCGGCAAAGGGCGAAGTAGCAACGGCGCGCGGGGGAACGCAAGGGCGCCGCAGGCGTGCATTTCACTCTTGCGTTAACGCGGGTGACGGTGCTACACCCAGCCCTCCGCGTAAGGGCTTAACGCGAGATGGAAAACCTGAAACTGGTAGAATGCACACACCCGACGGCGAGGAACGAGGCGGCGACCTTAGCGGTCGGTTTACCGGCCAGTGTCTGTGCGGCGGCGAAGCCGGCTGCGGGTGTTGACCTGGCTGTTGCCATCAGACCCTAGCCGTCAGGCCGGAACCCCGGAGGGATTCCGCGAAGCTTACCGGCTTGCCGGTTAGCGCAGTCGGGCTCGACGACCGGCCGCAGGTCGGGAGCCGAAGGGGGCCATGCTCTGGGGGGAATTTGTCTTGGAGAAAATGATCAGGAGACGTTCGGAGAGTGATAACAACAACAGAATGACGCACAGCAGCTGCACAACGAAGAATATAAAATACCCGGAGAGGAAGAGACGGTAAGGTAAGGGAAGAGAGAGACAAGCCCCCGACACATACCGGAGAAGAGGGGCGGCGAAGCCGCCCCCTGTCTTAGGGACTGGCGGGCGTAGCCCGCTGGGGGTGTTTTAAGCGCGGCAAAAGTCAGGGAGCGCCCCCCTGCCCACTTATGCCTGTTTGCGCACTTCATCCAATAACTCGGGATGGTGATCGAGTACGCGCAGGAGTTTGATGATCGAAGGGTGTGGCTGTGCCTTTCCCTTTTCATAACGCGAAAAGGCATTCACGCCCCCGCCAAAAATCTCGCTGGCCTCTTTCTGCGTGAGTTCAAGTTTTTTACGCACCTGAATGATGTACTCAGGTTCGATGGTTTCCGCGATGACTTTGGCCTTAAATGACTTCACCTTTGCCATGTAGGCCATAGACTGCTCACGATCCATCACGACTTCACCACACGCCGGACAGTGGTCACCTTCTGCCTCGATGAGTGTTTTACGGCCACGGAATGAGTAAGGGACTTTTTTGATACCAAACTCAAGTTCTGCACCGCCACAAACGGAACATTTCATATTACTTCTCCTTGAATGAGACGATCAAAACACCGTTACTGACCGTTAGTTTTAGATATACGTCACCACACGACAACTTCGGGCGGTATACGTCCTGCCAGACAGTATGATCATTATAGGTGGTCATACTTTTAAAAAAATCAGCTGCCGTTAATCCCAGGATCGCACTGCACATATCATCAAATGTCAGCCCTAAATCATCCGCGCCGTTGAGCGCCGTATTGGTGGCTTTCACCTTTCCTGCTGCAACAAGTCCCTGAACGATATGAAGGCGCGTATGTGGAGTTTTCTTTTCCATGTTCACTCGGATTATTGGTTTTTGAGACGTAATTATAACCTCAAAGGTTAGTTTAGACCACAAATATAACCTTTGAGGTTAGTTTTAGGTGACGCTATCCCCAGCGTGGTTCGACGTGGTTCGCCTTCATTTCATTTATACGCCGCACGGCTAACAAAGCCATCATCTCGCATTCTGCGAGTGATTCGGCATCATGCAGTGGCTGCACGCCCGCAAAATCTGACGACTCGGCAATGCGGGAATATAGCGAAAATGCATGCACACGGTCAGGTTCTGATACGCTGTCTTCAAACGTGAATGTTTCTACATACTCGCCGTCATCGTAGATGGGGGCGATCTCCAGCTCGATGGAATGAATATGGTCATCGCCTAACACCGAATTGGTCTGGCAATTCCAGCCAACGGTGGGGTCGGCGGATAACTCGTCGATCACCTCCTGTAAAAATGGCAATGCCTCAACGGTCTTAAGCAGGTTTTGCAGGTACTGCGCCGCATGGTTGCTGTAATACGCCACGTTCACCACGCCGAGGGGAACCACGTTCATTGCGTTCACTGTCCGGCCTCTGCTAACAACGTGCGGTCGAGGACATAGGTAAAATGGTCAAAATAATCACAGGCCATCACCGGTCGTCCGTTAACAAACCACACCAGAATCCAAGAAAGAGATTCTTCGCACCTGTACATCTCGGCCTGCGCGCCCGCAGGTAAAAGTCGCGGCTCGAATTTTTGTAAGAATGCCCCGTAGCAGAGGATGTAATTAGCCAGATCGCCAAGCTGCGCGGGAGTAAAGGTTGCGGCCCCCGCAGCGGGGGCCTTAGCGCTGATATTTTGGTCAGAATTTACCGGTGTATTCATGATTAATTCCCCGCCGTCTGGTTTTTCACGCCGTAGTTTTTTATATAACGGTTAAGCCAAAATCCTGCACCGGCCTCGAAATTCCACCCACGCCACACCATCTCACCATCCTTACGCACGACGAGACGAAATTCCTTCCCGTTATCGTCTTCAATCGCCACGTTGCTGTACTGAGACGCGACGGCGGTTGCCTGTTCGCGGGTAAACTTACCCTCCTCCGGTAATACACATTCCTGATCGCACATAAGCCTTTCCTTTTCGTTTGGGTTACACACATCACCCGTTGAGTTTCTCTTGTCGCGGTTTTGACGTTTGCGGGAACCTGCTGTTTGGTCCCTTCTGGTATGCCATCACCCGTTTGAGACCCCTCGCCGCAAGGGCGTAAACGACACCGGCTGACGAAGATGACCAGGGCGAGCGGATAATTTTTGGAGGACTAACGTAGTGGCCGAGAAAAATTCTCAGTGAGTGTATTTACCCTGGACAGCGAGGAGGACTGTGTCGGTATCAGCCCAGGCAAAGGGACTTAAACGGAAAGAGGGTGCCGGAGTACCAATGAGCGGGGATCCGCCGCAACGCCGGAGCGCGACAGCGAAACGGGGGTGCGCCGAAAAGTGCCGGCGGAACTCTCGCCGGTACGGTTAGCGCGCTGGCGTGAGCCAGCTGCAGGTGTTGACGTGCTCCCTCAGACCCTAGCCGTCAGGCCGTAACCCAAAAGGGGTTACGCGGAGCTTACCTGCGCAGCCGGTTAGCGCAGTCGGGCTCGACGACCGGCCGCAGGTCGGGAGCCGAAGGGGGCCGGGGTAGGATTTTGAGTCATGTCTTTCATCCGCATCGAGAAGTTCGGACAACGAAAAACCGGCACCGAAGCCGCATGCAAGATATTGGCGTTCACTGAATGATTTGACCGGCCGACGACAGGACATTGTTTTTCTGCCAATCGATTATAGCGATAGCGGAGACGGGCGGCGCCGAAGGCGCGGAGCGGTCTGCTATCGCCAGGCGAAGCCTGAAAGGGGTTTTCGCGCGATAACAGGCGGCTCCCCGCCCGTTTCTTACCGCTTACTTATCGAGTTTTTTGATCCCAGCCTGCTGAATAAAGGCACCGCCGAGATAGACCGCGTTCTGACATTTAAGATAAAAACAAATATCGTCCATAATCTGTGTCGTATTGAGCGGGGATAATCCGGCCTCGCGGCGGTACGCGTTAATCAACAATTTATAGTGCTGCAGCGTTTCGCGGGTATCAGGTGTCAGTTTCATTTTTTATCCTTACGGCAGGGTTCCCCCTGCCGGTGAGTGTGTCATTCAGAAAATACGTAGCCGTTCACTAAAACCAGCCCGTTCATGAACATGTCGCGCCCATACGCTTCATAATCGAAATAACTCTGCAATGAGTCCGGCATATCACTGAGTAAACCGGTTTCATCGGCAAAATTGCGCGCGTAGTCTTCCTCACTTTCTGCCTCCCCCTGATACGCTTCCTGAAACGCGTCATAATCAAAGGCGTTAAAATATTCCGCCCATTCCACAAATGCCTCCCCCTGCCCCTCCTCCTTCGCCTGCCGGTAGGCATCTATAAATGCCCAGTTCACATGACTTTCGGACGCCAGTCCGGACGGGATCCCTTCCCAGTCCTGAAACATCAGCTCCGGGTCTTCTTCATCAGCGTGAAGCTCGCTGCATGCTGCAAAGAAATCTTGCTCGTCATCAAACTCGGTCAGATCGAACCATTTGCCGGCGATGCTGCCGCAGTTGTATTTGTGGTACGTACCGACGTATACGGCTGGTGTAGTTGTGCTCATATGCATTTCTCCGCTGGTTGAGGGATCACAGTTCCGGCTTACGCCGTGCCGACACGACAGACGGGCGGAAAGCGGAGGATGCAGGGGCGCTACCGGAGGCCGCAGCGCAAACGAAGGAAGGAGGCAGGCTGAACGGCGGGCGAGTGAATATTGAACGAGCACGCGACGGGAAGACTGCCGAGTGTATGAGTGCGAACGGGTGAGGATAGCGGCGAAGCGAACCCTTATATCTTGAAGATGACATAAACTTGGTAGTGTCAGATTTGGCGAGGTTCATGCAGCACGAGCGTACCCGAGGGCAATCAGCCCGTCTGCAAGCGGTTTGCGCATGAACTGAGCTACTCATCAGTAGCCCGTACAGTTGTGTGAAATCAAATTCGTATCGTAAGGAGGGGTAACATGAGTCAGCTAAATCAACAATGCGTAGGTATCGATATTGCTAAGCTGTCGCTGGACATCGCAGGCACCGGAGAGTTCTCAGCCTTTTCAACCAGTAATGATGAGGACGGATTCATGGCAATCCTGAAAGCGCTGAAAGAAGCGAGGATCTCATTGATACTGATGGAGGCGACCGGAGGGCTGGAGGCATCTGTCGCCTGTAGCTTACAGGCCGCAGGTTATGACGTTGTTGCTATCAATCCACGTCAGGCTCGGGATTTCGCCCGCTCAATGGGATATCTGGCAAAAACGGATAAACTTGATGCCGCCATGCTGGCACAATTGGCACAGGTTATTGATCGCCATCCTGACCGCAGTCGGTATATCCGTGCACTACCGGACGAAGCTCGTGCCGTACTCACCTCTATGGTTGTCCGTCGTCGCCAATTGAATCACATGCTGGTCGCCGAGCGTAATCGTCGCTACCCCTCTCACCCACAGAGTCGTAAGAGTATCGATAACATTATTGACTCACTTGAAAGCGAGATCGACCGCATCAATAACGAGATGAAGCAACACGTAAAAGTATTTTTCATGGAACAGGCCGAGTTGATTGGGAGCGTAAAAGGCGTTGGTGAGGTCACTGTCGCATCTCTGATTGCTGAACTGCCGGAGTTGGGGAAACTCAATCGACGGGAGATTAGCGCACTGACGGGCGTTGCCCCCCTGAATCGAGACTCAGGAAAAATGCGAGGTAGACGAACCACGTTTGGTGGCAGGGCTGGTGTCCGAGCAACGCTTTACATGGCGGCTCTTGTAGCCACGCAGTTTAATCCTGCAATTAAAGAGTTCTATCAACGATTACTTGCTGCAGGGAAACCAAAAAAGCTCGCACTTGTCGCCTGCATGCGGAAACTGGTGACCATATTGAATGCAATAGTGAAAAATTCTAAGACATGGGATCCGAAGCATTTGCCCGGCTAATGAAGTTTAAAAGGATTAGCTATACTCAAAGAATCAGAGACCGTTCTTTATAACGGCGTGTACACCATCACCAGAACAAGGGCCGTGACCAGGATCCCTATGATGGTCAAGAGTATCAGCGCTCTTAGTGTTGCATTCGTTGATATTCTTACTTAGAGGTAAATTTGCCGCGTTTAAGCTGCTATCTCAACTCTTCATAAAACTGGATAGTTGCGTTCCCAATTCATTCGCAAATGTTGTCAACTGCAACTGCCCGGAAGCCACCCCGTCGCATTCATATAAGTTCACTTCGCCTGCTTTTAAAAAAACCTTCCCCAATATTATTCCACGCTCTTTTGTATAAACGGTTTCATGCTTAATTCCTGTAATACCACCACTCAGACTTGTCACATCAATTGACATAACCCCGATCAAACACATTCGAATTATCGAATATATAATTGACATTTTTTGAGCAAGCCCTACCATGGCTTCATCATACAAAGGAGATCTTATGAAGGGTCTGTCTTCACTTCTGTTGTTTAAAAACCTGTCCGATGAAACACGCTTGTCGATCGTCATGCTGCTAAGAGAAGCCGGGGAACTGTGCGTCTGTGAAATCATCGGTGTTCTTAATGAGTCACAGCCAAAAATCTCAAGACACCTTGCCATGCTCAGAGAAACCGGACTCATCATGGATCGGCGTGACGGAAAATGGATTTACTACCGCCTGTCTCCGCATATGCCTGCATGGGCTGCGGCCATAATTGAGCAGGCCTTTTTGAGCGAGCAGGACAAAATCACTGCGCAGGTTAAAAGCATTACCCGCAAGCAGAACACCACCGGGGGTAAGGCCGTCTGTCTGTAATCTCAGACGAAAAATACATTCGATTAACCAGATTTAAACTTCAAAACAGCCGATAGGAAGTGCGGCCAACGCTGATCGCACTCAATAACTGACATTTAGAGGAAAGGTCATGAAAACCATTTCAGTTTTTGATCCAGCAATGTGCTGTAACACGGGCGTGTGCGGCAGCGAAGTTGATCAGGCGTTGGTCAACTTTTCCGCGGACTGCGACTGGCTTAAACAGGCAGGTATCACGGTAAATCGATTCAATCTTTCCCAGCAACCTATGGCGTTCGCAGATGACACTCAGGTTAAAGCTTTTCTTGAGAATTCCGGGACTTCGTCTTTACCGTTGATTCTGCTCGACAATAACGTTGCTCTGGCCGGCCGCTATCCGACGCGTCAGGAGCTAGCTCGATGGTGTGGCCTTGCCCTGGAGGGTGAACAAGCCGCGTCATCAGGTTGCTGCACCGGCGGCAAGACGAACTGCTGCTGAACTCATTAATCCGGAAGAAGGATACCTCCATGCAATTCATGAATAATCCCCCCACGTTTCTCTTTTTCACCGGCAAAGGCGGAGTCGGGAAAACCTCCCTGTCGTGCGCGACGGCCATTTCGCTAGCGGATCAGGGAAAACGCGTTTTGCTGGTCAGCACCGACCCGGCGTCAAACGTGGGGCAGGTCTTTGGTCAAACCATTGGTAACCAACTGACCGGCATTCATAGCGTACCGGGACTCACTGCACTTGAGATTGACCCGCAAGCCGCCGCGCAGCTCTATCGCGCACGCATCGTCGATCCCGTTAAGGGGGTGCTTCCCGACGACGTGGTGCGCAGTATTGAAGAACAGCTCTCCGGTGCCTGTACGACGGAGATTGCCGCCTTTGATGAGTTCACAGGCTTACTGACGGACGACGCCCTGCTGAGGGAGTACGACCATATTATTTTCGATACGGCACCCACCGGGCACACTATCCGGCTGCTGCAACTGCCCGGAGCCTGGAGCAGCTTCATTGAAGAAAATCCGGAGGGTGCTTCCTGTCTCGGCCCCCTTGCCGGGCTGGAAAAACAGCGTGAGCGTTATGCACATGCCCTGTCAGTTCTCGCTGACTCCGCCCAGACTCGTCTGATTCTGGTAGCTCGTCCTCAGGCCTCCACCCTGCTTGAGGTCGCCCGCACGCATGATGAGCTTCATCAGGTTGGGCTGGAGAATCAGACCCTGGTCATCAACGGCGTGCTGCCTGAAAGCGCAACCACGGGAGATGCGCTGGCCCGGTCTCTCTATCAACGCGAGCAGCGCGTGTTAGCAAGCCTTCCGCCAGCATTAGCGGCCTTACCGCACGAAACCTTAGCCCTTCAGCCGGTCAACATGGTGGGCCCTGACGCGCTGCGTGGCCTTTTCCAGACACAAAAATCCGAGGACGCAACAGCTGTTCTGCAGGACGAAGCGGTTCCGGATATTCCCTCTCTCGATGCACTGGTTGAGGACATCGCCCGCCAGGATCACGGCCTGATCATGCTTATGGGGAAAGGGGGGGTAGGTAAAACGACGCTTGCCGCCGCCTTGGCGGTCAGACTTGCTGAAAGAGGGCTGGACGTTCACCTCACCACGTCAGATCCGGCCGCACACCTTGAAAACACGCTGCACGGTCAGCTTAAAAACCTGCAGGTCAGCAGGATTGATCCGCAGGCCGAAACCGAGCGCTATCGCGAGAGTGTGTTAGCGACAAAAGGCAAGGATCTGGACGCGCAAGGCAAAGCCCTGCTGCAGGAAGACCTGCGTTCGCCGTGTACCGAAGAAATTGCCGTGTTTCAGGCATTTTCCCGCGTCATACGCGAAGCCGGCAAACGCTTTGTGGTGATGGATACCGCACCGACGGGCCACACGCTGCTGCTGCTTGATGCCACCGGTGCGTATCATCGTGAAGTGGCGAAGCGCATGGGTGAAAACGGCCATTATCTTACGCCGATGATGCAGTTACAGGACGCGGAACGCACTAAAGTGCTGCTGGTGACGCTACCCGAAACGACACCGGTGCTGGAGGCAGCCAATTTACAGGAGGATCTTCGCCGTGCGGGTATTGAGCCGTGGGCGTGGATTATCAACAACAGCCTCGCCGCAGCACGTACGACGTCTCCGTTACTCAAATTACGCGCGGCACATGAAATAGAGCAAATCAGGAAAGTTCAGTCAGGCCTTGCGATACGTCTGGCATTGATCCCGCTACAGGAAGATGAGCCGGTCGGCATTAACCGTCTTAGCATTCTCGCTGGAAAACAATAATAAACGGCATTACGGGCGGGTATACCCGTCTGAACAGGAGAGAAAGTATGTGGTTAGCAGGGGCGATTTTTGTTCTGACGATTGTGTTAGTTATCTGGCAGCCTAAAGGTCTGGGTATCGGCTGGAGCGCTATTATCGGCGCCGTGCTGGCTTTGGTTTCAGGCGTGGTCCACGTTGGCGACATTCCCGTCGTGTGGAACATTGTGTGGAATGCGACAGCCACCTTTATCGCGGTCATCATCATCAGCCTGCTGCTGGATGAGTCAGGCTTCTTCGAGTGGGCAGCGCTGCACGTCGCACGGTGGGGTAACGGTCGGGGGCGTTTGCTGTTTACTTACATTGTCCTGCTCGGCGCTTCCGTTGCCGCGCTCTTTGCCAACGACGGGGCCGCGCTCATTCTCACGCCGATAGTGATTGCCATGCTGCTGGCATTGGGCTTCAGCCGCGGCGCAACGCTGGCCTTCGTGATGGCAGCGGGATTCATCGCTGATACTGCCAGCCTGCCGCTAATCGTGTCAAACCTGGTGAATATTGTCTCCGCCGACTTTTTCAACATCGGGTTCAACGACTATGCCTCGGTCATGGTACCTGTCGACATTGCAGCCATCGTGGCAACGCTGGCGATGCTACACCTGTTCTTCCGTAAAGACATTCCGGCCACCTACGACGTGTCTAAATTGGCTGAGCCGCGCAAGGCCATCAAGGATCCTCTGACCTTTAAAACGGGCTGGTTTGTGTTACTGCTGCTATTGATAGGATTCTTTGGGCTGGAACCGCTGGGCGTGCCGGTCAGTGCCGTCGCGGCGGTGGGTGCACTTATTCTATTTATCGTGGCAAAGCGCGGTCATGCGATCAACACCGGCAAGGTGCTGCGCGGCGCCCCGTGGCAAATCGTCATTTTCTCTCTGGGTATGTACCTGGTGGTATACGGCCTGCGCAACGCAGGCCTGACTGATTATCTGTCAATGATCCTCGACCGCTTTGCTGAGCAAGGTCTGTGGGTGGCGACCCTGGGCACGGGCTTCCTGACCGCCTTTCTCTCCTCCATCATGAACAACATGCCGACGGTACTGATCGGCGCGCTGTCCATTGAAGGCAGCAGCGCGGCGGGTGTGATCAAAGAGGCCATGATTTATGCCAACGTCATCGGCAGTGATTTGGGGCCAAAAATCACCCCGATTGGTAGCCTGGCGACCCTGCTATGGCTCCACGTGTTGTCGCAGAAAGGCATCAAGATCACCTGGGGCTATTACTTCCGGGTCGGGATTGTCATGACCCTCCCGGTACTGTTTGTGACGCTGGCCGCCCTTGCCTTACGCTTATCGTTCGCCCATTAATTCATCCCTGGCTACCCGCCTGCCGTGACGTCACGGCGGGCCTTACTCACAAGAGAGCACCGTTATGACTTCTATCACGATTTATCATAATCCTGCCTGCGGCACCTCGCGCAACACGCTTGAACTCATCCGGAACAGCGGCGTTGAGCCAACCGTTATTCACTATCTTGAAACGCCACCGGGCCGCGATGAGCTGATAAAGCTGATTGGCGACATGGGGATTTCAGTGAGATCACTGCTGAGAAAAAATGTCGAACCTTATGAACAACTGGGCCTGACTGAAGATGCGTTCAGCGATGAGCAACTGGTGGACTATATGCTGCAATATCCCATTCTCATTAACCGCCCTATTGTCGTCACGCCGCTTGGCACCAAACTGTGTCGCCCGTCGGAGGTCGTTCTGGATATTCTCCCGGACGCGCAGCAGGGTGCCTTCACCAAAGAAGACGGTGAAGCCGTAGTCGACGCCCAGGGAAAGCGGGTTGCTAAATAAACCAGAGTGAAACAGAGAGGCACCCCATCAAAGGGGGGGCCTCTCTTCCATAAGGGGGTTAAAGAATGGCTATGAAAAAACATCGGGTTCTGTTCGTGTGTTCGGGCAACTCAGCCAGAAGCCTGTTTGCCGAAGCTCTGCTCAATAAGATTGCCGGCGATAAATTTGAGGCGTTCAGCGCAGGAAGCGCTCCGATGGACGCACCTCATCCGCTGACGCTGGAGGTGCTGACCATGCAGGGTATGGATACGTCATCGCTATACAGCAAGGGGTTAGAGCATTTTACCGGCAGTGATTCCCCGCACATGGATTTTATCTTTACGCTTTGCGACAAAACCGCCGGAGAAGGCTGTCCGGCTATACCGGGGCAGCCGATAACGGCTCACTGGGGATTTCCTGATCCCACAGCTGTTGAAGGTACTGAAGAGGAAAAGATTCGGGGTTTTATCCAGGTTGAGAAACAAATAGCCACACGGCTGCGGCTGTTCGTCAGCCTGCCCGTTGATAAAATTGAACGCATGTCTCTTCAGGTCCAGCTTCGACAATGGGGAAGCGACGATTAATCCTCAGCATTGCTTGCGAGACAGCCTGCTGAGACCCACGCCCTGTTCTCCCCGGCTTTCTCCCCCTCATGCTACCTGCCTGTACCGTTCCCTGAACGAAAGAGCAACACTCAGGACCGTAATTATCAGAGACACAGACAGAGAAAACAACAAGGTGTCATAAATGCCCATGGCGTCCAGTAGGCTGGCATAGATGGCCGGTGCCAGAGCGGAAAGGAAAAAGCTTGGCATCAGCAGTGTACCGAGTTTGTCTGCATACTGATGTTTATCGAACATAACGAGAGGTAAAGTAGCCCTAACCAGCGTCGACAGGCCGTTGGCTGCACCATAACTTAATACAAAGAGAGCAGCGCTTACGGTGGAGTGGAAACTGAACAGACTGAACACAAAACAGAATGGCAATATTCCCCCCACCAGCATATTCACCCCAAGCGGCGAGCCTTTTGCGCCCATAAAAACGTCGCTCAGGCGGGCGCTGACCTGACCGACGCCCCAGAGTGTGCCAATCAATACCGGTACGCCGAAGCCTGCAAGCATGGCGGGGAGGTGCGCGGAAATCCCCGTGGATAAAAAGCTCAGCAAGGCCATCAGAGCGGCGTAAATCCAGCCAGACCACCGGTTACTGTCGTCGACTAACCCACAGGGTGACGGGGCTGATTGGGTACCGGAAGTCACTGGCGATGACATTTTATCGGGCAGACAACGGAGTAAGAGAAGGCTCATCAGCGCAAACAGCCCATAGCAAACCGTACCTGCACGCCATCCCATCACCGTTAAGAGCCACGCACCTACCGGCCAGAAGGCCACGGAAGCAAGACCGCCCAGCAGCGTTACCTGCGTCATGGATTTTCGTGCCGATGGACCCGCGATATCCACCAGAACGGCGAAGGCGGCGTCATAAAGAGACAATCGCATCCCTGCGCCCATAATAACCCAGGCTGCCCAGTAGCTCAGAGGCCCCTGACTGGCCGCTAACAAAAGACATCCGGTGGCGTTCAGCACGATGCCGCTGGCCATCATCTTTTTTCCGCCCAGGTGTTTCAATATCCTGCCGGAAAATGGCGAGGTGAGCCCCATTATGCCCATGGACAGCGTCTGCCCGGAATAGGTCATCACCTGCGTCCATCCCAGCTCTCTGCCGATAGCCTGACCAAATGCGCCCAGCAGGTAAAAGGTAATGCCCCAGTTAATCAGCTGGGTTAACCCCACGAATAACGTCACCCTGCCCTTTACAATGACCTGTTCCAACGGGAATGCTCCTTGGCGAAAAGACCGGGAGATTACAGGAGAATTATTACACCTCTACTTTACTCATCGGAGGCATTTATCCGGCTATGGTTGCGCGTGCTACACAGCCGCGCCACTGCATGCAGGATTTAACGCTCTCAAATGCTTTTCTGGTTAACTCTGGCGGATAATTCGGCGGCACTTTCTTTGCGTTCGCTGTAACGGTCAACCAGGTATTCAGCATTGCCACGGGTTAACAACGTAAATTTCATTAGCTCTTCCATCACGTCGACAATGCGGTCGTAATAAGCGGAAGGCTTCATCCTGCCGTTTTCATCGAACTCCAGAAACGCCTTGGCGACGGAGGACTGATTCGGGATGGTGATCATGCGCATCCATCGGCCAAGAATGCGCATCTGATTCAGGGCATTAAACGACTGTGAACCGCCGCTGACCTGCATGATGGCAAGGGTTTTCCCCTGAGATGGGCGAACAGCGCCTACCGAGAGCGGGATCCAGTCAATCTGGGCCTTCATGATGCCGGTCATCGCACCGTGGCGTTCAGGTGAACACCAGACCATACCTTCTGACCACATCACAAGCTCACGCAGTTCAAGGACTTTTGGGTGCGTATCCGGCGCATCATCGGGGAGCGGCAGTCCTGAAGGATTGAATATTTTCACTTCGGCACCCATCGCCGTAAGCAGGCGAGCAGCCTCTTCTGTAGCTAACCGGCTGTATGACCGTTCTCGTACTGAACCGTAAAGCATCAAAATTCGCGGGGCGTGGCCGCACGCAGTCAGGGAGAGCCTTTCCGTGCTGATGTGGGTATCGAATATTTCAGGCTGAATGTTGCTAAGTTCGTTCATCGAATCAGACATATTTCGTTCTCTTTGTAGTATCTTCAACAGGTTTGGTCCTTCTCGGCGCAGCATTCGTCTATAAAGAAGGCCATAATTTCGTTCAGAACCTCATACTGCGGTAAGCAATACAGCGTTCTGCCCTGCCGGTTTTGGCGTACCAGCCCCACCGCAACCAAGGCAGCGACATGATGGCTGAGCGTAGAGGCAGGTATGTCCAGGCGTTTTTGTAACTCACCCACGGGCAGGCCCTCATGCCCCGACTTCACCAACGACTTATACACAGTGAGACGTGTTGGGTGGCCAAGCTCTTTTAGCGCGTTGGCGACGTCATTAAGTTCCATTACAACCCCCTTAATTCTATACTTCTAGAATAATGGAAATATATGAAGAGGCAACACCTCTGAGTTAAATAAAATTCGCAAAGATTCGAAAGCGTACTAATTCTTCAAGACAGTTGCTTGCAGCCGCAGCGGCCCGTCTACAGTGAAGGCACGGCGTTAGCCGTCGCAGCACGGGGCTGCCAGATACTGTTTTTTTACTGGGTTACAGACCTGCAGGGCTGTAACCCTGAAAAAGCGGAGTTTCACGACGTCCTTTTTTGGGGACTCTTGGCGACCGGTTATCCCGGTCGCCTGCTGCATCAGGCCGCTGACAGCAAGAATTTAGCCTGGCTAGACCCGTCGCGCGGGCCATGCTCTGAGTCTCAGTCTTTGAAGGCGTGGTCGAGTTCGTTAACCTGTCTGTAGATTTCCAGCATCTGACCGCTGCACTGGTTCACCACCTGCCCGGCGAGACGCTGAGCCAATTCCTCACTGCCCCAAAAGTATTTCTTTTCAAACGCCCGGAACTGTTCGCGAAGTTCATAGGTGGCGTTCGCCAGCGCCGCCACGTCCGACCGCAGGTCGATATTGTCTGCATAGTTGCTCATGCCATGCTCCGGGAGTGTTGTGAGGCTGAAACCGGCGTCACTGAATGTCTGCGCTGAAATTCAGCCAGACGACGAATGCCTGCCGTGTGGTACTGCTCTAACAGTTCGATGCCAATCCAGCGGCGTCCGCTCTGAGCCGCCGCCACACAGGTCGAACCACTCCCGGCGAAAGGGTCTAACACTATCGCGCCCGGCTGCGTGAAGGACTCAATCCGCGGTTGCAGGATAGATACTGGTTTTTCCGTCGGATGGTGACGGTTGCCGGTGTACTGCCAGGGCATGACGTCCGGGAGCGGTTTTTCCGGCAACGGCGGGCGCCCTTTGGCGAGGACATAGGCGCTTTCGTGCTGATAGCCGACGAATGCGGATTTCGAAGCATAGGTCTTGGTGAAAACAATGTGGCCAACCACGCGAAAGCCGGCGGCTTTCCATGCGGCCATAAACTGATCCACCCGGTTCCAGCCGTAAAAACTGACCGCCAGACTGTCGTTTTTCAGCACCCGGAACATCTCGCGGCTGGCCGGCAGTAACCAGTCCCCCTGTTTATCGTTGGCAATAGACCGCCCTGACCGATCAGTAAATCCCACCAGGTAAGGCGGATCCGTGAGGATAAAATCCACGGAACGGGACGGAAATGTTGACATGACCAGCTGACAGTCACCCTGCATATATCGGGACATAGTGTTACTCACAGAGAGTGCCGGAACCGGCCGGCGCCGTGCCCCCACGACAGACGGGCGCAAAGCGGAGCAGGCAGGTGCGTCCCCGGAAGCCGCAGCGCAAACCCGTCACGGGCTGAATGCGCCGTGACGGGTGCGAACGGGTGAGGAGACGACGGAGTGAACACTTGCAGGCGCAGCGGCCCGGCTACAGTGCGGGCACGGCGTTGGCACTAACGTTAAGGACGTGGAGGGATAGCACGGAAGTGAGCAAATCAGGGCGGCACCGTCAGGTGCTATGGATGTGGAGCAACGCGACATCCTTGGGTGAAAAGCCGCCGGGCACAGGACCGGCGCAGCAAGGTTCACCGACTTATCCCCCGCGAATACCGAAGTTACTCAGTGAATCTGTGGATAACCGAAAGCGGTTTGAAATGAGACGGTAGTCTGCGACGACCGGGGCGGTACGCGAAATGAATGGCAGCAGGACAGACACCGGCCAGGCCGGCCTCTGAGGTCAGACGATGAATGAGGATGACATGCTGTTCGTCGCGGGCGGTTCAGAGGTGGCCACGATGCTCTTCAAGCAGGTCAATCGCCTGCTGCATCACGCCGGCCGTATAGTTGTCTTCAATAATTTTCGCATAAGCCAGCCGGTCGGCCAGGCATTCCATCAGGGTATCGTGGCAGATCTCTTTACCTGTCAGAAAAATGCGGGTCGCCGCGTCAGCGACGGCATCTTTGACGTCCGAGAAGAAAATCAGCTCTTTGGGAAAGCGGGGATTAATGACCATGTCATGCCTCCAGCGGGGTTAAGCGCCCCTTATCATGCGTCCGGGTTCTGAGCCGGCCAGCACGACCGGGCGTCGTCTTGAGCATGTCGAAAAGCGGAAAAAAAGTCCACCCTGGAAAAACCCGCAACGCTCGCCGCAGACTCGGCTGAGGCGTACCGCAGCACCGCGAGGAACGAACAGCCGCGACGAGGAAGCGTCATATCGTCTGCAGCTGAGGTGAAAACCGCACACTCCCGGCCTGATGTAGCCATAAAAAAACCGGCACGCGGGCCGGCGGAAAACGATGATCGGTTTTACTTACGGTTTTACTTACGGTTTTTCTTCCAAGTTTCAGAGGCCAGAAAGGCCGCGCGTACCACCACGATCGCCCAGCACAGCTGCAGGAGTATCTTCACCGGCACACTGAATCCGTCAAATATCAGCAGCGGCACAATAAACAGGCAGCTGAGGAGAAAACACCACTCCGCCGCGCTTTTGCGCGCCCTGCCCGTCAGCGTCTCCAGTCCGATTATCCCTTTGCATAACAGCATCAATGACATGGTTCTCTCCACAAATCTTCCGGCACGCCGGAGGGCTTCAGTCTTTTTTCAGCATGCGTTTGAAATTAGTCCGGGCCTGCCCTTCCCCTTCCGTACTGCCGGTGGGTTCCGGGAGCACTGAGGGGGCAGATACCTGGCCAGCGCAGGCGGCAATGACGTCCTGAATGCTGGCCGTCGTGGGCTGCCATCCCGTCGTTTGCTGAATAATACCCACCAGCTGGTCGGCGGTCAGCTGGCCATCGAACAGCATGGACAACAGATAAGGCAGACGCTTATCCAGCTGGTATAACGCGCTTCCGCCGACGATCGCCGCCCGGAAAAAATCACCACGGGTGCGCAGGGGAACTGACTCGATAATCTCCATCGCCCTGGCATCCTGACTGTCGTCTTCAGGGTGCAAATAGACGGTCAGTTTCTTACGTTTGTCGGTCACGGATAGCGCTCCTTGGAATTAAAGTAAAACAAGTTCGCGAACCAGCGCCGTCTGGGGTTCATTGACCACCACAATACGGTCGGGGGCCAGTTTCCAGGCACGGCGCACGGCAGCCTCAATCAGCGACGCCCCGCCACCCACCAGCCAAACCCGGTTCACCTGGCGGTACGCCGACAACTCATTGACCACCCGTTCCCCGAGTCGCTCGATGGACGAACTTATCATGTCCAGCACATAGTCCACTTTTGACTCATCGTTGACAACTGTGGCGGCAAACTCGCGGTCATGCCGTCGCTGTATCAGTTGATCGGCCACAAAGGCGCTGGTGTCGCTGTTGGCCATACGCAGTGCCGTGAGTGTGGCCTGTGTCACCATCGATACGCCGATCGTAGAATTGCCCTGAATGGCACTGACATCTTCAAACTGCCCCACCAGGACACCGGCATCGAGCGTCGTTCCCCCCAGATCAATAACCAGCGAGGTTTCCAGCGCCCCTACCCCTGCACGTTCCAGCGGCGATATCACGGCAGGCAACGATTCCGGCATGACGTCAACGTGTGCGATGGTGAAGGTTTCGCGCTTGTTCAGCGTTACCGGCCGCAGCAGGTTGTCAATTTTACGCTGTATGTTGGCCTCGTTATGCTGACAGTCGCTGGTGTAGAACTCACTGATAGGTAAGGTGACCGTCAGGCTTACCGGCTGTGGCGGCAGGCCACTGGTGAGCAGTGCATGATGTACGGCCAGCAAATTGGTGTCGCCATACTGGTATTCGATGTTGGTGGTATTGATCGCCTGATGGCTGACGCTGTCAAAGGAGTACTTCAGCCCGTCAATTTCATAGTTGTACGTTTCACTGCTGCCGATCCCGGCGACCTTCCACCCCGCTTTAAACGAATTCGGCGAGACAGAGGTACAGATTTCATCGCCGTCCCGCCAGGCCAGTTTTACGTTCGTCGAACCGTCGTCACAACCCATCTTTTTCATGACACACCTTTATATTTACTCAATTAGAGTAAATATAATACCCCAAAAAGGACTAATTGCAATTAATATTACTCATAATGAGTATTATTAAATCATCAAAATAGGGTTTATTTGAGGTGGAATGCCTTTTGTTCAAAGAATGTTCCCACGAATTATTTCCGCCTGAGAAAACAGAGAGCTAGTTAAAAGAAGCCATGCGGCGCTTGCAAGTCTGATTTTTCACAACAATAATACTGTGATTATATACAGTATTATTAAAAGGAGTTGCCATGCTACATATCACTCCCGCCGCCGTTGATCCGGTGAAGGTTTCGTTACCCCTGTTTATTGAACGATGCCCCGCCGGTTTTCCCAGCCCTTGTGCCGACTACGCTGACGCAGAACTGGATCTGAACGATTACTGTATAAAGAAAAAATCCTCCACGTTCTTCGTCCGGGCGATTGGAAATTCGATGACAGATATCGGTTTGCACAGCGGTGACCTGATGGTCGTAGATAAGGCAGAAGAGGCACATCATGGTGACATTGTGATAGCGGAGATAGACGGTGAATTCACGGTAAAGAGACTGTTACTGACACCTCGCCCAGGGCTTCAGGCCATGAACCCTAACTTTCCGACAATCTATCCGGAGGACTTGCAGATTTTTGGAGTCGTGATGGCTTTTGTGCATAAAACCCGGGGCGGTGAATGATGTTTGCCCTGGCGGACGTAAATTCATTTTATGCAAGCTGCGAAGCGGTTCTTAACCCAAAGCTTCGCGGTAAACCATTGATAATATTGAGTAATAATGATGGTTGTTGCGTGGCGCGATCCGCAGCAGCCAAAAAATTAGGCATAAAAATGGGCATGCCGTGGTTTCAGATCCAGCAGATGTCGTTCCCTGAGAAGGTGTACGCGTTCTCCAGCAACTATTCCTTATATCACTCATTTTCTCAACGGGTGATGAGTCATTTAGAGGAACTTTCGCCACGCGTGGAGCAATACAGCGTCGATGAAATGTTTATTGATATCAGAAGCATCGATAACTGCATGGATTTTGAAACCTTTGGCCACCAGCTGCGCGCCCACGTTCTGAAGGGAACTGGCCTGACCATCGGTGTAGGGATGGGACCCGGCAAAGTTTTGGCCAAAGCCGCTCAGTGGGCCTCGAAGGAATGGCCACAATTTAAGGGTGTACTGGCTCTTACGCCGGGTAATCCCCGGCGGACTGAAAAATTGTTATCGCTGATGCCCGTTCAGGAAGTCTGGGGCTGCGGAAGTCGGATTTCAAAAAAGCTAAACCTGATGGGTATTCACACTGCCCTGCAGCTCGCTCGCGCAAATCCCACTTTTATCAGGAAGAACTTTAGCGTTGTCCTGGAAAGGATATGTCGGGAACTGAACGGCGAAAGCTGTATCAGCCTGGAGGAAGCCCCGCCTGCAAAACAGCAAATTATCTGCAGCCGCTCTTTCGGCGAGAGGATCATAACCTATGAGGCGATGCGTCAGGCCGTCTGCCAGTATGCCGAACGGGCAGCGGAAAAGCTCAGGGGTGAACATCAGTACTGCCGGCATATTTCCGTTTTCGTGAAAACATCACCTTTCGCAGTCAACGAAATCTATTACAGCAACGTGGCCACTGAAAAGCTCACCACACCGACACGAGACACCCGCGATATTATTGCGGCCGCAATGAAGGCACTCGATCGTATCTGGGACGATGGCCGCCGGTACGCAAAGGCCGGAATCATGCTCAATGATTTCACACCAAACGGTGTATCACAGTTGGATTTGTTCGATGAAGTTCAGCCCCGACCTGCCAGTGACGCGTTGATGCACGTTCTCGATGGCATCAATAATTCTGGCCTGGGAAAGGTATGGTTTGCGGGACGTGGGATTGCACCCGAATGGCAGATGAAACGTGACATGCTCTCCCCTGCTTACACTACAAGATGGTCGGATTTACCGGTTGCCTCGATTCGTTGACCCTTCTCTATCTGCGTGTAAATTTTAGCGGCAATACGATATTAAATAAAAATCATTATGATTGTTAAATAATGCCTTTTTAATATTTTAATGATATTAAAATAACTTACATACCATTAATCCATCTCAACATTTAAAATCTGGATTGTGCTTCTGCTCTGCCCACCCCACGCAATTCCCACAGCATGGTCGGACGGGAGTTTTATGCTTGGAATACTTTTAAATAGTAATTTCAAAACTAGGGCTATCGAAGAGTCACCTAAGTGGAGAAAAAGTGACTCTGATGCAATAGCAATTGCATCTATCACAGTTAACCAATGCAAAAAATTTCTCTTTATCTAGTTACCAATCATTTACACCTCAAAAACAAATTATATTAATATTAAAATAATATTATTTAATGATAATTATCTGAGAAAATGCTGGTTTAAAAAGATATTTTACTGCTAGTATAAGAACATCATAAGCACAGCATTTTAATATTAAAATGAGGGTAAAAAATGATTCTTACAGTTGGGAATACTAAAGGTGGTGTAGGGAAAACAACACTTGCAGTGAATATTGCTGCCGCCAGAGCCATGCAAGGCCGTGATGTCCTACTTATTGATGCTGACCGGCAGGAGACAGCACAGACGGCGATCAGCATAAGAGCACAAAACGATATCCAACCAGGTATCGCATGCTCGGCTTATGCTGATGGCCCGATTCTGCGCTCACAACTTATGCAGCAAAAAGCAAAGTATGATGATGTGATCATTGATGCTGGCGGCAGGGACTCAACAGCATTGCGTGCAGCACTCGTTTTGACAGATGTCCTTTTAGTTCCCTACCGTCCAGGCAGTTTTGATGTATGGGCTTTGCAGGATATTTCAGACCTAATTACAGAGGCACGTAGTGTGCGTGACGGGTTGAAAGCTTACTCAATCATTAACGTTGCCGATGCAAATCGTAACTCAATAGACAATAGAGAAGCTGCAGCCATCTTTACCGATTACCCGGAGCTTGAGTTTATCCCTGAACATATTGTTGGCCGTAAAGCATTTTCAAATGCTGCTGGTTCAGGCCAATGCGTCTTTGAATATAAGCCACAAGATGCTAAAGCTAATCTGGAACTTACTACCCTCATAAGCATCCTATTTAACAATCAATAAAACATCATATTAATATTAAGGTGATATGAAATGGCAATTACAAAACCACCAAAAAAAACAAATGAAGCCAACGCTAAACTAGATGCTTTCATCGAAGGTGCTCCAGATGGCCAGTCAGCCAAAAAGAAAGGTGTCATTAAAGGGAAAAAACAACAAATCACGTTAACTATCACCCCAGATATCCTTGACCAATTAGACCAGAAAGCAGGAGACCTAGGGCTTTCGCGCGCGGCTCTGATCAACATCGGGATCCGGCATGTACTTAATGAAGGCGCAATGATTGGTGGGAAGAAAGACTAGAGGATATTCTCTATCGTTTCTTTTAACACTTATAATACTATCATTATGATATTAAATTGATTGTTTTTTAGATGCGTAATAATGGTTAAACACGTGCATAAAATGCAGACTTTGTTGTTTGGTGAGATATACACACTCCTAGTAAATTTAGCCAGATTTTGGAAATTATTGATGACCATTCTGGTGACAGACGAAGTGTATACATGTGGAGAGGGCAGGGTGATGTGAGTTGGGCAATACATAGTTCAGCATATCGCCGTCTCTTGAAAGAAAGACGCTGGGAAGAGCCACCTTCTGAGGTGACGATGCGCGATTATGAAAGAGATCTGCTACTTAACGCTTGGCATCAGGGCTATGGCTATGAAAATGGCAGGAAGTTGACTGATTTTGAGTTACTGGCAAAGCTTCAACACCATGGTGCTGCAACTAGGCTGATCGATGTATCAAGAAATATGTTAGTGGCTTTATGGTTCGCTTGCAGATCGCAAACTGACAAAACAGGCATTCTACTGGGATGGCATATAAGTAATATTCTGGGTTTTGAAGGTCGTTCTGAAGAAAGGGGATATAACGAAATTTTTGGGGCAGGGGACACTAAAGGTCTTGATACGGGCTCACATCCTGTTGTCTGGCAACCACCTGTAGTGAACCGCCCCGGTAATCCTGGAGACTACATTCTTTGAGAGAGGTAACCAGGATGACAAAACATAACCGATTTCCCCCTGAAGTTCGTCAACGCGCTATTCGTATGGTTCTGGAAAACCAGAATACCTACAACTCACAATGGGCCGCTATCTGCTCCATTGCCCCTAAGATCGGCTGCACTCCCGAGACATTGCGTATCTGGATCCGTCAGCAGGAGCCCGTTGATGATGAGCAGAATGCGCTGACTGCCAGCGAACGCCAGCGTCTGAAAGAACTGGAGCGGGAAGTCCGCGAGCTGCGCCGCAGCAATGATATTCTGCGTCAGGCTTCAGCGTATTTTGCCCAGGCGGAGCTCGACCGCCACTGGAAAAAATAATGCCGCTTCTGGAAAATCTGAGCGGTGAACACGGGGTCGGGCCAGTCTGTCATGAGCTGGATATTGCTCCGTCAACGTACTACTGGCATCAGCAACGCCGGAAGTGTCCTGAACGACGCAGTAGTCGGGATAAACGCGATGCCGTGCTGATACCTGAGATACAGCGCGTATACGAAGAAAACTACAGCGTTTACGGTGTGCGTAAGGTCTGGCGACAGCTAAAACGTGAAGGTGTCGGCGTTGCCCGCTGCACCATTGAGCGCCTGATGAAAGCCCTGCAGCTACGTGGGGTGACACGCGGCAAAAGTGTCAGAACCACCCGCAGCAACAAAGCCGAAACACCGCAGGATCGGGTGAACCGGCAGTTCGTGGCTGAACGGCCCGATAGTCTTTGGGTGGCCGATTTTACCTACGTCAGCACCTGGCAGGGGTTCGCATATGTGGCCTTCATCATTGATGTGTTCGCCGGTGTTATCGTGGGCTGGCGGGTCTCATCCACGATGGAAACGTCGTTCGTGCTGGATGCACTGGAGCAGGCGCTGTGGGCCAGACGCCCGAGCGGTACCATCCATCACAGCGACAAAGGTTCGCAATATGTGTCACTGGCGTACACGCAACGGCTGCAGGACGCGGAGCTGCTGGCTTCAACAGGCAGCACGGGCGACTCATATGACAATGCGATGGCAGAAAGTATCAACGGGTTGTACAAAGCGGAGGTGATCCACAGGCAAAGCTGGAAAACCCGACAGGATGTTGAGCTGGCTACGCTGAAATGGGTGGACTGGTACAATAATCACCGATTGATGGAACGGACCGGATATATCCCGCCAGTGGAGGCAGAAAAAGCCTATTACGCTTCGCTGAATGACCGGGATGTGGCAGCCTGATCACTCAGGCAAAATACTCTCCAGGAAAACCGGAGCGGTTCAGTAGTAACAAAAAGAATTGCAGCTCAAAGCGCTGAATTTTTATACAGCAGAGTTTGTGATGACCCAGTAAGTAGTTTGGCGTTTATAAAAGAAAAGAAGGCATTCCTGGCGATTGGTCTTACGCCGGAAATGAAAAGCGTTTGTTTAAGGATCCTCGAAGATAGCTTTGATGTACGCCAGTTAACTTTGTTCCCTGATATCGACGGTTTTGGTTATGCCAACAGTGAAAATTTTGGACGTTACAGTAACGAAAGATGGTGAACGAATAGGAGAAGATCCCTTTCATCCGTTCCGAACTGAAGAGTGGATCTAGTCAGAGTCTTCTGGATCAATAAGTTATCCACATATACACCTGATATTACAATTCTTAAGATCATAATTAGATCATATTAAAGAAAAACAGATCACCAGCCTCGTATTCTATTGAAAACATTACTTAAATCGGCACATTGAGCGGTTACTTTCATAAAAAAAGCGGTTACTTTCATAAATTTAGCGTTTACTTTCATAATAAAGGCGGTTATTTTCATAACCTTTAGGCGGTTACTTTCATAAAAAGTTCTCAAATTTCAAATACGGTGTGGATAAATGGAAAACTCTAATGATATCAATCCACCAGAAAGTCCATTCGCGATCATCAAGAAAGATTCAGGCACAGCTTATGAACTGATCCCGAACAGCAGCAAAACTGTCCAGCCTGTAGCACTACTTAGATTGAGTGTGTTTACCCCTGTTTCACCTAAGGAAAAGGGGAAGCGGGAATTTCTGATTGATGCGTCAGAAGAACTTTCCAGCTTAGAGGTTGCCAGGCAGGAAGGGTATACAAATATCAAGATTCAGGGCGCCAAGCTCGGTATGTCCACTGATTTCAAAACGTGGATAGGGATCATCTCTGCCTTTTCAAAATACGGTTATTCCAGTGAAAAAATAACCTTACCGTTCTCAGAATTTGCCCGGATGTGTGGTTTAAAGCCCACAGACATCAATGGACGTGCCAGAACACGTCTCAGTGACTCTTTGTTCAATTTATCGAGTGTTACCCTGGCATTTCGCAGCAAAGATGGCAAACGCTCCCTGGTGACGCATTTGGTACAACGTGCGGTGTTAGATATGGACGCTGATCTGGTTGAAATTGTTGGGGACCCAAGTCTATGGGAACTGTACAGATATGATCACAAGGTTTTGCTTGGTCTAAAAGCCCTTTCAGAGTTATCCCGTAAAGAAGCAGCTCAGTCCCTGTATGTGTACTTTGAAAGTATGCCCCCATCTACATTGTTTGTTTCAATGAAACGCCTCCGGGAGCGTCTGGCGATGGAATCGCAAGTAAAAGACCAAAACGCGACGATCCGCAGGGCAATGACTGATTTGAAGAAAATCGGCTACATAGACTATACAGAGACGAAAAAGGGGAGGGAGATCATGTTCATCATCCATACCCGCTCTCCAAAGCTTGGGCTCGCTTCTTCATAAAAGCGGTCACTTTCATAACGCACTGCAAGAAAGGCGGTTACTTTCATAAACGGCATTCGTTAAGCGGTCACTTTCATAAGTTACAGCAAAATTGGCGGTATACGCCGGTGTTTAAGAGTGAATTATGTACTGACTGTGATGCATTCTTATGAAAGCAGCATCTCTTTTCAAAGGCATTATGAAAGTGACCGCTTTCCATTATGAAAGTAGTCACCTTATGCCTAAGGGATGGAACATAGAATACAATGAAAATAATATTAAATTGATGTTGAAATTAAATCATATTGATATTTTTATGACTTGTACTATGCATCCCGACACTTTCACATTAATGATTTTAAAGTCGTGAGATAAGATTACCGCTCATGAGTACCTCTATTTTTAAGTCATCTTAACTACTTGGAAGCGTCTGTTAAACCTGTGGCGATGCAGATTTGAAAATGGCAAGTTACCAAAAAATTGGATTTGCATACTTAAAGATGGTGATTTTAAATGAAAGAAATAACTAATTGAAAAATATAATTTTAACGAAATAAATGTCATGTGACTCATGAAATGAGAGGCGGGAGTTAAATGAATGTAACGGTTAATAGATACACTCCTCCAGGGCTGGTTGAGGGAACACACTATCTAATCAGCATTGTTAAAGACGTAGGGGTTGAGTGTAAGTTTGTTGTGGAAATTGTAAGACTTCCGGAAGAAATGCACCCGTTTTTCTATGACCAATATAATGCCGATAAGATCGAAAACGATTTCTATGTGGTCAATTTCTTCGATTATGTGATATTCAAACAAGACGAGGGAGTGTACAGATATACGCCGGTTGTAAACATGAAATTTACTTTCAAGGAGATGAGAGAGTTTGTAAATGATGGCTTAGCTGTAGCGGTCTTTGATTACATTGAAAATAATAACTTTGGAGCAATAGTGGCCATCCCTATGGATAGGGGGCTATCCTGGATGTACAACAAGGTTTTACGTGAAAATGAGCAAAATTTAGGCTACAATTATAACCAATCTTATATGGAGCAACATATTCATGTCATCGAACCGTAATTTTACATCCACGTCCGAACGCCCAAAAAACGGATACAGCCGTGATGATGTTTTGCGCATTGCTTCAGATTACAAGAATATGCGCATCAAGTTGATATCAGAAGCTGCGAAGTTATGTGGAAAAGAAGTAGGCGAAATTGGCGAAGTTGTTTCTCCGAGAACTAAGAAAAAAGACAGCCTTGCTGGTTTTGAATCTCCGTTGAAAAGAAAGAATGTTAAGAAAACTTAAAAGCGTGGGCAAGTGCCCCGCTTTCCACCCCCTACCTGTTACTTCAAAAAATCAAATCAGCGTTAAATCTAGACTGCACAGTCTATAGCCATGATTAAGTTGAATTTATTCATCATATTCCCTTTTCATGGGAAACGTGCCTTCAGGAGTGCAAGCAAACAGGAACTACTTCCTTAGCTACTCCAGCACAGCGCTCGCTATTTCATCCAACTTCTGACGTAACTTACTTTGCGCACTCGAACTATTATTATTAAATCTGGTATATAGTTCCTTTTCTATAAGGAACGTACGTTGAGTCTCTGCGTCAGACTTGTGGCCCGTTTTGGTCAGATTAAATCTAATGAATTTTTTCTTATCTTTGAGCAACTCCCCCGTATGAAGGTAGCGATGCCCCAGCTTTTCATACAGGTGCTGGCTTCCTCTAGTTTCGACAGACACCTTCTTTCCCTCTCTGTTGAGGATAGATGTAAGGTACTCTTCATACAAATTGTCGGCTGAGCTATATGGTTCCACGATAATGACATCAACAATTTCTTTGGGCTTCTGATCTATGGTTAAAGGGGAAAAATCATCAGGGTGGAAAAGCAAACTCATCAATGTATGAAAATCTTGCGTTAAGTCGTACAACTGGCCAGCCGGTGGTTTCGCACGAGGAGGAAGCGATACTTCTTTTATTAACCCCCAATTTCTAAGAGTACTTACAGCCTGGAGAGTCATACCTCTTTCCATTGAGGTAAGTTTAAGTTCGGCTTCATCTAGCGAGAGAGTACCTATAATCGGTACTGTTTTGCGGATCTTCAGTTCCCTAGCAAACTCGATCTGGTAGCAGGTTAGTTCGCTTGTCATGCGGATGAGATGATAGCGCATTTTGGGGGGAAGCGTTTCCATATCAATACGACCAAGACCCAGCGTAAGACGTGTGTAATATTCAGTTTTTGCTGCCTCATCATCTGCAACGAGTTTGCGAACCACCGTCAGTACTTCTTCCTCTCGAAATTCAACATCTTCAACGTAATCGTAAGCCAAGCCCAGAGCGTAATCTTTTAGACGCTTTTGCCGCTCCTCCTGTTCAATATCGGCCAGGCCTCGCAATAATTTATCGCTAGCATTGACCATACCTCCCACACCGGGTAGGCCTTTTGCAGACTCAACGAACAAATCTAGGACAAGTTTTTTGAGACGTGGGGTAAATATTTTTTTCAATTCGTCCATGGCTCTTCTCTTTTCGTAATTACGGTTCCCCTATCAGGAGACCTGCTGAGCTATAAAATAGGGTCGGAATAGACTGTTAAACACCTACGCCTGAAAACACAACTTGGTGGTTTTCAAAAATCATCTTAACAATGGCGTGACAGGGACCACTTTTCCAACGAGGATTAACTGGATATCCATTTCAAGCGCGCTTCCAAACGAATGCACCAAGTTGATGATGAAGAGGCAAATTAATATCATTTTCCTACTATGAACAGTAACAAATGCTCATCATCTTAATTAAGATTAAATTAAGGAGTGAGTCAGCGATGTGACATTTATGCATGCCTATATGTACGGCAATGTTGTCGTGGCAAAGTACCTCTGACTTTGATAAAAATTTTCCTCCCGTTACCGACATTCTTCATCTTCATGTAAATAATGGGCCCGAAAACATAATTTTTTCAAGGAAAATGCGAATGTCTGCCGATTTACACAATCAGTCTGAAAATGTCAGGCAATTACTCATAGATAAACTGCACGACTGGAAAGATGGCGTCAGCCCGGCATGGAATTCAACCTGGCCGGTTTTTGACCGCCTTATCACTCGTCATCATGAAATGTTCGCGGTCTATGAGGAGCTGGCTGAGCGGGGGATCACAGGAACCAGACTCTGGATTTTGCTGGAGCAGCTTATTTTTGCCGCAAGCTTTGGTACCGAGGAAAAGCATGCCCGCTTGCGCTCAGATTTCCGGGAACTTACCGCTCTCAATGAGGCCATTAGCGAAGCAAGCATCAGGCTGGCGACCATGCTTGAGCGCCGGTCTGAATTACTGAACCTCAGTGGCCATTTCTACTGCGAGCGGCTGGTAAGCCTGACTGAACTAATTGATGAAGCAGGTAAAGATAATGGCTATTATCAGTCATCTCTCAAAAGTAAGCTTGCACTGCTTAATGTTTATGACCTGAAGCACTGGCCAGCAGTTGAAGATATACTGCATGTAATGGGATTGGAAGAAGTAATCACTGAGTTCGCTGATGACGCCACTGAGGCTATCATTAATGCCCGCCGCCCTTCTTTGACGGATTATTTCAGGGAGCTGTTTGACCGTATTAATGATCAAAAAAATGGATTGGTTGGATATTCATTACCCCGTGGCTTCAATTTGTCAGATGAAACCCTCGCAACGATATGCAACATTACTCGCAATCTTAATTCAGAGGAAACCGTTGATGCAGCTTACGTTAAGCGAACCCGCCATCGGCTAAAAGAGCAGGGCGTGGTGACCGGGTGGTAATAACAAAACCATCCGGCCAATGGCATTAAAATCGAGCGTGCTCCTGGGCAGTCCTGATTTCCCTTATGACTTCTGGATGTTGCCCCCCGGCGTCTATGCGAGCAAGCCGTTGTTCTATTACCTCTTCATCGCCAAGAAATTCACTAAGCCTGTTAAGGTCCAGACTCAGGTAACGACCTATATCACTGCTGATGCCACGCCCTCTTAAGCGCATAAGCAACTGCAGCAGTCCATTATCGGTTTGAATAACCTTTTCAGCCCAGATTCTGACACGTTCCGCTTTATCGATGTCGCTCCAGGCATAAAGGTACGACAGGAGATCGTCCGTATTTAAAAGACGGCTCTGAATCTCGTCCTTGTTCAACCGTTCAGCAAGCCCTGGCAACAACCCCTTCAGTTCTTCATCGAACAGTACCCTGTCATTCTCTACCACCTGTCTGTTTCCGACCACCCCATTTTGCCACAGCTGATGTCGCACATATCTTGCAATCCATGACCAAGCAGTTCCCTCTACACAGATGTTTTGGAGGACAGCTATTGAGGCTGCCCTGTCTTCCTGACACATTCTTTGTATTAACCGGTCGACAACCCCGTACAAATCGAGATCATACGCTGCAAACCACACGTTTAATTCATGATAGCGCTGTATTACGGTATCGCTGTAATCAAAGAAAAATCTCACCAACCCTTCGCAGGCCTTCGCGCTTTGCGTGGCCACCATCGGTAGAGAAAGCTGGCTGAGAATGTGCTCAAACCAGGTGCGTGAGGACACATTATTGCTGTCGATTTTCCCCAGTAATAGTTCCGCCATCGCCGCTTGTTGTGCCGGGTCAGCCGCCTGATGGAACAGGTCATCAAAAAACGCTGGGGGTAGCACATTCTGTGGAGAGGAGAAGGCGAAGTAGTAACGCCAATAAGCACCGCTGGCAAGGCGCTTATTGGCCGTCATCTCAGCGCGTTCGCGATCCCCCGTTTGGGAAAAAAGTGTAATGTTTTCGTTGTCATAGCCAGCTATCCCCGGGATCCAATCTCTGAGATGGTAGGCCGTGCGCGCCGTTGAGGGAGGAAAATGGGCCAGATGTGCAATAAGTGCGTCTTTCAGCCCGGTTTGTTCTTCTTCACTGACGCTGCCGTCACCTGAGTCGACGACAGCACGCTCCGTCAGATACTGCTCTATCCAGTCATAGAGGCTGGCGTTACTGATACGGATAAGCTGCAGCAGGCACAGGTCGGGCAGATAAACGTAATCGCGCACCCCTGCGTAGCGAAATCTCAGTATATTAAGAACCAGCTTCACCTCCCGCGGCGTGGACAACGCGGCGCCGTAGACATCCGTCACGCGGGCAAGATCGGCCAACAGGTCCTCTCCGGCACTGTTGCCGTTAACGTCCTGATAAAGTTCAGTCACGCCGCTGATGAATTCCCGCCGCAGGCTAAAAGCCTCCGGACGAGGCAGGCTGAACGAAATCTGCACGATTTTTTGCAGGTAGGCAGCACCGTCCGTGACACCCAGACCGGTCTGAATGGCATGGGCCAGCACCGATTTGTCGTAAGACAGGATATAGCGAAATCGGGGAAAATCCGCCACGGATTTCACCAGGCGCACGACTTCTACGGTCTGTGCTGGCTCCAGCCGGTCCAGGTCGTCCATTACGACGATAAAACTCAGATCCAGCGCGGTAATTTTATCGCCAATTTCGGCGCGCAGCTCGGCGGTCGTCTTTCTGTTCGTCAGAAACTCTGCGTCTGAGTAGGCCTTCAATGCCCCACTGGCGTTGGGCATGCCGGGTACCAGCGCGGCAATTTCGGCTACCGGAGCTAGGTGGCGAGCGGTCGACTGGCTGTATCGCAACACGGTCGATGCCGTGTCAGTCAGCGTTTTCTTTCGCTTCAGGCGTCTGAGCGCTGAGGCCGATAACGCGCGCTTCTCTTCTTCCGCAATAATGGCCGCGACCGGCAAAAGCAGGGATTCAACGGGACTCATTCTCCCACCGTCCAGCCAGGGCGACACGGACAGCACAAAGGTCCGCTCATGCAGTCCGGCCTCGAGGGCAAGACGCAATAAATTGAGCAGGCTGGTTTTACCTGAGCCCCAGACTCCCTCAATGCCGATCACGGCGCTGCCGTCCCGGCCTAATCCCTCGATGGCGAGTGCCAGCTGCTTCGCGACGTGGGTAAACCCATACCGGTCCTCGGCCTGGCAGTGCACGGCGGCATCAAGGTCTGCATTGATGCGTGTGCCGTCTCCTCTCTGTTCATCTGTCATGTTACAAATCTCCGTACAAAGTACGTAGGGTTGCCACGGCGCTGGCTAATTCTCCGTTCGGCGAAAGTGCTCAGCAAACTGCACACAGCGTACGAACGACATCTACCGGTCAGAACCAGTTACAGGCGCGGGAGCTAGTCGCCGACTGCGGCGGGAAAATCGCCGCGCTAACCGTCTACCCGGATGTCCAAGTGCAGATCGCCCGCAGTGAGGGTTTGAATTATTTCCTGCAGCGACCGCAGATAGAAGTTTTGTGTTGCTCGAAGCACCACTGCAGTTGGTGCGCTTCTGTTGGCCAGCCTGGTCATAGGGCTATGAAGAAGTAGATCCAATTTATTCCATTAAGAACCTTTCACGCAGAAATCCCTCTTAATAAGAATGATTCCAGTTATTCAAGATTGGTAGAGTTGTAATTACTGGCACAGAACTATCAATGGTGTGCATTCAACCATTTGATAAGACGTGTGTCACTCCTAGATATATCTCTATCATCCAGTTGTTTCTGAATCGCAGCAATAGCTTTTCTTTCTGTTATTCCCCAGAGTGGATTCAGTTCTTTAAAAACAGAATCAGCAGTAAACTGGCAACGGGTAAACGCTTCCTCGGCTGTACTGACTGTTGGATGAATTACGACAATATGGAACAGAGCACTGATAGTTGCTCGCAGATAATGCTCAAGATTTACCGTTAGGAGTTCTATATGGGGACTTGTCCCCGCGTTGTGCACGATGGTATTCCGTAGGAGATACAATCGATGTAGGTGCCGAGTGACCTTATCTAAGTGGCCAGACAACTTTTTCTCCATTTTCTCAGGCGATGCACATATTTCCGCTAATTTGCCGACGCTGTACTTGACGTAAGGGTAGCCCTCCAGATCTGCCAATAAATCGTTAGCCCGAACCGGATCTTTCAACAGTACAAATAATTCTCCCAGTGTAAGTGAAGCAACTCCCGGTTCGCGTAAAGGGTTTTCAGGGCCCCGATGCAGAAAATGGAGAACCTGACGAAGGGAAAAAAGTTGTTTCACAATGTAATCAAGTACCATGCAAGGCCCCACAACGCTTATCACGTGCTCATCATGTGAAGGGGTGCCTGGTGCAACACCCAAAGTCAAGGACTCAAGCGCTGACCAATATGCGGTGAAGCGACTTTCTTGGCCTGGATTCTCAATACCATTGCGAAAGAATCGAAATGCGGAGCTTATCTTCTTACGTGACGCATCTGGAGTACCTGCAAATAGCCCGCTCATAGCCACCATGAATTGAGTAAATTCTTCATCGGTTAATCGGTCAGCATTTGCCTCAATCTCATTATCGAAGCGAGGCACTTCCGTTTCCTCCTCCCCTCGGACAATTACAAACTGCTTCTGTATAGTTATATCTCCCTTTCCGGCCATGTAAGCGATTACGTCTAACGATTCACGCAGCATTTGCCCAGCCATGTTACGAGCGGATGCATCGGACATGGAGCAAACGGGGATATCTACGGATAAAAAACGCATGCGGTTATCTTCTAATGGTCTAAATAGACAACCGTTAAAATGCAGAAATGGGCCATGGGTAATAAGGAGGGAGTAAAGCTTCTCGCTGACAATGAACATGCGCACTGTCACTTCTTCTGTAGGAGTCACCAGCTTCTGACGAAAGGAATCGAATGCAGTACGGAAAGCGTCTGGCTCATCAACCACACGGTTACGGAATATATTAATATATAAAAGGTAACATTCAGTGAGCGTCATTCCCCTGGTTAGCAGTATGCTCATAATATTGTTTGTCAGTGAGTAGATTCTTAACGCTTCCTCAGTACCCAACATCTGATGAGTGAACAGCTGTTGTTCCAAAAGAGCAAGCGCTTGTGTGACATAGTGACTTTCAGAGATATTTGCCAACTGACTACACAGGCTACGGATTAGACGAGGGCGTTTTTCAACGGGGCTTCGGGTGGAATCATCCAACTGGTCGCGAGGTAGGAGACTGATTAGCTGTGAGACCGTATCAATAAATAGGTCGCTTTTTAGGACATTGTCCTGTTCGAGAATATCAAGAAGCTCTAACACTACTCGCCGGCGTTTCTTATCGGCGTGAAAACGATCCTCCATGCCGTACAAAAAAAGCAGCTCTTGAACGGTACTTAACGCATTGCTATAGCCAACCCGGTCAGTATCCGGGCTGTTTTTGTGGCAGAAATTAGCCCAGCATTCGATAAAGAACAGCTGGCTATCCGTCAACCCTTCCCGGGCAAGGCGGCGGTCTATGCGCATAAATATGGATCTCTACTGTGTAGTGAGCTATGATTGACACCATCTAAATTTAAGACATCTGCTGTCAACAGCGGGTGCCACCGAAAAAAACGGCTCTCCCTTCTGTCTGTGGTTCTATCCCGGGGAGGTTCTGAGCCATATTTTATCAAAGCCGCCGTCTAGGGCGGCTTTTCCTTTAAAATAACTAACGCGCAGACCCTCCGATCCATCCCCGCACCTTCTCGTCCACTAAATCCGCCAATCCTCGAGCCACTTCACTCAGCGACACGGGGTTTTCATGTTCCGCTACACCACAAGAGTAAAGATGCAGTGCGCAAGTCCCCTCTCGAAAACTAAATCCTAGAGTCCAGTTATTATTATGCCAAGTGGCTTCGCCAAATCCCATGTCTGGAGACATGATCCGGCCAGTGAAGAAAGGAAATGCTAGTTTACTGAAAAGTTCTTCTGGTAGCGTTGCAGTTCTAGACTGATCTAAAATCATAGTTACCTGAAAGGCACCATAACCGTACCCATCAGGGCGGAATATCGCTACACGGCTATAGTAACCTTCAGCGTGTGCCTCGGTAAGAAAGGTAGCGTCCGTACGATTCATGGCCGCACGGATCTCGTTAATCTGACGATAGTAATCCTGACGTCGATACCAAGTTCCCCATCGACTAAATATATCAGCCCAAGCAGCTTCAATTGTTGCATCATCACGGCCTGCTATTTCCGTAAACAGGGCAAAATATAAGGAAACACCATACAGCATGGGTACACTTGGTACCAAAGCCTGCTGGGCACGAATCCGCAAATAAGGAGTATTACGCAACAGAATGTCACGTAAATCATTCTCATTATTTATATTAAGAATGCCTACATAAGCACGGTCAGCTAGTGTACTTGCTCCATTGTCATACCATGCAGACACCATTGTGCAATTGGAAATAGCTGCAAGCTCCTGATCTAATGAGGTAACCAGAGGACTTTTCAAGCAGAACACTTTAATGATACTGCTCATCGGACCGTTTATCAGCTCACGCATCAGGGCAGATTTATTTGTTCCTCTACTGGCCGAGACTTCTTCGAGTGCTTGGCTGACTGAGGCTCTTACCCCTTTGACCGAAACCGCAATCGTATGTTCGGTCCCGTTATCAGGTATGGAAATACGTTCATTCATAAGGAACCCTATGGGAGTTATTCACTAGCTTAGAAACATTGAAATACAATATTGTCATTTTATTGATAAATCAATAAGAGAATTACAAAAACAAAAAAGAATTACAACATCCCAAAAAGAACTCATTTTGATACCGTAATGGTAGTTACTTTAATCTTAGTAACTATTCAAACAATAGTGATATATAAGTATCCCTTAATGATACTATCTAACTAAATTCGAAAATCCTGTTATGATACCATTTAAAAGGTACCCCTATAATTGTTACCATTTAAAAGTTACCAGTGGTGAGAAAATGTACATTTATGCTTATCTTCGGGCATCTACAATTGAGCAAGACGCTCTTCGCGCAAAAAACAGGCTGAAGGAATTTGCAACTCATCATGGACAACGTATTGCCGGTTGGTATGTTGAGAATGCCTCTGGAGCCTCGCTTGACCGTCCTGAGCTTACCCGTATGCTTTCTGATATGGAGTCAGGGGATGTGATATTGATAGAGCAGGTCGATAGGTTGTCGCGTCTTAGCGATGAAGACTGGGACACACTGAAGCGTAGAATGCTTGAGAAGGACTTGTCAGTTATCAGTCTTGACCTTCCAACCAGTCATATAGCTCTTACTCATGCGGCTTCAGACAACTTTACACGAAGTATGCTTAGGGCTGTCAATTGTATGATGCTCGATATGTTGGCCGCTATCGCTCGTAAAGATTATGAGGATCGTCGCCGACGACAGAAAGAAGGTGTAGAAAAAGCCAGACAGGAAGGGAAATATGCCGGACGGCAACCTGATATGGCAAAACACGAGTTAATAACAACTTTACGGCTACATAACGGTAAATCCATAAATGAAACGGCGCGACTGGCAGGTGTATCAAGAATGACCGTTATTCGCGTATGCAAAACTAATAAAGGATGCTTAGAATCACAGTCGGAATCTGATGTTGCTTTAATATTAAAATGAAACCCCGAAATTAATCGGAGTTTCATTATTTTACGTTTAACAGGGTCCCGATCTCGGGAGTGATGTAAAAATACGCTTACAGAAGCGGTAATACAAATATTATTTTTGGCTGTCGAGCCATTTATTCATGTGCTCAATTTCACCTTTCTGAGCTTTTATGATGTCCTGCGCAAGCTTTCTCATTTCGGGATCTTTTCCGTATTTAAGTTCGGTCTCAGCCATGGCGATTGCCCCTTCATGGTGAGCAACCATACCTTTTGCAAACGCCTTGTCGGGATCGGACTCATTAACGGCGGCCATCATTTTGGCATGCATGTCTTTCATGCCTGCCATATATTCCTGTGACGATACCGATGAGGACATATCAGACATTTTCATGTCCGAATGTTCGGCGGAAATGGCGGGCAGGGATAACATTAATATAACAAAAAGGCTGTTTCTGATTTTCATATAAAAATTCCTTTCAGGTAGGTACCGGTAAATTGTAGCTGAGTCAGTTAAAAAAGCCCCCTGGCGGGGGCAAAAAGAAGCAACAAATCCGGTAAAGGAATAATCTATCAGGGAAAAGGTAACAGCACGGATACTACCGTCGCATTCAGCCTGCATTGATCATGCGGCGGTGCGCTTCGGCCATGGCCTGATGTGGGCCGGATTGCCCGTTATTCATGAATTCATGGGCAACCGCTGCTCTTTCATGCTCATTCATCGCCGCGTAAGACGTTGACGGGACGGTCGTGGATACCGTGTTATTTCCCATCATCTTCTGATGACTTTCCACCATTTTCTGGTGCGCATCCGCCGAGCCGTTCGTCATGGTTTCATGAGCAATAATGGCCTGTTCATGCTGGTCCATACCGGTCATACGAGGAGCAGTCCCCTGGATCCCGACAGGAGCCGCAGCAGACTGCATCTGGTGAGCAGGAGCCTGTGCATTGTTGACGCGATCATGGATATTCACGGTTTCAGTGGCCCAGGCCGATGAAATTAAACCAAAGCCCAGCAAAGATGCTAATACGATATTTTTCATGATAACTCTCCATTTCTGAATTAGTGATGTCCGGGGAAGTACAACCGGTGTTTTCAGTTCCATAACTGAAACAAGTTCGGCAGCGTTTATTTCTCCGGAAGAGGGCTGGATATTCATTTCCTGGCGTACTCTGACGCCGGGTATTGATGAAGCAATCCAGCCTTCCTGATAAGTTGCACTAATTATATCGAATGGCTTCTGTTTGCTGCATGACAGGCTAATGACATCTTTGTCATTTACATCTTTATTTTCAGCATTGGGTTTCCGGGATCATTTTCTCCAGTCTGGGCACGGATAAGATAAAACGCGTGGAGCGTACGTCTGATTCCACCTGCACTCTTCCGTGATGTGCTTCCACGATTGACTTCACAATCGCAAGGCCGATGCCGCTGCCTTCTCCTTTTCGTTGTCTGGATGGATCCACCCGATAAAAACGGTCAAACAGCCTTGATAAATGTTCTTCAGGGATCGGTTTCCCTGGATTTTCAATCACAAGGTCAAAAAAGCTCTCTTGCTCTCTTATTGAGACGGTGATTGCCTGTCCTTCCGGGGTATAACGCAGGGCATTGGAAAGCAGATTATTGATCGCTCTTCTGAACATTTGTGGATCACCTTCAACCAGACAGGGCATCCCGTTAAATTTGAGCGTGATATTGCGTTCTTCGGCCCAGGCTTCGAAAAACTCGAAGACTTTCATGACTTCCACTCTGAGATCAAACCGAACCCTGTCAGGTATCAGCTGATTATTGTCCGCCTGCGCCAGGAAAAGCATGTCGCTGACCATTTTAGTCATCCGGTTATACTCTTCAAGACTGGAATAGAGGACATCCTCGAGCTCCTTCTGCGTTCGGTCCTTACTCAGTGCGATCTCAGTCTGCGTCACCAGATTGGTGATGGGGGTTCTGATCTCGTGCGCGATATCGGCAGAGAAATTGGCCTGGCGGGTAAAAACATCCTCAATCTTTCCAATCATGTGATTGAACGAGATAACCAGCTGCTCCAGCTCAATGGGAACGCGTGTCGGTTCCAGCCGCGCATCAAGATTCTCGGAGGTGATGTTTTTAATAGCATTGCTGACATTACGCAGGGGAAGATGTCCCTGGCGGACCGCGATGCGAATAATAAGAACAATCAGCAGACTTATTACAACGGCGATCGCAATCAGATTTTTTTTCAGCGCATCGAGGTAATGGAGATGGAAATTAATGGAGAGGCCAGTCAGCATGACATAGTTCTGCTGTTTGCCCTGAAATATCGCCTGGCCAGAGGAGGCGATAATCCGGTATGTTTCCATCTTCATTTCTGATCCGGTATCCATCGGTCTCGCAGGATCCTCTACCGTCCAGAGAAAGACATCCCGTGCGCGGCTGTGCTCGCTAAAATCTGCTGAATTCACGGCCGGGCGTAGTGCCGCCCCCTGCGCTGAACTAAAGAGCACTTCCCCCCTGGGATTGAGGTGATGCGTGCACTACGCAAAGGCCAGGCCTCAGCATTTTATTATGGTGATCCCCTGGGCGAAATGCGCCTGGTAAGCAGAGTTTTTGAAATGTAAGGCCTTTGAATAAGACAAAAGGCTGCCTCATCGCTAACTTTGCAACAGTGCCATCCGACGTCCTCGGCGCACTTCATTGGGTCAAGAGTTCCGGACGCCATTCGCGTACGATCACTTCAAATTGGGGTCCGTAACCTAAGGCGTCGGGATACGAGGCGCAACGCACAGCAAGCGCAAACACGGTCACGCAGTCCGCCGCAATCTCTTCATCTAGGCCCCATGCGGTCGTGATATCAAACCCGCCGCACTGTGACGGGTTCCACCAAGCTAATAGAAAATCAGCAACGCGCCTACTTTGCCCGGTATCACTTTTTGCGTGTGCTATTAACCGATCCAATGCACTGCGCTCCGCGTCCGTCATCTTATTCATCATTGGTTCCTAGAGTTTGTGGCTCAAACCCTACCGATATCACTAACGTTGTCATCGTATTGCGTCGGCTTTCCATGCACTTGCCCCGTTAATGAACAGCTTTATTGAACACAATTAAATGTACGACTTTCTGAACACATTGCCAATGGGATTTGTCCCTGATTTGCCCGTTATGGCGAGTGTTCAATAAACGGTCGTTTTATGGACAGTCAATTCATATTTGTTTTCCGAGGAGTCGAGTAGACTGGCCGTTCGCCACTAGGGGCCTAGGCCATGGACTTGCAGCTACTTATCATTTGCGGTTTGACGTTTGTTATCCACGTCATTGCAACCTTAGCCTATGCCGTCCGTATTGCTGGTGTCCGGACGCGACGTATTGCCGTCTCATTCGCGCTCTTTGGAATTGTAGCCCTGGTGTCCCGTACCGCAAATTCGCTTCAAGGGCCATTTCTCGCGAAACGGGTCGAAACGGACCTGGCGCACCATATAGACAATGGCATGCTAGGCGACTTTCGGATTTTCCTGCTTACAGCGACGATAGCGACCATTGTAGGGGCCGTGCTGATACCGACATTTCAACGGTATTTCAGCCGTGCGGTGCTCCACTTTCAAATTCATCGGTCGATTCCCCGCCTTGCCCTTCATGCTTTCAGTCGAGGCGGTATCTCATACATACGAAATGGGGCGAGCCTTCCAGTCCGGAGAAACGTAACTCAATTAACAACGGGGTCAGGGGTTTCGTGGAAAGTTATCGTCTTAAATGTCTTTGCAATGGCACTTTGGACAATAGGCGTCTTTGCCTCCCTTTACGCAGGGTTTTTAAAGCCAGAGCTACGTGTCACCTGTGCCAATCTATCGTCGGTCATCAATGGCATTGCCACGATCTTCTTAACAGTTATCATTGACCCACAAATGTCGGTTATGACAGACGATGTGATAGAAGGTCGAGTGACAGAAAATCGTTTCCGCCGAGCCGTTACAACACTGATTGGTGCGCGTGTCGTCGGAACTATCCTTGCCCAACTGATGCTTATTCCAGCGGCGCTGTTGATAGTTCGGGTGGCCGAGGTCATCTAATTCGGTCGTTTATTGAACACTGCAATTTTGGATGGATAATCGGGCCTACCGGGCCGCAGCGGTCACCCTACCCAAGACGTATTTATGAATGGGCATGGGAGGGCGAGCCGTCCCGGTAGGAGTATTGCTCGTATACAGAGAAGCTCAGTTGTTCCCTTAGTGTTTAATAGGGCTGAGGGGGGCAATTTCACTTGAAAATTCCGACAGGAAGGCGTCTCGTGCGCGCAATCCGACCGGCTCTTTTTGCGCAATTCCGTCGTCCTGTATTAGTCGGGCAAAGACAAGAGCTTTGCCGTCCTTTCTCGCCCAACCAACAAACCAGCCCCAACCACGAGTTTCGTCATCTGACCCATCCGCGTTCGAGGGAAATCCTGTGCCGGTTTTTCCATGAATGTCCCAACCATCGTCAAGCGCGGCCACTTCCGTTATTTGTTCGGTCATAGCGAAAGCGTGTTCGCTAACAGGCAACTTGCGGTTGATCAGTTTCGTCAAAAACGCCACTTGTTCCAACGGACTAATCTTCAAGGATGAGTCGATCCATGCGTGGGTCAGGCCGTCAGGGTGATGCTTATCGCCCTTCACGTCAGTATTTCCGAAGCTAAATTTGCGGGTGTAGTCGGCAAAGCGCTCCATGCCTAACGATGTCGTAACTTGTTGGGAAAACCAGACTACAGAGTATTTAATCCAACGCGTTGGGTCAGTTGGCTGCTTCCAAGCCTCGCCTCCCCAATCAGGATATCCGTCGCGAAACTGTAACGTCGGGGCATGTGCGTCTTTCAAATACCCAGAGTCGTATCCCATTAGGCTGATGGCTATCTTGAAAGTCGATGCTGGCGTCGTACGCGAGGAACAGTTGCCTTGCTCCAAGAGGATTTTGCCGCTGTTGGCGTCGCCAACAACGGTGCATATCGTGTGGGCCTGCGCTGATGTCGCAATGCCTAAAACTGCGATTGTCAACAGTAAAAACGCCTTCTTCATGTCTCGATCTTAATTAGTTATTGGGATGCAAATTATCTCTCATGGCCTGCGGCTCTGGCAGTCGCTTATCTCAATGCGGCTGCCGCCGTCGAGGCAGGCGAGCCGACAATTTAGCTAGGCGGAACCATGCTTTGCTTTGTGACTTTATTCGGACGGTCACTTTCCGGATGAAAATGATTGTTTGGCCGAAAAAACGGTCGTTTATTGAACACTCGATTTTGGAGGGGCGGCCGGCTGCTTGTCGGCCATAACTGCCGTTCAGCAGTCAGGTTTCCAATGACGGAAGCTTGCTCGAAAGCGGTCGTTGACCGAAAGCCGCCGAGTGAAGGGTCGCGTATCGACTCCGTGCCTGTTTGAATAGAGCGACCAAATAGGTAAAGCAGCACTTATCTCGGGGCCGATCGAATTCGGCCACGTTATCGGCCATCTGCTGGAAGCATTTAGCGAGGAGGTGGGCTAACATCGAAGAGTTCCTCCCGCTCTTTATCGCTTATAGAATGAGGTCGAAATTCCTCAATACGAGTAATTCCCTGCACCTCACTCTGAAATTTTCACGCCGATCCTACGCATCTCCCTCCAAAAATTCGGGTAAGTCTTCCGGACGCAACTCTTATCTAATATTTTTATGTTTCCGACCTTAGATGCCAATATCGCGAAACTCATTGCAATTCTGTGGTCGTGATGTGTCTCTAGCGAAACGGGCGTTTCCGGGTTGCATAGCCACTCACCTACCTTGATGTAATCACTCCCTTCTACGATATCCACCCCCAACCTCTTGAGATATCCTGCGGGGATACCCAGTCGATCACACTCTTTAATTCTCAAGGTGGATAGCCCAGTTAAATGAAGACCCCCAGGTACGAATGGGGCTATTGCCATCAAAGTGGGGGCGACATCCGGCATCGACTCCATATCGATCGGCTCGCCAATGCTCCGCATGCCACTTTTTGGTCCGGAGATGACGGTAAAATTTGTTTGCCTATCAATGTCCGCGCCTAGACGCTCGCAGACATCTAAAAATTTATAGTCACCTTGTTTTGTAGAGTTACCTAAATTTCTTAACGTTATTTTTATCCCATGCAACAACGCAATCGCGGAAAAATACGACGCCGCAGATGCATCCCCTTCGACCGTCATATCGGTTGGTATGTATGGTTTATAGCCAACATGGAATGCAGAATCGGATTGCGATTTCACATCAACACCGAATTTCCCCATTTGATCAATTGTGATCGCAATGTACGGTCTGCTTACTAGGTCGCCAATCACCTTAATATATAGGCCGTTCTTTAGCAGTGGAGCAATGATCATTAAAGCAGAAAAATACTGACTGGAAAAGTTGCCATTCATGGATATTTCAACAATCGGTGTGTCAGGTGCACCAATGATTTGTACGGGCAGCCCGATAGCATCTTTCGGATTTACTTCCGCCCCCAATCTTTGAATAGCGGAAATAAGCTCGCGATTCGGCCGGACGCGCAATGGAGGCAAACCATCGATGATAGTAAGATCAGACCGCAGCATCGCGGTCGCGATCAGAAATCTCGCTGACGTACCGCTTAGCCCTAAAATCAGAGAAGCTTCGCCCTTTCGAAAGTGGCCGCCATTTCCTTTTATATAATAAGTATCCTCAACACTCTCGATATCACATCCCAAGGCGCGAAGGGCCGTCGTCATTTCATCTATGTCATCGCATTTCGCCACCTCACGCAAGGTCGACTCGCCATCGGCTAACGCGGCAATCAATAAACACCTTAGCGAGATCGACTTACTTCCTGGCAACAAAACATCAACATCATCATGCTGCCGTTTAAACCCGTTCACCAGAACAGAATCACTCATAATCTGCCTCGTCTAATATTTCTATAAAAGAAACGATACAATCCAATCGATCTCGAAACCGCATGGGCCAAGCACATCCAGGAATATACGCTAGTTCTATAGTTCCCTAAACAGCCTCAAATGGGGGGCATATATCAATATCGTTTCTGACTGATAGGGCCTGCCGCGGGGAGTCTTTCTGAGCTAGCGTGTCACCGGTTAGGCTAGTACCAAGCTAGCTAAGCGCTTTATCACTAGATTTGTTTCGGGAGTCCATCCCACGCCAGCGTTTAAGCGTATGTAAGTTGAGAATGAACCATCTAACGAAAACAGACCTCCTGGAGCTATGCCGATACCCTCAGACGCGGCTCTTTCAAAGACAGTTTGTGACTCGGCGCAACCAAGGGGCAAGCCGATCCATAAGACAAACCCGCCAGTTGGGGCGCTCACTGATGTGCCCTGAGGAAAGCTTTCCAAAATGGCAGCCCCCATCGACCGAACATTGAACAGCATCTTCTCACGCAACTTTCGCAAGTGATTATCGTATCCGCCTGAGCGGATAAACTCTGCAATTACCGCTTGCGGGTATAACGCAGTGAACTTTGATGTGAGAGATTTCCTAGAAGCAATGCGCTCAAACCATTGCGCGCCGGCGACCCAACCAACTCGCAGGCCTGGCGCCAACGTTTTAGAAAAACTGCTGCATAAGATAACACTGTCAGAGTACGCTCGCAGAGGCCTTGGGCGAGCTCGGTCGAAATGCACGTCCCCATATATATCGTCCTCTATCAGCGGAATATTGTTATGCTGAAAAAGTTTGACTAAATCAAATTTTACCTTTTCGGAAAATGTTTTCCCGGTCGGATTATTGAAGTTGGCGGTGAATAAACCTGCCTTGACCGGCTCGCGACGTATAATCATCTCAAGGTAACTTATATCTATTCCGTTTTCCGTAGTAGGAATTTCGATAATGTTAAGATGCATTTGCTTAAGCATTTGCAGCGCCAGGTAGTAAGTGGGGGATTGAATCACGACCGTGTCCCCAGGCGCGGTCGTAGCCCGCAGTGCGAGATCTAGCGACTCGATGCACCCGCTGGTGATGAGCAACTCATCCGATCGGATCTTGCTTCCATACTCTAGTCCCCGATTGATTATTTGCGCTTTTAGTGGCTCGTATCCCGTGCCGCGCGCATGGTGACTTAAAAGTTGTGGATTCCGGTGAATGATCTGGCGCATAAGTACGCCTAGTTTTTGCGCTGGATAGAACTCGGGAGCGCCGTTCGCCATGTCAAGTTCGAAGCGTCCCGATACCCTTAAAACCGCCGCACTAAGGCCTCCAGCTCCATCAAGCAGCATCTTTGATCCAGCCTGTCCCATCTTATCGATACTCGACGTCTGACCGATGGGTTCAATAGTGAAGTAACCGGACCGCGGCGTTGATTCAACGAGCCTTTCACTTTCTAACATCCGCAATGCCTGCAAGGCCGTTGTCGGGCTTACTCCGTAATCACGCGCCAGACGCCTCACCGACGGAAGCTTTATGCGCCCACGCGAACCTCCCTCTTCGATAAGTCTTCTAATTGCGGCCGCAATCGTCTTGTACCGGAACGTACTACTTTGGTCAGGCATATCGCCCCTATCAAATTGACATCAACGCATCAGAACCACGCTCGACGTTGATAATGCTACCCAAACGCCCAATTTGCTGTTCCATAACAGATAGCATACTTCTGTGTAAGGATAAATATAGGATTATGCGCGATCCTATCGCTGTTGAGGACAAGTTGACTTCGAGACTTCATTGCCCGCAGGAAGCCTGGGCGCACCAACCTATCCCCAATGCTAGATGCTCAACTTCAGGATCGTAAATGGAAATCTCGCTCCAGCTCATTTTGCTTTTTTTCTTGGTCGCCATCGTCGCCGGATGTGTCGACGCAATCGCTGGTGGCGGAGGTTTAATCACGATTCCCGTTATGCTGGCAGCGGGTATCAACCCTGCTATTGCAATCGCCACGAACAAACTAGGGGGCGTGGCTGGAACGTTTGCGTCGACACTTCACTTTATCCAAATCGGCGAAATAGACCTTCGGAAAGCGACCGCCACGGTACCAATGACGTTTATTGGAGCGCTCCTTGGAGGATTAGCGCTAACGAAGGTGAACAGCGCGTTTCTCTCTTATCTCATTCCTCTTTTATTGTTGGGATTTTCTTTGTATTTCATTTTCTCGCCAGAGATTGGGAAAATAGATAAAAAGGAGAAATTGTCCACTATCGTTTTCGCAGCAACGTTCGCTCCGTCAATTGGATTTTACGATGGATTCTTTGGCCCTGGAAGTGGTACTTTTTTTTGCCTCGGATTTACGCTGTTGTTGGGGTACAACTTGATCAAGGCCACCGCGTATGCAAAGTTATTAAATTTCGCAAGCAATCTCGCAGCACTTTTATTTTTCATCATTAAGGGAGATATTCTTTGGAAAGTGGGTGCAGCGATGCTGATTGGGCAATTCATAGGTGGCCATATCGGTGCCCGCTTAGTCGTAAAGAGTGGACGACGGTTAATCAAAGCACTGATGGTCATCGTCGCATTTGCTTTATCGATGAAGATGCTTTTGTAGGCGTGCCACAGTTCCTGCGCTGAATTGATCTGCTTCCTACCTGACAACGCTGAGGCTAGAAGAAGCGCTAGATCTTAACGCCAATGAGACTACTCGGAAGTAGTAGCGTTGCCTATCAAGGGGTCGACTCCATTGCTACTGCCGTTCACAGAGACGTAAACGTAACGGTGGCGCAGGTGCAATGAAGCGAACAACGGACATTCGCTTGATTGCACCTGAATGACCCTTTTGGCCGAAAACCGGTCGTTTTCTGTACACGTAATTCATTGGGGTTCGACCCGTAAATTAGACATAGTTGGACTGTTTCGCCCGCTGTCGCGTCATGTTGAGAGGGCCGTGGGAAAAACGAAAAATTAACCGTCCCGGTGCATGGTGGCTTTTCCTGTTGAGAGAGAGTAGGATTTAATCCTACCATCCGAGGTGGAGGCACCGCATGCGCTCAACACAGCAGTTTAGTATCACCCTTCCTAATGAGATGGCCGACCTCGTAAAAAGCAAGGTCGCAGCCGGCGAATATGCTACGGAAAGTGAAGTTATCCGCGACGGTCTGCGCACGCTCGCTGCGCGGGATCGCGCGGTGGACGCCTGGTTACGCGAAGAGGTCGCGCCGGCATATGACGAGTTAAAGGAAAACCCTGGCAGCGCCTTGACGGCCCACCAAATGCGGGCGGCCCTCAAGGCAAAGCGCCTGGCGCGCGGGAATAATGAATGACGCATCGCGTCGTTTTTTCACCGCGTGCGCTGGACCAGCTCGACGCCCTGCAAAGTTACATTGAGGCGGCCGGTTCGCCCGTGGCGGCCGGCGCATACGTAGAAGCAATCATTGTCTATTGCGAGAGCATGGCGACTTTCCCCGTGCGAGGCGTCGTGCGCGATGACATACGGGAAGGGCTGCGGATTACGAACTATCGAGGTCGGGCCGTGATCGCGTTCACAGTGAATACTGACACTGTAGCGATTTTGGGGGTGTTCTATGGCGGCCAGGATTACTCGCAACTCCTATAGCGAGCGATGGCATCGGGTTCAAAAGTCATCGTCCCCTTCAGGCGGTTGAAGCGGGGTCTTAATAAAACCCATGATTGCGGGCAAACCCGGATAAAAGACGTCACAACGGTGGCCTTGCGCAGCTTCGTTCCTACGCGGACAATCCGCCGCGACAGCAGCACCTAGACCAGTCATCGGAAAATCAGCCCCATAGGTCGCGACGAGTTTTCGCAAACTCATGCGCCCGCGCCGGTCGCACCGTGAACAGGCTATTTCAAGTTGGGCCGCGCGTTCGGCCACGTCGCCCACGGCGACGCTTCCAGGGAATTTGTCAGTCATTTTCGGCGTGCAGGATCGAATACTAAGAATGGAGCACTTTCCCATTCTATCTGGGGTCGCCTCAGAAAACGGAAAATAAAGCACGCTAAGCCCTTACTTACCCAGATGTTTGACTGTTCGTGGCACTTTCACCATGGCAATTGCAATTGCCCAACCCTTGCAAAATGCCGCACGCCTCTACAGATCGAGAGCCAGAACACTTCTCGCGCAAATCAACCAAGTGCCGTTTTAACTGCAACAGCGCGGACACACGCATTTCCACCTGTTGAATATGGGCCTCCAGCAGCGTGTTGACCTCCCCACAGTCCTGCATCGGGTTGTCTCGCAGACCCAGCAATGCGCGAATCTCGCTCAACGTCATGTCGAGCGAACGGCAATGACGGATGAATTGCAAGCGCTCAATGTGCGCCTCACCGTACAGCCGGAAGTTGCCACCGCTTCGCGCTGGCTTCGGCAGTAGCCCTTCCTTCTCGTAGTAGCGGATGGTCACGACCTCGCACCCAGAGCGCTTGGCGAGGTCGCCAATTCTGATTTCCATGCATCAATCTCCAATTATCACTTGACTCTATAGTGACTATAGAGATTTTAATGGAGGCTGAATAGAAGATTTTCAGGAGTTACTCATGAGCGAATGCGCTTCAAAGGGGTGTGGCTGCACGACTGAGCCGATCATCCAACCCACGGCACCGGCCCCGCTGGCAACCGGATCGGCTCAAGCGGTGTACCGCATCGAGAACATGGATTGCCCGACCGAAGAGGCGCTGATCCGAAGCAAACTGGCCGGTCTGGCGGGGGTGGCGGGTCTTGAATTCAACCTGATGCAACGTACCTTGGCCGTGCGACACGAATTGCCTTCGTTGTCTCCCGTCGAGCAGGCGCTGAAGGCCATCGGCATGCAAGCTGTGCGCATGGATCAGGCGTCGGCCGAGCAGACGACCAAGCTGTCCATTGCCAAGATGGATTGCCCGACCGAAGAGACGTTGATCCGCAACAAGCTCGGCACCGTGGCCGGTGTTGCTGATCTCGATTTCAACCTGATGCAGCGCACGCTGTCGGTACGCCATGCGAACCAGGTTCTGCCAGACGTGCTCGTGGCACTGCAAGCGCTTGGATTCGAGGCGCAGGTCGTGGACACGGCAGAGGTCGCATCTCCATCCGCCGCCCCTGTGACCACGCCGACCAACTGGTGGCCGCTGGGCATCTCCTTGGTCACTGCATCGGCGGCCGAGGCGGTCTACTGGCTCCACAACGGCAATCACTGGTCGGTTGTCGTTCTGGCGCTTGTCGCGGTCTTCACGGGTGGCCTCTCCACCTACAAGAAGGGGTGGATTGCGCTCAAGAACCGTAATCTCAACATGAACGCCCTCATGTCGATTGCGGTCACGGGTGCCATGTTGATCGGCCACTGGCCCGAAGCGGCAATGGTGATGGTACTGTTCGCGCTGGCCGAGGTAATCGAAGCCAAATCGCTGGATCGCGCTCGTAACGCTATCCGTGGCCTGCTCGACCTGACCCCGGAACAGGCCACGGTACAGCAGGCTGACGGCACATGGCGCGAGGTGGGCGCCAAGCAAATCACCATCGGCGCCCGCGTCCGGGTCAAACCAGGTGAGCGCATCGCCCTTGATGGTGAGGTGCTGGAAGGCCGCTCTGCCGTCAACCAAGCCCCGATCACGGGTGAAAGCCTCCCGGTCGAAAAATCCCCCGGTGATTCGGTGTTCGCTGGCACGATCAACGAATCCGGCTCGTTCGAGTACCGCGTCACCGCCTTGGCCAACAACTCCACTTTGGCCCGGATCATTCACGCGGTAGAGGCTGCGCAAGGTAGTCGTGCGCCGACTCAGCGTTTTGTCGATCAGTTCGCCCGCTGGTACACCCCCGTTGTATTCGGCGTTGCCATCGCCGTCGCGTTGTTGCCGCCGCTGTTCATGGGTGCGGCATGGCTCGACTGGATCTACCGTGCATTGGTTCTGCTGGTGGTCGCCTGCCCGTGCGCACTGGTGATCTCTACACCGGTCAGCATCGTCAGCGGCCTGGCCGCCGCCGCCCGCCACGGCATTCTCATCAAAGGTGGCGTCTATCTGGAAGAAGGCCGCAAGCTGCGCTGGCTGGCTCTGGACAAGACCGGCACGATCACGCACGGCAAGCCCGCACAGACCGACTTTGTCACATGGGGCAATGCACTCGCCTCGGACAGCCGCAGCATCGCTGCCAGTCTGGCGGCCCGCTCGGACCATCCTGTATCCAAGGCGGTGGCACAGGCCGCGCAGACGGACGGGGTTGCCTTGCTCGACGTGGCCGAATTCAACGCGCTGCCCGGTCGGGGTGTGCAGGGCCAAATCAACGGTGAAACCTACCATCTTGGCAACCAGCGGATGCTAGAAGAGCTGGGGCAGCGTACTCCCGAGCTGGAACAGCGCATCGCGGCGCTGGAAACCATGGGTAAAACTGTCGTGATGTTGGTCAGCGCAAAAGGGGTTCATGCCTTATTTGCCGTAGCGGACACCATCAAGGAAAGCAGCAGGAGCGCCATTGCCGAGCTTCATGCACTGGGCATCAACACCATGATGCTGACCGGCGACAACCCCCACACGGCACAGGCCATTGCCGCACAAGCCGGGATCGACCGTGCGCAAGGCAATCTGCTCCCAGACGACAAACTGCGCGAAGTTGAGCTACTGGCCATAAAGGGCAAGGTCGGCATGGTCGGTGATGGCATCAACGATGCCCCGGCCTTGGCGCGTGCGGACATCGGCTTTGCCATGGGAGCGGCTGGCACAGATACCGCCATCGAGACCGCTGACGTGGCCCTGATGGACGACAACCTGGGCAAGATTCCGACCTTCGTGCGCCTGTCGCGTGCGACGGCGCAGGTGCTGATGCAAAACATTGTGCTGGCCCTTGGCATCAAGGCAGTATTTCTGGTGCTGACCTTCACGGGTCAAGCGACCATGTGGATGGCGGTGTTTGCTGATATGGGGGCCAGCTTGCTCGTCGTTGGCAATGGCTTGAGGCTGTTGCGCAAATGAGCTGGAAATTCTTTCTCTACGACTGGGGTGGTCTGAACATCGCGTTGTTCCAAGCCATCAACATGAGCACACCTGCAGCGCTGGAACCGCTGGCATCGTTCTTCAACCTTGTGATAGGCAACTACTGGACTGCACCACTGATGCTCTTGGCGATGTGGGGATGGTCAAAGTCGGCACCTGACCCAACGCGGGCCGATGCCATCCGGTACAGACTCAGAGTCTTTAGCGTGGCCTTTGCGTTGGCATTTCTCGTCGCCACCATCTTGAAGCCATGGATCGACTTTCCACGCCCGCCTGCCGTTTTTGGCGACATGGTGCGCGTTATCGGGGGCATCGAACGACACTACAGCCTGCCCAGCGGGCATGCCACCTATGCCGCGCTGGTGGTCGGCGCGCTCTGGCCTTTGATAGGCCGTCGTGGCCGCATCGGCTTGGTGTTGTACGCCGCATTGGTCGGTTGGTCACGCATCGCAGCCGGAATGCACTTTCCTGCCGATGTGCTGGCGGGGTGGGTACTTGGATTGAGTTGCACGGCGCTCGCCGGGTGGCTGATGCCGCTGGCCGCCCCTGTGTGGCAATCGGCTCGCCGCACATCGACTTGGGTCTGGTTCGCAGTGGCCGCCAGTGCTGTCATGACAGATCAGCTCGCAAAGTTCGCCATCACCCGCACGTTTGCCTACGGTGAACAGGTCGAAGTCACGCCCTTCTTCAACTTCGTCCATGTCCTGAATCCCGGCGCGGCATTCAGCTTTCTGGCGAACGCTGGCGGCTGGCAACGTTACTTTTTCATCACGCTGGGCCTGGTCGTTTCTGCTTGGCTGGGACGCATGCTGTGCCAGCAATTGCCCCGTCTCGAAGCGATGGGATACAGCCTGATCCTCGGCGGTGCGCTGGGCAATGTCGCGGATCGTGTGCTGCGTGGACAGGTTGTTGATTTCCTTGACTTCCATTGGCGACTTGCGCACTGGCCCGCCTTCAACCTCGCTGATGTGGCGATAACTATCGGAGCGCTCTGCCTGTTCTTGACGGTTGTACCGAAAAGCAGTAAAGGCACAGAGGCCGAGGTGTCCGGTTAAGCTATACCCTAACCTGATGTCAGATGCTTGGCGCAAAGCACGTCAGAATAGAGTTGTAGTTTGTATTTATTGACACAAGCCGCCAAGGGTAATAGATTTCATCCTGACACTTTTACCTTTGGAGGCACCTTGCAAGGTCAACGCATTGGCTATATCCGCGTCAGCAGCTTCGACCAGAACCCTGATCGGCAACTGGAGCAAATCGAAGTCGGTAAGGTATTCACCGATAAGGCTTCCGGCAAGGACACGCAACGTCCCGAACTTGAAAGGCTGCTGGCCTTTGTGCGCGAGGGCGACACCGTGGTGGTGCACAGCATGGACAGGTTGGCACGCAATCTCGATGACCTGCGCCGCATCGTTCAGGGGCTGACACAACGGGGCGTGCGGATGGAGTTTGTCAAAGAAGGGCTGGCGTTCACCGGCGATGACTCACCGATGGCCAATTTGATGCTGTCGGTCATGGGGGCTTTTGCGGAGTTCGAGCGCGCACTGATCCGCGAACGCCAGCGCGAGGGAATCGTGCTGGCCAAGCAGCGCGGTGCCTACCGGGGACGAAAGAAATCGCTGAACAGCGAACAAATTGCCAAGTTGAAACAGCGAGTCGCGGCAGGCGATCAAAAAACCTTGGTGGCCCGTGACTTCGGCATCAGTCGCGAAACCTTGTACCAGTACCTGCGGGAAGACTGATCATGCCGCGCCGCTCAATCCTGTCCGCCACCGAGCGCGAAAGCCTGCTGGCACTACCAGATGCCAAAGACGAACTGATACGGCACTACACGTTCAACGAAACCGACCTATCGGTGATCCGCCAGCGTCGCGGCGCTGCGAATCGATTGGGCTTCGCCGTGCAGCTTTGCTACTTGCGATTCCCTGGCATCTTCTTGGGCATCGATGAGCCTCCGTTTCCGCCCCTGTTGCGCATGGTGGCCGCACAACTCAAGGTGCCGGTGGAAAGTTGGAACGATTACGGCCAGCGCGAGCAGACGCGGCGGGAGCACTTGGTCGAGCTGCAAACGGTGTTCGGGTTCAAGCCCTTCACCATGAGTCACTACCGGCAAGCCGTGCATACATTGACCGAGCTGGCCTTGCAGACCGATAAAGGCATTGTGCTGGCCAGCGCCCTTGTCGAAAACCTGCGGCGCCAGAGCATCATCCTGCCCGCCATGAATGCCATCGAGCGCGCGAGCGCCGAGGCCATCACCCGTGCCAACCGGCGCATTTACGCGGCGTTGACCGATTCTTTGTTATCGCTCCACCGTCAGCGCCTGGACGAACTTCTCAAGCGCAAGGACGGCAGCAAATTGACGTGGCTGGCATGGCTGCGCCAGTCGCCCGTCAAGCCGAACTCTCGGCATATGCTTGAACACATCGAGCGCCTCAAGGCTTGGCAGGCGCTTGACCTTCCCGCAGGCATCGAGCGACAAGTTCACCAGAACCGCCTGCTCAAGATCGCCCGTGAGGGTGGGCAGATGACGCCTGCCGATCTGGCAAAGTTCGAGATGCAACGACGCTATGCCACTCTGGTTTCGCTGGCCATTGAAGGCATGGCCACCGTCACCGACGAAATCATCGACCTGCACGACCGCATCATTGGCAAACTATTCAACGCCGCCAAGAACAAGCATCAGCAGCAGTTTCAGGCTTCCGGCAAGGCGATCAATGACAAGGTGCGGATGTATGGCCGCATCGGCCAAGCCTTGCTGGAAGCCAAACAGAGCGGCGGCGATCCGTTCGCCGCCATCGAGGCCGTAATGCCGTGGGATACCTTCGCCGCCAGCGTCACGGAGGCGCAAAAGCTCGCGCAGCCGGAGAGCTTCGACTTTCTGCATCGCATCGGTGAAAGCTACGCCACGTTGCGCCGCTACGCGCCGCAGTTCCTGGACGTACTTAAGTTACGGGCGGCACCAGCCGCCAAGGGCGTACTCGATGCCATCGAGGTGCTTCGCGGCATGAACAGCGACAACGCCCGCAAGGTGCCCGCCGACGCGCCGACCGCATTCATCAAGCCACGCTGGGCGAAACTGGTGCTCACGGACGATGGCATTGACCGGCGCTACTACGAGCTGTGCGCCCTGTCAGAGCTAAAGAACGCGCTGCGATCAGGCGATGTCTGGGTGCAGGGTTCGCGCCAGTTCAAGGACTTTGATGAGTACCTGGTGCCGGCCGAGAAGTTCGCTACTCTGAAGCTGGCCAACGAATTGTCGCTGGCAGTGGCCACCGATTGCGATCAGTATTTGCACGACCGACTGGCATTGCTGGAACAGCAGCTTGCCACCGTCAACCGCATGGCGGCGGCCAATGATCTGCCGGATGCCATCATTACCGAGTCCGGCCTGAAGATCACGCCGCTGGACGCGGCGGTGCCGGAGACCGCACAAGCCCTAATCGACCAGTCGGCGATGCTGCTGCCACACGTCAAGATTACCGAACTGCTGATGGAAGTTGATGAGTGGACAGGCTTCACCCGGCATTTCACGCATCTGAAGACCGGCGACACGGCCAAGGACAAAACCTTGCTGCTGACGACGATCCTGGCTGATGGCATCAATCTCGGGCTAACCAAGATGGCCGAGTCCTGCCCAGGCACGACTTACGCCAAGCTGTCGTGGCTGCAAGCCTGGCACATCCGGGATGAAACGTACTCAACGGCGCTGGCCGAACTGGTCAACGCGCAGTTCCGGCAATCCTTTGCCGGAAACTGGGGCGATGGCACCACGTCATCGTCGGATGGCCAAAATTTCAGAACCGGCAGCAAAGCGGAGAGCACCGGGCATATCAACCCGAAGTATGGAAGCAGTCCAGGCCGGACGTTTTATACCCATATCTCCGACCAGTACGCGCCCTTCAGCACCAAGGTAGTCAACGTCGGCGTGCGTGATTCAACCTATGTGCTCGATGGCCTGCTGTACCACGAGTCGGACTTGCGGATCGAGGAGCACTACACCGACACAGCGGGCTTTACCGATCATGTCTTCGGCCTGATGCACCTACTGGGCTTCCGATTCGCGCCACGTATCCGAGACCTGGGCGACACCAAGCTATTCATCCCAAAGAGCGATACCGCCTATGACGCGCTCAAGCCGATGATTAGCAGCGACCGGCTGAACATCAAGCAGATACGCGCCCATTGGGATGAAATCTTGCGGCTCGCGACCTCGATCAAGCAGGGTACGGTGACGGCCTCGCTGATGTTGCGCAAGCTCGGCAGCTATCCGCGTCAGAACGGACTGGCCGTTGCACTGCGCGAGCTGGGGCGGATTGAGCGCACGCTGTTCATACTGGATTGGCTGCAAAGCGTGGAGCTGCGTCGCCGCGTTAATGCCGGACTGAATAAGGGCGAAGCGCGCAACGCGTTGGCCAGGGCTGTCTTTTTCTACCGATTGGGTGAAATCCGCGACCGCAGCTTTGAGCAACAACGCTACCGAGCCAGCGGCCTCAATCTGGTGACGGCGGCCATCGTGTTGTGGAACACGGCCTATCTGGAACGGGCAACCAATGCTTTGAACGGGCACGGCAAACCGGTAGACGAGACGCTGTTTCAATACCTGTCACCGCTGGGGTGGGAACACATCAATCTGACCGGCGATTACCTCTGGCGCAGCAGCACCAAGGTCGGCGCAGGCAAGTTCAGACCGTTGCGACCACTGCCACCGGCTTAACGTGCTTTATTTTCCGTTTTCTGAGACGACCCCAACTACTAACACCGGAAATAATTCCTAGAATTTCAAGATTGGAATCTTCATTGCTTGTTAAATTCATGTTGAATACTATTGAGAATAGCCAGCGTTTCCTTAAGTTTATTTTGTTGAACGTCTGGGAATTTAAGCTGCCTTATTACATAGCAATATGCAGTTGCTAGAAATTCTCTTTCATTAATGTCTCTTCTAGCCCAATCCCTAATCACTTTAAGTTTGGAAAGTTTTGCATCAGAGAAAAATACTTCATCATTCGCCCATGAATAAATTAAATCATTCATAAACCAACCAGAGACCTTCGAACCCTTATTAAAGAAAAAACCAAGTTCTAAACATATAGCATCATAAGCGATAGGAGATATTTTAATATCACCATAATCAATAATATGACGAGTATTGTCAGTAGGGTTTATGAATACATTACCCCCATGAAAATCACAGTGACTAATACACATATTGAAATTCACTCTTCTTTTCTCAAACTGGGCGACCCAACTTAAATTAAACAAGTTAACCAATGATGACAAGGTTTCATCCGGTAAAAAAATATTTCTGATATCTGAAATTTGTTTAATTTCATTTTTAGAAAAGTCTCTCCATTCGCTAGTTAAATCGAAACATAATCCTAACTTCTCGCTTTCAAAAGTATCTGATGCGACATAATCAAACAAAGACATATTTTTTTCACTTTCTAAAAATTTATAATAGATAGAATTTAAATTTTTAGCGCCAAAGCTTGAAACATCGATTCTAGGTGGATATTTAGAATGATCTAATCTTCCGACCACATGATTTTCGTAGTTATGAGATTCCTCTTCAATCTTATCTAAATCACCAGTTTTTACAATTACTTTACTTAAGGTTTTATTATTTTCGTTCTGTATATCTAGTAGGTGGATTTTTGCACCAGAGTAACCAGGACCTATAGGATTAACATTTACTTTGAAACCGTTCATCTTATTAGCGATAATGGAAAAAACTCTTTTGTTTTTTTTATTTTCAGTAACGATATTATAAGATGGATGATTTGTATATAATTCGATATCATTTACTCTATTTATTTCTGATACGATTATATCAATAACCTCATAGAGGTCGTCCAATTTATTCTTTTTGAAATAATCAACAGTCTTAATTTCTATTTTTCCCCAAACTCTAGTAGAAAAACTTTGCCCAATCATCTCTCTGAAATGATCTGTAGAGGATGAACCAGTCAATATCAATATAGGAGTACCCGGAAAGTTCTTCCTGAAGAGCCTAAAGGCTTCAATGCCGTTGTCTTCGCTTGGTTCAGGTTCATTAAAACTCTTAGGTACGGATAAATCCAAAATAGCAAAATCAAAGAAATTTTCTTCTTCCTGGCATATATCTGATAACTGTTCAAGGTTTATTACATGTTTAACCTGATGAGGGATTAATATTTCTTGAACAATTTTTGCTTCTTGTGGATCATCTTCTAGTAATAAGAATTCAATCATTTATTCCACCTTAATGTTAAATTAGCACCTTCTGCTGCATCATTCTCTAAAGTCCAGTGACCATCTAGTCTTTCCATCGCCTTTGTAATGATCAAAAGTCCATATCCAAGATGATTATTCTTAGTGGTCACTTTTTTTTTCATCAACTGCTCAACTGGCAGGGTGATACCTATGCCATTATCCATTATTGAAATAAACCAATCTACATTGGTTTCACCCCACCAAATACTTATTTCAGTTTCCTTATCAAATTCTAAGCATGACTCAATGGCGTTCCTTATACCATTAGTTATAGCGAGTTTAAGTAAGTTTTTATCACATATGCAATTTATTCCAAAATTACCAGAGAGTCTTATTTCTGATAGGTTATTAGGGTATGCCGAGTGAATTAAGTTATTAATAAACTCATGAATATTAACTTCTTCAGTATTTTTAGATTTACTTGCCTCTTTTATTTGAGTTATTGCCTCTATGACTGACCTTAACATTTCTATGTGTTTTTTTGTTTCTGATATATCGTATGGCTTTATTTCATTTTTTGCAGTATATGCAATCCTACCTACTACAGATTCTAATTCGTGAAGGAACATACTTGCCATTTCATTCATACCATTTTGGTAGGACACTTGATGGTTTTGTGGAACCTCATCATCATTTACTTCATTCTTTACTGTGCTCTGCTGTAGTCTTGAAATTGCTAAATCTAAAGTTTTTTTTATGTAGCCTACTGTTTCTTTTTCATAAGCAGTTCTCAGATTTATTTCTAGCAATGGTAATTGATTTCCCGCTAAATACTTAGCCACATCATATCGCTGCTTAGGTGATACAGAATTTAACATATTTAATATTTCATCATTTTTCATTAGAATAAAACCCTGCTCTTGTATTGAAGGCTTGCTGCCCCCCCTCCATAATTCTAGATATAGTACTGATGATAGTTTTATTGTTAAGTTCACCGGAATCTTTTATATACCCTCTTTTACCATCAGACTCCAAATGAATTATATTATTTGCGGCACCTAACACTGGTATGTTAGCGTTATGAGTTATAATAATAAGCTGACCTGTTCTTGCACATTCCAGTATCGATGGTATTAAAGTTTCTGCTATAAAAGCATTATCTATATGATCTTCTGGTTGGTCCAGTATAACAACCTGATTATCATTCTGTAATATTATCGGCAATATCACAGTGCATCTTTGCCCAACCGATAAATTTGTAAATGGTTTATAAATTCCATTATCTAATAAAAAGAACTCGAAAGTATCTTCGACATCTGCCATTAGTATTTTTGCTATTGAATCAAAGGTCAATGCTGAAATTATAGATAGTGATCTTTGTTTTGAAGTTCCTAAAAAAAGGCTAATTGAATCTATGTCTTGATTGAAAACTATATTCAATAGTTCCGGTTTTGAAACTGATGATGCTAGATCATCCAAAATATCTTTGTATTTTAGGTTGGAAGATGAGTTCCTGAAAGTGTGTTCGAAGGCATCAGCATATAAAAACGTATTATTTGCGTGCAATCCTTTTATTTTTATGGATTTATTCAACTTGTCATTGAGATAATCTACTATTTCAATTCTCCTCTTAAATACTCCTTCATCAATAGCGATTAAATCTTCAACTGTTTTTATCAGATTTGTTTTTTCCTCATTAAAACGCTCTTTACTTTTTGAAGAGTTTTTAAGCTCTTCTTGTACTAATGACAAGCTAGTCATTATGTTCATTATTTTTCTATTTATATCTCCAGACCCAGCTACAAATGTTTCTATTTCACTCCTAACCCTGAATGATTCCTCATTAAGTCTATTAATAGCTTCAATTATGTTCGACCTAGTTTCATCAATTACTTGCTTGAATTGGGTGATTGTATTCGAGGCCATTAGCATATTTTCAGAAATGTTATCTTTAAACATTGCAAGGGCTTTATCTAAAAATCTAGGTGTTGGTTTTTCATTGAGTTCAGTAATGATGGAGTACTGTTCATCTTGCAGTTTCTTTAAACTAGTAAGTTCTTCGCTTACATTTTTCAATCTTTCCTCATCAACATGATATAAAGATATTTCATTGTTCATCCTGTTCAATTTATCGTTATTTAAGATGAATTGATTGTTAAGATTTTTGTATCCAGACTGCATAGACTGTAATTTAGTAATCTCGTCTAATAATAACTTTTCTTTTTTACTATTCTCTTGCTCAGAATCAACTTCAATCTGAAGCTTTCGCAATTTTTCACAAGAAATACTAATAGCGTCTTTAAGTTTATTTTTCTTACTAATGTATAAGTCTCGATCCTTGATGAACCCATCGATTAGTTTCACCCTACTTTGTGGGTCTAACCCTATACTTTCGATATCAGTCTGAGAGAAAATTAATGGCCATCTTGATGTGATCAAAGGTTTCTCAGCGACTCGTGATGCTGTACTGACTAATTCGTACTGATTTCCATTATCCTCTATAACTAGAGTTACAATACCATCCTCAAGAATCTGTACAGCCTGAGTATCATTTCCAGTTTGATTTGTTTTAATGTAACGTTTTATACCTAAGCAGTATCGAATCAACTCTACCAGTGAGGATTTCCCTGTTCCCCTGGAACCAATAACAGCATTCAAACCTGGAGTGAAATCTGCTTCAACTCCTTGTAAAAAACCACCCTCGACCTGTATTTTTTTTATAAGCATGCATATCTCCTTGAAGTTTCACAATGACCCTTCGTTCAATTAGTATTAATTTATCATATTTACAACTTATCATGCTTCTGGTCTGTCATCAGTACTTCCTGACCCTGACCCAAAATCCTGCTCCATTCAGAAACAGAATTCCGGCATGATAATGACTTCCCTGAACGGAGGATGTGCCGATGAAAAAGTCACGATTCACCGAAGAGCAGATTATCTTTGCCCTGAGGCAGGCTGAACTGAGTGCGTCACACCTGGCGACAGAGTTGCTGATCAACCATAATTGATGCCAAAGCATAAAACTTAAATTGATAAGATAACGCAATTTTCTAACAATAAATTGCTTTAAAACAATGAGTTAAATTAGTATGATCATCATTATGTTAAATCAAAATCATTCAACTGCATGTTCTTTCTTCCCAAAAAATCCCAGTACAGACTTTCCTCTTCTATGGAACTCTTATCTATCTTCGTAATGCAGTATAAGAGATGCTCGGCTTTGTTGAATAAATCGAACTTTTGGCCGTAATCAGGATCAGATCACCACATTCTCGATCCTATAGCGGTATCCCGTGGCAAAACAAAAGTTCAAAATCACCAACTGGAACGTATACAACAAAGCCATCGTCAATCGGGGCTCACTGACATTCTGGCTTGATGAGTCGGCCATTCAGGCCTGGTAGGGGTCAGTTTGGATATAGAGAATTATTGTACGGTAAGCCTGTTATGTGTGACCTGCCCCCAGGATTAGATACAACGCTCACTTAGTAATGTCGGATCCTTCACTATCAGAATTACCCTTTCTCCAGGCCGCCGCAAATTCAGACGGCGCCTGATAATTCAGCGCGGAGTGCGGGCGGCACTCATTATAATCCTGACGGCATTCACTGATGGTTTTCCTGGCATGACTGACGTCACTGAACCAGTGTTCATTCAGGCATTCATCGCGAAAGCGTCCGTTAAAACTCTCAATAAATCCGTTCTGTGTCGGCTTGCCGGGCTGGATAAGTCGCAGCTCCACGCCATGCTCAAAGGCCCATTGATCGAGGGCGCGGCAGGTAAATTCCGGGTCCTGATCCGTTCTTATCGTCGCCGGATAGCCGCGAAACAGCGCAATGCTGTCCAGAATACGCGTGACCTGCACGCCTGAAATCCCAAAGGCAACAGTGGCCGTCAGGCATTCCTTCGTGAAGTCGTCTACGCAGGTCAGGCACTTGATCCTGCGACCGGTGGCGAATGCGTCCATGACGAAATCCATCGACCAGGTCAGATTGGGTGCCGCCGGACGGAGCAGCGGCAGACGTTCTGTTGCCAGCCCTTTACGACGTCTTCTGCGTTTTACGCCCAGGCCACTGAGGTGATAAAGCCTGTACACGCGCTTATGATTAACATGAAGCCCTTCACGGCGCAGCAACTGCCAGATGCGACGGTAGCCAAAACGCCTGCGCTCCAGTGCCAGCTCAGTGATGCGCCCTGATAAATGCGCATCTGCAGCTTGGCGCTGAGCCTCATAGCGGCAGGTCGACAGAGATAAACCTGTGAGCCTGCAGGCACGACGTTGCGACAGACCGGTCGCATCACATATCAACATCACGGCTTCCCGCTTCTGGTCTGTCGTCAGTACTTTCGCCCAAGAGCCACCTGAAGCGCCTCTTTATCAAGCATGGCTTCGGCAAGCAGCTTCTTGAGTCTGGCGTTCTCTTCCTCAAGCGACTTCAGGCGCTTAACCTCAGGCACCTCAATACCGCCATACTTCTTACGCCAGGTGTAAAACGTGGCATCGGAAATGGCGTGCTTGCGGCAGAGTTCACGGGCGGATACCCCGGCTTCAGCCTCGCGGAGAATACTGATGATCTGTTGGTCGGAAAAATGCTTCTTCATGGGGATGTCCTCATGTGGCTTATGAAGACATTACTAACATCGGGGTGTACTAATCAACTGGGAGCAGGTCACTCCAAACTGACCCCTTATTGTAGTGAAACGGCTGCGTTGAGGCGGCTCTTCCTTATTCTGCAACACAGCCATACCAGGTTGACTTTCTCTCTGGCCGAACTACTAGGGATCAGTTTGGGGAAAGTACAATAGTTTCCGATATCCAAGCTGACCCCTACACAATCGACCTGCCATCCTTGCCCCGGATGGCCAGGCGCTCCCGTTCGCCCCACACATTGGTTGGTGTGTTGCTTCACTGACTTCTCTCATGTGCATTTTTGCACAAAAATCGGCATTAAATTGTGGTTTTCATTAGACCCAAAATACTCAATGGATGCTAATGTGATATTAAGAAAATAATAATTTTTGGTGAGGAAGTATCAATTTGGAAGAGTTTAAAGTGAATACGTTAGAAGAACTCGAAACACAAATTGCAAAATACGGAGACGATGTTCTCTTTCGTGGCCAGACTTCTTACTATGGCTTACCTGGTAAGCCATCAGTCATAACATCCTTTGAACGGAATGTTTGTATACCTAGCAAAATGCTCAAATGGAGTCAGTATGCAAAGAATGTCCTCGACGTCTTTGTGAATGGGCGAACCGATTCTTTCGAGTATCAACAGGCACTTTTACAACACTACGGTTGGAGATCATTCTTTGTTGATTGCTCCTCTAACGCTGCTGTAAGTGCATGGTTTGCTAGCCACAGCTTCTCACTTCTAGAACCTTATTTTGAAATAAGTGAAGACTACCAGGAAAGGTCGGTATTCCTCGTTAAACAAAAAGCCGAATACATTTTCAGCGAGGGTTTGGGGCATCTGTTTATTCTGGACAGAACGGCGTGTCGTAAAGTCGGGTTAGTTGACTTAGCAGACCTTTCAATAACCGGCTTTCGGCCCCGCACTATTGCTCAATCTGCATGGATGGTTGGACCTTTGCAAAGCGGCCCGCTTCCAGATGATTGTTTTGTAGCTCACATAACCGTGGATCGTTCTCTTTTGCGTGATTACGCGGCAAAAAATCAATTATCGAGCACTGAAGATTTGTTCCCTTCGGTTAAAGATGACCCAATACTAAAAGCATTATTGGGGTTGCCGTGGAGACAGATAAAATACCCGGATAATAAATGCGAATTTAAAGTATTTCGTCGGTCCTTAGATGTTCCGGAGTATCACGATAGTTTCGTTAAAATATTTTGGCCTCACACAGCATTTTACTGTGGGGATAAGATATCTGATAAATTTAGCGAAATTGCAGGGGACACAGTAGGAGGTACCATTATTTCCGCTCCGGACACAATTTTATTTGGAACTGCACCAAAAAGCATGCCTCTAAAATTTCCTCACATTGAAAATCTTGTTGATAAATATGGATCAGTGTTTTTTGAGATTGACGATTTGATTCAACATGCAAGTACTGGAAACCTTACTGTTTATCAAAAGGGAATTGGCATTATTCCAAGGGGAAAGGACTTATATGAACTCTGTGAGTTGGGGGTCGATCATCCTGGTCTTGATATGACGCGAGTTGGAGTAAGCAGCGGTTGGTACTATCGCAAAGGCTCGGATGGGCTTTGGGTTCGCGAGTACAATGAAAATGAATGTCCCTGTGAGTCAGAGTTTGTACATGAACGGCATATATCAGCTTTGCATATTGCTGAGGACTTTGTTAGTTCCCCCAAGAATCTACCAGAAAGCGTTGACCAGAATAACATTTAATGGGATTCTAGGCCAATCGTGCGAAAAACCACGTTAAGGGAATAACAGTTTGAAATATAAATACTTATTGGGCTTCTTATTTAGGCTAAAAATCGTTTATAAATATCGTTTTTTGTCGTTTGAATACTTGATCGTATCAAAATCGATCTCTGATACCCGTTAGCGTGTTTTTTACATCACTGGACTTCAAACCCCTTCTATGGCTCACCTGGTCAATACGGTGCAAGAACTGGCTGCTAATCAATTAATTCGTTTCGCCGGAGATTTCGGCGGTTCCTGCAAAGAACCCCATAACCTTAGTCGATGAACGACATTCGTGAAGCCGCCTATCCTGGCGGCAATTTTGTCTCTACTGGTTTCGTGACGCTTTTTTTAATCTAAAAATGAAGATCTTTAGTCAGAGTGAATTTTTCTGTAGCTACATCGCCTTTAATATATCCATATTGTTCCAACCAGGAATGTAAAGTTCTAACATCCTCAACAAGGCTAATACATACATTTTCATCTTTAAATACAGGGGTGTATAAGTTATGCATGCCAATGAAAACCGGCTCATTTGCTTCCTTTATTTCTAAACGCCCATTAACGGCGCGACCATATGTACCGTCGGAGAATGAAAGATTGATAGCGTCTATTGCGCTGAATGCGACAGGGTAAGGGAAATTTTTACTATAAAAATTTTTAATAATTTCAAATATTTTATTGGTTGTGATTTCCAGTTTCTTTGTACTCTTCATTTTATTTCCTTATTTTACCGATGGTAATGATTTAAATAAATTATTGATATGAGTAAACATTTCATACGAACACTTCCGGTTCTCAAAGAACCTCAACAGTTCACTATCGACAATCTCTGGCTAGGCTTTATCTTTTTATGCGCGTAAGCGCATGAAGGTGACAGCAATTGTTACTTGTGACTCTTACGCCAAGGGTCGCCGGAGACGCGGCGCAGCCGCCCAGGTTTGGTAGATTTTACCGATGCTAATCCCTCGCCCTGCTAGACCATTCCCGCTCACAGCTTTGATACGCTAATGTACGCTGACGGAGTGGCCCTGGCGAAGCCAGGGCGTATCTCCGCGTTAGCGCCTTTGGCGCTTACGAGCGTGTACTTCAGAGCTAAAGCCACACCTCTCAAAGCGACACATTTTTAATAGTTACAACATTCACTTTTAAAGCCACTCTGTTCCGGGCCGTTGGCCCGGGGCGGGGCGGCTTTTCAGGTGGGCGGAGGGGTTGCGTTTGCGCTCTGTGCTGGGGGTTGATGTGGGTGAGATTTGGTGAATGTTGTAACTAATATCAACGGTGGTATGCCCCGGCTTGTCCGGGGAGCTACTTCTTCTTTTGCCCTGGCAAATGATGCCGTTGTTCAGGTGTGGTTGCCCTGAGCATAGCGAAGGGAGCTACTCCAGATGCCGGGCCGTAGGCTGGCTCAGGAGTACTCTTTCTTTAGAAAGCTTGTTTTGTTCAGAAGTAACGTTCGAAATTAATCACATCTGAAGAGGGGTTTTCGAAGTTAATGGGATGCCTCGACCGGGAGAATTATCTCTTCGAATTTAAACGATTATTTCTTAATCAGACGTTGGCCAGCGCTGCCGGGTGAGAATGCCCCGACCGTCGCCGGTGCACATTTTGACGGATAACAGACGTGGGGAAGCCTGCCAGGCATCCGCGAACGGAAAAATGCCAGCATAAGGCCCGCGAGAATCGCAGAAAGGGGAAAGGTTTAGAGAGGAATGTGGTTAAGACAGTGGAACGCCGGCGCGCTCCAGGAGCCGCTGATAAAACGTCTCAGCATCCGTGGCCAGCAGCGTCGGGAACTCGGCTTTAAGGGCACTTTCCAGCGACATCTGCGCAACCGTGGTGAGCAGACCACTAGCCGTAAATCGCCGCCACGCGTTCTCATGCTTGGCCGTGCTATTTTTTGGACGCAGCTGCCGCACTTTACGCGCCTGTTCGTCAAGAACGGCGCCAATATCTGCCTCAGTTCGCGCTTTTTCATCGCGCAGCTCCGGGCTGACAACCCAGCGTTTTATCTGTCTCAAACGGTTTTTAAGTGAATGGTGGCGGTCAATACTGATACCCAGACGCGCCATTTTGAGCAGGTGACGCTGATATTTCTGCTGCATTGACTCCGCCAGTCCGCTGGCTACCGCCCACTGGCGATATTTATGCAACCACTCCCGGATGCTTTCAACGGCGATGCCGCGTGAAGTGAAGCATTTGTCGGTGAGAAAAATTCGCATGGGCTTGTTCTGGCCAGAATCGGCGTCGCGGTCACGGTGTATTACCACGTAGTCCAGTTGCTCCATCACCCGCAAGGCATGCAACAACACGTCATAGGCTTTACGACCGTTCTCATAAACGTGCAGCGCATTCATGCGGCGGGCAATCTCTTCCACCGGCAGCATCATTTCGAAAAGATAATCGCTGTCCGGGCTGTAGTCACAATTTGCGGCCAGAACCAAAGACAGAGAAGTCAGCGCCTCACGGCTCTCAGAGCGTGGGGTAATGCGCATAGGTTTAGGAGTAAAGGAGGGGTCAGACGCACGGGAGTACGGCGTGTAACCAGTACGGCGAAGCGCGATCAGATCGGCATTTCGACGCCAGTCATGCTGACGGAAGCAGGCCACCACTTTTGCAGCCATGCCGCGCGGCGTTTTGCCCGTGTAGACCGGCTGGTTGTTGCGGTGCGTCTTCGACTGCCCTTTGCGCAGACGGTTAGCTTCACCCCGGCGCGAAGGACGATAAACACTGGCAGAAACACTGTTTGCTACCGGTGAAAACGGAAACAGTTGTTCAGACACGGCTCCCAACGCTTATGTTGCGCCGGAGGAGTTGACCTTTAAAAGGCATAAATCTATACTCCCTGCATAGAGCAACAACTCTATACAGTTTTAGTGAGCCCCGACTATCTTTCGTTCCCGCCAAGAAATGAGAAGATATTCGGGGTTTTTGCTTTTCTGGGCCTGTAAAATCTTCTACACAGCACCCATTCCCTGCCACCTTGCGGCGTGGCCAACCATAAATTCTCTAACTGATCAGCAATCTAGCACTACCGGTGGTTACATGCAAGAATGTCAACCCACGCCCTTATCTGGTTCGTTCAGCTTCATTCTTTATTAGTCGCTGAAGGACTTCGGCTTGCGTAGCACCTTCATCTTTGCACATTCCCATCAACATCGACTTTATCTCAGGATCCACAAAGACCTTAATTTCTTTTTGGCTTAACCGTTTCCGAGAAATTGAAGCGAGTTGTCGTTCTGTTCCCGACAAAGGTTGGCCTTTTCTGTAAGCACGTTTTGGTTTCGCTGAGGAAGGAGCTACTTTTGTGGATGGTGACATTTTGCCTCCCCAAGGATCTGAATATATCGTTTGGGAAAGCCTACTATAGATTCATTAAATCAGCAGCATAAAAAGCATTTTCACTCCCGTTGGCGCGGGATAAGACGAAAATGCGAAAGAGGTAACATTCGCCATTCAGAACGCCGGAGGCTCTCTGTCAGTACGATGACACCCAGTCTTTCCCTAACGCCCAGCGCGACTGCCAGTGGGTCAGGTAGGTTTGTGCCAGGTCAGGCACATCGTGCAGTACCAGAGCGTTCTCTGAATTCGACCGCGCGGCAGACAGGGTATAGTTATATGATCCGGTTTCGACCGTCTGGCCATCAACGATAATCACCTTGTCATGCATGATTTTAAACTGACTGACGGTGCGCACCGGGATCCCCGCATTCACCAATAAATTCATCGCGGCCACACTGGCTTTCCCGCGATTGCCGCCTTCATCCAGTACCACCTGGACGTCGACGCCCCGTTTCTTTGCTTCGACCAGGGCCCCGGCAATGTCGGGCGAGGTAAACGAGTACCCCATCAGGCGAATGCTTTGCCGGGCATCATTCACCGTTTGCAGTACCAGCTGCTGCGCGCTGCCTTCCGGTGAGAATCCCACCTGTACCGACGGGGCCGCGCTGGCGGTGCAAACGCCCATATTCAATAACATGGCCAGTAAGGCCATCCGCAATCTGTTGTTCTTCATCAGTCTATTTCCTCACGGTAGGGCAATGCATATATCCCTGATGACACGCTGGCGGTCAGCAGGCAAAAGGAACCTTCGCCATAAGACGCGTCCCAGGTCAGGTTTTCCGGCACGCACTTGGTCAGACAGGTAATGGCCACCTTCAGTGCCTCATGGTGCAATCCCGGATGCGTTCTGAAACACACCCGCTGATGCTCGATATCATCATCGCTGAACACAAAGCCATGCAGGTCAAAAAAGTGGATCGACAGTGCTTTTTCACCCTTCATCGTTTTTCTCCTGACACCGCGCAAAGCCACCTCATACCTGGTGGCCTGCACGACTTAACCTTATTTCATCGCATTATCGATGGCCTGCTGCATCACCTGAGCGGACACGACGCCCGGAATGACGGTCGTGTTGTCAGCGGTCGCGTTCTCTGCCGGCATCACGATGATCCCCGGCGTCCCGGTTAATCCCAATAGCTCTGCCAGCGCACTGTTACCCGCGATCAGGGCATCTGCCGCTGTGCGGTTCGCGACGTCTTCTTCTCCTGCGCCCGCTGCCGTGGCCACTTTTTCAATATCGTCTGACGTCAGTTTTCCTTCGTTATGGCCGGTGCCGTAAATCCCGTTGTGGTACGCCATATAGGCATCAGCCCCCTTCTGTTTCCAGATTGCCAGACCCCGGCGTGACGCCTGCGTAGACTCGGGGTAATGCCCGGCAAAAATCGTCCAGTCGCGAAAAGCAAACCGCACATCCGGGTTGCTGGCCATGACCTGCTCCATTACCGGGGCCATCATGCTGCAGGCGATACATTCGTAATCAAAAAACTCCGTCACAATCACTTTCGAATTTTGCGGACCTTTCACCGGTACGCCGTCAAGTTGCATCAGTAGCCGGTGCCCCTTCAGAGCAGACTCCGCCATCAGCTGTGCCTTGATGGCTGCCTGCTGTGCCTGCAGCTTTTTGCTCACCTCGATGAGCACCTGCGGATGGGCCACCAGGTAGTCGGCGGCAATCTCGCCGATACGGGTTTGCTGTGCCGGTGTGAAATCTACCGGTTCTGCGAAGGCTGTGTGGATGGAGGCGAAGGTAAAACTCAGGGCGAGCGAAAGCGCCGCCGACTTAAAACGGTTTGTCATGATGATGTCTCTGAAGAGGAATACCGGAGTTGCCGGTAAAGAAATAGGTGCCCGTTGACGGTATGTAAACGGTGCGGATTAACGTTCTTTCTGAATATTTCGAACAGTTTCGTGGGTAATTTCTTCCCGCTCCGGTTCCCGACCGCGGCTTTCGGGCGGTAACGTTAGTTGCCCCTGTTTTTCCAGTTCACGCGCTGCGCTGGCCAGCGCCCGCTCTGACAGGTCATTTTGTGGGTTTTTAGCGGTGCCGTGCGTTTTATCCTGCTCGGCCTGCACGTAGCGGAGTGTTTCTGCTGACACCATGCTTCCCTGTGCGTTTTCAGCCGGCAATACTGCACTGGCAAACTGACCCGCCCCGGCAAGGGTGGCCAGCACGGCCCGAATGGCACCGTTGTTGTCCTGCAGGGCTTCATTTTGGGCAAGCAGGCCAGACGCCTGACGGATAAGCGCGGCGTAGTCCGGCAGTTTCTCACCCGGTAGCACCGGTATTTCCTGCTGCATGTTTTGAACTACACGCTCAACCAATTGTGCTGACAAAGCTGGCACATCCTGCCCTTTAGTCTCTGGAAGCTGAATTTCAGACAGGGGATGTCGCGTCTCTTCAATAGCCCGGAGTGCCTGGCGAAGCAGGGCAGACTCATCCGCCGGCCTTTCTTCTGCCGGCAGATGCCGCAGGATCTCCTGCAGCTCAGACTGGACCAGCCTGAGCAACGTGGCATCCGGCCTGACAGTCCGGTCAGTCACCCCGCCCGCCACTTTCAGCAGCTGCGCGGACGGCATCTGCCGGCCGGTGAGCAGCAATACGCCTGCCGCTGGGTTGCCTCGCGCCGCCGTCAGTGCCTGCGTCATATCGCTGACCACAATCGTGTCACCGTTGCGGCTTTTTTGCACCACCGCCGCCTGGGCGCCCTCGGTCGTCAGCTGGCGTACCGGCCCGGTCTGTATCTGGCCGGTGTCTGACTGAAGGGGAAACATCGTCAGACCCGCCGTTTTGCCATTGCCATCAAAGACGGGCAAGGCCAGGTGCGGCATCGGATATTTCCTGGTCGGCGGAATAATCCGCGCCGTCACGGGGTTATCTTTTAAGCCCTGTTCCCGCAGGTAGGTTCGCCCGATTGCCGTTTTGCCCACCGGCTGCCCCATCGCCCAGATGCTCCGGGCCTGTGCCCGCTCTGATTCCGGCTTCAGGGCGTCATGCGCGGTCTGCGGACCGTTATCCTTTTGCCGCAGCGTAGCCATCCAGTCCCGCAAGCCGTCCGTGTAAATCTGTACATGTTCGCGGGCACGGGAGGCGTTAATGTAAAAGGCCCGCATGCCGCTCATTCGCTTACGTGCACCTTCCGTCCCCTCCAGCGCTATCACATAGTCCGTACTGGCCCCCTGTGCGCCGTAGCCGGTCACCGCCCAGGCATAATCGATGTGCTGGTCTGCCAGCGTCATGCCCGGTGTAATGACCTTTTCGCCGCCGGCGTTTTTAAGCACCACCTCGCCGTTGTCCCGCAGCTTTTCTACCCGATATTGTTCATGGGCATCATGGCCAGCCTGCTTCTGCGTTTTGCTCATGCGCACGCTGTCACCTTCCCGTAGCTCAATCTCACGCCGTTCAAACACCTCAATTTCGGTGGCATTTAACTCTTTCGGGGAGTAATAGTGCATGCGGTCATTTTCATCGCGCAAAAAGACGCGCTCTGTTCCCAAATCGACGCCGGTCACGCTCAGATATCGCTCGTTGGTAAGCACCACCTGCCCCGCCTTCCAGTCATTAATGCGGTTAAAATCATGACGACCACCGGTAATGCGATCCAGTATAGGGACGGTCACCGCCTTCTCCCCCAACGACCCTTCTTTTAACATGGCCTGGTGAATGTATTTATTGATCTTCTGCCGGTCCTCATGCAGCTGCACCACAATCATGGTGCGCTCACGGGCATCCGGTGTCCGGCTCATGTAGTCCACCGTAATACGTGTCCACGGTGATTCGGTTTCGACCACCGAGTAGCCAGGGGCTTCCCAGGACCTCAGCCGGGGCACCGTCTTCGGCGACACTCTCTCCATTTTCTCGAGGGCAGCACCGGCTTTGTTCTCAATGACGCTGTAAACGGCAGACTTCAGGTCATGATTACGCTGGCGAACGATTTCGTTCATCACGGCCACGTCGATGGTACTGCGCTCCTGCATCAGCGTGAACGGTGCCCCGCTTTCCGGCGACTGCAGCTGACCGGTATCGCCCACCGGCACGGCACGCCCTTCCCCGCGCGATATCGCCTGATAGGCGGCAGCGGTGTCCTGATTCCCCAACATCGAGGACTCATCAATCAGAAAAAGCGTCCTGGCATAACGCACGTCTTCACCCGCCGCCGTGCGCTGTTGCCAGTCCACCACGAAGGATTTAAGGGTCTGCGCCTCGATGCCAACATCACGCATTTCCTTTACCGCGCGGTGCGTTGGTGCCAGACCAATCACAAGCGGCCGTTCACTTTCCGGCAGGGTTTCAATCGCGGCTTTCACCGCCTGAAACTGGGTGGTTTTCCCGACGCCGGCATAGCCCTGTACGGCGGTAAAGCGATCGGGACTTTGCAGGATAAGCGTCGTGGCGGCCTTCTGCCCGGCGGTCAGCCCATTGAGCAAGACCGGGTCAATCGTGGCCATCAGCGGTGTCTGGGTGTTTTTACCCGTATCAATTTCCCGGATGATGGCCTTTTCCATCTCCCAGGTCGCCCGCCCCACAAATCCCCCTCCGCCGCCGACTTTCACCGGGATGAGGTCCCCCTCTTTAACCTGCCGGGCCACTTCGCCCTGTAACGCCCCCAGATTATTGAAGAACGTGCCCGCCTGCTCCAGCAGCTTCACCTCTGAGAAAGCGACCTCCTTCATCTGGGCAATCGCCCGCGACACGGCTTTTTGCGCATCCGTGAGTAATCCCGCGTTTAACGCGGCCAGCGCTTCCCCGGCGTCTTCCTTGCCACTGGCCTGGCGGACTAACGCCAGCGGTGAACGGGTGGTGCGCATCCGGCCGAGTTTCTCCTCCGCCTTGTTTTGTGCTTCCCCGGTAAAGATTTCCGCCTCATGGCCCGACTGGGCCAGGGCGTTCATGATGTTGCCGGACAGGTCACGCGCGTTGAGGCTGGCCAGCACGATACCGTGCTCATTGTCCCGGCTCCCCGGTGCGCTGACGTAGCCATGCGTCAGATACAGCGGCCGGTCGGTCGCAACCTGCAGCGGCTTTTTCTGTCCATCGCGCTGCACCGTTAATTTTCCCTCACTGACGGCAGTGACCGTCAGCCGGTCGCGGGCTTTCAGCCCATTGGCTTTATCAGCGGCCAGGGCAAACAGCTGTTCTCCCTGCGCAACGTGCAGCTGTTCACGGGTAAACAGCCGCCAGTCGCCGGTCAAGTCGCTCAGTTTTACGCGGCTCAGAACGCCGTCGCTGTCGATAAGTGACAACATGCGCGTCTCCTCATGCACCCGGTCAAGGGTGTAGTGGCGGGTCTCATTTTTGTCTGACCGGTCTTCCAGCACCATCCCCGCCCGGTACGTGGCCGGGAGCAGCCGCTCCTTCACGCTGGCATAGACCGGCGTGCGGGCTTCGACGGTCACGCCGTCCCGTTCAAGCTTGCCGGCGTTTTGCAAGGCGTCACGGATAATGCCGGTCAGGTGCTGCTGCTCGCGGGCGCCGGTGACCACTGCGGTGACGGGGGTGTCCGGTGAACTCAGATCAGCATAGCGTTCGGCCAGTGCCCGGTAACGGTCGCGCTTATCGCCGATACTGATCACCCGCGCTTCCAGCCCCGCAACGGGTTCAGTCAGGCCGTGACGGGGCACGCCAGCGGATGTCAACACCGACAGGGCGTTGGCGTTGGACTGCCGCCCGGCGCTGTCCAGGAAAATAAGCTGGGCGCTTTTCTCCTTCGCTTCGCCGCTCAGGACCAGCATCTCCTTGAGTCCGAGGCGCTCCGCACTTTCCACGATGAGTGTGCTGTGCTGTGAGAGACTGAACCCCTTATCCAAAATGCGGCTGCGATAGAGGATGTCGTCTTTGAGAAGCGGAGATTTGCCGAAGCTCAGGCCGCGTTCGGCGGAACTGGCCAATATTTTCACTTCGCGGCCATGTTCACGTGACATTGTCACCAGTTCTTCCGTCACCTCGCGCAAACGGCCAATCGACGCCGGTGCGTTCAGGATGGCCACCGGCGCAAACTCCACCGCTTTAAGCCGTTCAGGCGTGTCGATGTCGGTTTGCCGGAAACTGACCACTTTCCCTTCCTTCACGATATCGCCCGCCAGGGCCTGCACCGACAGTTCATCCAGCAGATGAATATGCGAGGTAAATACCCCTTTGTCCCCGTCCAGCGGGGCCAGCAGGTTTTCTCCGATGGCCCGGTCGATCGCCTTGCGGAGATTAGGAATGGACTGTTGCCCTTCCCCCGCCTCATGCGCCGTCATCAGCAGGTCACCGTAGGTAAAGCGGGTGCGGGTGTCACTGAGCACCGAAATCGCAGTACGCACCGCCTGCATGACGCTTGGCGGCATCGGGCGTTCTTCCGCCTGTTCAGGCGTCACGGCCCACGTTTGCGCGGCATCCATCACGTCTTGTATGTTGAAATTCAAATCGGCCATCTGCTGATCCCACCGGGCCTGCAGGCGGTTGCGCCCGGCCTGCGTCTCTGGTTTGGCGATGGGTGGTTCCGCCGGTGCGTCCTTTGCACCCGTACTTTTTTCCGGCGATACCTGTCCGGGTTCGGGCTGACTGACGGCCTCAGCGGTCGTGTGGACAGAGGCATTCCCCTCTCCGCCCACCTCAATTGCAGGTTCTGACGGGAAATCCACGCGTTCACGGGACAGTGATGACTCGGTGACGGCTTCAGCCGGACTGGCCATCTCATCAGGCGTGCGGGCAGAGGCTATACCCGATTTCCCCACCTCGTGTGACGGTTCTGACGGTAAATCCACGCGCGCAGGGGACGATGATGGCACGCTGGCAGTGTCAGCCGGCGTCAGTGACGGAGCAGCGGGCGGGCGTGTGCCCTGCGCATCGGCTTCATCGAGTCCGTAACGGCTGATATCGACCTTTTTCTGCCGGGTGTCTAACGCCGCGACGTCGCGGCTTTTCAGAGACGCCTCTTCCCCGACCTGGGCGGCGATTTCACGGTGGCGGGACGAAAACTCCTCCAGCACAGCCTCCGGAAACCCTTTGATTTCCCAAAGTTCATGCTTGCCGCCGGTGAGTTCTGTCTCGTAACCCATCGCCTCGGTTTTCGCCTTCAGGCTGTTGCGGTAGATTTTGCCGAAGCTGACCTGATGGCGGTACATCGTCTCAATAAACCCGGCACCGTAAATGGCATCGGTGGCCAGCGCCTTCCACTTCCCGTCCAGCTCGGTCACGTTGGCAACTACCGCATGGGTATGAATGGCCGGATCGAGATTGCGTGACGTATCGTGGGTAAAGAGCGCCGCCACCATCTTGCCGGTGGGGACGATCGAGGTGATGCCTTCCTTCGTGTCACGGGCGGAAATCGTCTGCTCCATGATGGCCAGCGTTTCTTTGACCGACTCAATATGGGCCTGCAGCAGGCGCTTATCGCCGCCGGCCAGGATAAGCATTGAGACACTTTTCGGTGCAGAAAAGGTGAAGTCGTGTCCGGGCCGGTGTACATGATTCCCTGACACCTCCTTTCCCAGCTCCACGCCATTCGGTAACCGCCCGTGCAGGATATTCGTGAACGCCTCAAGGTCCACGTTCCCTTCCAGCCCCAGCTCACGGGCACCTTCCCCCAGCCACTGGCTTTGCAGATCATCGAGAAAATAGTAGTTATCTTTGCTGCTGTAATAGCCCGCCGCGTCTGCAGCAGACGCAACGGAGGCAACGGTCATCATCGTTCAAAACCTCCGGGTTCGTGGTGTTCATCCATATGCTGGTACGCGTCATAATCATCGTGGTGTCGCAGAATGTTCTGTTCCTCCTCGGCCATCGCGCGGTTTGCCGCGCCGTACTCCGTCGCCTGGGCTTCATCCAGGCTTTCCGGTGACTCCTTCCGGGCGCCCAACGTGCGCAAAACAAGCTCGCCTTTTTCATCCACTTCCACGTCCATCTGCAGATCCGGTGCTTCCCCCTGCGCCTCTGTTGCCGCCTGGTCTTCGGTGCCGTCAGCGGTCGGCGCGGGTTTGCGCCTTTTTTGCGCGAGCATCTCCAGTGCGCTGAGTCTGGCGGAAGGCACGACCTGCTTAACCGCTACCGCAGGGGCTTTGGCCACAGCCGGGCTAACAGGTGGCACGGCGGCCGAATCCGCAGTGACGGCACGCGGGAGCGCGGGATCCGACACTTCAGATTTGACCGGTGCGGGCGTAATCGGATGTTTGTCCGCCGTTCTGGATACGGCATCCCTCTCTCCGGGGTTTCCCGCCGCTTCCGGCCTCCTCATTCGCGGCATAAAGGGACGCACGTTGCTGGAAGGTTCCGGGAAGACGGCAGTGCCGGGCTGGACAGGGTCTTCAGCCACCGGCGGTGTTGCCGGTGTTTTCAGTGTTTCAACGGTGAGCGGCGTCGGCGAAACCGTGACGGGCACGCTTTCCCGGACGGGGCTTTGTGACGAAATGCTGTCTTTCGGGGGCGGCGTCTGGGGTTGAGGGGATTGAGGGGATTGAGTGACAATCTCCGGTTCTGCAGTCGCTGACTGCCCTTCCAGAATTTCGTCGCCGGTCGGGAAGACAATGCCCGCCCTGCGCGTCGCCTGTTCGTTCTTGCTGATGACCTGTTCCAGCTGGGGACTGAGCACGTCCTTAAAATCGCGCTCAATCAGCGCCTTGTGATACTTCTTCTGCGGACGGTACTTCAGATCCAGTTTCACGACCGGGTATTCCCCCGGCAGGCGGGCATAGAAACGCAGGTTTGGCATCGACATGATCTGGTCATAATCGACCACCGGCTCATTGACCTTGTCACGGCTGATGGAAATCCCGTCACGGATTTGGTCAAGACCGTAGCTGTTCTGCTCCCGCGCCTCACGGCGGCGCTGATGCCCCAGCTCTTCCTCTACGATTTTCGCCACTTCGGCGCTTGGCGAACGGCCATAGAAACGGGTGTTCAGCAGGTCAAAAATAGACTTGGCCACCTCACGTCCGTACACGTTGATAAGCTGTGGCATGTTCTGAATGCCAATAACAAAACAACCGCCAAATTTGCGCCCTTCAGCCAATGTCTCGGCAAACTCGGGGATTTTTTGCAGGCTGGTCTTTTCATCGACGACAAACCACACCCTTCGGTCGGGATCTTCCCCCATGCTTTGCAGATAAATCGTGGCCATCGACAGCCACATGGATATCAGCGGACGAACCGACTTGCGATGACGGGCCGTTGTTGAAATAAACAGCCAGCTTTTGTCGTATTGCGCGTCGGTCATCCACTCCCGGATGCTGAATTCGGGTTTACCTTCCTGATCAAGTCCCTGAAGATAACGCAAGGCTTTGGCGTAGTTGGTCACCACCGAGCGGATCGAGATGGCCGTTTTCTCAATTTTTTCCTCTACCAGGTTGGCGGAGGGCGTGTTTTTGAGGAATTCGCGCAGGCTTTTCAGATCGATGGACAACAGGGCTGTCAGGAATTTCTCAATGCTGCGATCGCTATGTGAGGCAAACTGCATCGCCGTATCGCTGAAAATGGTGCGTGAAGAGGACACCCAGAACGGGTCGGACTCCCCCTCCACCGGAATAAGCGAGGCCGTCAGGTTCTCGTAGTCCACGACCTCCCGCGCTTCCCGCCACAACACCCAATTTTCGCAACGCTTATCGTGCGGGTTGAGAATTTTGTCGATACGTTCGTCAAAATGCGTTTCAATAAAAGTGCCGCCGGAGTCGTAGACAATCGCCCGGTCCCCCCGTTTACGAATAAAGTCGAGCAACCAGCGGATAAGCGTGGATTTACCGACTGCAATAGTGCCGTGTATCAGGTAGTTCATGATCTCGGCGTTCTTCACCATATGCAGGCCGCCGATCTGCAGGTCTGATTTCTGACCGGCCTTTTTCAACTGACGGTTTACGCTGTCCACGTCATCCGTCAGCGTCATGCCGGATATATAGGTATCTTCACTCTCCTTCTTGCCAATGCGGCCCACATACCAGGCAATCACGCTGAACAACAGCAAACACACCGTGCCGCAGCCTGCGGCACTCAGTTTTAAGTTGTTCACCAGCTGGCCGCCCATCGACTGCATCCAGGGGTCAGCCAGCAGCTGTCCCAGCGTCAGTTTGGTGGTGCACAACTGTATGCCGCTATTGCAGTGCCAGCTGATATCCCAGGTCGCCGGGCTTTTCGGGTTCATCAGCGGCACAAAACTGGAAAACAGCCTGCCGGTCCAGTACCAGAAACCGTTATTCAGCACATCGGCGGAGGTGACCGCCCAAAATACGCCGCCGGTGGATAACAAAAACAACAGGAACAGCCAGTTAAATATCCACTGGTTGACCTGGGCGAACATACGCAGCCGGTAGGCCGTCATCTGGCCCCCCTGCGTGAGGTATTTCGGTGTAAAACTCATGGTTCAGCTCCGGCGAACGCGCAGGATTAAACCGCCCTGATGGGCAGTTCGGGATGGTTAATGAAAAAACGGGGATGAAAGGGACGAAAAAGCAGTAAAGAAATTAATGGAATGACGATGTTTTGCGGCGTGCATGAGTTTGACTGAACTGTGCCTGGATCAGTGCACCGGCCGTTCTGAACAGGAAAGCCACCGCGTTTATCATGGCAACCGTGACAGACGACAAAAATGCACCCACCGCCAACACCAACATCATCAGCAGTACGACCGGCAAAGCATCAGGCAGCATATCGCTGCGGGTCTGACGTAAGGCCAGCGAGAAGGCGTAAAAATTACTGTCGTGCATGATGAACTGCAACAGGGCGACGCCGTGATACCAGAGAACAAACGCGCTCCAGATAAAAAACAGGGTAAACCAGGTCATCAGGCCACGGGCACTTTTGTATAGCATGAGCAATTCCTTCAGTTGGGCGTTTAACGGCAACGCTCGCCACAGTCCGGACGCGGGGATTTGCGTCTGGACGAGGAAGCGGAATATCACAGGTGGAAAAACAGGCACGGTCACTGGGAGTTAACAGGCAGAGCGCTGAATTATGACGTCATACGAGTGGGTGAACATGGCACACGGGCGTGTGCCATCAGGACAATAAACAACAGAGATAAAACGTTCAGGTCAGTTCATGATCCCGGCGACGGATTTCGCCAGCTGGGCTTCCAGAACCGGTTTGGCCTCTTCGAACTTGAGGTTCACCTTGTTGGCATTAGAGACAACGCGCGTCTGGTATTTCATGCGATTGCCTTCTTCACTGCTGGTCTGCACCTTCACACCCGAGTTACCCTGGCGTAACGCGGCGACGTTATCTGTTGTTACGGTCGCTTTGCTACGTTCCGAAATCTGCAGATCGGTCACCATTGTGTAGTTGGTGTCTTCCACCATCGCGTCTGCCGCCATACCGGCAAGACCTGCGGCCAATCCTACCCCCAGAATTGCCCCACCGGATGTGCTGTTATATGCGGTGATCCCAGCGCCCAGTGCAGCACCTGCAGCAGCACCTTCATAGCCCGTTGAGAGCAGCCCCTGCGCCTGACGCAGGTCCATTTTCTCGGCCTTCAGGACGTTGGCCTGGATCCAGTAATATGCAGAGTCCGGTGACGACGTGACGTTATAGCCTTTAGCACGCAAATCCTGTGCTAATAGCGTTTGCAGGTCGCTCATGTCTTTGTCAGAGGTGTTTCGGATCTGGATATAGACCGTTTTTTCGCTGGATGGCTCCAGCCACACGGTCTGACTCATCTGTGTTTTCACATCGAGGTTACGTTTTTTGATGGCAGTGCCCATCGCGCTACAACCGGAAAGTACCAGACATGAGACGACCACAGCCGCCACAAGAGAATTGCGGTTTTTCATTTACTGTTTCCTTGTCAAAAAATGGGGCAGGCGCGCCCCGAAATATTGGCTATTTAGATATAAATCTGGAGGGTGAAACCCTTCCGTTAGAATGACAGAAGGGTTATCGGCAGCAGGGGATTTAACTTAAATCTTTTTGATCAGTTTGCTGATTTTTTCGAGGGCCAGACCAGCACCCAAACGATTGATTTCAAATGACACTAATATGCTAGATACAAAAAAAAGTGATAACAACAGCACAGGTACCGCTATGGCAAACCAAGCAGATAAGCCAGAAAGCAAACAACTTATAATCATCAAAGTGCAAAATGTGATGATCGATTTGCGAACAATTCTTGCAAGATGGCTTACGAGCAACGAATTGCTTCTAACTTCTAGGGGCAAAGACATATATGTAAGTTGGTTATTATACGTCATTAAAAAAACCAACAGACCTACTGCTGCAGTTATTGCCAATAAGTACCAGCCTTCTGATATAAGAAAATTTACGAATCCATTAATTGAAGCGTCATCTTTATCAAAAGAGGCATAGAAAATTACAGTGCTCAATATACTCAATAAAACAGAAAAAAAAGGAATCGCAGCACTCCTTTTCATCAATTCCATTGCTGATGGAATTTGTCGACGCCCAGCATCTAAGCCGTTTATTAGAAAGTTAACATCTGCTTCTATTTGTGCTGCAGTTAGGTTTCCCATCTCTGTTCTTCCTTAAATATATCACGAGGCTTTTCTCTGCTGTTCCCGAAGCTCTTTGAGCTTCTGCTCAAAATTCTTAGTTTCTGCGTGATCAAAACCTGGTTTAGTCTGCCTAATATCTTCTTCAGTGCGTCCAATCTGTTGGCCTTTCACTGCACCTTGATGCTCATTTCTGAGTATATCACTGGATGCCTGAACAGGGGTTTCGTTTTGATCGATTTTCCCGCCATTTTCTCTAATGACATTAGAATTAGCAGATCTTTGTGCTGCAACCTGCCCTGCCACGTTATTAGGGATACCAGCACCCTCAGCGTGCTCCCTCACTTTCTCAGCAGCTGCATTATAATTATCTTCCATTGACGCTGACGGTGGGCCACCTTGTACATGGAGGTTTCTCTCCTGATTATGTAGGTTTACCTCACCCCCACTTGTCAGTAATGGGCCGGCCCCACGTACTGGAGACGTACCGTGAACCTCACTCGGTTCATGAAGATTTCTCTCCTGATTATGCAGGTTTTCCTCACCCCCGCTCGTCAATAATGGACCGGGTCCCCGTACCGGAGATGTAACGTGAACTTCATCTGCACCCCCACTTGCTGTAGTCCCCGGAGCGTTCCCTGTTGTTAATGTTCCTCTAGGGTCAGTTTCCGTAACACCGCGAGAGCCAGTTACAACGTTCTGCTGACTGCCCACCACCGCACTGGCTCCATAAGGCACAGGGATTGGGTCGCCTGCAGCGGTATGTTGCTCAGTGACCGCACCGTATTCTAACGAATTTGATGGTGTTAAAGGTTGTGTGTTTGTCTGATCCGTCCGTGCACCATAGTTTTGCATAATCTCTGGTTCCAGACGCTCCTTCATAAACTCCGTAGCCGCTTCACGCGCGGAATTAACGTTAGTCAGAATACCCTGCGCATTATTACCAAACTTAGCCGTCGTCCAGTCCACGAATTCCTGATTGTAATTGGCATCCAGGCTTGCACTTTCGTTTTGTGCCAACGTGGCCATCCGGCTGAATTCCTGGCTTTTGGTACTGCTGTCGGTGTACTGATGATACTGACTTTTGGCATCATTCAGGGTCGCAGCATACTGCTCAACCTGAGAGTTGGATTGGTTATCCGTCTGGTTGCCAGACTCGCTTACGCGTGCTGACGTCACCATATCCATACCCTGACGGAAATCTTTAACCGTCTGGCTGTTTTCGTCATGGCGGAAATCTTTTCCTTCCGAGTTGGTATCCTGCGTACCGTGTGCACTGCCAGAGGTATGTCTCCAATCGGCATTGACGTGTGCTTCACCACCGACACTCACACCCGAGGCCCATTTACCCACTTTCCCGACGAGCTGATCGCCAGAATCCACCTTAACATTCGCCGACATACCTGCCCCCCCTGAACCCTGATTGGTGATGTCCATCAGCTGGTTGTAGGCCTCCTGAGTAGAGATGTTATGCGCTTTACCATAGCTTTCAGCGGCCGACATCATCTTACTTGCCCCCACTGTCGCATTGGTCGCCTGCGTGTTTTCGCTGCCCTGCGTCATGGAGGCGCTGTTACCGCTTTGGCTGGTCAGCTGGTTCAGTTGCTGGAAGCCGCTGGTGACACTGTGGTTATAGCCATCGAGCGCCGTTTGCGCCTCCTGCTGCGCCTGCCGCGACTGCTCCTGGAAACCGCTGCTCGCCAGTGAACTGAGTCGCATGTTAACCGGCAGGTTAGAGATGGCCTGAGACGTGTCATAGACGTTATGACCGTTAGCCGTCAGGGTGCGCATCCCGCCATTTTCCATCTGGTGGCTTTGTTGACCCATACGTTGCGACAGGTTGGTGTCAAATTTGTTGGCATTAACGTTATCCATCGACATGTTGTTAAACGACCAGTTCCCGTCAGCTGTCGTGGATGCCTGCCCGCTCGCAGAGAACGCAGCAGAACTCATCACCCCGCCCACCACCTGTGACGCCACCGAAGCTGCGCCTTTCGTCAGGAAAAAGGACAGTACCGGTATCGACATACTGAGATAGCCTGCGATATTGGCCACGTCAGAATGCTGTAGGGCAATGCGATCCTGATTCGCCAGCACCAACGCCGTTGAACCGGTTTTTGACTGGAGGTAGAAGTTGGCCAGAGAATTCAAAATCGCAAACATCACCGGCCACATTTGGAAATACAAGAACCCGCCGGCGTACAGCTTGAGGGTATTCAGCCCGAAGATGGTGTGGTTGACCAGGGCCAGAGCAATCACCATCGGGAAAAGACCAATCAAAATAAGCATCATCAGAGACTGGAACATCGGTAACGTTTGTGAGGCAATCGCCCCGCCCGCCGCCCAGCTCAGGCGCTGTTTGGTCAGGGTCGATTCCGTGGCCAGATTCACCAGGTTTGCCGTATCCGAGGAGCGGGCGGCAAACCCTTTCCAGCCGTCGCGGATGGCGGCATTGGTCACGTTGTTACGCATAATCTGCGAGGCACTTAACCCACCGGCATAGAAAAATCCATAGCTGTCATCCATCGCATTACTCAACAGTGAATCCGCGTTCACCTTGCTGCCGAATATGCGGGTCGCCATATCGTGCCAGCTGACACCCCCTACGGAAATATCACTCCCCATCAGCGTTCTGATGGTCGTGGCGGCCTGCTGGCAGGTCACAAACTGCTTCACACCACTGACCGTCTGGTAAATCCCCCGCAACGGGCTCGGGTTATTGGTAATCAGCGTCAGCGGGTCGGTGCTGTTGAGCAACTGGTTAATGGTGTATTTGTTGTTAAGCAGAATGTCACCTATCACGCAGTTTTCGACATAGTCCGTCAGCATCTGTGCCAGCTGCGGGTTTTGCGTACGAAAATCGGAGGTTTGCGCCACGATTTGAGAACCAAACAGCATGCCGCTCTTGGTATAGGTCAGCGAGTCCGGACGCGATAAGGTGTAATCGTATAACTGTGCCACCCCAAATCCCGCACCGGTGGTCAGCCCCGCGATCATGGCCAGCCCCAGCGGAACATTGTCCACCTCGTACACAGCGGCCGGATCGGTGATATCGAAGATTTGTACCGACCGTTTTGGCACCAGTAACACGGACGTAATAAACATAAATACGGCCAGCCAGTGCATAAACACGCGCGGGTCACGGGTCTTGATAAAGGACACCATCACCCCCAGCACGCCGAACGTGCTGACAATGCGAAGCAAGGTATCAAACGTATCGGCACCCAGAATAGTGACGACGCCGTTTAACACCTGCCGCCACATGTCCCCACCGTATATCGTATACATTTCAGTCATTGCTTGTCCCCCAACGGTAGTTGCCCTGGTATGACGTTGAAATAATTGTCGAGACCTGCTGCTGGAGGTACTGCATGTTGCGGTCAATACCGTCCAGCGCGTTTTGATCGGCCGCCGACTGCAGCTTCATGTTGGCCAGTAGCTGCTGTGCCTGGGCCACGTTCTGCCGCAGCTCTCCCGCCGCCTGTTCCGGAAAGTTTTTCCCGGCCAGCGACTGACTGGCCTGCTTCACCAGCTCCTGCAGGTACTGGATCATTAAATCCTGCGCGATGTAATCCGCCACCTGGATGAGGTAGGTCGGGCTTTGTCCCATACTTTGAGAGTTGGTCAGGTATTTCAGAACGGGGACAGAGGTGGTGTTGAGGAACCCTTTTTCCTGATCGGATAAACCGGTATCGTCGGTCAGCTTCTGGTTCATGGATAACATGATGTTTTGGACCAGCGTGACCAGCGCGTTATTGCTGCTGATGGTGACGTTTGCCACCGTCGGTCCGAGGCAAAGGTCCGGTTCATCACAGCCGTAAATTTTGGCCGTTCCGCCGCGCATCAGCACGGTGATCACGTCCCGGTTATCCACCATCGGCGTCAGGATAGTTACCTGCCCGGCGCTGTTAAAAATGATGGATCCGACGATACTCATCACCAACTCTTTCAGCTGGCGGTTCCCGTCGAAAAGGTGATTGCGCCCGAGTGCATCCCAGATGAGATTTTTGTTCTTCAGCACCTGGTCTTTCTCATTGTCGCTGGCCCGTCCCGTGACGCTGTCACCCTGCCCCCCGACAGTACACCCCTGACGCGAGGCGGCCCAGTCAGAGAAAATATTGTCGTCACCAGCAATGTCCTGGCAGATTTTCTGGTTGGAAAGTTGAGAAACGGGCCAGAGGCCACCGATGATCCCCTGCGCCGCCTGGCATGAACTCATGTTTGAGGAGTTAACGTCAGAGGCGAGTTTTTGCAGAAAGTCTTTGGCCTGTTTCAGTTCAGGCACCATCGTCTGCAAAGCCAGGTCGAACGCATAGCCCGCCGCATTACTCATAATTTGCTTGGCAAAGCGCTGTATTTCCTCCCCATTGATATACGAGAAGGCCCCCAGATAGGCATCAATACCGCCGCAGCCCGAATTCAGGGAAGGCACCTGCATCGAGATAAGTTGTACCTGTTTCACCGGATTTCGCAGATACACCGAGCCGCCGGTCATGTAGCCTGCGGCCTGCCCCTGCCATGCCTGCGCCTTGGAGACGTTGCCGTCATAGCCCAGACTGCCGAAATAACCGTTCAGGTCGCCCTGTACGTCGGCCAGCGCCGGCGCACTGAAGCACAGGGCAGCAAGCGTGCACATTACTATTTTCCGTAGCTTCATGAGGAGAGGCTCCCGTCGGTCAACTTACTGAGTGTCATGAGGTTAACTCCGTTAAATCTTAGAAATTATTCCGACTCAAACGGTTAAACGCAGAAACATCCCGCGCAGCTAACGGCGTCAGAAAATTTTACTGCGGGAAAATTGTCGGAAAGATGGGCAGTGTTTACTGTGCCGTGACGGCCTGACTGGAAGGAACGGGACCCAGCGTGTCGGAAGGCAGCTTGTCAATATCCGCCTCAATCATCAGCGCGACGCGCTGGCTCAGGGTGCCCATGTCGGTATCCCCCTGATAAAGCGGAAAAGCCGCAATGGTATTGTCCGGACGCGGTGTGGCGACGTTAACCAGAAACGTGGTGGGCGTGGCGATGGGCAGACCGTTGCCAAAAAACGTCATGATTTCACCCGCCAGCGGCTCATTTGCGCCGCGTTTACGGGGAATAAGGGCCACCGGAAAGGACGTATCGCCATAGCCGTCAAGCGTATAGGGATAAACCTTGATGCCGACCTCATCTGACCACTGCTTTAACTTCGGGTCGAATTTCGCGCTGTACTGACACCCCCGCTGCATAAATACCACGATGGCGTAGTTGTTCAGGTTTACCTCACGCCCATCAGTGAGCGTCATTATGTGCGGCGCACGGTCTGAAGGAGTACGCGCCTGCGGTAATCCCAGGTCAGGCATCGCCGGTGACCAGTTGGTTTGTGTCTTGGACTTTTCCAGTGCCGCTATCTGGTCGGCCACGGTTGCCTGCACGGCCAGCGGAGCCATGAGGCAAAAGAAAGGCAACAGAAAGGTGAGTTTCACAATTTTGCCTCCCGGTTCTTCCTGCGCGCCTTACGGTGTGCGAGGTATTCAGACGCGATGAGCACGACCAGCGACAGAATCAGGCAGGTGAAGGTTGAAAAAACCAACACCTGTCGCGTCAGCGTCGCCGAATAGGCCAACAACTCACTCAGGCAGTTAGCGATGATGCCAAGCAGAAATAACACGGCCACGACGGGCAAATTATTCATGTTTTTGCTCCTGTTTCCCGTCCTGAACCACCATGCCAAAAGCCACAAGGGGCATCCGGCCTTTACGTCCCACCATCAGCCAGCGTGCGGCCAAATAGACACACGCGTAAAGCGTGGTGATAAGGCCGTAGAGAGTAAGCAGGTTATGATTAAACCCCGTGATATAGGTTTCACGACTCACCTGTTCGAGTAAACACAAGTTAGGTGACGGTGTTACCGACTGCGGTAGCGCCCGTTCATTGACTGTCGCCGGGAGAGCGGCACATCCCCATACGTTACCCGGCGCGGCACCCTCCACCAGCCCTTCGGCCTGACGGATGACAAATGCCCCCGGTGAAGGCCAGACATTAACCACTATAAAGAGAGAAAAAAGAAACGCCGGCCCGATGACCAATACGTCAATCATGAGCCTGACCGTCGCCCAGCAGGCGCCGGCACCCGATTTAAGTGCTGAACATTGCATGAGAAATCCTTGGTTCTGAAGAAGGGGTAAACGGGGGGGTTATTCGGTGATGTCTGCCGTGTAAGGCACGATACGTTCACCGACAGTCAGGAAAGTGCAGAGCAAGATGAAATCGCCCGTTCCCTGCTGTGGGCAATAGTTAAAGTTCAGCATGTCGTCCCTGAAGTGGGCCTGTAAAGCACTTTCCAGCCTCTCGCAGTCCAGTCCGGGCAGCGTTGAAAATGTCACAAAGTCATACTCAATGCCGGTGAACGTTTCACCATCCCTGATGCTTTCAATATTAAGAACAATGCTTTGCATAATGGGGTCTTACTTTAGAAGTTAGGTTTGAAGCCGGTTGCCACGTTCAGAAAACGCCTGGCCAGATCATCCTGTGTCATAAAGCCATAGGCCAGCGGGCGAAAGTCGCGGGAGGCCGGGTTAACCAGGAATAAGGCGGGGAAATGGCTGATGCCCATCCGGGCACTTTGCCCTTCATCCTGGCGGCTGTCCGGCACCTGCGGGGATATTTGGCCGTCCACGCTCACCGGGATTAACGAGATATGCCGCGTGCGTGCAAAGTCAGCCACCACCCCGGCCATCTGTGCATCAATCGGGTCACTGCCGCGATAGAAGTAAAACATCCCGTACTGGGCGGACAGTTCGCTGATGGCCTGCGTCTGTTTGGCCTGGTCGCTGGCCTGCTGTAGCGGTGCCGTACTGTTGTAGTGTGGGTGTTCGAGGTTGTAGTCGAGATCGGGATGATCCAGCTGAGCCACCGCAAACGACTGGCTGAACAACGATGCCCTGTCCGTCCAGAACTTCTGCCAGCGCAGGAAGGTGGCGGTATTTTCGCTCGTCGGATTAAGAATGGCCCGGTCCAGCGCCTCCTTCGTGTACCCTTTGAGCACCGCCGCCTGCTCTGACGGTGACAGCTTGCTAAAATCAGGCACTTGAGGGGCCGGTACCGGTTTTGGGGCCGGCGTATTTGCCGGCTTCTTCGGTTCGTTGTACCAGTGCCAGCCGGTAAACGGATCCGCCGGTGTCACCACCGCATCGGCCGGTGTGTCTGTACCGTCCGCCCACGCAGGTATTGTGAGACTGAGCAGGCAGGCAAACCACAGTGTTTTCATCATTTCCCTCCGCCCTGCGCGTTAACCTGCGCCGCAATCCGGTCTTTCACCTGCTGAACCATCACCGACGAGTTAGGGATTTTCTGGTTGGTCATCAGGTCGCTGTAGAAATCGGCAAAGTTAATCAGGTCAAAGTTGATGGCCTGCAGCTCAGGCACGGTGATCCCCCGGCAGTTCGGTGAATCACCGCTGCCAAAACTCACACCCAGCTGATCGCGCCGCCCCTGCTCCTGAATAATGCGGGCCAGCTTGCCCCCGAACACGCAATACACCTGTTTTTTCTGAATACAGACGCCCAGCACGGCGCGGTTGCACGCCTCACCGACGCTGACCACCACCTTTTTCGCCTTGGCCTTGCCGATGGCCATTTCATCACTGTTGCAGTTCGCCAGCCCGGCGTTGTTCCCCCAGCCGGAATCCACGCAGCAGTTGGAGAAACCGGCCATTGCCTTGCGACAGGACATCGCCTGACCGGTAAAGGCTTTGATGTTGATCTGGTCGTTGACGACATCATCACCGGCTGATGCCAGTCCCGCGAGTTTGGCCACCGCCGTGTCAAAACCGCTGTCTCCGGCGCCGTTGGTATCGTCACAGTCCCCGGACATGCACAGGTAATTGCCGCCACAGAGTTTGCCCGTGGAGGTGTAGGTCTTCTGGCACTGATACGTGACCTGTTGGTGCGAGCATTGCCCTGCCGTTTGTTCAGTACAGTGACTTCCGACGACGGTACAGCTGGCATCAGACATTAAAGCGGCACAGTTACCGTTACTGGCTGGCGTCGTCAGATAGGTATCGGTGTACTGCCAGCAGTCGCTGTGAACGGTGTAGGTCTGTCCGTTCACGGTGGTTGTTCTGTCGCCACCGCCCACCGTGCATTGCGTGCTGATTAACTGGCCACCCACGCTCTGGTCATCACACGCCTGTTGAACGTTGGTCTGGGGTTGATACGTTTGTACGGTCGTGACAGCCGTCATGCTGAGCGTCAGGGACGCAGATCCGTTACCAAAACCACTAATGATGCCGTCAAGGAAAGTCGTCTGGTGATTCACTGACCCAATCGTTAAAGAAAGCGTGACTGTCTCTCCCTGATTCATGTGATAGCCAGAAACAGACAGATTCTTTTGCGTTGTCCCCGAAATCCTGTCCGGTACAACCATTGAGTCCCCTAACACGCTCCATGTCACTGTCCGGGCCAAATATCCCGACATATTGAAATTAGCCAGTTGAAGGTCGCCGGTAAAAGGTGCGATGAAGGTCGCATAAACCGTCAGATTGTCGCGGGAGTAGGTGAAGTCCCCGGTATTTATTACCGCTGTCTGATTGGTTTGCGTCGTCACATACGTCCCGCCTATCGTGACGGCCCGGTTACAGCTTTGGGTCACCGCCACATCTTTGTCGCAGGTGTAATTCTGGAAGGTGCTTTTACTGACGACTTTGTCCGTACACTGGTCATAGGTGCCGTTGACGACCGTGCCGGCAGTACTCTCAGCATCCTTGCCGTTGGTAATGAACGGTGCCTTGGGGTCAATGGTCACCGCCGGATTGGTCGTGCCGGAGCTGATAACAGCCTGCCCGGCATTGTTCTGGCCGAGTTCGGTCTGTCCTTTGTCACTGATACCGCCGTCCCCACCCTGCACACCCCCGTAATAACCGCTCTGCGACGGATTGGCGGTGTACCCTGGAATGACGGTCGAGGGTGAGGTGTTTTTCATCCCCGAGGTGCCCTGACCGCTGTTAGATTTTCCGTAGCTGGAACCGGCGTTGTAGGCATCGCTGACGGCATCGGCCTGTGCCCCCTGGGCACACAGCAGCAACAGTGACAAAAGCAATCGCTTCATTATTTCCCCTCCGCCGTTTTCAGCAGCTGTGTGGCCGTGGTCGCACAGTCTCCCCGGCGCACGACTTCTTCGAGTGCCTGCTTAACCGGCAGGCTGCCGTAAAGCACGTCATAGTTGCCCTGGCAGGTGACCACCAGGGCGGGCACAGCCTTGATGCCGTATTGCTGATACAGCGTCGGATCAATTTGCACCCCCGCCTCTTTGTCCTTCTTGGAGAGATCAAACATCACCGAGGCCGTTTTGCGAAAATCGTTATCTAGCAGGCCACGCAGCGTCGCCGGTATACCAAAACGGCGGGCATCGGCGAGCATGGGCAGTAACCCTTCTTCCGGAATGCCCAGGCTCACAAAATAAAGCGCTTGCGGCGTGGGCCGGTCAGCGCTGTTCTGGTCAGCCTGGGACGCGGCAATTTCGTTTTGCAGCTGAGACACCTTATTTTGCTGTGCCGGTGGCAGGGTAATGTTCATGCCCTTCAGCTGCGCCTGGAACTGCTCAAGCTCGGTTTGTTTTTGTTTCATGTACGCCATATCACCGGCGGACACGGTGGGCTGCTCGGCTGCCTGCACGGATTGCGCGCAGAGCAGCGCGGCGCTGAGCGTCAGCACCGTCATCAGGGGTCTGTTCATAGAAGGTCCTTACAGATAAGCGCAGTTACGCTTTCGCCACAGGAGGTAGCCGAAGTTCTTTTTGGATGTCGGGGCGTTATGTACCGAGCCCCACAGCTGCGTGGTCGTGCCAAAGGGGTGGCAGTCGCTGGCTTCGGGGTACATGTTGACCATCTGATATCGCCAGCGGGATTTCGGGATAATCGGGGACGGATACTCGTAGCACACCGCCACGTCCGCCCCGACCGTCTCCATCACGAGTCCCTCCCGATGCAGTTTGAACGCCATCCGTTCGCTGACCAGTACGGACGCCTCAAGCGGCGAAAACTCGTTGCTGGTGTAGCCCGTGAAGGGGTACATCGACCCCTGCGCACCGGCACACCAGAACAGCGGATCCAGCGGTACACCGGCGGTAGAGGCAATCGAGTCGGCGGCGCAGGCCCCCTGTGCCAGCAGGTTAGAGAACAGGCTCACTTCCGGGTTGATGATCATCGACAGCGTGCTGTCATTCCACAGCGGGTCAACCTCGGAAAGGTAAGCAATATCCATGTCGCCGGTCTGCATGCAGCCGGTGCTGGTGATGATATTCAGCCAGTAAATCAGCGGATATTTATACCAGTGCACATGGTAGAACGCGCCGGGTGACGGCTTGTCACTCTGCCCGCCGGTGCCAGTTCCTGTCCGCCCGAGGTCAATTTTAAACCCGCCCATATTGACCATCACGCCGGGTTCACGGGTGACGTCTGTGAGGGCTACCGGTTCCCAGAAGCCGATGGCCAGCCCCAGTCGGTAAAAAATGCCGTAAGGGCACAGCTGGATAGGCGATGCCGGATTGGGGGTGTCCGGGTGTGAACCGGAAGCCAGCTGAATGCTGCCGAGCGTCATGGGAAACAGGCATTTCCAGCAGACGTCACTGATAGGGTTTACCCAGCGACCGTCTCCGGCGTTCGTACTGGCCGCCTGTGCCGGCGTGCACAGGAAGGCCGTCCAGATTAAGGTAAGGCAGAGAATGAGCTTGCGCATTCGTCCTCCGGTTCCCTGACAACCGGCATAACCTTCCCGCCCGGCCGTTCACAGCTGTCAATCAGCTGGATATGAAACGTCGGTGTGAGTAATTCGATAAATGCAAATAATCTCATGCTTATTCAACCTCCTGATAAGGTGAGAAAGAGGCCACGTATAATCCGCGCTGACGTAATCGCCTGAGCATCCGGTGCACCTTCTGTGCACTTTCACCGGCAGCGATCTCCATCCGGATTTGGACAATTTTCTCGTCGTGTTTGATGTGGGCAGGAAGTGTGCCAATCCAGGTGTCAAGCAGCAGGTTAGCCAGCTGTGTGAGCACGATTTCAGGCACAGTGATTTCGAATCGGGGGTTGGTACTCAGGAAAAGTCCGTGGTCTTTAAGCAGGTGCTCCAAATCAAGGGCCATCGCCAGATAAAGCGCCTCTTCCTGCCCGCCGCTATCCGCCCCGCCTTCATGCCGACCGATAACGCACGTCAGTAAGGGCTTCAGCCACGATTTAATCAGGTTCACAATGTTCGCCCCGGACGCGTCCGTCGGTCAAAAGACAGGGGGGAAAGGAAGAGGAACCCATAAGGAGCAAAAGGATCCGGTGGTTTGTCATGATGTATGTCAGCGTTTCCATCACACACTCCTTTCTTTAGACAGTGGGCCGTGACGCTGGAGTACCGTGCGAATATCGTGCTCATTCAGTGATGCCAGAATCAATGAGGTGCGAAGTTCGGCGCTCAGGGCCAGCAGCGTCTGCAAAGCCGCGCGGATAACCACCGATTCGGTGTAAAGCGGGTGTTCTTCGGTCATGGCCCGCAGGCCGTTTTTATCGGTGTCGCCAAGCCGCACGGTGGTGGCAAAGCGTTTGATATTATCCGCGTCGTGATTGTCTTTAACGCAGTGATTCATTTCAGTGCCACCTCCTCGACCTTGAGCGTCCTGTCGTCGCGGCTGATACGTACCGGCGTATGCTCGAAGCCAAATTTTGTTGTCAGGGTGCCGTACTGGTCGAAGTACACCGGTTCATCCAGCGCATTGCTGCTGTCCCGGATATTGCCGTTCACCAGAATGACTTTGAAATTAACCTGCCCGGCCAGCTGCTGTTTCACCCACTTCATCTGCGCGGGGTTGTCGCCGTCAATGAAGTACAGGGTTTCGCTAAACGGCACTTTATCCAGCGGATTGATCTGATCACCGGCACGGGCGATCACGTTACCGCGCATATCACGAATAGTTTCACGCACGGTAAACGTCGGGTCATAGTGCAGCGTGCGGTCGGCTTTCGCCGGGGTCAGGCCCACTACCGGATCGGGACGAACGGCGTGGGCTTTCACCCGGGCTTCGGCTTCGCGCTGGATCCTGTCCATCTCACCGCTGTCTTTCATGCCCTGCAGGCGCTGACCGATAAAATCCAGCAAGTCAGGCTCGGCTATCGGAAACAAATGACCAATAGTGCCGAGATCCTTTGCCCCTGCTGACAGGCTGAATAAGCCTGCCAGCAGGCAGATAACCCACCGTGATGTCATGGTGCCTCCTGCATGCGGTGGGCAATGTCCGCCTGGATCTGAGGCGTGATGTCCAGTACGGGCATCACCACCGCCGGCGGCACCAGGATCAAGTCATCGTGCGCCTGCTGCCAGTCGTTCAGGCTGGCTTTAAGTGCCTGATCAAACCGGGTGGTCAACACCCGTGCGCTGTTCTCATCCAACTGTTTTTTAGCCGACTGCTGCATAAACAGATCGATAGTGCCCTTCATGTCAAAGACCACCGTCCGTCGCTGAAATTGTTGAGCGACCAGTGCGCTGATACCGGCACACACCGTGACCAGCAGCAGTGTCAGCAACAGTGCCACCGCCCCAGCCCGCACGAATTTCTTGTGGAAAAAACCGGCCTTACTGGCCGGTGTTATGCTGATGCTCTGCCTGACGTTTTGCGCATCGATATCGGTTTCATTCACGGTTGATTTCCTCGGTTTCTTTCACACTCAACCCTGCCCAAATTTCCAGCTCGCGGATCTCGTCCTGATACATGTCAGGTTCACAGGCCAGCAGGTAGGCCGCCTCTTCACTGGTGGCCCCCGCATCCTGCGCCTCGCTCATGTATTGGAAATCCTGCCCGCGCGTACTGAACATCGCCCGCGTGACCGGATCGACGAAAACGCGATGGAAGGAACTGTTTTCCCCGGTCGAAATCATCACCGAACTGAAGCCCGTTTCTTTCGCCGGCTGGAAGCCGCGAATGACCTGCGTTTCCAGCTCGGTAAATTGGTCAGGGTTGGCATTGAGGTAGGTTTTAAAGGCTTTGGCATCCTGCAACAGCGTCACCTTCGTCCCGCTACAATCCCAGGCTGCGGCCGCCGCCGGCGGTGCGGCCTGGTCTTTGGTACCGGTGAAGTCCTTAATCCCCTGTGTGATGGTGATGAAGGCCCCACGGTGACGACGCACCGTCCGGTAGCCGGTTTCGATAAAGCGTGCGGCATGCGGGTTAGAGCCGCTGAAAAGACGCCAGGCTTCGTCGATAATGGCCACTTTTTTCAGGTCACGCGGCGAGTGGTACATTTTTTCCTGTATGGCCAGAATGAGCGAATACAGGATGGCAGACAGCAGGTGTGGCTGGTTTTCCAGGCTCAGCAGCTCCAGCACGGCAAAGCGTGTTTCGCCATCGAGCGTCGGATTGTCGGAGTTAAAGTATTCTCCGTTCGCCCCCCAGGTACACCAGCGGTCGAGCAGCAGAACCAGCTCGTTAATACGGTCACGGATGGTCGGCTGGGAGTCGTAAGTGGTCGTGACTTCTCGCGAAATCATGTACGCCACCACGTCATCAATTCGGGCTTTGTTGGCTTTCGCTTCCCAGGCCGCGACCACGCCTTTTAGCAGAATGGTTTCGCTGACCTTATCCAGCGGCTCGTTAGGGCTGGCCAGTACGGTCAGCAGGCCAGTGATGCCTTCTGCCGACTCTTTAATGTCCACCACGTTAGCAAAGGGATTAAAGCGCAGGGTGGCACCGTCCAGGTATTTCCCGCCGGCTTGTTTACAGAAGTTTTTGTAGCTCGCCCCCATGTCGATAACCCAGGCGAAGCCGTGGGAGTTCAGCACCTGCCGCAGGATTTCCTGAATAAAGAAGCTCTTGCCCGCGCCGGTGGTCCCCGTCACCGCAATGTTGTAGTTGGTGCTGCCACTGGTTTCGCTGAACATATCGAAAAATGCCAGCTGGTTACGGTAGGTCGGCAACGGACTGCCTATCGGTGACATTTGCCGCTCAGCCACCACCGGCATCAGGTTGACGGCGTTAAAGCTTTTACAACGCAGCGTCGAACCCATCACCACCATGTCTTCCCACAGCCCCTCCTGCATCATGAAGGGGAAGGAGCTGATCCAGTTTCGCAACTGCTGAAAGCGCGGGGCGGAGATTTCCAGATCATTTTTGCGAAAGACGTTGATGGCCGCCAGCTCACACGACTGTTGTTCGCTGGCGTCATCCGGCGTGAACAGGGTCAGGTTCAGCGAGAAATTGCACATGGCAATTTCGTTACTGGCCAGCCCCTGCCGCAGGTCTCGCCATTCCTCATATGCCCGCTGGGTGCCGGGGAACAGCTTGGCGTAGGACGTGCCGGCTTTCTTACCCAGGTCCTGCTCTTTACGAAACGCGTCGTTCTGGCTTTTTACCTGATCTTCCACGGATACCGTCCAGCTGAGGATGAACGGACAGGGAATACCCAGATCGGGAAAACGCATGTTCTGCAGATTGTCTGACGCCTGCCAGAGCGCAAACCTCGCCGGGGCTTTAGTCAGCTGCATATTCACAATACGAGTACTGGCGACGGCGGTATCGCGGCTGTCCCCGAGGATACGGTCCTCCGGCTGACGCGCGGTGGTAAGCCGCAGATAGCCCGGACGCACTTCCATTTCGGTACTGTGATCGACGCACTGGCGGTGCAGTTCCTGGTCGGTGTTCCAGTGATCAGGACTGCGGGTCACCTGCCCAGGCCGGTAGTTAAGCTGCTCCCGCATGACCGACAGGAATTCCGGGGCACCGACGCGGCGGGTTTCCATATGGGCGGCCATCAGAGAGACGCGCAGCGTCTCCCGCAGCTGCACAACGGAGTCCATTGCCCGGATACCGCCTCGCCCTGAGCGGGCATACACCAGAAATACGCGGTAGTTACGCAGATAAAGCGGGTATTCTCGGTCGTTACTGAGCCCCTTCAGAGCCGCCCGCTCCCAGTAGGCTTTGGTGATGGCGTTAAGCGGTTTTGACATGCTGCCTTTCCACATGTCCTTGCTGAGACCATTGTCGAGCATCTCACCCACGCACTTACTGGCCACCATCAGCACAGTAATTGGCGTTTTGCGGGGCATTTTTTTGCGCAACAGGTCATCGAGAGCCTGCACAACTTGTTGATTGGCCCCGGCCAGCGGGGCCACTTCCATGATGAAACCGATGGATCGACTGTTGATAAACAGTTCAGTTTTTTCATCATACATTCGGTAGGGCAACAGGCTGGTGATGGACGGATAGCTCAGGCTTTGCTGCAACATGTCAGCCGCCGTCTTTGCCCCGCCTTCATCTTTACTACCGGCAAAAATGTTAGCCAGCTGGTCTAACCAGGAATCGCTCATGACGCCCCCATTTTTTCAATGCGTTGTGGATAACAAAGAGGATGCGGGGATGACGCAGGCACGGGCTGCGCGTCAATAAATTCGGGCGTTAAGGTCCGCTTCATTGGCCTCATTCCCCTTCACTGATCACGCGAAAATCTGCATCCCAGCGGGATTTGTTCTTCACGAACTCGACCACTGCGGGCTGATGGAAGCTGTCTTGCTCATCCACCCAGGGGGCGATCCACAGACGCTGCGTGGCATCGGGAATACGACGGGCGTCCACCTGTCCCGGACCGGCATAGTCAGCCGGCGTAATGGGGCGGATGGCCGAGAGAGAGCGGGTGTTACTGCCTGCAACCGGAATGGTTGACGCCCGCAGCATGGCGTCGTTATTGGATACTGGCGTGCCGGCTATCGGCCGGGGGGCCAGGCCGGCGACGCTGATGGGGCGATCGGGAGACACGTTGGGTTTGATGTTTGTTGTGGAAGCCAGTGACTCAGCGGCAGGCTTTGGGACGGTTTGCGCCTCCGCCGTCAGGTCGTCCAGGCTTTTGCCTTTGGCGGCCAGGTGACTGGCGTCTGACATGGACAGGCATTGATCAGTGGCTGTCTTGTTACAGTCGAAATCGGAATTCATACCGGCGCAGCCGGTCAGCATGCCGCACAGCAGCACGGCAGGAAGGACTTTGAACATGGTGTTTACTCCGGATGCGGCGATGCCGCCTTTTGTGAAAGAAAAAATGAGTGAATGGTAGGCAGTGCAGTGGGGGGACTTTCTGTGTTCTGAATTACGGGTGCGCGATTCTTAGGTTAACGGGATAGAACATATGCGGGAATTGCGGGCAGAGGGCCGAACGTTTCTTCATATCGTTGCACCAGGCGGCGGAGCGTATATGCTTCTGTTTCCGTTTTCTTGAGGCTTTGACGCAAATGGTCACACTCGCTGGCTAAGCGAGATTTTTCCCTGACCGCTTTTCGGACGACCTTTTTAGCGCCCTCTGGATCAGCAAATTTCGCCAATGCATAAGCCAGCATATCCAGTTCAAAACGCAGGTCTGCCGGATGTTGCCAGAACGGCGACAACTGGTGACCCAGATACCCGCATGCGAGACAGCCACAAATATGACCGGCCTTCACCCTGACGTGTCCGCGCGCGTTCACCCACAGCAGTCCCCAACGGTCGGGAAGATCATTAAGGTCGATCAACCCTTCCGGACAAATGTAATACCGGTAAGTGCCCATGCCCGTTATCTCGCCACTGCGGTGGGGTTTTGCCCGGTCAGCCAGAAAATCAGAGCGGCTGACCTTGGACTCCACCACCACCGAACCGCCGTCAAACCCCCACCGGTACGCAAAGACATCTGCTCGCTCACCACCGTACAGTCCGCCTACTTCCGTTAATGCCACCTGACAGCCGGGGCCATTACCGCTCGCCGGACGCTTACACCACTTCGCCGCAATCGCGTTCAGTTCGTTATGTGTCATACGCCAAAAACCTCGTATAACTTTGCCACCACTCCCCCCGTTAACACGCAGCAGGCTTCTATCAAAAAGAGGGCGTTGATATCGTCAGAGTTTAATACGGGGAGACGCCAGGCCACGATGATCCAAAAGGTAAAACCCAATAGGCCCAACACCAGGGGGAACCCGAGTGCAGTCAGAATGATTTTTCCGTTGAATGATTTTCGTCTGGCGGCGAAAAAAACACTGACAAGATAAATACCCCCCAAAAGCAGCGTGCACCGCCATATGCTCCATTCTGCCCGTATATGAGCGAAATGATTGATAGCGGCCCAGCCGCCAAAATAGGCGATAAACGCCAGGACAAGAATGGCAAAGGGCCACAGGTTGTTTTTGCTAATAAACGTCATTCATCCCACCTTACAGCAAGCATCCCCATGAGAATGAGCCCATAAGAAATAGCACCGGCGGCATAAAAAAAACCGGCCGTCACCATATCTGTATAGGGATGCCAGAGTGCAATGCTGCATAGCACAAAACCGATGAGATAGAGCACCCAGGGGGCGATAAAAAAGGCAATCTCAGGGTACAGCTCTTCCCTTGACTCATCGTAAGCCAGTGCCCACGCCACAATGATCAAAAAACAGGTGAGCATGGCGATCACCCGCCACATGATCCATTCAGCAGGCATGACCCCGATGTGCATCAATTTTGCCCAGCACCCCAGTTGGGTAACCAACAACAGCACGAAGATCACAAATGACGGCCGGTACAACGCCTTAACCGCTCTCATTACGCGCTCCTCAGTTGATGGTGTCGCCCAAATGCAGCACTCTGGCCTGACGCAAAACGTCGTCTGGGTTACGTTGGCCACGGCGCTGCAACAGGTTGTTTTTACTCAGCTTCATCACGATCCCCTTATTTCATCTGGTTAATACTGCACGAGTTGAAACATTCGGCCCCCCACGGCACTCATCAGTGAAATAGCGCAATGCGTCATTAAAATTTCGTTAATCTGTGATGGGCCGAGATGAGGTAATTTCCAGGCGACAAAGGCAGACATCACAAACAAGACAGCCATCACGCCCCAGAGCGCGGCCATCATGCAGAGCGTATTGATGACCGAAAAATCAATCGCGCTGCCATAAATCAGAAACAGATAAAGTGCGCCGGCAATGAGGGCAAAGCGCCAATCACTCCAGTCGGCCTGTGTTGTATGGTGTAATTCGTATGCCCAGACGCCATAAAATCCGAGGGTTATCAGACAAAGGATGACATAGGGAATACGGTTGTTTTTACAATCACTCAGAAACATCATGTTCTCCTCAAAAATCCGGATTGAGATTTCCCAACCCATTGGCTGGCTGCGTCGCATTCCCGGCGTCGGCATCAGACTGGCCGTGCTCAAGTTTTTCAATGTCACTGAGCAGTGCCGACAACTCGCAGGATGACGCTTTGCGCTTCCAGGCCTGGCGGTAACGCACTTTTAATGCGCCGAGCCGGATACGTTGTTCCCGATTTTTCACCACACACCCCCCTTTTTATGCCGCTGCTCCCCGCCCCAATACCCGTACACGCAGCGTTTCCGGTGCCCGACGCCCGCAGACCGGCACCCGTACAACCTGATTCATCAGCGTCAGCATCAGCATGGCTCGCCTGGCTCCGTTGGGTTCGTCCCAAACGGCTTCCAGCCCTTCAAACACCCCGCTGAGAACCTCCACCCGGTCACCGTGCATCGGCATCGTCGGTGCAGGTGACAGGCAGTCATGGGTTTTCAGCCGCTCCACCACCTCATCGGGCACCACTGATGGCATGCCGCCAAAACTGATTAATGACGACACACCTCTTGTGCTTTTGATGGTGGTGGTGTGAATGACCTCCGGATCAAAACGCACGAAGATGTAACCGGGGAAAAGTGCCTGAGGTGACACCGTTTTAATCTGCGGGCTGCCGAGTAACATGGGGGTGATGACTTGTGCCGTATAAAGCGGCAGGAAACATGTCACCCCCTGATTGTCCAAATGCTGTTGTGCGCGTTTTTCCTGTGCATACTGCGTCTGTGCAACGTACCAGTGTTCCATATCCCGTCCCCCTGTCAGTTAATGGTATCGCCCAGTTTCAGCTGGCTCGCCTGACGCAACACGTCATCAGGATTGAGGACAGCAGCGCGGGTGACGTTATTCACCTGCGTGGATGCATTACCGGCCACCTGCTGCACGTTGTTCTGTGCGTCCCCTTTCTTGTCTTTATCCGCTTCAATGTCTTCAATGGTTTCCAGCCGGAAGCCCTGCTGGAAGACCACGGTCACGCTGTTACCCGCGCCGATATCAATTACCGGGTGATACTGCTCAGCCCGTTTTATCCAGTACTGGCTGAGCGTGTCAGCCGCCTTGCTGGCACCGCCCCCAATCCCCTGCTTAAACACGTCGCCGGCACCCACTGACGCCGTAGCCCCCAGTCCGACTGACGGCGTGGCGGCTGACTTGATGCCTTCCCCGAAGCCAGAGAGCAGCCCTGCCATACCGGCGTAGCCGATGATCTGACCATTACGCATCACCGGCTTGCCGCGAATACCCTGCTTGCCCTGATATGCCACATGTCCGTCAAACGGCATGTCGATATGCTTGCCGTTTTTCAGGATGCAGCTGATGTTTTTGGTTCTGACCTCACCGCGTTCGCTGGAGATGTCCCCCCAGATTTCGCCGGTGACGCGGCACTGGTCCATGTTGTAGGTTTTACCGTTGGGCATGGAGACATCACCAATCAGGGTGATGACCACGGGAGAGGTGTTTTGCTGACCGGTCACGCTGGCGTTGGCATCCGCCCCTTCAATCATTACCGCTTCCGAGAAGGAGCCGGACGGTATCCACGGCAGTTTGGTTTTTTTGGCCTGCAGTGAGGTATAGCTGAAGGTTTTACTGGTCATGCCTCCCAGATGGCCCGAGCCGGTGCCGGGGTAAAAACCGGCACCCTGCCCCTGACCTTGCCCCGGATAGCCCTGCCCGGCACCCGGCCCACGGTTGGGGTCGGTGACGTTCCACTGCGCGGGGCTAGCAGGGCCGGTGGCAACCGGGCCGGTCGTGCCTGCACCGGGGCCGTTGGCTGGCCCGGATGGCGGTGCGCTGGCCACAGGCGACGCCTGCGGCTGACTTTGCAGCTTACTCATGGCGTCCATGATTTTGGAAAGCTGTTGCTTGAGGGCTTCATTTTGCTGCTGCTGGTCGGTTTTGAGCTGGTTCACGCTGCTTTCCAGCGCCGACGTTTTGTTTTGCTGCTGAGCCAGCGCCGCAGTCGCCAGGTTGTCGGTAAAGGAGCTGGTGACCACGCCGCCGGTCATATCGACAGCTTTGGGTTTGGTCGGGTTCTTCAGTTCTGCCTGATGGTGGGTGTATGCCCATATCCCGCCCCCGACGCCGAGAGCCACCGCGACACACACGCCGGTTACGACCCACTGTTTGCGGCGGGTCGTGGTGTTGATGTTACTCATACCCCGCCCTCCGTCGCCGTGGAGAAGATAACCCACACGTACCCTTCACCGCCGGCATAAAGGTTATGGGTGGACAACATCACGGCACGGACACCCTTCTGCCAGAACTGTTTCTCTGAAAGCGATCGCGTGATGTAACCGGTGTTCTTCATGCGATAGCGCATGACCAGCAGGTGCGAGCCAACCAGCTGACGTTCAGGTGTCAACAGGACGCCCGGCAGCGGATTGTAGGCGGGTCCGCGCGCCGCTTTGGCTTCGATATAGTTGTCAGGTACGCCGCCGTTCACCACCGTGCGGGCCACGCTCACCAGCGTTTTCTCCCACGGCTGGCTTTCTTCCCAGGCTTTCGCATCCGGATTAGCCTTCATCGGCACCGACGCAGGGATAAGGTGCAGCGTATGTCCGCTGCCCGGTTTTGGCGTCACGTCAAGAGAGGCGCCGATACCGCTGGCCGTTTCCAGAAAGAGCGTGAAGTTCTGACCGGTCAGCGGCGTGATAAGCAGTGCCCCGTCTTCGGTGTTTTCCTGGGTAAAGGCACCGTCGGGACCGGTGACGCGGGTGATAAGCTCACCCTCAATGACAATTTTGTTCGGGCTGGTATTGCTCAGCTGCGCTTTCAGGTGCGCATCATTTTCAAATACGGTGCCCGCCGGGCCGCTGACGTCGGCCATCGCAGCCGGTACGAGGCAGAGGCCGGCGACGAACGCGGCAAGAAGTCGTGCTTTCATGCGGTTATCCCTGATGCTGTTTTGACACGGGTTGAGAGGGCTGCACTTCGGGGAAGGCGGTCAGACGGATAATGCCGTCCACATATTTCACGTTGAGCCGGTAGGCTTTATGCACATCGGGGATGTCTAACTTCAGGCTGCCGTTAGAGGTACTGGCAGAGAGCGTGCCGCTGACGATGATGTCACCGGTCGCGGGGTCGAACGCTTCATCCTCGATGCGAAACACCGTGGAAATGCCGTTTTTCTTGATGTAATCCGCCTCGACGGCCAGCGCTTTTTTCAGCTCAGACCGGGCTTCGGGCGGCACCCAGCGCAACAGGGCGGCGTGCTGACTGTCAACGGTGTCAGGCGTCACGCTCAGGCGTAAGTTAACAAACGAGCGCACCAGCATGTTGTTCAGGTTGGCATCCCCCTGCGACGCGTCGGAGGTGAATGACCGGTCAAATAACATCGGGGTGGTGATGGTTTTTTGCGTGGTCGCAAAATGCCAGGCCATGGCACCGGTGATGCAGGTGCCCACCAGGCTCAGAGCAAGGAGCGAACCGAGTGACGCCAGAGCCAGCAACGTCACCCGGTTTCGCGTTTCTTTCACTTGATACTTCATCGTTTCTTCCTTCGGGCAGGGAAAAGGCGCCACTCGAAAGTGGCGCATTCGCTATTGCATCCAGTGACGGTTGCCTGAATCAGGCACCCGCCTGAACTGCACCCGGAAAAGCACCGTTGGCAGATACCAGTAAAGAAGGTTTAAGAGCCACCATGAGCCCTGACCTTTTTTAAGGTGTCGGATAAGCAGCCAAAGGACGGCACCCACGCACAGCATCACGATAAAAATGTCGCAGAAGAACCCCGTCACCCCACAAGCAAAAAGCACAAAGGCTTCCTCGGGTGGCAGTCCGGCAACGCGTTTTTGCTGATTGAGGGTTTCCGGGAATCGATATTTCAACGAGTCCTGGTCCATAGAAGGAATTAATTGATGAGGGCGAAGAAAGCGCGGGTGATAAGGATGAGCATAATAAGGCCGGCAAATACCATCGGGTTACGGGTTTTAATAAAACCGGTCACCGACACGATAATTTCAGCCACATATAACACCCATTCCACCGTCGAGCCGTGACCAAAAGTATCATTGGCATCCGCTTTTTGCGTAGCCATTAAATCTGTTGCGTGAACCAGGTGGGGAGAAATAACCACCGCGAGGGCCAGTGCAAAGAAAATAAGAGTTCGCCGGGCGGCGGGAGACTGCGGAATAATAGGTTTAACACGACGAGAATAAAAAACATTAAAGTTAAACTGGAGAGTGCCGATAACCCCCCTCTGGAGATTATGTCCCCCTTCAGGCAAAGCTACCGCTACCCCTTCCGTCATACCGGAATCGGTCATCACTGATTTCATTATAAAAAACCTCGATTTGAGTAATAAAAATGTCAGCGTGCGTAAACAGACGTAACGCTCCCCTATCTTACATTGAGTCAAAAAAAAAAAAACTGTGACGCAAGTCACAGTTTTTTCGGTTTCTAAGATATTTCTTATCATTCACCGGTAGTAGGCTCACACTCTCATTTCCTGTGTTATTTCAATCAGGCACAAAAATATGAAAGTAAAAGAGAAGATATACGAACGGCGCGGCCGTCCGAGAAAATATACAATGGGCGAAGTGCGTTACCGCGTACTCTGGGCGCCTGAAAATCTGCTACTGGAGTTGCGTATTGCCGCCCGCGTTCGCGGGGTAAGCATGAACGATGAGGTGGTGGGCCGGCTGATTCAGTCGCTGGATTTCACCCCGAAAAAACCCATTATTAAAACGGAAGAGGGAGAGCGGTTATTAGCCCTGGCCCGTTTGTTTGATGAGTTTATTCAGTCGCACCTGGATATGCTGCGGGAAAAATATGCCCAGGAAGCGCCGGTGGTGGATGAAAATCGGCAGTTTGTGGCCGGTAAAATGCGGCGTTTCAGCAGCAGTTTTCCGGTGAATTTAAAAAAGGACATGGAAATCAGCGCACGGTTTAATCAGCGCAGTATGAATCAGGAAATCGTTCAGCGCCTGTTAGGGTCACTCAATTATTTCACTGAGCAGCAGTTGCCCGAAAATGAGGAAATAAAACGACTGCGTTCGCTGGCGATGCTGTTCGATGAATTCATTGTGTCGAAGGTGGCGGTAGCGGAGAACCCGTTAACGAATAAGGAAAATAACGAATCGGGATCTTAGTTATCCTGACAAGATATGCCGGGCAACCAGCCCGGCATAAACTTCACTCTTCTGCGATAAAATGTTTTGACTCTGACCTGTCTTCGGCGGCGCTCATGCCGGAGAGATTTCTGTCGAGTAGTTCCTCCAGTTTTTCATTCCCGCTCTCACCGCGCAGCTGCAAATACATTTCTGACATCATGGCCATCATAATGCTGATGCCTTCACGGCTGCCGGAAACTTTGCGTATTAAGTCCCGGTTAAACCCTTCCTGGTCAAAGCTATTTCCTTCTCCCTGGTGTTTTTTCACCATCAGCCCGATGTTAACCAGTTCATTGACCACGGAGGAAAAGTTCACCTCGCCGTGCGTGGCGCCGTTTTGCAACTCAATCTGCACCAGCTCCAGCACTTCCCTTTCGGTTTTTTCTTTGAAATAAATATTGCGTCTGGCCATCTCTTTTTCCTGTGTGTCCGGCAGGGATTTATTGCCGGTAATGTTCGCGTTATTTCCCGATGTATTAGTCAATCGCATGGGTAGGATAAAGCGAAAGGTGTTATTCTGTTGCTGGCGATTATTCTGCCGAAACTCAGTGTGTGTCAATACGGCACTGCAAATTAACATTGTCCGGTTTGGCTTGGGTGTGTTAATCCGGCACCGTGGAAGAATTTCATGTGTGTGAATCAGGCACCGCATGCCGTTTTAGGCGTATTCGCCAGCACTGACGGGTATTTTGATGTGTGTTAATTAGGCACCACCTCAATTATAATGGTGTGTTGATTAGGCACTACACACCATTAGGTGATATTTAATTTATTGATATTTAACTAAACACACTATTATCACACCATGCAGTGCTGGTTAGGGTGCCGGATTGACACACTATCAGGCACTGTAATCACACACAATACGGCACTTCACTAACACACCATCCAGCACTGCAAAGTGTGCTAATTAGCACACTCTTTCAGTGACACTTGTAAAATTTCATTAAAAATTACAGTTAACATCATGAATTACAACAACAAAACTGCAAGATGAAATCTTGCGTGGGGTGTGATGTAAGTTGTAAGAAAAAGCGGCCTGGTGAAATATCCCTATTCTGTTGATTTATTTAATTCCGTGGTGACATCAGAAGGCGTTCGCAGAGCGCCCTGTGCGCGTCTGTAACTAATTATCTTGCATCGGGAAAGGTGAAAGCGTATTTTCGCCAGAAATCACGCCGCGCTTATCCGGCGCATTCCTGGGGAATATAAAATAATGAAATGGTATGCTCTGCTCACGCTGGCGGCGGTGTTTTCTGCCCAGGCCAGCCCGGAAATGTGTTTTAACAAAGCGGGACGCGATTACGGTATTGATCCCCTTTTGTTGACCGCAATTTCAATAAAAGAGTCGCGGCTGAGAATGGACGCCATCAATGACCGTAACCGTAATAAAACAGAAGATGTTTGCGGCATGCAGGTTAACAGTTCACATTATGCGGCGCTGCGAAAATTTGATATTACTCGTGAACGGTTACTGAAAGAACCCTGTACCTGTATTTACACCGGTGCCTGGGTACTCGCACACAATTTCCGGGCTTACGGTAAAAACTGGGACAGCGTCGGCATGTATAACACCGGTCCGTCACCGAAGCTCATCGTGCAACGACGCGCCTACGCAACCGCTATTAAAAATATATATCGCATCCTGCTGGCCACACAAATGATTCAAAATAAACAAATCGCCCAGCGTGACGAAAATCCGCTTCTGGCCAGGTCAACGGCATCAGCCAATACAGACACTAAAGCAAACAATCAATAATGTAACCAGGAGGCGTGCGTATACGTTTTTTGATTTTATGACGCGGGAAGGGAAATAACTCTTGGGAATAATCGGGGAATTATGGGAAATATCCGGCGTTCTTCAATAGCGCCGGATGGATAAAGCGCTACCATTCAAAAACATCGTACCCGTCAAGAGTATCAGCGTCCGGGTCAAAACAGATCATCCCGATTTGGTGTTGTTTGCGCATACAAAAAACCAACGTCCTCACGGGCTTTGAAATCCCCATGTCTTTTAATTTCAATACCGGATACCGGTATTCACGCAGCATTAAAAGATAGCCATAGCCGGTGTCAAATACCCAGGGGAATTTTTCGTTGACGTATTGCGATAAAATTTCTCCATCGCCCGGCGTTATATGTGCCGTGCTGCATGTCATGCCGTTAATCTTTTCCATACTGTTGACCTTATGCACAGGGAGAGCGAACACCCTCCCTAATTTAAATGCGGAGTGTTACGCCTTCATTTTTTTAAACTGTTCGGCAATCATCCACAGCGCCCGGTTTAATTTCACGTCTCCGTCAATACCGTTAATCGCACGCGTCGTGGTGCGCTTTCCTTTTTCGGTGCGGCCGATTAATCCCCCCCGGATCATATTTTCCTGCACCCGCTGAAAGGTCACCCACAAATCATTTTGGCAGTCTTCTCTGCGGCGCGGCATTAATACACTCGCCGGGGTAACGGGGATTTTTTTATCGTCTTCCCCGTAGCGATACATGAGCGCCGCCTGGGCAAACAGGTCTTGTTCATCCCGGTTGAGGGGCATGTCTTTCATGATATTCATGTGCTCCTCGACCTTGTCAAAGATGCCGAGCACCTCATACGCCCCCTCGATAACCTGCCCGGTCACATCGCCTTTGTGCGGAACTCTGACTTCGCCAAAGTCCTCACCGCACACCATGCCGTTCGCGCATACAAATCTGAAAATACCGGGCAGCATCTGATAACTGCTGCTGCCGTCGTGTGAATTGAGCAGGATAATTTCCGGCACTTCGCTGCCGGTGATTTGGCGCTCGCGGCGCAGGCGCAGCATGTGTTTGGTATGGCCTTTTCTGGCCTCATCCCGGACGCGGGTCTGACAGGCAAAGAACGGCTGGAAGCCTTCTTTGCGCAGGCTGTCGAGCAGCTCGATGGTGGGAATATAGGTATAACGGTCACTGCGGGAATCGTGTTTTTCTTCAGAAAAAACGCTTGGGACGACGCTGGCCAGCTCGTCATTGGTCAGCGGACGGTCGCGGCGGATCTGATTTTTGGAACCAAAACGGGAAGCTAAACGCATAATGATATCCTCGATGTTTGTGATGATGCTAAGTCAGTGATGGCGTGATGCAGGAAACACCGGACGGTAAGTTTCGCCGCCCGGTCACAATGGCTAGTCCTCTTCAAACAATTCATTTCGCAGGTCGCAGTAGGCGTTTGCACTGCGTACCAGTGCCGCGTCCGTCAGCGTCAGGCCCTGTTTTTCCGCCGCCTGTACAAAGGCCGGATGGTCTTTTTCCGGCAGACGCTTGAGGTACGCCATTGCGCTGACGATCAGGTTGTATTCATAGATTTCGGCGTGCAGGCCGCAGCCCTGATGGGCTTTTTCACTCAGGCGGGAAATGACCGCATCGGCGCGGATCACATCGAAGGGATGCGTTGACGAAATATCAGTGATAAAGCCGTCCATGCGCAGGGACGTGCTTTTCGCCCCCCATCTTTCGGAAGATTCAGGAGCGGCGGTCTTGACGTTTTGTGTGTGCATTCTTCAGGTCCCCTTCAGGTTAAATGTCATCTCTCGGTGAGTTCTTTCGCGGCAAAGGGCGAAGTAGCGACGACGCACGGGGGAACGCAAGGGCGCCGCAGGCGTGCATTTCACCCTTGCGTTAACCTGGGCGGCGGTGCTACACCCAGCCCTCCGCGTAAGGGCTTACCGCGAGATGGATAACCGCATCCGGCAGAATGCACACACCCGACGACGAGGAACGAGGCGGCGACCTTAGCGGCCAGCGACGCTGGCCAGTGTCTGTGCGGCGGCGCAGCCGCCTGCGGGGGTTGACCTGGCCGTTGCCATCAGACCCTAGCCGTAGGCCGTAACCCCGGTGGGGTTACGCGGAGCTTACCGGCTTGCCGGTTAGCGCAGTCGGGCTCGACGACCGGCCGCAGGTCGGGAGCCGAAGGGGGCCATGTTCCGGCCGTG
>NZ_JBLZQF010000013.1:0-118093 GCF_049199325.1 Rahnella sp. PD4 | reverse complement strand
AAGAGTCAAGAGATTATTCATTCGAACATTCTTCTTTTTCTCTTCCTGGCCAGGCGACTTGTCAGTCGTTGTTCCCGGTCAGTGGAGGCGCATTATAGGGAGTTCTCAGAAGCCCGCAACCCCTAAAATACAAATAATTTACTGACCGCTGAATCTTTCATCAAATGCCGTTTAAAGCGGCAATTCCTGGATACTTCTGAAGCCATATGCTTGTAAAACAGGCAGCAAACTTTGCGCTTCTGCAGTCATCGCCATGCAATAAGCGACACACTCTATTTCCACATCGGCTTTTTTTACCGGGACCGGCACATGAGAAGTCTCAATTAGCCAATGTGCGCGCCTCGCAATCGCAGAACCCGAGTCGATCATACGCGTGCCATCGGGCAAAACCTGTGACAGCTCCTGCGAAAGCAACGGGAAATGGGTGCAACCTAACACCACCGTGTCGGGCGGTTCACGTAAACGCAGCCACGGATGCAGAATTTTCTTTATTGCGACTAACGAAACCTCTTCGCCATGCAGCTTCGCTTCTGCCAGTTCCACCAGTTCCGCAGAACCCAGCATCAGAATCTGACAATCCGTCGCAAAGCGAGCAACCAGGTCATGAGTATAAGGACGCTGAACTGTCGCACGAGTCGCCAGTAATCCGACCACGCCATTACGGGTTAATTTAGCCGCAGGTTTGATGGCGGGGACAACCCCGACAACAGGGCAACTGAATTTAGCGCGTAATGCAGGAAGGGAAACGGTACTCGCGGTATTACAGGCGATGACAATAACAGAGAGGGGATGACGTTTTGCGACAGCGCTGACAATTTCAACCACACGCTCAACGATAAACGCTTCGGATTTCTCCCCGTAGGGGAACGCCACATTATCGAAGGCATATATATAGTGCAGGTCCGGCAACATTTGCCGGACCTCATCATAAACCGACAACCCGCCGACGCCGGAATCGAAAACCAGCACTGTCGGGCGATCAGGCACTTGGGTTGTATCAGAAGGTATAGCTTCCAGTAAGGTTGTACTCACGTCCTGGTGTTTCGTAGCCATAAACCGTCTCGTAATCTTTATCAAAGAGGTTGGCAATTCTACCACGAACCGTGAGATGTGACGTTACCGGATATGACACCGCAAGATCCCAAAGACTCACGCCTCCCAGACGTACATTTTCACTGGTGTTGTAATTCTTATCGTATCGTTCACCCAAATACTGATAATTGAGCGACCAGTCAAAATCAGCGACTGTCCAGTCGAGCTGATATTTCGCCTGCTGTTTAGCGCGGCGTAATAAAATCTCGTTGGTTTCAGCATTGCGGGGATCTAAATATTCCAGTGTGACCTGGTGCCTCAACGGGCCAGTATCGAAAGATCCGGTCCATTCAACCCCCTTGATTGTTGCCTTATCGACATTGTAATAACCGGATTGCTGATTGTCGTAACTGATCATCTGATCGATGTCATTACGATAAGCGGACAAACGCCAGTTTAATGGCCCGGTCAGGCCTTCCAGCCCACCTTCCCATTCTTTACTTTCTTCAGGCTTAAGATCGGCATTACCGCCAAAACTGCCATATAGCTGCCCCAGATTAGGCGCTTTAAAGGCTGTCCCGTATGAAGCAATCAAACGATAGCCGTCAATAAACTCCCAGGCAGCACTACTTTGCCAGGTACCATGTGAACCAAACTGTGAGTTATCGTCATTACGCACTGCGCCTTCAAAAGTGAAATCGCTCACTTTTTGCTGAGCTGTCGCGTATACACCCGTGTTTCGTTGGGTATAGCCATCGGTAATATAGTTGGTGCCTGGCTGAGTGCTGAGTTTCTGCCAGTCAGCGCCAGCGCTGAGGGTCCCCTGCCCTACCTGGAAAGTATTCCCCCATTGCAGGTTGTATTGATCCGAATCGTCCAGCGTTGCAGAAGCGGAATACGGACCGTATTTCGGGTCATAATTATAGTCTTTCGTATTGCTGTAGCTTCCGCTGATTTGCGTCGAATAGATCCCTTGCTGGAAGCGCAACCCGGTATCGTAAGTCCGGCTGTATAACTGGCGCGTGTCAGGCAACGCATCACTGTGTGCCGGGTCTGCGTAACTGTATGTTCCGTCATAGGCCGTGCGGTTATCAAAACCGTATGCGCGGGCAAAACCGCTGAACTGATCATTGAACTGATGCTCAAGACCTGCCCAGAGTGTCTTACTCATGAAGCCATCACGATCGGGCTGACGCGGATCACCGTAAGTATCCGGCAGATTCGCCACCACATCGGTCCCTTTTGTATAGGTATAGTTCCCCGCCAGCGTCAGAACCGTATTCTCACCGAGTTTCTGCTGCGTTGAGCCATCATAAGTCTGATAGCCATTTGAGCCGATACCGGCTGTCAAAGTCGTGCCTAATTTATCGCGCGTGGTAATGATGTTAACCACGCCACCAATGGCATCGGAACCATAAACTGCGGAGCGTGGGCCACGAATAAACTCAATCCGCTGAACAAGAGAAATAGGGATCTGACTGATATCCACCGCGCCGGAAATACCCGCCTGGTTAAGACGCACGCCATCCATCAGCACTAATGTGTGACTGGCATTCGTTCCGCGAACGAATAATGAAGTCTGCTGGCCCATTCCGCCGTTCTGAGCAATATCCACGCCTGGTAAACGACGCAATACATCAGCTACGGATTTGGACTGCCATCTGTCAATATCTTCACGCGTGACGATATCCGTCGGCGCTAATACAGAAGAAACAGGTTGTGGAAAACGGTTGGCAGTAACGACCATGTCATCGCTGCTGTTTGTGGAAGTGTTGTCCTGCGCCCACCCTGAAAAAGCCGTGACGGATAATGCCGTCAGCAGCACATGCTTTTTAATTGTCATAAATCGAGCATCCAAACTTAATTGGCGGATGCCGCAGAGGATCACCGACGGTATTTCGCGACGACGATGATTAATGCGACGTAACATCGGCAGGTCTTCGGACTTAGGATTTGCAGGCTAATTAATTACATCGTAATCAATTAAAATATCCGCACCGGGCGATGACTTCCCATTTCCTCTTCCCTCTTGCCTTTATATAAAAAGGGAAAGAGAAAAAAGAAACAGTGTCTGCATAATAAAGAATGCTATCGCCGTGATTTCCCCATACCGCTGCGCGCCAGTTCCGGATTCACACCGGATTCCCTTTTAACTCAGTCAATGAGGCCGAAACGCAATCCTACGATCAACCCATTTGGAAATCCAGACATCCGTAATGTCGGATGAACTTTCCTGATATAAATACAACAAAGGTAGACATAGGGGAGACTTTCCCTACAATCCCCCGCAAAGTTTGCCCATTTACTTCCTGTTAGACGAGATAACCGATGACGCCTGAAAACCTGCCCATTGAACACTACGACGACCAGCTGGCGGAAAAGACCGCACGTCTCACGGCGATGATGTCGCCTTTTAATGCGCCGCAGCCTGACGTTTTCCGTTCTCCTGTCAGCCATTACCGTATGCGCGCCGAGTTTCGCGTCTGGCATGATGAAGGCGATTTGTACCACATCATGTTCGATCCGCAGACCAAAGCCCGCGTGCGTGTGGATCAGTTCCCGATCGCCAGCGAATTGATTAACCGTCTGATGCCAGTGCTTATCGCGGCCATCAGGCAGGATCCGGCATTGCGCCGCAAGATTTTTCAGATCGACTATTTATCGACCCGCAGCGGCAAAATCATCGCCTCGCTGCTTTACCACCGTAAGCTTGATGACGAATGGCAGCAGGCTGCCAGTACTCTGCGCGACCACCTGCGCGCCGAGGGATTTGATATCCATCTGATTGGCCGTGCCGCCAAAACCAAAATCATGCTCGACCAGGATTATGTCGACGAGGTCCTTCCGGTGGCTGGCCGCGATATGATTTATCGTCAGGTGGAAAACAGTTTCACCCAGCCAAACGCTGAGATGAATATTCAGATGCTGGAATGGGCGCTGAAGGCCACGGAAAACTCGACCGGCGATTTGCTTGAGCTTTACTGCGGTAACGGCAACTTCTCGCTGGCTCTGGCGCGTAACTTCCGCCGGGTGCTGGCAACAGAAATCGCCAAGCCTTCCGTGGCTGCTGCACAATTCAACATTGCAGCTAACCAGATTGATAATGTGCAAATTATCCGCATGGCGGCTGAAGATTTTACCCAGGCGCTCAATGGGGTGCGCGAATTCCGTCGTCTGCAGGAGGTGGATTTAAGCGGATATGAATGCAACACGATTTTTGTCGATCCGCCACGCAGCGGACTGGATGACGAAACCGTGAAAATGGTCGCGGGCTACGAACGTATTCTTTATATCTCCTGCAATCCGGAAACACTGTGTGCAAATCTGGAAACCCTGAGCAAAACGCACCGCGTCACGCGTCTGGCGTTGTTTGATCAGTTCCCGTACACCCACCATATGGAATCGGGTGTGCTGCTGGAAAAATTCTGACAGCGAATGGAAAAACAAAAACGGGCACCTTCTGAGTGCCCGTTTTTATATCATTCCGTTATCCACAATATTATAAATAAACACGCATATATTCTGACAGACACAGGATAGCCATCGCCTGCCCGTAAGGCATTGAGGTCAGCGCGATTTCACGGTAAAAATCGAGATCGTTACCCATCGCCGTACCGAATGACGTTTGCGTCAGTTCCCCTGCGGGATTGATGTGCTTAATTACGCCCTGAATGGCTTTTTCCGCTACCGGCGCATATGACGCGTCAATATAGCGTTTACGCACGGCTTTCAGAATGCCGTAGGCGAAACCGGCAGTCGCTGAGCTTTCAAGATAAGACTGCGGGTCATCAAGCAGCGTATGCCACAAACCGCTATCGTCCTGACATTTTGCCAGCGCACTGACCTGACTTTCCAGCACCTGCAATAAATAGCGGCGGGTGGCGTTGTTTTCCGGCAAATCCACCAGTTCAAGAAATTCCGGGATAGCAATCGTCAGCCAGCTGTTACCGCGCGCCCAGCGGGCCTGAGCAAAGTTATGATGGCCGTCAAATGTCCAGCCGTGGAACCACAGACCAGTCTCGCGATCCATGAGATATTGCACGTGCATCAGGAACTGATACGTCGCTTCTTCGACAAACTCCGGGCGACCCAGCAATGTACCGATTTTCGCCAGCGGCAGCACGCTCATCATCAGCGTGTCGTCCCACATTTGCTGATGATTTTCGTTGTTATAAACAATGTGCTGCATCGCACCTTTGTCTGTGCGCGGCATTTCGTACATTACCCATTCAGCCCAGCGCTCCAGATAAGGACGCCATGCCGCATTGCCGGTTTCCTCGTAGCGATACGCCAGCGTCAGAAACGGGCTCATGGTATTAACGTTCTTGGTCGGTGTACCTTCCGCCAGACGCGCAGTAAACCAGTCATCTATCACCGCACGCATTTTTTCGTCGCCGGTCTGTTGATAATACTGATAAATTCCATAAAGCCCGATGCCGTGCGTCCATTCCCAGCCCGCCCAGCCTTTGGTATCAATCACGCGGCCATCGTCCAACCGCAGCAGGAACTCACCGGTTTTATCTTCGATATTCACCAGATTGTTGGTCACGTTGTGGATCAGCGATTTCAGTTCCCCGCGAGAAATGAAATGTTCCGGCTGTCGCAGCAAAGCACTGTGTTTAACTTCAAAAACTTTCATGGTGTTCTCCTGTGAACTCAAAATTTATAAACGTCCCTGGACCGGCATTTCGGCAGTATTTTCACGGGTAAGCTTTTCAGGGGGCGGGTTATTGCGATGCAGATAACCGATGTTGTTATTACCCCACAGCGATTCATATTTCATCCCCGTCAGCATTTCGACCGTAGCGCGGTCTTCCGGCGTAATTTGCTCCGGCACGATACGGTTAGCATCACGCATTTTCTGCGTTTCGCGGGTCAGCACGCCGTGTGTTTTCTGGTTAAGACGGAAGAACAGAGAGATGGTGAAACCGATACTGAGCATCAGCAGGGAACCCACCACCAACACGCCAAGGATAGTATGACCGACTGCCGGAACTTGCTGGCTTTGTCCGGAAACAAACCCGGCCAGTTGTAAGATAATACCCACCAGCATCACCGCACCGGCCTGTGACGCCTTACGGGTCAGTGTCATCACGCCGGCGAAAATCCCTTCGCGGCGCTGGCCGGTGATAGTTTCATCAACGTCAGCGATATAGGTGTAAATGTTCCACGGCACGTAGTTGATCCCCCCACGGCCCAGACCGGCCAGCGCGGAAATTAACAACAATAATGACATCGAGTCATTCATGCCTGCGTAATAGAGTAAGCCGTAAGAGATAGCGGCCAGCCCGAACAGAGAAACAGCCAGACGATAAGAAGGTGCAGGGCCAAAGCGGATACACAGTGGGATCATGCCGATCACCGCCACAAATTGCAGGATGGCCATCATGCCCATAAGGTTGGAGGCCGTGGCAGCACTTTGCATCAGCACGAACACCACGTAATAGGTGAACACGGCGTTAAACACGTCCTGCGCGATATACCCGCCCAGATATAACCCCAGATGCTGACGGAAAATTTTGATGCGCAGCGTCGAGGATAATTCGACTTTCAGGCGTTTCAGGCTTTGCGCCAGGGTCAGTTGCTGACGTTCGCGCTCAATTTTCTTCGTGGCTTCAGATTTGAGCTCTTCCGGTCTTTCCCAGGTAAAGAAATACACCAGCGTCAGAACGAATGCGCAGATTACGGCAAAGACCAGGCTCGAATAGAAGAAGGAGATGGCGTTATCTTTACCAAAATGCTGCAACAGAATACCCGGCAGGAAGGCCGCCAGAATCGCTGACAACTGTGCCAAAGCAATACGGGCGCCGGAGAATTTAGTTTTCTGTTTGAAATCATCGGTCATTTCCGGCACCAATGTTTCATACGGCACCAGAATCATCGTGTAAACAATATCAAACAGCAGATAGGTCAGCAGATAATAGGCATATCCCATATCGCCCACCCACATAAAGCTGTAGCTGAACACACAGGGAATGCCTAACAGGATGAAGAATTTGCGGCGACCAAATCGCTTACCGAGCCAGGTATTGCCGAAGTTATCGGTGAGATACCCCATCAGCGGACTCAGCACGGCATCAGCGACGCGTGCGGTGGCAAAAATAAATGTCGCTTCGATGGGCGAGAGCCCGCAGAACGTGGTGTAAAAATAGAGCAGCCACGCTGCGGTCAGGGCTGTCGTCCCCGCCCCCAGAAAATCGCCTGACCCGTAGGCGATGTAATTAAAGAATCCGATTTTACGTGTTTTCATTGCCGTGTTGCCTCTGTTAAATCACCTATAGGCGTAGGCGGAATGCGAACGAAAATATTTCGTCCGGCCATGATTCAAATTAACGGGGAGCAGGAATGAAAACCTTTTGGTTTTTGCCACTCAAGCGAACTTTATGGCAAAAAAATGAAGAAGTGGGCGATCAATCTCTAAATATTGAACATCGGTTTGATATTAATGAAATGACAGTTCATTAACTGGCGGGAAATAATAAAAGGCAATCCGCAGATTGCCTCGTTGGGTTATCAGAAAGGGACTACTGCGAGGAAGACTTACGTTTTTTAAGCTTCAGACCTATCCAGAAGATCAGCGCCACACAAATCACCGACGGCACGAAGTTCGAGCCCAGTTCAGGGTATTCCGCGCGCACAATGGTGCTGTACAGCAACAGCCCCAGCAGAAAGCAAGCCGCGGCTAAAACCGGTAACCCTTTCGGCATTTCACTGCGGTGGTAACGAACGTGCAGGCAATACACCGCTAACACCAGAGAAATGATCGGGAAGATCGAAAACGTTACGACAGAACTGAATAACGCATCGAAAGTGCCATTAATCGACAGCCCGGCAATCAAAGCCAAAACCAGAGTGCCATTATCCTGGTTCGGTTGTTCGGTCATTTTCTTTACCTCTGGTCATATTATTGAGGGGGAGTCACGGCCGTCCGTTCCTGCTGACGGCGATACCAGTAATATGCGCCTTTGGAAATCATCCGCAGCTGCAATACCAGCCGCTCTTCCAGCTGGCGGCGCTGTGCAATATCCACATCCAGCGCTTCCGCACCGGCGTTAAAAACGATGATAACCATCGCTTCAGCCTGCGCTTCGGTAAAACTGCGCGGCATATGGTTTTCGAGTTGCAGATAATCGGCAAGTTCCGCAATAAAATGCTGAATTTCGCGGGCGACGGCGGCACGAAACGCCGATGACGTACCGGAGCGTTCACGCAACAACAGACGAAATGCGTTGGGATTGTTACCGATGAATTCCATAAATGTGGAGACTGAGGTGCGGATCACGCTGCCACCTTTCGCAATGCGCTGGCGTGCCTGGCGCATCAGCTGACGCAGCATCAGCCCGCTTTCATCAACCATTGTCAGGCCCAGTTCATCCACATCGCGAAAATGCCGGTAAAAGGAGGTTGGCGCGATGCCTGCCTCGCGGGAAACCTCACGCAGACTCAGACTCGCAAAGCTGCGCTCGGCACTGAGCTGGCTGAAAGCCGCCTCAATCAGTGAACGACGCGTGCGCTCTTTTTGTTGTGCTCTTACGCCCATAACCTTCATCCGGATAGTATTCTTCTTTTTGATTATTCGCCTGATATCGCTTCACTATATCAAAATTTTTAGCGGTCGGAGCCAAAGATACAACAGCATAAAGTGGGTCAGAATGTTGCTGCATTACCATTAAATGACAACTGCATGTGGGGTAAATAGGTGTAATATGTTACTTTCTCGTTGTGATTTTGTATAAAAATAGGTTTCGAACTATGCCACAGCACTCACATTTTGATGCCATCATCATTGGCTCAGGTCCTGGCGGAGAAGGCGCTGCCATGGGACTGGTTAAACAAGGCGCCCGGGTTGCTGTCATCGAACGCTATAACAATGTCGGTGGCGGATGTACTCACTGGGGAACCATCCCTTCCAAAGCATTGCGCCACGCCGTCAGCAGAATCATCGAATTTAACCAAAACCCGCTCTACAGCGATAACTCCCGCACAATGAGCTCCACTTTCCCGGACATCCTGCGTCACGCCGATTCAGTGATTAATCAGCAAACACGTATGCGCCAGGGTTTCTATGAGAGAAACCAATGCCAGCTGTTCTCGGGTGATGCCAGTTTTGTGGATGCCAATACCATCAGTATCCGCTACGCCGATAACACACACGAAGTGATTACCGCAGATAACATTGTGATTGCCTGCGGCTCGCGCCCGTACCGGCCTGCCAATGTCGATTTTGGTCATCCGCGCATTTACGACAGCGATTTGATCCTCGAACTGAGCCATGAGCCACGCCACGTGATTATTTACGGCGCGGGGGTGATCGGCTGCGAATATGCGTCAATCTTCCGCGGTCTGAACGTCAAAGTAGACTTAATCAATACCCGTGACCGCCTGCTGTCTTTCCTCGATCAGGAAATGTCAGATGCGCTGTCCTATCACTTCTGGAATAACGGTGTGGTCATCCGCCACAACGAAGAGTTCGAGATGATCGAAGGCGTGGAAGACGGTGTGATCATGCACCTCAAATCCGGTAAAAAAGTGAAGGCTGATGCGCTGCTGTATGCCAACGGACGCACGGGTAACACCGATAAACTGGGTCTGGAGAATATTGGTCTGGAAGCTGACAGCCGCGGGCTGCTGAAAGTGAACAGCATGTATCAGACTGCGCTGTCACATATTTATGCGGTAGGTGACGTCATTGGCTATCCAAGTCTGGCATCAGCGGCTTATGATCAGGGCCGGATTGCCGCGCAGGCCATGATTCAGGGCGAAGCGAAAGTCCACCTTATCGAAAACATTCCGACCGGTATTTATACCATCCCTGAAATCAGTTCCGTGGGTAAAACCGAGCAGGAACTGACGGCGATGAAAGTGCCATACGAAGTGGGCCGCGCACAGTTTAAACATCTGGCACGCGCACAAATTGCGGGTATGAACGTGGGCAGCCTGAAGCTCCTGTTCCACCGGGATACCAAAGAAATTCTGGGGATTCACTGCTTTGGTGAACGTGCGGCCGAGATTATTCACATCGGCCAGGCGATTATGGAACAGAAAGGTGAAGGTAATACTATCGAGTATTTCGTTAATACCACCTTCAACTATCCGACCATGGCAGAAGCCTATCGCGTTGCGGCACTGAACGGATTAAACCGCCTTTTTTAACACTGCAGTTCGGTCCATGTAAGGCTGCATGTGCTCTTTGATGGCTTCCGCAAGTTGCTCGTAACGCCCGCGCAGTGGCGAACCGGGACGATATACCAGCGCGATTGTGCGTCGCGGTTCCGGTTTGTCACACGTCAGATACGTCACTCCGTCACGGCTGCGCTCATTGGGCACAGCCAGGGATGGCAGCAAGGTAATCCCGCTGCCCGCCGCCACCATATTACGCAGCGTTTCCAGACTGGTTGCCCGGAAATGGGTATCTTCATCCGCCCCCGCCTGGAAGCAGAAACCGAGTGCCTGATCACGCAGGCAATGCCCGTCTTCCAGCATCAGTAATTTTTCACCCGCCAGATCGGCCATCGCCACACGATCGCGCGATGCCCACGGATGATCATCGTAGATCGCCAGCCTCATCGGCTCATCAAACAACGGCACTTCAATAAACGCTTCGCTCTCTTTTACCAGCGCCAGAATCGCACAGTCGAGTTTTCCGCTGTCAAGCTGAGACAGTAACTGATGGGTTTGCGCCTCATGCAGATACATTTCCAGTTTCGGGAAGGTTTTATGCAGCGAGGGGATAATCTGAGGCAGCAGATAAGGCCCGACTGTCGGGATCAGGCCGATATGCATCGGGCCGGACATCGCTTCGCCTTGTTGGCTCGCCATCTCTTTCAGAACTTTCACTTCACGCAACACCGTGCGCGCCTGATCCACCAGCAACAAACCGGCTTGCGTAAACAGCACTTTGCGGCTGGTTCTTTCAAGCAACATAACGCCAAGTTCATCTTCCAGTTTACGTATCTGACCACTTAATGTCGGCTGGCTGACATGGCATGAATCTGCTGCGCGTCGAAAATGACGAAACTCAGCCAGTGCCACCAGATACTCTAGATCACGAATGTTCATTTTTCCTCCAGTCCCTAAAAGGCAATGCGATAGTCGTTAACGATAGATAAGATAGCAATCAACGATTATATCTATCAACTACTATCGTGAATAATGCTTTCCAACAAGGCAGAAATGCCGAAAAAACTTTCTATTTTATTGATTAATTAAGAGGTTATTCATGTTTGCAAGCCAGGAAGGTAGACACGTACCGCACGTTACTTTTCACACCCGACAGGGCGATCAATGGGTAGATCTCTCCAGCGACAATCTGTTTAAAAATAAAACAGTGATCGTATTTTCATTGCCGGGTGCATTCACCCCGACCTGTTCTTCGAGTCACCTGCCACGTTACAACGAACTGGCTCCGGTGTTTAAAAACCACGGCGTCGACAGCATCCTGTGCGTTTCCGTGAATGACACCTTCGTGATGAACGCCTGGAAAGCCGAACAGAACGCCTCCAACATCACTTTCATCCCGGACGGTAACGGTGAATTCACCAAAGGGATGGACATGCTGGTAGAGAAAGCGGATTTAGGCTTCGGCCCGCGTTCATGGCGTTATTCCATGCTGGTACGCAACGGTGTCGTCGAGAAAATGTTCGTTGAGCCAAATAAGCCAGGCGACCCGTTTGAAGTGTCTGATGCTGACACCATGCTCAAGTATCTGGCACCAGAATTTAAAGTGCAGGAATCCGTGTCCGTATTCACCAAACCGGGCTGTCCGTTCTGTGCGAAAGCCAAACAAATGTTGCAGGAACGCGGCATTCAGTATGAAGAAATTGTATTAGGTAAAGACGCGACCACCGTCAGCCTGCGCGCCGTGACGGGCCGGGCAACAGTGCCGCAAGTCTTTATCGGTGGACGCCACATCGGGGGAAGTGACGATCTGGAGGTTTACCTCCATTCAGAAACACAAGACGTGTGCGAAGTGGCACAGTAAGCGTCAATAAGGATCTGCTGTAAGAAGTAAGGCAAGAAATCCCTGCATTACCGACAAAAAAGCAAAGTAAGACTACGTGAATTTTCGGCGGATCTATGATCCGCCTTTTTTATTTACGCTAAACGCGCCTTCGCATCAGCAATCGCCTGTGCAACCTGCTGCGGAGAAACACCGCCTTTAGCGGCTCGTTTGTCGAGACAAGATTGCAGTTCGAGAATGGCGTAAACATCGTCGCCAATCACGCTGCTGAATTTCTGCAAATCTGCCAGCGGTAATTCTTCCAGCGCTTTGCCCTGATTAATCGCTTCCACTACCGCTTCACCCACAATATGGTGCGCCTCACGGAACGGAACACCCTTGGCAACCAGATAATCTGCCAGTTCGGTGGAGTTAGCATAGCCCTGTTGCGCGGCTTCTTTCGCCCTTGGGCGTTTTACCTGAATACCATCCAGCACCAGCGATGCCATGTTCAGACAATCCATCCAGGTATCGAGTGCGTCGAACAGCCCTTCTTTATCTTCCTGCATGTCTTTGTTGTACGCCAGCGGAAGACCCTTCATCGTCATCATCATACCGGTAAGCGCGCCCTGCACACGACCACACTTACCACGGATCAGCTCCAGTGCATCCGGATTCTTCTTCTGTGGCATCAGGGAAGAGCCGGAGGTGACACGATCGGACAAATCGATAAACGCCGCTTCACCGGTATTGAAGAAAATCAGGTCTTCTGCAAAACGTGAAAGGTGAACCATGCTGATGGCCGCGTTGGAAAGCAGCTCCAGAACATGGTCACGATCAGAAACACTGTCGAGGCTGTTACGTGTCGCAGAAGCGAAACCTAACCAGCCAGCCAGTTGTTCGCGATCCATCGGATAGGCAGTACCGGCCAGTGCGCCACAGCCCAGCGGACTGACGTCCAGACGAGCCAGCGTGTCTTTCAGGCGGCTTTCATCACGCGCCAGCATTTCAACATACGCCATGCACCAGTGCGCAAACGTCACCGGCTGGGCGCGTTGCAGATGGGTGTAACCCGGCATCACGGCGTCCTGATTGGCTTCGGCCGTGGCGACCAGCGCCTGCTGCAAATGATGCAGCGCCTCACGCAGTTCAACCACCTGTGTTTTACACCACAGTTTGATGTCAGTCGCGACCTGATCGTTACGGCTGCGGCCGGTGTGCAATTTCTTACCGAGATTGCCAACTTTGTCGATCAGTTTGCCTTCAACCCAGCTATGAATATCTTCGGCATCACTGGCTAAAATAGCGCGGGGATTGGCACGGACTTCTTCCAGCAACACAGTCAATGCGTCTTCCAGCTGAAGCTGTTCGTCAGCGGTTAATACATTCACAGTCACCAGCGCTTTGGACCAGGCTACCGAGCCCACAATATCCTGCTCCGCCAGCCGGTAATCGAAACGCAGTGAGTCATTCAGTTCTTTAAACCGCTGATCTGCTGCCTGAGTAAAACGTCCGCCCCAAAGTGCCATTTTGCTGCTCCTGAAATTTTTTATGCAAAAGGGCGCAATATGGCTGCGCCCTGACAAAAGTGTGTACCGAATGCGCGTCAGATTTAAACCTGCCGGGAGGTGAATTACCCCAGAATGCGTGTTCCGATCGCAACGCCATTAAACAGTGCGGGTAATTGCTCAGCGTGACGCCAGCTGGCGATATCCACAGGACGTCCGAGAGAACGTGCAGCGTCCAGCGCAGCGTTAACTTTGACGATCATGCCATCGGTGATAATACCCTGCCCGATAAGCTGTTCGGCTTTCTCTGCACTCATTTCCGGAATACGCTGGCCTTTGCCATCAAGAATTCCGCTGACATCAGACAGCAGGATCAGATCCGCGCCCAGCGTGGCCGCCAGTGCAGTTGCTGCCTGATCGGCGTTAACATTCATCAGCTCACCGGTTGCGGTGATGCCAATAGAACTGACAATCGGCAGGTAGCCTGCGCCATGCAATGTGTTAATCAGCGCCGGATCACCCGCTTCGGCTTTACCGACGAAGCCCAGTGATGCATCCAGTTGCGTAACGCTGACGGTGCCGCCGTCAGCCAGAGACAGGCCAACCGCGTTGATGTGATTTTTGACCGCCCACGCCAACAGAGTTTTGTTCGCGCTGCCGGCGAGTGCACCCGTGATAATGTCAATCTGATCAGCCGGTGTCACGCGCAGACCGGCTTTTTTCACGACAGGCAGATTCAGCTTTTTCATCAGCTCGTCAACCAGGCAGCCACCACCATGAACAATAACCAGCGGGCGGTGATATTCCTGGCGATAAGCCACTATTGCCATGAACAGCCGCTCAAGTGCTTCTTCATTGTCCAGCAACACACCACCTAACTTGATGACTAACGGATTCATAGCTGTTCGCGCCCCGACCGGTTGAGAATGTTAATTAATAACAATACGTTTAATTTAATCTAACACCCCTGCGCGTCTGAATAAACGCTCAGGGGCGGTTGTTTTCTGTTTACAGTCAATCTGACGGCTGGTTAAAGCAATGATTGTGTTTCCGGGAAGCCGAAACGGATATTCATGCACTGAACTGCCTGAGCAGACGCGCCTTTGAGCACGTTATCTTCCGTCGCTACCACAATCAGATGTTCACCTTTCACCGCAAAACCGATATCGCAGAATGGCAGACCGACCACATCTTTCAGCGCCGGGACGCCTTTGGTGTACAAACGCACCAGCGGTTTATCGTGATACGCATTATGGAAGGCTTCCGCCACGTCCTGCTCCGTCACACCCGCGTTCAGACGGCAGGTGATAGTCGCCAGAATACCGCGCGGAAAATTGCCCAAATGCGGCGTGAAAATCACCGGCACGCCAAGATGTTCGGCAATTTCTGGCTGATGACGGTGGCTGAAGAGTTTGTAAGGCTGAAGACTGACTTCGCAGAAACTGTTGCCGAGTGTCGCTTTACGGCCAGCGCCGCTGACACCGCTGGTGGCATTGATGACCGGCCACTGGCTGTCATTAAGCAAACCATTGTCGATAAGGGGTTTGAGCGCCAGCTGTGACGCGGTCGGGTAACAGCCCGGAACAGCAATCAGCTGTGCGTCTTTTAATTTGTCAGCCTGCCATTCGGCCAGACCGTATACAGCCTGATCGAGCAGTTCGAGATGCTGATGCTCAAAGCCGTAGAATTCAGTGTAAAACTCAGGTTTGCTAACGCGGAAAGCACCGGACAGGTCAAACACCACGCAGCCCGCCGCCAGAAACTGTGGTGCTAAATCGTGGCTGACTTCATGCGCTGTCGCCAGAAAAACAACATCGACACCTTTCGCTGCTTCAGCCACATCAGTCAGAGGCAAAACAGGCAAATCGACGATGCCTTTTAATTGAGGATGCAAATCAGAAAGTAATTTTCCTGCATCTGCACTTTGCGCTGAAACCGTTAAACCGGTTATGTTCATCTGTGGATGGCGATTCAGGTAAGCAGCGAGTTCAGCTCCGGCATAACCTGTGGCACCAACAATCAGCGTATTCAACATAGGGCTTGTTCACCTTCTCAATTTTGGGGTAGGGCCGGATGAATTTTTTTCCGGTTTCCTTACGCGCTGGCTTATTGTATTTTTATTCACAATAATTGCATGAATATGAATACTACCCTAACTAAAGGCTGTCAACAGTGAAGATGAAATTACCTCCTTTTATTGAGCTCTACCGGGCGTTAATCGCCACCCCTTCCATCAGCGCGACAGATGCTGCACTGGACCAGAGCAATGAAACGTTAATCAATTTACTGGCAGGCTGGTTCGGTGATTTAGGCTTCAAAGTCGAAGTGCAACCCGTTCCAGGAACACGGCATAAATTCAATATGTTAGCCAGTACTGGCGAAGGCGCGGGTGGTTTACTGCTGGCAGGCCATACCGATACCGTTCCGTTCGATGATGGCCGCTGGACACGTGATCCTTTCACCCTGACCGAGCATGAAAATAAGCTCTATGGTTTAGGGACTGCCGACATGAAAGGTTTCTTCGCCTTTATCCTCGATTCACTGCGCGATGTTGATCTGACTAAACTGACTAAACCGCTGTATATTTTGGCGACTGCGGATGAAGAAACCACGATGGCCGGTGCCAGTTATTTTTCCAAAAACGCAAAGATCCGCCCTGACTGCGCCATCATCGGTGAACCTACTTCGCTCAAGCCGGTTCGTGCACACAAGGGACATCTGTCAAATGCTATTCGTATCACCGGTCAGTCCGGCCACTCCAGTGATCCGTCCCGCGGCGTGAACGCTATTGAACTGATGCACGAATCGATTACCCATTTAATGACGCTGCGCAATACGCTGAAAAGCCGTTACAACCACAGTGGTTTCGTGATCCCGTACCCGACCATGAACTTTGGTTATATCAACGGCGGCGATGCGCCAAACCGCATTTGCGCGTGCTGCGAAATGCATATGGATATCCGCCCGCTGCCGGGTCTGACGCTGACTGAGATTGACGGTCTGCTGAACGAAGCGCTGGCCCCGGTCAGTGAACGCTGGCCGGGACGTATTGAGATTGAAGAACTGCATCCGCCCATCCCGGGTTATGAATGTCCGCCGGATCACCCGCTGATACAGGTAGTCGAAAAACTGCTGGGTGTGGAAACAGAAATTGTTAACTACTGCACCGAGGCACCGTTTATTCAGGAACTGTGTCCGACACTGGTACTCGGACCGGGTTCTATCGATCAGGCGCATCAGCCAGATGAATATATTGATATGGCGTTCATTAAACCGACTCGCGAGCTGATTTCTCAGGTCGTTCATCATTTCTGCTATCACTGATACTGAATGACGCACTGATGAAGAAACAAACAGCGCGCTTACGGGCGCCCTTTGATACTGTACAACGTTGCTATTGAACAAAAGCAGGATTAGCCAAACTGATATCGTCGCGGTTGTAATTAAATTTCAGCGACATGGCCAAAAAGACCATTTTTCACGTGAGTGATGAGGGGTTTTTGGGTTAAAACAAGTGCTGCATTTAAAAGTATGGCCAGGTTGGCAGGGTGAACGGGGCAAGAATGCCTGACGGGTGAAAGTTATTTACAGAATATAAAAATTAAACGAGAGAACGGGTCAGAGGTAATATGAACGAACAATATTCCGCAATGCGAAGTAATGTCAGTACCTTAGGTAAATTGCTAGGCGACACGATCAAAGATACGTTGGGAGAGCATATCCTGGATCGTGTTGAGAAAATCCGTAAGCTGTCGAAATCCTCCCGTGCCGGAAACGACGCGGATCGACAAGAATTACTGTCAACGTTGCAAAATCTCTCCAATGATGAGCTGCTGCCTGTTGCCCGTGCTTTTAGCCAGTTTCTGAATTTAGCCAACGTGGCTGAACAATATCACAGCATTTCGCCACATGGCGAAGCGGCCAGTAATCCTGAAGCCCTGGCACAATTGTTCGATCGCCTGAAATCCAAAAATCTCTCAGAACAACAGCTGCGTGATGCTGTCGACCAGCTTTCTATTGAACTGGTACTGACCGCGCACCCGACAGAAATTGCCCGCCGCACACTGATCCACAAACTGGTCGAAGTGAATAACTGCCTCAAGCAGCTCGACCATAACGATCTGGCCGATTACGAACGCAAACAAATCATGCGTCGTTTGCGTCAGTTGATCGCGCAGTCATGGCACACCGATGAAATCCGCAAAAACCGGCCTTCTCCTGTGGATGAAGCTAAATGGGGCTTTGCGGTCGTTGAAAACAGCCTGTGGGAAGGCGTACCTGCTTTCCTGCGTGAACTGAACGAACAACTGGAAACGTCACTGGATTATAAAATGCCCGTGGAAGCCGTGCCGGTTCGCTTCACTTCATGGATGGGCGGCGACCGCGACGGTAACCCGAACGTGACGGCCGATATTACCCGCCACGTACTGTTGCTGAGCCGCTGGAAAGCGACTGACCTGTTCCTGCGTGATATCGCGGTGCTGGTATCAGAATTGTCGATGACCGAATGTACGCCGGAACTGCGTGAGCTGGCGGGAGGGGCGGATATCATCGAACCTTACCGTGAAATCATGAAACAGCTGCGTGCTCAGCTGACCAATACGCAGGTTTATCTGGAAGCTCGTCTGAAAGGCGAACGCGTTGCGCGCCCTCATGATTTATTGGTGAAAAATGACCAGCTGTGGGCACCGCTATACGCCTGTTACCAGTCGCTGCAAGCCTGCAATATGGGCATTATTGCCAACGGCCAGTTGCTGGATACCCTGCGCCGCGTGCGCTGCTTCGGCGTGCCTCTGGTGCGTATCGACGTGCGTCAGGAAAGTACCCGCCACACCGATGCTATCGCTGAAATCACCCGCTATCTCGGTCTGGGCGATTATGAAAGCTGGTCAGAATCCGATAAACAGGCTTTCCTGATCCGTGAACTGAATTCAAAACGTCCGCTGGTGCCACGTCACTGGGAACCGAGTGCCGACACCAAAGAAGTGCTCGATACCTGTCAGGTGATTGCCGAGGCACCGGAAGGCTCGATTGCAGCGTATGTCATTTCGATGGCGCGTACACCGTCTGACGTGCTGGCCGTACACCTGCTGCTCAAAGAAGCCGGTTGTCCGTTCCCGATGCCTGTCGCGCCGCTGTTCGAAACGCTCGACGACCTGAACAATGCCGACGATGTCATGAAACAGTTGCTGAGCATTGACTGGTATCGCGGTTTCATTCAGGGCAAACAAATGGTGATGATTGGCTATTCCGACTCCGCAAAAGACGCGGGCGTGATGGCCGCATCATGGGCACAATACCGTGCTCAGGATGCTCTGATCAAAACCTGCGAGAAAGCCGGGATTGCCCTGACACTGTTCCACGGACGCGGCGGTTCTATCGGCCGTGGCGGTGCACCGGCACAGGCAGCGTTGTTATCTCAGCCTCCGGGCAGCCTGAAAGGCGGCCTGCGCGTGACCGAACAGGGCGAAATGATCCGCTTCAAATTCGGATTGCCGGAAGTCACTATCAGCAGCCTGGCGCTGTACACGTCTGCGATTCTGGAAGCCAACCTGTTGCCACCGCCTGAGCCGAAGCAAGCCTGGGTAGATATTATGGAACAGCTGTCTGACGTGTCCTGCAAAATGTACCGGGGTTATATCCGCGAGAATAAAGACTTCGTGCCTTACTTCCGTGCAGCAACTCCGGAACAGGAACTGGCGAAACTGCCGCTGGGTTCACGACCGGCGAAACGTAAAGCCAGTGGTGGCGTCGAAAGCCTTCGCGCCATCCCGTGGATTTTCGCCTGGACGCAAAACCGTCTGATGCTACCAGCCTGGCTGGGCGCCGGTGCCGGTTTACAGGCCGTGGTCGATGGCGGGAAACGTGACGAGCTGGAAACCATGTGCCGCGACTGGCCGTTCTTCTCCACCCGCATCGGCATGCTGGAAATGGTATTTGCGAAAGCGGACCTGTGGCTGGCGGAATACTACGATCATCGTCTGGTAGAGAAAGAGCTGTGGCCGCTCGGTCAGCAACTGCGCGATCAGCTGGCAAGCGACATTAAAGTGATCCTGGCGATTTCTAACGACGATCACCTGATGGAAGATTTACCGTGGATTGCGGAATCTATCGCCCTGCGTAACGTCTACACTGACCCGCTGAACGTATTGCAGGCTGAATTGCTGCACCGTTCCCGCGAGCTGGAAAAAGACGGTAAGCAGGATGCGAATGTAGAGCAGGCGTTGATGGTGACGATTGCCGGCGTGGCAGCGGGTATGCGTAATACCGGCTAGTGTCTGCTGAAGCTATCTAAAGAAAAACCCGCGAATTCGCGGGTTTTTTGTATTCAGCGTAGGGCAAAATATTAGGCGCGAACCGGCACGTCAATTTCCGGACGCACACCCAGTGTGTGGCAAATTGCGTAACTCATTTCTGCACGGTTCAGGGTATAGAAATGGAAGTCCTTTACACCTTCACGGCTGAGGATTTTCACCATGTCCATCGCGATGTTGGCGCCAACCATTTTGCGGGTTTCGGCGTCGTTATCCAGCCCTTCGAACAGGCTGTTCATCCAGTGCGGTACACGCACATTGGTCATCGTCGCAAAGCGGGTCAGCTGTTTGAAGTTGGACACCGGCAGAATACCCGGCACAATTTCCACATCAATCCCCTGACCGGCGCAGCGGTCACGGAAACGCAGATAGCTTTCCACATCGAAGAAAAACTGCGTAATAGCGCGGTTCGCACCGGCATCAATTTTGCGTTTCAGGTTAATCAGATCTGACTGTGCGCTTTTAGCTTCAGGATGCACTTCCGGATAGGCCGCAACGGAAATATCAAAGTCACCCACTTCTTTCAGCAACTTTACCAGATCGGTGGCATACATTTCCGGCTTGCCGCCGCCTGCCGGTAAATCACCACGCAGAGCTACAATGTGACGAATGCCACTTTCCCAGTAATCCTGTGCGATTTGACGTAGTTCATCACGGCTGGCATCAATACAGGTCAGATGCGGTGCAGCTTCCAGACCGGTACGTTCTTTAATGCCTTTGATGATGCTGTGTGTACGGTCACGTTCACCGGAGTTTGCCCCGTAGGTGACAGAAACAAACTTAGGCTTAAGGCTGCTGAGGCGGTCAATAGAACTCCACAACGTATCTTCCATCTCGCTGGTGCGTGGCGGGAAAAATTCGAAAGAAACGTTAATCTGACCCTGTAACTCTGCCAGATTCTGGTTCAGCGCTTCGCGCTGGTTTGCGTGGAAAAAGCTCATAAACACTACCTCATGGATCACTGCGTTTTGATTATGGTTCGTTATAATGGACGTTTGGACGTCTAAACGTATAGATAGAAAATGACGGAAAGCGGGCAAAGTGTCAACGTTAAAATGAGGCCAGGGGATGATTAATATTCACGCTTTCTGAAAGAATTTCATTTTGAGGACGTTTTGCTGGGGGGAATTAAGCTCCTCCCCCTGCGAAGGGGAGGCTGGGAGGGGGTTTAGCAGACCACTTCGCCCCCCATTCCCATGAGAAGGACAGGCGCAGGGAATTACAGAAGTTGCGTCAAGCGGTTAAGATCAGACTGCAACGCACCTGCGGTGACGTCACGCCCTGCGCCCGGCCCGCGGATCACCAGCGGATTATCACGATACCAGCGGCTTTCGATAGCAAACACGTTATCGCAAGGCAGCAACGCAGCCAGAGGATGGTCGTCGCGCACGGCTTCAACACCCACACGCGCTTTGCCATTAGCATCGAAACGCGCCACATAGCGCAGCACAAGACCCATTTCGCGGGCCGCTTCCAGACGTTGCAGCATTTGCTGGTTCAGCGCCTCACCGTCTTCGAAGAACTGATCAACCGATCCGGTCACACAGCTTTCCGGCACCAGCGATTCCACACGAACCTGCGTCGGTTCAATATCATACCCGGCCTCACGCGCCAGGATCACCAGCTTGCGCATGACGTCCTGACCGGATAAATCATCACGCGGATCAGGCTCCGTTAACCCCTGCTGCCAGGCTAAATCCACCAGTTCGGTGAACGGCAGCGTGCCATCGAATTGCAGGAACAGCCATGACAAGGTACCGGAGAAAATTCCGCTGATGGCCAGAATGCTGTCACCGCTTTCACGTAAATCGCGCACCGTATGGTTGACCGGCAAACCGGCACCTACCGTGGCGTTATACAACCAGTGGCTGCCAGTTTTGGAAAACGCGTCGCGGATCTGACGATATTTATTCGTATCCGATGCCCCCGCCAGTTTATTGGCGCTGATAACATGGAAACCGTAACTGGCAAAATCCAGATACTGATCTGCCAGTTCAGCGCTGGCGGTGACATCGAGAACCACTAAATCGTCATAAGGATGCGCACGCATCCACAGGAACAGCGATTCTTCATCGTGTGCCTGCGCTTCATCATCAAAGAAAGCCAAAGCACGGCTGGCGTCCAGCCCGTCGTAATTGAGCAGGCTACGCTTGCTGTCAACCACACCCGCCAGTACAAACTCAAAACCGCTGCGGGCAGAAATATTCTTTTGTTCACGGGCGAACAGTTCCAGCCAGCGTGAACCGATATTGCCTTTACCAAACAGCATCAGACCGATTTGCTTTTCAGCACGGAACAGCGTTTTGTGCAGCCCCTGAATCAGGTGCGCGGTCGGGCCGATACGCAGCACGGCCACCAGACTGATACCGTCTTCGGCCTGCCAGATAAACTCCACCGGCTGATCTTTCATCTCCTGATAGAAACGGTGACTGTGCAGCGGGTTCTTGCACACGCCCGCACCGACCAGCGCCACCAGCGCCAGCCCTTCACGCAGCGTCAGACGCGCCGGAAGGGCCGCATCTTCGAGAACCTGCAACGCACTGCCCGCCACTTCAGAGGTGTAGCACAGTTGCAGTAAATTACGATCAGGATGAATGCCGGTACACAGCGGTTTGATCTGCGCCCGTTTGAGCAGCAGTTCGACATCTTTTTGCGCCAGACCGAAATCATGACCTGACGGAATGACCATTTCGATCAGACAAATATCATCGTGACTGGTGACAATTTTCGCACCGGTGCCGGAAGCCAGTACACGTTCGATACGCGTTGATCCTTGCTCCGGCTGATAACTGCAACGCAGCTGTAAATCGATATCGCTACCGGAAACCGGTTGAAGAGTACGGGTGTGAAGAACCGGTGCGGCCAGGCGTGCCAGTTCACTGGCTTCATCGAGACGCAACAAGGGCAGCAGACAGGCATCTTTTACTTTACGCGGGTCAGCGCTGTAGACGCCGGCCACGTCACTCCAGATGGTCACGCGGCTGGCATTCGCCAGTGCACCAATCTGGGTGGCGGAATAGTCACTGCCGTTACGGCCAAGCAGCACGGTTTCACCCGCGTCGCTGCGGGCAATAAAACCGGTCACCACCAGATATTGCTGAGGGTGCTGCGCGAGAAGTTGTTGCAGCAGCGGGTAAGAACGGCCTTCATCAACCTGAGGTTGTGCAGCACGTTCAGCCCGCAGAAATTCACGGGCATCCAGCCAGGCGGCCGGTAATTCCAGTTTGCATAACACCGCAGACATCAGGCGTGCGGACCAGACTTCGCCGTGCCCTACCACTTCAGCATAAATTGCATCGGTCATTTTGCCGTCAAGCAAAACAGCCAGACGTTCGAGATCATGAATAAAAGAAGCAATAAGCGGTTCGGCCATTTCCGGCGGCAACAGGCCGGTTATCAAATCACTCTGATAACGGCGCAAAGCTTGCTGAACCTGATGCGCGGAAAGTCTGTCTGTCTGGCTGAGCTTCAGCCAGCTGATCAGTTGGTTAGTTGTACTGCCAGCCGCCGACACCACCATCATGTCACCCGGCTTCGCATACTCGGCCATAATACCGGCGACGCGCAGATAACATTTCACGTCGGCCAGACTGCTACCACCAAACTTGTGCAACTGACGGCTTCCCGCCGGCGCTGCAACCGCTATTGCATTCATACTTACCTCGTTGCCACTGACTGGAATGCATTTTCCAGATCAGCAATCAAATCTTCGCTGTCTTCAAGACCTACAGAAATACGGAGCAAGCTGTCAGAAATCCCGGCGGCTTTGCGCGCTTCCGGCGCCATGCCAGCGTGTGTCATGGTCGCGGTATGAGAAATCAGGCTTTCGACGCCCCCCAGTGATTCTGCGAGGGTAAATAACTTCAATTCTTTCAGGAAATGGCGCAACTGAGCTTCATCTCCGTTAAATTCAAAACTGATCATGGCACCGAAGCCACGTTGCTGACGGCGGGCAATTTCATGTCCCTGGTTTTCCGGCAGCGACGGATGATACAGCTTTTTAACCTGCGATTGTTTCTGTAAATAAGCCACAATCGCCAGGGCATTTTCCTGTTGCTGTTTCACACGAACCGCTAATGTGCGCAAACCCCGCAATAACAGGTAGCTGTCAAAGGCTGCGGCGGTCACGCCAATGTTGTTCGCCCACCATGCCAGCTCTGTCGCGTGTTCTGCGGTCTTAGATATTACCGTACCGGCGACCACATCAGAATGCCCGTTCAGATATTTAGTACAGGAATGGACGACTAAATCCGCACCAAGCTGCAACGGGTTCTGCAACGCCGGGCTGAGGAAGGTATTGTCCACTACCGTCAGAGCACCGGCGGCACGTGAGGCATCGCAAATCGCCTGTATATCCACCACACGCAGCAAAGGGTTGCTCGGGGTTTCAATCAGCACCAGCTTCGGTTTTTCTTTCAGCGCATCCGCCAGCGCCTGCGGATCACCCTGATCCACAAACAGTACGCGATACGCGCCACGTTTGCTCAGACTGTCGAACAGACGATAGCTACCGCCGTAGCAGTCATGCGGCGCAATCAGTAAATCGCCAGGTTTCAGGAATACCGTACACACCAGGTGAATGGCAGACATCCCACTGCTGGTCAGAACCGCACCGGCACCGCCTTCCAGATCAGCCAGCGCCCGCTGGACAACATCGCGTGACGGGTTGCCGCGACGGGAATAGTCATGCGCTCTTGGCTGGTTGAAATCTTCAAAGTTATAGGTGCTGGAAAGGTAGATTGGCGGAACTACACAACCATATTGCTGATCATTGTTCAGGCCACTGCCCACGGCAATGGTGGCTTGCTTGTGCGTCATAATCGTTTATTCCTGACGAATTGCGAAGGATGAGGATAGAAAGAGTAACCGCCGGAGATATAGACGTCAATACATCTGGACATCTAAACTTCTTTGCGTATAGATTGAGCAACAGCGCAATACCCGCTAAAATTATGCCATTAATGAAGATGTCAGGCAGATGTGTCGCGCCGGAAGATTTAAGCGCAAGGTAGCAAAATGAACAGTGCCGCAGGGAAAACGTGAGATATCCCTGTTAAATTCCGACATTTACTTAGTGAGAACAGGGAAAATCGGGCATAATCACGCGGTTTTCAGAATTTTATTTTTTGATAAATTTAAGGTGTCCCATGGCTGAGTGGAACGGCGAATATGTCAGCCCTTACGCTGAACACGGTAAGAAAAGCGAACAAGTTAAGAAAATCACGGTATCCATTCCGCTGAAAGTCCTCAAAATTCTCACCGATGAACGCACCCGTCGGCAGGTGAACAACCTGCGTCATGCGACCAACAGTGAATTATTATGTGAGGCTTTTCTGCATGCCTTCACCGGCCAGCCTTTGCCGAATGACGAAGACCTGCGTAAAGAACGCAGTGACGAAATACCGGAAGCGGCGAAGATCCTGATGCGTGAATTGGGTGTGGATCCTGATACCTGGGAATACTGATCGCTGCAACGCAGAGATATGCTGAAAAGACCGTGCGACCCCGTCGCGCGTTTTTTCAGTATCTTTGTGAGAAAAAAATTGTTTGTCAGGAAGTGAAACGGCAGGCAACAAAAAAGGCGCCAAAGGCGCCTTTTTTTGCTCTCAAGCGAAGCTTATTTGCTGCTTGGAACGCTGAAACGCTTGTTGAAGCGGTCAACGCGGCCACCGGTAGCCACTTCACGTTGCTTACCAGTGTAGAACGGGTGACATTCGCCACAAACGTCCAGGTTCAGATCGTGACCCACAGTTGAGTGAGTTTTGATAACATTACCGCATGAGCAAGTTGCAGTAATTTCTACATATTTAGGGTGAATACCTTGTTTCATGGAAAACCTCTTCTTAAGGCCGCGTCGCTATCCAACCCTGTTCTGTCAGACACCACGCGTAGTGGATGATAGGCTTTGAGTACGAAATGCACCAAAGGCGGCGAATCATACAGAATCTCTGAGTACCGCGCAATGATGTTCATGCATTTCGAAGGACACAGTGTACACTATCTCGTCATTTTTTTATAGTCTGGACCCCCAATGCCTGTTGCCCACGTTGCTTTACCTGTCCCGCTCGCCCGTACTTTTGACTATCTGTTGCCGCCTGATATGCAGGTTTCACCGGGTTGCCGGGTCAGTGTGCCTTTCGGTAAACGTGACGCCATCGGCATCGTGACCAAAGTCAGTGACTTCAGCGAATTTGGCCTGGAAAAACTGAAACCGGTACGGGAAGTCCTCGACAGTGCCAGCCTGTTTACCCCCGATTTGTGGCGTATCCTGTTCTGGGCTGCCGACTATTATCATTATCCGATCGGCGAAGTGCTGTTCCATGCGCTGCCGGTGTTATTACGTCAGGGAAAAGCCGCTGAACTTACGCCACTGTGGCAATGGTTCGCCACCGAGCAGGGGCGGGCCACGCCGCTCGACAGCCTGAAACGGGCACCCAAACAGCAGCAGGCAATGGCCGCACTGATGCAAAAACCGTTGTATCGTCATCAGGTCGCCGACCTGGATCTTACTGATACCGCCTTGCAGGCACTCCGTGCCAAAGGGCTGACGGATTTACGCAGTATCGCGCCCGCCACGCACGACTGGCGGCTGGATTTCTCGGTGATCGGTGAGCGTTTACGGCTCAATACCGAGCAGGCCACCGCCGTCGGTGCGATCCGCAGTGAAGATCAACAATTTTCCGCCTGGTTGCTGGCCGGTGTGACCGGCTCGGGTAAAACCGAAGTGTATCTGAGTGTGCTGGAAAACATTCTGGCGCAAGGTCGGCAGGCGCTGGTGATGGTGCCGGAAATTGGCCTGACGCCGCAAACCATCGCGCGTTTTCGCGAGCGTTTCAGTGCGCCGGTGGATGTACTCCATTCCGGTCTGAACGACAGCGAACGCCTCGCCGTCTGGCTGCGGGCGCGCAATGGCGAAGCAGGCATTGTGATTGGCACCCGCTCGTCGCTGTTTACGCCGTTTGCACGCCTTGGTGTCATTATCATTGATGAAGAACACGACAGTTCTTATAAGCAGCAGGAAGGCTGGCGCTATCACGCCCGTGATCTGGCGGTATACCGCGCTCACGCTGAAAATATTCCGATTATTATGGGCTCGGCAACCCCGGCTCTGGAAACACTGCACAATGTTGAACGGGGAAAATATCGCCAGCTCAGACTGACCAAACGAGCCGGAAATGCCAAACTCGCCCGGCAAAATTTGCTGGATTTAAAAGGGTTGCAGCTAAAAGTCGGGCTGTCTCAACCGCTGATCCAGAAAATGCAGGAGCACCTGAAGGCCGATAATCAGGTGATGTTGTTCCTCAACCGCCGTGGCTATGCGCCTGCCCTGCTATGCCATGAGTGCGGCTGGATAGCCGAATGTCAGCGCTGCGATCACTATTACACCCTGCACCAGAATCAGCGTCAGCTGCGCTGCCACCATTGTGACAGTCAGCGCGCCGTGCCGCATCAGTGTCCGCATTGCGGCTCAACACAACTGGTCTCGGTCGGCGTCGGTACAGAACAGCTGGAAAATGAACTGGCACCGTTGTTCCCGGATACGCCTATCACGCGGATTGACCGCGATACCACCAGCCGTAAAGGTTCACTGGAACAGCATCTGAGTGAAGTCCATCGTGGCGGCGCACGTATTCTTATCGGTACGCAAATGCTGGCAAAAGGGCATCACTTCCCTGACGTCACGCTGGTATCACTGCTGGATGTAGACGGTGCCTTGTTCTCAGCGGATTTCCGTTCTGCCGAGCGCTTTGCCCAGCTTTATACGCAGGTGTCAGGCCGTGCCGGTCGCGCAGGTAAGCAAGGGGAAGTGGTATTACAAACTCACCATCCCGAACATCCTCTACTGCAGGTATTGTTGCAACAGGGCTACGACGAGTTTGCCAGACAGACGCTGGCGGAGCGCAAAAGCGTCTTTCTTCCTCCCTATACCAGCCATATTATGATCCGTTCGGAAGACCACGATAATCAGCAATCGGCGCTGTTTCTTCAGCAGTTACGCAATCTGATCGAATCCAGTCCGCTGAAAGATGATTCGCTGTGGATCCTGGGGCCGGTTCCTGCGTTACAAGCCAAACGCAGCGGACGCTTCCGCTGGCAGCTTTTATTGCAGCACCCTTCACGTCGCGTTTTGCAGCATCTGATCAAAAGCTCCCAGCCGCTGATTTTAAGTCTGCCACAAGCCAAAAAAGTGAAATGGACCCTGGATGTCGATCCGATTGATAGCTGATCTCCAAAGCAAATATGCATAAAGAGTCAGGTTTTTTGCGTGATGGATCGAAAAAAGCATCTGCGTCACACTTTTAATGCAAATTAGGTAACAAATCCTACTCACATTCTGTTTAGAATGTGATGAGCTACACATCATGCGTAGCCAGGTGAGGAATGTTGATGTTGTTGTGTCAGTTTGATGCTGTTGCAAGGAGAGAGACGTTGGAGCACAAGAAAGAATTACCCGCCGCAACAATGAAAGATGTGGCTGAACAGGCAGGCGTTTCAACAGCAACCGTATCCCGTGCGTTAATGAATCCGGAGAAAGTCTCCGCCGCGACCCGTCAGAAAGTTGATCAGGCTGTGATGGCCGTAGGGTATTCTCCTCATGCACTGGCCCGCAATCTGAAACGTAATGAATCACGCACTATTCTGGTGATCGTCCCCGACATTTGCGATCCGTTTTTCGCCGACCTGATCCAGGGGATCGAGCGTACAGCCGCCGAAAGCGGTTATCTGGTGTTGATCGGAGATTGTGCTCACCAAAATCAGCAAGAGAAAACCTTTATCAATCTGATTATTACCAAGCAAATTGACGGTATGCTCCTGCTTGGCTCTGATTTACCTTTCGATGCCAGTAAAGAAGAACAACGCAACTTACCGCCGATGGTGATGGCCAATGAATTTGCGCCGGAACTTGAACTGCCGACAGTCCATATTGATAACCTGACAGCCGCGTTCGAAGCCGTGCATTATCTTCTTAAACTGGGGCATCAGCGTATTGCCTGCATCGCCGGCCCGAAACATATGCCGTTGTGCCAGTACCGTTCGCAAGGTTATGTACAGGCACTGCGCCGCAACGGACTGAGTGTCGAGAGTTCGCTGACCATTGATGGCGATTTCAGCTATGAATCGGGGGCGCAAGCCGTCACCGAGCTGATGGCACTGCCCGTCCCGCCGACGGCGATTTTCTGTCACAACGATGTGATGGCGATTGGCGCTATGTTCCAGGCGAAAAAAATGGGTCTGCGCATTCCGCAGGATTTGTCGGTTGTCGGTTTCGATGACATTAAGGCCAGCCAGTATACCGATCCTCCGCTGACCACCGTTGCGCAGCCGAGATTCCAGCTTGGCCGTCAGGCCATGTTATTATTACTTGAGCAGTTACAGGGGAATCCGGTACAAAACGGTTCACTGTTGCTTGATAGCGAGCTGGTGGTGCGGGAAAGCACCGCTGCCCCCAAAGCGTGAGTCCGTTTTTATGTTCTTCGACAGTTTTAGTTTCAGTAAATGTTCAGGGTTGAGTAACATGACGCACTTCTTCATTCATCACGACACAGCGAAACGATAGTGGCACAAAGAGACTATGTAAGCCGTGGGCGCTCAGGAGCGCGGCGGAAAAGTACCAGCCGGAGTAAAAAACGCAGTTCCACAACGATCTCCAAAACCATGGTGGTGTTAGCCGTTGCGGTACTGGTGGTGTTTGTCGGTGGCCTCTATTTTATTGCGCACAATAAACGTGAAGAAGCGACAGTGTTGCCAACGCACGCTGTCCGTCCGGGTAATGGATTGCCGCCTAAACCGGAAGAACGCTGGCGTTACATTAAAGAATTGGAAAACCGCCAGATGGGCGTGACCACGCCGACAGAACCGACAGCGGGCGGGCAGGTCGAATCCAAAACACAACTGACGCCGGAACAGCGCCAGCTTCTCGAACAGATGCAGGCCGATATGCGCCAGACGCCAACACAGTTGTCTGAAGTGCCGTATAACGACCCTAACCAGGTGGCGCAGGCGCCGGCACATAATCAGCGCCAGGTTCAACAACAGCAGCCAACATACGCACAGCAACAACCGGTGCAAACTCAGCCGCGCCAGGTTCAGCCGCAGCCGACGTATACGCCACAAACGCAGCCGGTACGCGCGCCGCAAGCTCAGGTGCAAGCGCAGCCAAAACCGAAGCCACAGGTTAAAGAGCCGGTGAAAGAAGTACCGAAACCGCAACAGCCAGCCGCCATTACTCAGGCTGAGCCGGAAAAACCAAAAGCACAGGAAAAAACCCAACGCTTTATGGTGCAGTGTGGTTCTTTCAAAGGTACGGAACAGGCAGAATCGCAGCGCGCGAAGCTGGCATTTGAAGGCTTTGAAGGCCGGATCACTACCGGCGGTGGCTGGAACCGCGTGGTGATCGGCCCTTACAACAATCGCTCCGGTGCAGACAGCACCTTATCCCGCCTGAAGAGCGCAGGCATCTCCGGTTGCATACCCCTCGCAACCGGGGGTTGAAAACCCGTAATCCTTCCCCAATCTATACTTTCAATATGCCTCGTAAGCTTGTGAGACACCCGACGTGTCCCCCAAGCCTGCGGGGATCTTTTCAGTCTGCAACGAGGAACCGCTCGTGACAACAATTGTAAGTGTACGCCGCAACGGCAAGGTCGTTATCGGTGGTGATGGCCAGGCCACATTGGGAAATACCGTCATGAAGGGCAACGTCAAAAAAGTACGTCGCCTGTATAACGACAAAGTGATTGCGGGCTTTGCTGGCGGCACGGCTGATGCCTTCACGCTGTTTGAGCTGTTCGAGCGCAAGCTGGAAATGCATCAGGGTCATCTGGTGAAAGCTGCCGTTGAACTGGCAAAAGACTGGCGAACCGACCGCATGCTGCGACGTCTGGAAGCCTTGCTGGCCGTCGCGGATGAAAACGCGTCGCTTATCATCAGCGGTAACGGCGATGTTATCCAGCCGGAAAACGACCTGATCGCCATCGGTTCCGGTGGCCCGTATGCCCAGGCCGCGGCACGCGCATTGCTGGAAAATTCCGAGCTTGAAGCGCGCGACATCGTTGAAAAATCGCTGAGCATCGCCGGTGACATCTGCATCTATACCAACCATTTCCACACTATCGAAGAATTATCTTCTAAAGCGTAAGGATCGAAATTATGTCTGAGATGACCCCGCGCGAGATTGTCAGCGAATTAGACAGTTACATCATTGGCCAGGATAAAGCGAAACGCGCCGTGGCCATTGCTTTGCGTAACCGCTGGCGCCGCATGCAGCTCGATGAAGCGCTGCGCCATGAAGTCACCCCGAAAAATATTCTGATGATCGGCCCGACCGGTGTCGGCAAAACCGAAATTGCCCGCCGTCTGGCGAAACTTGCTAACGCGCCGTTCATCAAAGTAGAAGCGACCAAATTCACTGAAGTCGGTTATGTGGGTAAAGAAGTGGATTCTATTATCCGCGACCTGACCGATTCCGCTGTGAAAATGGTGCGTCTGCAATCTATTGAAAAAAACCGTTATCGTGCTGAAGAACTGGCCGAAGAACGTATTCTGGACGTACTGATCCCGCCGGCTAAAAATAACTGGGGGCAGCCTGACGAAGCGCAGGAACCTTCTGCTGCGCGCCAGAACTTCCGCAAAAAACTGCGTGAAGGCCAGCTCGACGACAAAGAAATTGAAATCAGCCTGGCATCCGGCCCGATTGGCGTTGAAATTATGTCTCCGCCGGGCATGGAAGAAATGACTAATCAGTTGCAGTCGATGTTCCAGAGCATGGGTGCTCAGAAACAGAAACCACGTAAACTGAAAATCAAAGAAGCGCTGAAGCTGCTGATTGAAGAAGAAGCGGCGAAACTGGTGAACCCGGAAGATCTGAAAGAACAGGCGATCGAAGCCGTTGAACAACACGGTATCGTGTTTATCGATGAGATCGACAAAATCTGTAAACGTGGCGGTCAGAGTTCAGGCCCTGACGTATCCCGTGAAGGTGTTCAGCGTGATCTGTTGCCACTGGTGGAAGGCTGCACGGTGTCTACCAAGCATGGCATGGTGAAAACCGATCATATCCTGTTCATCGCATCCGGCGCATTCCAGACGGCCAGTCCGTCAGACCTGATCCCAGAATTGCAGGGTCGTCTGCCCATTCGTGTGGAACTGCAGGCGCTGTCGACTGAAGACTTCGAACGTATCCTGACCGAGCCAAGTGCTTCGCTGACACATCAGTACAAAGCATTGATGGCGACCGAAGGCGTAACCATTGATTTCACCGCTGACGGTATCCGGCGCATTGCAGAAGCCGCATGGCAGGTAAACGAAACCACCGAGAATATCGGTGCGCGTCGTCTGCACACCGTTCTGGAGCGTCTGATGGAAGATATCTCTTACGACGCCAGCGAAAGTAACGGAATCTCCATAAACATTGATGCAGATTATGTTAGAAGCCACCTTGACCAGCTGGTAGCTGATGAAGATCTGAGCCGTTTTATCTTATAATTTGCTCATACGTTCCGAAAGTGATCTTCAGGGAGGCGTTTGCCTCCCTGATTTTTTTTAGATTTCGGACTGATTCTTCACCTGAGCGAAATCATCTATGAGCATAATCACTTCCTGCACACCGACGACGCCCGCCCGCGCCTGGCTGGAAAGCTTGCGCCCGAAAACCTTGCCACTGGCGTTTGCCTCTATCGTCATGGGTTCTGCCATTGCCAGCCTGCAAAATACCTTCCATCCGCTTATTGCATTGCTGGCACTGCTGACTGCCGGCTGTCTGCAAATCCTGTCGAATCTGGCGAATGACTATGGGGACGCAGAGAAAGGCAGCGATACCCCGGATCGCGTCGGCCCTCTGCGCGGAATGCAAAAGGGGCTGATTACCGCTGCGCAGATGAAGCACGCCATTATCCTGACCATCGCGCTGACCATAATTTGCGGTATCGCGCTCATCGCCGTGGCCTGCCATAAACCCAGTGATGTGGTCGGGTTTTTGGTTCTCGGCTTGCTGTCGATTGGTGCGGCGATTACCTATACCGTCGGCACACGGCCTTATGGCTACATGGGGCTTGGCGATATTTCCGTTCTTATTTTCTTCGGCTGGATCAGTGTCGCGGGGACGTTTTATTTACAGGCAGGCTATTTCGACTGGATCGTGATGCTTCCGGCGACGGCAACCGGTTTGCTCTCCACCGCCGTGCTCAATATCAATAATTTGCGCGATATCGAAACCGACAGTATCAATGGCAAGAATACACTGGCGGTTCGCCTCGGGACGGTTAACGCCCGCCGTTATCACACTATCATCCTGACCGCCGCCGTGCTGTGTCTGGTCATTTTCTCCGCCGTATACCTGCATCATTGGACCGGCTGGCTGTTTATTCTGGCGATTCCGATGCTGGCGAAACATGTGGCGCGGGTGATGAAATCCACAACATCCACCGAAGTCCGCCCGTTACTGGAACATATGGTAAAAACGGCGTTGCTGACTAACGTCTTGTTTGCAGTAGGACTGTTACTCAATTGAACAAAGTTGGCCTGATGTGCGTTTATCAGGTCACTTTTCACATTTAACAATTGATGATTTTGCCAACATCCGCCGGAAAGGGATATACTGAGCATTCATGCAGCAACCAGATGAAAACCTATGAAATACGATACTTCCGAACTTTGCGACATCTACCATGAAGAAGTGAATGTCGTCGAACCCTTGTTCTCCAACTTTGGCGGCCGTACTTCATTTGGCGGGCAAATCACCACTGTGAAATGCTTCGAAGATAATGGCTTGCTTTATGACCTGCTGGAAGAAAACGGCCGTGGCCGTGTGTTAGTGATTGATGGCGGCGGTTCTGTGCGTCGCGCACTGCTGGATGCCGGACTGGCACGCCTCGCGTTCCAGAACGAATGGGAAGGCATCGTGATTTATGGTGCAGTCCGTCAGGTTGACGATCTCGAAGAGTTGGACCTGGGTATTCAGGCGATGGCGGCTATCCCGGCTGGCGCAGGCAGTGAAGGAATCGGCGAAAGCGACATTCGTGTCAATTTCGGCGGCGTCACCTTCTTCTCCGGCGACCATCTTTATGCCGATAATACCGGTATCGTGCTGTCAGAAGACCCGCTCGATATAGAATAATTTTCTTCTGTGCACAACAAAAAAGGACGCCTTGGCGTCCTTTTTTATTTGGAATATGAAGTCATTAAACTTCTTCCATTTTTCCCAACAGTGCACGCAGACGATCCTGCCATACGTGTTGTTCTTCTTTCAGCTGCGCATTTTCACGCACCAGAGACTCATGATTGCCGCTGGCTTGCTGAACTTCCTGAGACAGGGCGTTGTTCTGCTCTTTCAGTTCTTCGATTTCCATCTGCAACAGAGTAATGGTATCGATCGCTTGCTGAACTTTAGCTTCTAATTTCTCAAATACTTCAAATGACATTTTTCGGTCCCCTTATGTTCGCAAGGCGCACATCTTATGTTCTGCCGCATCGTCCGGACACGGCTCAAAAATTCCTGCACTCCGTCGATTTTTATAACGAATTCATCAGAGAATTGCATAAAACCGGCAGGTGTCTTAACGGGTGATTGTATGTAGCCAGCTTTGATCTGTCTACCCGCAACCCCTCTATCCACGCAGTCTGTTGCAATTTTACAGTGCCGGGTATCAGGAAATGCCTAAAAAGCAGCGTCACACGCCAGAAATAGCCTTTAATGCCGAATAACCGTAGCCACCGTGCAACACGTAATAGTGATGCTCGTTTGTCAGCAACGCGCGCTGAAAATGTTAAATCCAGGCCTTTTGGCGCGGCATCATGGTCCGACAATACGCGAAATCGCTCATTTTTATGACGCAACACACAAAATTTGATTTCGCTATTTCTCGTTTATGCTCGTTAACGATAAATTCACATTACGTTCTCATTTAATGATGAACGCCAAAATCCGATTACGTTCACAAACGACATAACAGAAAAACTATAACTAACCATTAACATCATCCTTAGCAGGATCAAACTATGAGCCAAACCATGAGTTCCACATTAAAAGGTCAGTGCATCGCTGAGTTTCTGGGTACCGGGCTTATCATTTTCTTTGGTGCGGGCTGTGTCGCAGCAATGAAACTTGCCGGGGCAACCTTTGGCCAGTGGGAAATCAGTATCATCTGGGGTCTGGGTGTGGCAATGGCCATCTACCTGACAGCCGCCATCTCCGGTGCACACCTGAATCCGGCGGTGACCGTTGCACTTTGTTTGTTTGCAAACTTTGAAGGACGCAAAGTTCTGCCTTACATCGTGGCACAGGTCGCCGGTGCTTTTTGCGCCGCTGCACTGGTTTATGGCCTTTACTACAATCTGTTCTTCGATTTTGAGCAAAGCCACAATATGGTCCGCGGCAGCGTCGAAAGTCTGGATCTGGCCGGTATTTTCTCTACCTATCCGAACCCGCACATCAGCGTATTGCAGGCGTTTCTGGTAGAAACGGTGATTACAGCCATTCTGATGGCGTTAATCCTCGGCCTGACTGATGATGGCAACGGTATTCCACGTGGCCCGCTGGCACCGCTGCTTATCGGTATCCTGATCGCCGTTATCGGTGCATCCATGGGGCCACTGACCGGATTCGCCCTGAACCCGGCCCGTGACTTCGGTCCGAAAGTGTTCGCCTTCTTCGCTGGCTGGGGCAAGGTTGCCTTCACCGGTGCGCGCGATATTCCTTATTTCCTGGTGCCAATTTTTGGCCCGTTGCTCGGGGCTTCTCTGGGTGCCATCGCCTACAAGGCGCTGATTGGTCGCCATTTGCCAAATCAGATTAATGAACCGGCAGAAGAAAAAGCACCTCAGCCATCCAAACAACGTAAGGCCTGATCGGCTAAACTGTTCCACAGCTTACTCATTCGTAGGATGAATATTATGTCAGCAGATACGACTCACGAAAAAAAATACATTGTTGCACTCGACCAGGGTACAACCAGTTCACGCGCCGTAGTTCTGGATCACGATGCCAATATCGTCAGCGTGGCACAACGCGAGTTCACCCAGATCTACCCGAAATCGGGCTGGGTTGAGCATGACCCGATGGAAATCTGGGCATCGCAAAGCTCGGTGCTGGTGGAAGTGTTGGCAAAAGCCGACATTAATTCCGATCAGATTGCCGGTATCGGTATCACCAACCAGCGCGAAACTACCATTGTGTGGGAAAAAGAAACTGGCAAGCCAATCTATAATGCGATTGTCTGGCAATGCCGCCGCACAGCTGACATCTGCGAAACGCTGAAAAAAGACGGTCTGGAAGAATACATTCGCCACAACACCGGCCTGGTTATCGACCCGTACTTCTCCGGTACCAAACTGAAATGGATCCTCGACCACGTTGAAGGCTCACGTGAACGCGCTAAACGCGGCGAACTGCTGTTCGGCACCGTCGACACCTGGTTGGTCTGGAAAATGACGCAGGGTCGTGTTCACGTGACGGATTACACTAACGCCTCACGTACCATGTTGTTCAACATCCATGACCTTCAATGGGATGAGCGCATGCTTGAAGCGCTGGATATTCCGCGTGAAATGCTGCCGGAAGTTCGCCCTTCTTCTGAGATTTACGGCCAGACCAACATCGGGGGTAAAGGCGGTACGCGTATCCCTATCGCCGGTATCGCCGGTGACCAGCAGGCGGCCCTGTATGGCCAGCTGTGTGTCCAACCGGGTATGGCGAAAAATACCTACGGCACCGGTTGCTTCCTGCTGATGAATACCGGTACTGAAGCGGTAGCGTCTAAAAATGGTTTGCTGACTACCATCGCCTGCGGTCCGCGCGGCGAAGTGAACTATGCGCTGGAAGGTGCTGTGTTTGTCGGCGGTGCGTCCATTCAGTGGCTGCGAGATGAACTGAAGCTTTTCAGCGATGCCACCGACTCCGAATATTTCTCCATGAAAGTGAAAGACACCAATGGTGTTTACGTGGTGCCCGCCTTCACCGGCCTCGGCGCGCCTTATTGGGACCCGTATGCCCGCGGCGCTATCTTCGGTCTGAGCCGTGGTGCGAACAGTAACCACATTATCCGCGCGACGTTGGAATCTATCGCCTACCAGACCCGCGACGTGCTGGATGCGATGCAAGCCGACTCAGGCGCTCGTCTGCAGGCGCTGCGAGTGGATGGCGGTGCGGTTGCCAATAATTTCCTGATGCAATTCCAGTCAGACATTCTCGGCACCCGTGTAGAGCGCCCTGAAGTGCTGGAAGTGACCGCGCTGGGTTCTGCCTACCTCGCCGGTCTGGCCGTCGGTTTCTGGAGCGATCTGGAAGAGGTGCGCAGCAAAGCAACTATCGAACGTGAATTCCGCCCAAGCATTGAAACGACGGAACGTAATGTCCGCTATAAAGGCTGGCAAAAAGCGGTGGCACGTGTTCGTTCCTGGGAAGATCACGACGAGTAATCGCCGGGTATTTTATCGCCAACACCTCTTTCTGAAACTCCCCACCTGGGGAGTTTTTTTATGTGCCTTTTCCCATTGTGCTAAAATCTGCGGCACAGATGAGCCTCGTCTCACCGACCTCTTTTTTCTTTCTACAGGCTTTCCAATGAAACGTGAATTAGCAATCGAGTTCTCCCGCGTGACCGAAGCTGCTGCGCTGGCTGGTTACAAATGGCTGGGGCGTGGTGATAAAAACCTTGCCGATAATGCTGCCGTTCAGTCCATGCGTATCATGCTCAATAAAGTTGATATTGATGGCACCATCGTGATTGGTGAGGGGGAAATTGATGAAGCGCCGATGTTATACATCGGCGAAAAAGTCGGTACCGGCAATGGCGACGCGGTAGATATTGCTGTCGACCCGATTGAAGGCACACGCATGACGGCCATGGGGCAATCCAACGCGCTGGCCGTGCTGGCCGTGGGCGACAAAGGTTCCTTCCTCAATGCGCCGGACATGTACATGGAAAAAATTGCCGTCGGGCCGGGTGCGAAAGGGGCGATTGATCTGCAACTGACACTGGCTGAAAACCTCGCAAATATTGCAAAGGCGCTGAATAAGCCGCTCACCGAACTGACTGTCGCGGTTTTAGCGAAACCACGCCACGACGATGCGATCCGCGAAATGCTGGCGTCAGGCGTGCGAGTGTTCGCGTTTCCGGACGGTGATGTGGCTGCGACGATCCTGACCTGTATGCCGGAAAGCGAAGTGGATGTGCTGTATGGCATCGGCGGCGCACCGGAAGGGGTAATTTCTGCCGCCGTAATCCGCGCACTGGATGGCGATATGCAGGGCCGGCTACTGGCACGGCATGACGTGAAAGGCGATACACCGGAAAACCGTCGTATCGGCGAAGAAGAGCTGACGCGCTGTAAAGTGATGGGAATTGAAGCCGGTAAGGTGCTGCTGCTTGATGATATGGCGCGTAACGATAACGTGATTTTCTCCGCGACCGGTATTACTAAAGGCGACCTGCTGGAAGGCATCAGCCGTCAGGGGAACATGGCGACCACCGAAACACTGTTGATACGGGGTAAATCACGCACTATCCGCCGTATCCGCTCCACCCATTACCTCGACCGTAAAGACGCGGCGTTGCACGCATTTATTATCTAATCATTCCTTCCGGTCATCAAAAAGCAGGGCCATCAGCGCCCTGCTTTTGCACTATCAGGCCGTATGCCCTTCATGCTGACTGCGGTTCGACATCGGCCACCAGCACAGCAAAATCAGCACTGCCATGGCAAACATCAGTAACCCGAGACTGAACTGACCGGTTTGCGGCAGCATTGCTGACATCCAGGCTACCAGCCCTGAACCCATATTCTGTAAACCACCGACCAGAGCACCCGCAGCGCCTGCCAGATACGGGAAAGGCTCCATTGCGCCGGTGGTCGCCAGCGGGAATAACATACCCGCGCCGAAGAAGAACAGCGAAGCTGGCACCACCAGCGTCCAGATATTCATGATACCCAGCCAGCCGGGGATCCACATCGCCAGACCAGCCAGCAGACAACTGATGACCGAATGCCACATCAGTTGCTGGAAACTTTTCTCTGTACGCCCGGCATACCAGGCACCAAAGAAAGCTGCCGGGATCGGCAGGATAAACAGGACGCTGACCATCACACCGCTCAGCCCGAGAACGCCGCCCATCAGCACTCCGCAACTGGCTTCAAACACCGCCACGCCGGCCAGCGCACCGACCAGCATCACCAGATAACGGCTGAAATTGGCATCGGCCAGCAATAAACGCAGACTGCCCAGCATTTTGCGCGGCGGATGATCGGCAGTGAATTCAGGACGGGTTTCCGGCAACCAGCGGTACATCGAAAAAGCCACTCCTGCGCACAGGATAAGCAGAAACCCAAAACTTGCACGCCAGCCCAGCCACGCCGACAAAGCGCCGCCGATCACCGGTGCCAGCAGAGGACTGACCAGAATGCCCATGTTCAGCAGACTGTTGGCATGGCGTAACGCGCCGCCGCTGTATAAATCACGTGGCATGGTTCGCGCCATCACACCTGCTACGCCGGTGCCCAGCCCCTGAATGGCTGCAAAAGCGATCAGCATATTCAGGCTCGTTGACATCATCGCGCCCGCCGCGCCAAGCAGGAAAATTATCAGGCCGGTCAGGATCACCGGTTTACGGCCAACGTTATCGGAAAGCGGACCATAAACCAGTTGCGAGCCGCCGTATGTCAGCAGATATGCCGCCATTACCCGCTGCACGGCACCGGGTTTTACGGCAAGACTGACGGCCATGTCCGCAATATTCGGCACATAAATGGTCTGTGCCATTTGCCCGACAGCCACCAGCAAAATGAGCATAATAAGCAGGTGAATATTTTCCAGTTTTTTCATTTTTCAGTTCATTATCGGATAAGTATGGAAAAGAGCAGAATAAATAACCCATCATTTCAGCCAGACACCGGCGGCGCATAAGTTAACAAATTAAGATGAATAAGCGAGTACTGCGGGGAAGACTTCTGTCAGTTCGCTGGCAGCGGCGGGAACCACTTCTGTAACGCTGGGTGTACAGAAATCGAGACTGACTAACCGGTAATAAACAGGCTGATAACATTTAACCGATACGGGATCGGGAAAATTTGAAATAAAATCAGGACATAATTTCGCACCACGTGAACAAACCAGAAACCACGGGAGTTTTTTATGGCTGATTGGGTGACAGGAAAAGTCAAAAAAGTTGAACACTGGACTGACAGTTTGTTCAGCATCACGGTCAATGCGCCCGTTGACCCTTTTACCGCAGGCCAGTTCGCCAAACTTTCACTGGATATTGACGGTGAGCGGGTTCAGCGCGCTTATTCCTATGTGAATCCGCCATCAAGCGGTGAGCTGGAATTCTATCTGGTCAACGTGCCGGAAGGAAAACTCAGCCCGCATCTGCATGTGATGCAGCCCGGAGATGAAATCAACATCACCAGGGAAGCCGCCGGATTTTTCGTCATTGAAGAAGTGCCCGAATGCGAAACCTTATGGATGCTGGCAACGGGCACCGCCATCGGGCCGTATCTGTCGATTTTACAGGAAGGTACGGGGCTGGAACGGTTCAAAAATATTGTTCTGGTTCATGCGGCACGCTTTGCTGCCGATCTGAGTTATCTGCCGTTGATGCAGCAACTGCAACGCCGTTATGAAGGCAAACTGCATATACAGACCGTGGTCAGTCGCGAGGAAATTTCAGGCTCGCTGACCGGGCGAGTTCCTGCGCTGATTGAAAGCGGTGCGCTGGAAGCAACTGTCGGCCTGAAAATGCTGGCAGAGGACAGCCACGTAATGTTGTGCGGCAATCCGCAGATGGTTCGCGATACACAGCAGTTACTCAAAGACACGCGGGGTATGCGCAAACACCTCAAACGTAAACCGGGTCATATGACCAGCGAGCATTACTGGTAAGCAGTGACTGAAAACTAGCGAAATTTAACGTCGTCCGGTTCCGGGCCAAAACGATTTGTGCCCGGCGTGCCGGTAAACGCACCGCAGTCGATCAGCAACATAATGAAAATCACTGAAGGCGCCAGCCGTCCCAGAACCCAGCTCCATATCTGCGGCATCGCCGCTGCCCAGTTCCCCGCCACCAGCATCCACGCCAGCACAAACAACAGCGCCCACCAGGCAGATTTATTACGGTCATGTAATCTTTTCACCAGCACAGCCGCCGTCGGCCACAGTAAAACCACCAGCGCGAATCCGGCGGACTGATAGGTAATCCATTCCTGTGCGGCAAAAAAGAAGTCAGCCACCATCAGGATCAGCCAGCTGACCATCCACATCCAGAAATCACGTCGGCCCAGGCGGCCGTTAAAAGAAAATAGTGCATGCTGTAACGTCATTGACAGTCCGTTCCGTAAAGTACAATGGGAGTAAATTGTTAAACCAGCCGGAGTGTACCCCACGGACAACAACGACGAGAATCTTTACGCACTCCTTTTGACATTACCCCCCGTTCCCCGCTTTAATCGGTTTGTTGAAATAAAATAAGAAACGCCCTATGACTGTTGCTCAATCCTTATTACGACTGGCACTTCCCGCGCTGCTTATGCTCACCGGCCAGAATATTGCACTGGCCGATCCGCCGGCAGAGCACGCCGGCGCGGAAGAAATGCCAAAAGCCCCTTACCTGCTTGCCGGTGCGCCAACCTTTGAAACGACGCTGATCAATTTTCGCGCCAGATATAATGAAGCTAATCCGACTCAGCAGATTGGCGAGTTCCGTTCTATCAGCGATAAGTCTCCCAACAGTTTCCTGACCCGCGCTGCCAGCAAAATTAACGAAAATCTGTATGCGTCGACCGCGCTGGAAAAAGGCACCGGCAAAATAAAAACGCTGCAAATTACTTACCTGCCGATTCAGGGGGCTGAAGAAAAAGCCGCTCGCACCCTGGCGATAAGCTATATGGCCAACCTGATGCGTCAGTTCGACGCCACATTATCCACTGAGCAAAGCGTGGCGAGAGTGGCTTCTCTGATCGAGAAAGGCAAAGGTCAGCAGTTTTATAAGCAGGAAGTAGGCGCAGTACGTTTTGTCATTTCAGACAATGGCGAAAAAGGTCTGACATTCGCCGTTGAACCGGTCAAGCTGGCGCTTGCTGAGCCATGAGATGACGGTTTTTAATGACAAAAAGCAAAGCCTTTATGACCAATGATCTCTATACTGTTGCACAGGTAATCTGCTTATTTGGCAGAAATTTTAATCGACACTCGCGTCCCCTTTTGGAGGAAAAAACATGCGACATCCATTAGTGATGGGTAACTGGAAGCTTAACGGCAGCACCCACATGGTTAACGAACTGATTGCTGCTCTGCGTACTGAACTGAGCACAGTTGTAGGTTGTGGCGTTGCAATTGCTCCACCAGAAGTTTACCTGTCACAGGCTAAACACGCTCTGGCTGGCAGCCGTATTGCGCTGGGTGCTCAGAACGTTGATGCGAACCTGTCCGGCGCATTCACTGGTGAAATCTCTGCCGACATGCTGAAAGACATCGGTGCGAAATACATCATCATCGGTCACTCAGAACGCCGCACTTACCACAAAGAAAGCGACGAGTTCATCGCGAAAAAATTCGGTGTGCTGAAAGACGCTGGCCTGACTCCTGTTCTGTGCATCGGTGAAACCGAAGCAGAAAACGAAGCAGGCAAGACTGAAGCCGTTTGCGCGAAACAACTGGATGCGGTGCTGAACACTCTGGGTGCAAAAGCATTCGAAGGCGCTGTTATCGCTTACGAACCTGTCTGGGCGATCGGTACCGGCAAGTCTGCCACCCCGGCTCAGGCTCAGGCGGTTCACAAATTCATCCGTGACCATATCGCAAAACAAGATGCTGCGGTTGCAGAGCAAGTGATCATCCAGTACGGCGGTTCTGTTAACGCGGCCAATGCTGCTGAACTGTTCACCCAGCCAGACATCGATGGCGCGCTGGTTGGCGGTGCGTCACTGAAAGCAGATGCTTTCGCTGTGATCGTCAAAGCCGCTGCTGAAGCTAAACAAGCGTAAGCTGTTTCTTCCGCACAATAAAAAACCCCGGCATGCCGGGGTTTTTTATTGTCTGTAAAAGCGCGATTAACGTTTGGTGATTTGGTCGAAAATTCCGTCGGTCGCGAAATGGTCTTTCTGCGCCTGAGCCCAGGTACCTGCAACCTGATCAATGGTGAACAGTTTCAGTTTCGGGAATTCAGCCGCGAATTTCTTCTCGACTTGCGGATCACGCGGACGGTAATAGTTTTCTGCTGCGATGGTCTGGCCTTCCGGTGAATACAGGTACTTCAGGTAGGCATCCGCCACTGTACGGGTGCCACGCTTATCCACCACTTTATCGACTACGGAAACCGTTGGCTCCGCCAATATTGATTCGCTTGGCGTGACGATTTCAAACTTGTCTTTGCCGACTTCTTTGGTCGCCAGCAGCGCTTCGTTTTCCCATGCGATCAGCACATCACCGATACCGCGCTCAACGAAGGTGTTGGTTGCGCCACGAGCACCGGAATCCAACACTTCCACGTTTTTATACAATGCTTTCACGAAATCCTGAGCCTTCGCTTTGTCATTGTTGTTGTGATGCAACGCATAACCCCAGGCAGCCAGATAGTTCCAGCGTGCGCCGCCAGACGTTTTAGGATTCGGCGTAATCACCGACACACCCGGTTTGATCAAATCATTCCAGTCATGAATTTGTTTCGGATTACCTTTACGCACCAGGAACACAATGGTAGACGTATACGGCGCAGAATTGTCCGGCAGGCGGGTGATCCAGTTTTTATCAATACGACCGCGCTCGGCAATGGCATCAACGTCATAAGCCAGCGCCAGTGTCACTACATCCGCTTCAATGCCATTAATAACTGACGTAGCCTGTTTGCCTGAGCCGCCATGCGACTGGCGCACAGTAACCGTATCACCGGTTTTGCCCTGCCAGTATTTGCTGAACGCCTTATTATATTGTTCATAGAACTCACGGGTTGGATCGTATGACACGTTCAGAATCTGAATATCTTTGGCAATCGCTCCCGTTGCTACCAACAGTAATCCCAAACCTGCAGCCCATTTACGCATCGTACTCTCCCGAAATAGTTTCTATGGATTTCATTTATTTGTTCGTTAAAGAGAGCGTGCCAGATAAAAATGAAACACATAAAGAATAAAAGGTTTTTTTCTATTACTTTATGGAATAAACAAAAGGCGGGCGAAAAAAAACCTCCCGCCAGGGAGGTTCTTCTAAACACGCAATAAACTGAATCAGAAAAGTTTTTTCGCCGTGTCGTACCAGTCTTCTTTGAACTTGCTTTTCTTGTTCTCTGGCGCGATACAAATCGAGATTAATTCGTGAACCATTTTCTCGTTTTCTACACCCACACAGAAACCGCCCTGAGAATAGTCGCGGTCTTCTTCCAGCAGCAGGTCAACAGCATAAGCACCCATGCGGGAAGCCAGGATACGGTCATAAGCGACCGGTGCTCCGCCACGCTGAATATGGCCTAAGACAGTGCCACGCGTTTCACGACAGGTTTCTTTCTCGATGTATTTAGCCAGTTCTTCGATGTTATCTAACTTCTCGGTGATGGCGACAATCGCGTGTTTTTTACCTTTCGCGATACCGGCTTTGATTTCAGCAACCAGATCATCACGTTTAAATTCAACTTCAGGGATAGCGATAAATTCGCATCCCCCGGCAATCGCTGCCGCTAAAGTCAAATCACCGCAATAGCGGCCCATCACTTCAACAATAGAGATACGCTGGTGTGAGGATGAGGTATCACGTAAACGGTCAATCGCCTCAACCACAGTGCCTAATGCGGTGAAAAAACCGATAGTGTAGTCAGTCCCGGCAACATCGTTATCGATGGTACCTGGCAGGCCGATACAACGGATGCCACCTTCTTTCGTCAGCAGGTCTGCACCCGCATATGAACCGTCACCGCCGATAACCACCAGGCCATCAATACCGCGGTCTTTCATATTCTGTAGGGCAACTTTACGCATTTCTGGATCACGGAATTCCGGAAAACGTGCTGAACCCAGGAAAGTACCACCACGGTTGATCATATCGGAGACGCTGTAACGATCCAGTTTGCGCATGCGGTTTTCATACATGCCGAGGTAGCCATCTTCAATACCGTAGACTTCCAAATCTGCAGATAAAGCGGCGCGGACAACGCCACGGATCGCAGCATTCATGCCTGGGGCATCGCCACCACTTGTCAGTACACCAATTTTTTTGATCATGACTACCTCTGAACTTGTAGATGCAATTTCTTAAGAATCTTGAGCCAGCCTGTTGGGCGAATTTTTCTTATGCAGCCAAAAGGGCTTATTAGCGTTTGAGCCTATAGTATAACAAAACACCGGTGCTGAATTGATTCAAGTCAGCAAGAATACGCATACACCGCTCGGTACATCGCAATTTACTGATTCATACGGCTTTTACAAGATATTTCCCGTTCGTTACGCGCAGATTTCCACCTTGTAAATTTCCTATTTGCAGATCCCACCCAAATTGAGGGCAAAAAAAACCCCACCTTTCGGTGGGGGAAGACAGGGATGGTGTCTATGGCAAGGAAAAACAGGGATCTTACTCGGTCGTGCTGGTACTACTCGTCTTCTGGGCAGAAGAGGGCTGTAATCCAGATAACTGCATTTGCATCTGTTTCATGCGCTGCTCGTGTTTCTGGTTCAATACATTTTTTTGCTCAGGGGTCAGCAGATTAAACATCTGGTTGCGGATGCGGGCCATTTCGACCTGACGATCCACCTGCTCCTGAGCCATCAATTCAGCTTGCGCACGGACGGCGGCCTGATCGAACTTTTCGGCGGTAACCAATCGGTGCATCGTTTCTATCTGTTCTACATTTACATTAGGCAAATCTTTTCGAGCCTGGTGCATCAGGTCACGCATTTGCTGGCGCTGCTGTTCAGTGAGATTAACACCATCAAACATAGTGTTGCGTTCCAGAGGCTTCTCCAACATCGTGCTATCATCTTCTGCTGGCATCGCCGACACTGGTTTTGCGCCATCTGCTAAAACGACACCTGAACTGAGTGTCAGAAGCGTGGCCAAACCAAATGAAGCTGCCTTAAACATCACATACTCCTAAAGTCTTTATCGCTTCATCGCGAATCATTGAAAAGCAGTCTAAACCTGCTGCTGCAAACAAGCGTCAGTGCTTGTAAAAGTACGTAAAGTCATGGAATAGCGGCAATTGATGACGTATTTTGCGTCTAGAGGTAAATACAATGAATAAAATTTTGTTAGTTGATGACGACCGTGAACTGACTTCACTTTTGAAAGAATTGCTCGAAATGGAAGGCTTTAATGTTGTAGTGGCTTACGATGGTGAGCAGGCATTAGAGAAAATCGATAATACCATCGATCTTCTGTTACTTGACGTGATGATGCCGAAGAAAAACGGCATTGAAACCCTTAAAGAATTACGCCAGCGCCATCAGACGCCAGTGATTATGTTAACCGCTCGTGGCAGTGAATTAGATCGTGTTCTTGGCCTTGAGCTGGGTGCCGATGACTATCTGCCAAAACCGTTTAATGACCGCGAGCTCGTGGCTCGTATCCGGGCCATGTTGCGTCGCTCTAACTGGAGCGAACAGCAGCAAAGCAATGAAAACAGCGGCTCACCGACGCTCGAAGTGGACGGGCTGCAACTGAACCCAGGCCGTCAGGAAGCCAGCTTTAACGGGGAAGCGCTGGATTTAACCGGCACTGAATTCACCCTTTTGTACTTACTGGCAAAACATCTTGGACAAGTTGTTTCCCGCGAACACCTTAGTCAGGAAGTGCTGGGGAAACGTCTGACGCCGTTTGACCGTGCTATTGATATGCATATCTCGAATCTGCGCCGTAAATTACCCGATCGCCAGGATGGTCATCCGTGGTTTAAAACCCTGCGTGGACGTGGTTATCTGATGGTTTCTGCTTCATGATAAACAGCCTTACGGCACGTATTTTTGCCATTTTCTGGTTCACATTAGCCTTAGTGCTGATGCTGGTATTAATGGTGCCGAAACTCGATTCACGCCAGATTACACCGCTGCTCGATAACGAGCAGCGGCAAGGCCTGATGATTGAACAACACGTTGAGGCTGAACTGGCGACCGATCCTGCAAATGACCTGATGTGGTGGCGCCGCTTGTTCCGTGCCATCGACAAATGGGCTCCGCCAGGTCAGCGCCTGTTGCTGGTGACCAGCGAAGGGCGGGTGATTGGCGCTCAGCGCAATGAAATGCAGATCGTGCGTAACTTTATCGGCCAGTCTGATAACTCAGATCGCCCGAAGAAGAAAAAATATGGCCGCGTCGAAATGGTGGGGCCTTTCTCCGTTCGTGACGGCGAAGACAATTACCAGCTTTATCTGATGCGCCCAGCCAGCAGTTCCCAGTCTGATTTTATCAACCTGATGTTCGACCGCCCGCTGTTGCTGTTAATCGTCACCATGCTGATCAGCGCCCCGCTGTTGCTCTGGCTGGCCTGGAGCCTGGCGAAACCGGCGCGCAAGTTGAAAAACGCCGCTGATGACGTTGCACGCGGCAATCTTAAGCAGCATCCGGAACTCGAAGCAGGGCCACAGGAGTTCCTCGCGACCGGTGCCAGCTTCAACCAGATGGTCAGCGCACTCGAACGGATGGTCACGGCGCAACAACGACTGATTTCCGATATCTCACATGAACTCCGTACCCCGCTGACGCGTTTGCAACTGGCAACCGCGTTGATGAGACGTCGTCATGGTGAAGGGAAAGAGCTGCAACGCATCGAAAATGAAGCTCAGCGCCTTGATGGCATGATCAATGACCTGCTGGTGTTGTCACGCAGCCAGCATAAAAATGAATTATCGCGCGAAACCCTAAAGGCACACGAATTGTGGGCTGGAGTGATTGACGACGCACAGTTTGAAGCCGAACAAATGGGCAAAACACTTGAAGTCACATCACCACCTGGCCCGTGGAAACTGATCGGTAATGCGGCGGCGCTCGACAGCGCGCTGGAGAACATCGTGCGTAACGCCCTGCGTTATTCGAATCATCATATTGTGCTGAACTTCGCCCACGACAACGAAGGGATCACCATCACCGTAGATGATGACGGCCCCGGCGTAAGTGAGGAAGATCGTGAGCAGATTTTCCGTCCGTTCTACCGTACTGATGAAGCGCGTGACCGGGAATCCGGCGGTACCGGCCTTGGGCTGGCTATCGTCGATACCGCTGTTCAACAGCACAGAGGCAAGGTAAAAGCCGAAGACAGCCCGCTGGGCGGCCTTCGTTTGATTATCTGGCTGCCGCTGCACCAGCGTTAAGTTTCTGCTATTCTGCGTCCCTCTATCAGGGGGACGCATGCTTAACATTGTTTTATTTGAACCAGAAATCCCGCCCAACACCGGCAACATTATCCGCCTGTGTGCCAACACCGGATGCCAGCTTCACCTCATCGAACCTTTGGGTTTCGGCTGGGACGATAAACGTCTGCGCCGCGCCGGGCTCGATTACCATGAATTCGCCAATATCAAGCATCACGCTAATTATGATGCCTTTCTCAGTAGTGAAAACCCACAGCGCCTGTTTGCACTGACAACCAAAGGCACGCCAGCACATAGCGCCGTCAGCTATCAGGAGGATGATTTCCTGCTCTTCGGCCCAGAAACTCGCGGCTTGCCGGCATCCATACTGGATAACCTGCCAGCACAACAGAAAATCCGCATTCCCATGCGCGCAGAAAGCCGCAGCATGAACTTGTCGAATGCTGTGTCCGTTGTGGTTTATGAAGCCTGGCGTCAGTTGGGATATCCGGGCGCATTGCTGAAAGAATAGCGTATTGGAAGTGAAGAGGATGGCATGCAGATTCATGCCATCTGAAAGCCTGTCAGATGCCGTCGCCGAATTCAAAACCCTGCACAATACCGTTGAAATGCTGATCCATATCCATGGAAGGCCGCTCGCTTTCCGGCCGCCCGACAATACGCGCCGGAACGCCTGCAGCCGTGGTATGTGGAGGAACTGATTGTAATACGACTGAACCCGCACCGATTTTTGCGCCAGCACCCACTTCGATGTTGCCGAGGATTTTCGCACCGGCACCAATCATGACGCCTTCACGAATTTTAGGGTGTCGGTCACCGCAGGTTTTCCCTGTACCACCCAGTGTCACAGATTGCAGAATCGACACGTCATTTTCCACCACGGCCGTTTCACCGATGACAATGCCGGTGGCGTGGTCAAACATGATGCCACAGCCAATGCGTGCCGCCGGGTGAATATCTACCCCAAATGACACTGAAATCTGATTCTGGAAATAAATTGCCAGCGCTTTGCGATCCTGCTTCCATAGCCAGTTACCGATGCGGTAAGCCTGCAGCGCGTGGAACCCTTTAAGATAAAGCAGCGGTGTGGAATATTTGTCGACCGCGGCATCACGCTGATGCACAGCCAAAATGTCGCGGGCAGCGGACAGGATCATTTGTTCGTCGTTGCGATAGGCTTCTTCGACAACTTCACGGATCGCCATCGCAGGCATAATCGGATTGCCCAGTTTGTTGGCCAGAATGTAGCTCAACGCGCCGCCCAGCGTTTCATGTTTTAGCAACGTCGCATGGAAAAAACTGGCCAGCATCGGTTCACACTCAGCCAGCGCTCTCGCCTCTGATTTAATGTTATTCCAGACCAGTTCTAATTCTTCTAACGACATCACTTTTCCTTACGACTTTGCAAGTTCGGGTAATAAAAAGCCGCCCTGTGGGGAATACCAACAAGGTGGCTATTCTGCAAATGCCTTTCAGTGGCTGTGTTTTTCGTCCTTGCTCGCACGGGCAAGCAGACTGATTGCTGCTTCACGCGCATCTTTACCGCAATACAGCACCTGGTAAATCTGTTCCGTGATCGGCATTTCAACATTATTTCGCTGCGCCAGAGCCCGCACTTCTTTTGTATTGCGATAGCCTTCAACAACCTGGCCGATGGTGTCCTGAGCAGTCTGAACATCTTTGCCTTGCCCCAGCATAATGCCGAAGCGACGGTTGCGGGACTGGTTGTCTGTGCAGGTTAACACTAAATCACCCAAGCCTGCCATGCCCATAAATGTGGCTGGGTCAGCGCCTAAAGCGGAACCCAGGCGGGTCATTTCTGCCAGACCACGGGTAATCAGCGCGGTTCTTGCATTAGCCCCAAAGCCGATACCATCAGACATCCCGGCACCAATCGCGATAACATTTTTAATCGCACCGCCCAGCTGAACACCGATAAAATCGGGGTTGCTGTAAACACGGAAGCTTTTGCCACAGTGCAGCAATTGCTGCAAATCTTCGGCAAAACGGGTATCCGTTGCGGCCAGTGAGATTGCCGTTGGCATGCCGGCCGCCAGTTCTTTAGCAAATGTCGGCCCGGAAACGACGGCTAATGGAATTGCATCGCCGAGTTCTTCGCGCGCGACATCTTGCAACAAACGTCCGGTTTCGGCTTCCAGACCTTTCGTCGCCCACACCACGCGCGCATCAGGGCGCAGATGCGGTTTCAGCTGGCGTAATACGTCACCAAATACATGGCTTGGCACTACAACCAGTACATTACGACTGGCAGCTAACGCGATAGAAAGATTGGTTTCGAGCAACAGATTATCGGGGAAATGAACATCAGGAAGAAATTCCTGATTACAACGGGCGCGCTGTAACGCATTGATGTGGTCGGGATTATGTCCCCACAGCACAACGGGATGACCATTTCTGGCAAGAGTAATCGCTAAAGCGGTGCCGTACGAGCCGGCACCGATCACTGTCATTGACGCATTGACGGTTTTCATCAGGCATCCTGATGCGGTTCAGCACCTTCGCCTTCAGCTTGCTGTTGCAGATAGTTCATGAACAGAGCGTCAAAGTTAACAGGTGCCAGATTCAGTTGCGGGAAGGTACCGCGGGAAACCAGGCTGGTGATGCACTCACGGGCATACGGGAACAGAATGTTCGGGCAATATGCCCCCAGGCAATGTGCCATCTGGTTGCCATCAATACCGGAGATAGTGAAGATACCACCTTGCTGAACTTCGCACAGGAACGCAGTTTCGTCGCCCAGGGAAGACGTTACGGTCACACGCAAGACGACTTCATATACGCCGTCAGCCAGCTGGCTGGAAGCAGTATCAAGATCCAGTTTAACTTCTGGCTGCCAGTCTTGCTGGAAAACCTGAGGCGCATTTGGCGCTTCAAAAGAGATGTCTTTGGTGTAGATACGTTGGATCTGGAAAGCCATCTCGGTGTTATTTTGTTCTGACATGTGAGTAGTACCCTCGGGTTAATAGTCCTTTTAAACACTTAATGGAAAACAGGCGCCGCCTTTATTAACCCAGCATTGGGTCAAGGCCACCGCGTGCATCAAGTGCATGTAAATCATCACAACCGCCTACGTGTTGCCCATCGATAAAAATCTGAGGAACGGTTGAACGACCGCTACGGGCGATCATTTTTTCACGTTTATCCGCGTCACCGTCGATAGCGATTTCATCGAATGAAGCCCCTTTACTATTAAGGAGAGCCTTCGCACGATGGCAGTAAGGGCAGGTTGCCTTGGTGTAGATTTCAATTTTGGCCATGGGTTCCACCTCAGAGTCGTAAAATTTATTGCCGTAGCAGTTTGCTTAATGTCTTATTTACCGCGCACTAATGGCAGATTTTCACTGCTCCAGCCGCTGATACCTTCTTTGAGTGTAAAGACGCGTTCAAAACCCGCAGCAATAAGGCCTTCAGCCGCAGTGCGGGAAGTCTGGCCTGTGGCACAAACCACGATAACAGGCTGTGCTTTATGTTTGGTCAGTTCACCCAGGTTGTTGTTCTTGATGTCGGCAGACAACACATTTTGTGATTCAGCGATGTGGCCTTTGCGGAATTCTTCACGCGCGCGGACATCGACAACAATGGCGTCTTCTTTGTTAATCAGGCGGGTTGCTTCGCCACGGGTGATCTCTTTTACTTTAGAAAAACGTGTTTTAAAAGTGGTTACAATTACTGCAATCAGTAACGCAACCCACGCCAGGCTGAGAACCGGATGCGCACTGATGAATGGCATAATATCTTGCATGGGGTGTAGCAACTCCCGTCAGTTGGGGGAAAATTCAAGGCTTCAGAGTATACCTGCGCGTCGGAGCAAATACAGCCAGTAAGCGCGGCGATTGCCACAATCTGCGGCACGTCTCGGAAAATTAACACGCCTTTATAGCGAAAGTTAACCCTCACCTCACCTCATCTTTGATCTCCTCCGGCTATTCACTTACCGCGCTGAGGTAAAATCAGCCGCCTTAAATGCCCTTAGCCGCGCCTGTTCAGACTGTTTCAGCTGGCGAGCCTAATGAGCATTTCATCTTTCAAACTGAGGTCAATTGACATGTCGAGCAACAAAAAACCGATGGTTCTGGTGATTCTTGATGGCTACGGGCATCGTGAAGAACAACAAGATAATGCAATTCTGAACGCCAAAACCCCCGTCATGGATAATTTGTGGGCCACTCATCCGCACACCCTCATCGCCGCATCCGGGCTGGACGTCGGTTTACCCGACGGGCAGATGGGTAACTCCGAAGTCGGCCATGTCAATTTAGGTGCCGGTCGCATCGTGTATCAGGATCTCACCCGTCTGGACAAAGAAATTAAAGAAGGTGATTTCTTTAATAATAGCGTACTGACTGGCGCTGTTGATCATGCAATCGCCGCCGGCAAATCGGTTCATATTATGGGTCTGCTGTCTGCGGGTGGCGTTCACAGTCACGAAGATCACATTATGGCGATGATTGAGCTGGCGCAACGCCGTGGTGCGAAAGCCATTTATCTGCATGCCTTCCTGGATGGCCGCGATACCCCACCGCGCAGTGCTGAAGCAGCCCTGAAACGCTTCTCAGAAAAATTTGCACAGATAGGTACAGGCCGTGTCGCGTCAATCGTGGGGCGTTATTACGCCATGGATCGCGACAACCGCTGGGATCGTGTGCAACAGGCCTATGACTTAATGTCACAGGCAAAAGGCGCATTCACTGCCGATAACGCCCTTGCAGGTCTGCAAGCCGCTTATGCCCGCGACGAAAATGATGAGTTCGTCAAACCGACTGTGTTGCAAGCCGCTGGCGAAGAAACTGCCGCAATCAATGATGGCGATGCGCTGGTCTTTATGAACTTCCGTGCAGACCGTGCACGTGAAATCACCCGTGCTTTCATTAGCCCGGATTTTGAGGGCTTTACCCGCGAAAAAGTGATTAATTTCGGCGATTTTATCATGCTGACCGAATATGCTGCAGACATCAATGCAGCCTGTGCCTATCCACCGGCATCCCTGAAAAATACGCTGGGCGAATGGTTGATGGCGCACGGGAAAACGCAGTTGCGTATCTCTGAAACCGAAAAATATGCCCATGTCACCTTCTTCTTTAACGGTGGCATGGAAGACTCATTTGAAGGCGAAGATCGTATCCTGGTGAAATCACCTAATGTGGCGACTTATGACCTGCAACCGGAAATGAGCTCTGCTGAACTGACGGAAAAATTGCTCGGCGCAATCAGCAGCGGTAAATATGACGCCATCATTTGTAACTATCCAAATGGCGACATGGTCGGCCATACCGGTGTTTACGATGCGGCTGTCAGTGCCGTTGAAGCGCTCGATAAATGTGTTGCTCAGGTCGTGGACGCAGTGAAAGCCGCCGGTGGTCAGTTGTTGATTACAGCCGACCACGGCAATGCGGAACAGATGCGTGATCCTGCCACCGGCCAGGCGCATACCGCACATACCAGCCTGCCGGTACCGCTCATCTATATCGGTGGAAATGCACAGGCTGTTGAAGGCGGTAAATTATCTGATATCGCGCCAACCATGCTTTCACTGATGGGCATGGAAATTCCGACGGAAATGACCGGCAAACCGCTGTTTATCGCCCGCTAATTGCTGTTAAAGCGTGTTAAAAAAGGTGTACTGACCTCCGTTGGTACGCCTTTTTTGTTTGTGCATCAGCCTGTTGATTAGTGTTACGATACGATAAGGGACAGCCATATTGTCTATCATCCACGGTCGACAAGCGGAAAAAAGTTTGAGCAAATTCATTCATTTCAGCCTGATGAGAACCCGCCTTTCCGCTCAGGACAAGGCCGTATCTGCCTTCCCATCTCCAGCCTTATTACTGTGCGTATCTCTGCTGTCTCTCTCTGTGAGCGTGCATGCTGACGACAATAAAGATCAGCTCAAAACCATTCAGCAAAACATTGCGGAAAAAGAGAAAAGCGTAAAACAGCAGAAACAGCAACGCGGCACTTTACTGCAGCAACTGCAGGCGCAGGAAAAAACCATCGCTTCAGCCAGCAGTCAGTTGCGCAGTACACAGTCAACCCTCGCCACTTTGGGAAAAGACATTTCCGGGCTGAATGCGTCCATCGATAAATTGCAAAAACAACAAAAGACGCAGGAAACTATTCTGGCAAAGCAGCTCGATGCCGCCTTCCGCATCGGGCAGCATAAGGGCCTGCAATTACTGCTGAGCAGCGAAGAGAGCGAACGCAGCGAGAGGATCCTGGCTTATTTTGGTTATCTGAATGAAGCACGACAGAAAACCATCGAAGATCTGAAACAGACCCGCACTACGCTGGCGGCACAGCGTGTGTCTTTGCAATCTAAACAAGCCCGGCAAAAAAGCCTGTTGGATGAACAGCAAACCCAGCAGCAGAAACTCGAACAGGCACGCGCCGCACGCAAACAAACACTGACCGCGCTCGAATCCTCATTGCAAAAAGATGAGCAGAGCCTGACTGAACTGCGCGCCAACGAATCCAGCCTGCAAAACAAAATTGCAGCCGCTGAACGTGCCGCCAAAGCACGCGCAGAAAAAGAAGCGCGTGAAGCTGCGGCAGTCAGAGCGAAAGAGCAACAGGCGAAGAAATCCGGCTCCACCTACAAACCAACCCAAAGCGAGCAATCCCTGATGGCCCGTACCGGCGGTCTGGGCAGACCATCAGGTCAAAATATCTGGCCTGTTAATGGTTCGTTGATACATCGCTTCGGCGAACAGCTACAGGGTGAACTACGCTGGAAAGGGATGGTGATCTCAGCAAGGGAAGGCAGTGATGTCCGTGCGATTGCTGACGGACGGGTCATTCTGGCGGACTGGTTACAGGGATACGGGCTGGTTGTGGTTATCGATCACGGTAAAGGCGATATGAGCCTGTACGGCTACAATCAGGATGCGCTGGTCAGCGTAGGCGACCAGGTCAGAACCGGTCAGGCCATTGCTAAAGTTGGGAACAGCGGCGGACAGGGCCAGCCATCGCTGTATTTTGAAATTCGTCGTCAGGGCCAGGCAGTTAATCCACAGCCGTGGTTGGGAAGATAGCATTGCGATATAACAAGTCCGTTTTAGCTGCCGTTTGCGGTACTGCGTTCTTTGCCTGTCAGGTTCAGGCAGCGAAATTATCCATCCTGATCGATGACTTCGGTTATCGCCAGCATGAGGAAAACCAGGTACTTCAGATGCCAAAAGCGGTATCCGTCGCGATTTTCCCCAATGCACCCGATTCGCAGATGATGATGAACAAAGCGCACCAGCAGGGACGTGAGATTCTGATCCACCTGCCGATGGCACCGCTCAGCAAGCAACCTCTGGAAAAAGATACGCTCACGCCTTCCATGAGTGCCGCAGAAGTGAAACGCATTGTCGATCAGGCGATCAGCAATATTCCCTACGCGATTGGTATCAATAACCATATGGGTAGCGCTATGACCTCCAGCCTGACCGGCATGGAAAATGTCATGCAGGCAATGAATGCTCACAACCTGTTTTTCCTTGATAGTATGACCATCGGCAACACCCAGTCAGTCAAAGCGGCTCAGGGCACCCGGGTGAAAGTGATTAAACGCAATGTCTTTTTAGATGATGTGCAGAATGAAACGGAAATCCGCCGTCAATTTGAACGTGCAATTCAACTCGCACGCAAGAATGGCTATGCCATCGCGATCGGGCACCCACATCCCACTACGGTGAAAGTGCTGCAGCAAATGTTGCCAAACTTACCTGCCGATATCGTTCTGGTCAGGCCAAGCGATCTGCTGAACGAACCCCAGCGCAGCGCAGCAACCCGCAAAGCCACGATCGGGCCAGTAAAATCATCGCGTAAAGGCATCAGTGTCTGTCGCCTCAGGCAACCCATCCCGCAGATTTATGCGGACAGCATGTTTAAAGTTCTGGGAGAAAGCCTGAAATCTTTACCTGCCTTGGAGTTTGTGGAACGGCAATATTCTGTGATGACAACTTTTACGCAAAACTAGGAATCGCACACATTGACGATTTCCTGATTATATTGATGGTAAGCATATCTCCGTTACCATTAACTAACTTATTGATATAGATGAGTTTACGAGCCAAACTAAAAAGTAGAGCTTCTGGGTTTTGCCTCATATAATAGGCGCTGTATATTTTTTTGACCGGACTGAGCAAGGGCGCTAACCGATGGGACAAGATCGATCTAAAATTCTGCTACTGGATAGTGGCAAGGAATGGGGAGGCGGTACTAACAGTATGTTAGAACTGCTGAAAAGAATCGATCGTGAAAAATTTGAAATCAGCTGTTGCTTTTATAACGATTATGCCCGGGACAACGGCGAAACTATCGGCCAGATTTTAAACTCACTGAATGTTCCGGTATTCTTTATTCCGCAGGTTAAACAACCTGCCTGGGCAAAAATCGTCAAAGAAGTATTAAGAACGCTGTTTTTCTTTAACAGTAACTTGCGTCAGAAAGCCATTTATTCCATCGACAAAATCTGGCGTATTAACCCCAACATCCGCAAAATTCACTCCCTGCTTGAACTCGGTCAGTTTGACATTCTGTATATGAATAATCAGCCCAGCTCGAATGTTGAAGGCTATTATTCTACTGCCGGTTTACCCACAGAAATCGTACAACATTGTCGTATTGAGCCGGTGCTCAGCCGGGAAATTGTGCGAATCGTTAACCAGTTCTGCCACAGCATTATCTCTGTTTCTCAGGGTGTGCAGGAACAACTGCTCAAACGCGGTGTACGCAAGGAGTTATGTTTTACCGTTTTTAATGGCATTGATATTCATCAGCCATTGCCTGACGGCAATAAAATCCGGGAAGAATTAGCGGCCGACAACGATACGTTCATCTTTGGCAGTATCGGTTCTCTGATTAACCGCAAAGCCCATCACTTCACGTTACTGGCGCTGGACAAATTTAACCGCGCATTTCCGGAAGCTAAATGGAAAATGGTGTTTGTGGGTGAAGGCCCGAACTTACGCCGCCTCATTCAGCAAGCTTCGGCTCTGAATATGATGGATAAAGTCATATTCACAGGCTTTCAGAGCAATGCGCTGGAATACCTGTCCGCGTTTGATACCTTTATTTTGGGTTCAAAAAGTGAGGGCCTGCCACGGGTCGTGTTGGAATCGATGCTGCTAAAAACACCTGTGATTGGATCGAATGTCACCGGAACGGCCGAACTGATTAAAAATGCAGAAACCGGCATGTTATTTGAGTATGGCGATATTGAAATGCTCTTTAACCATATGAAAACACTGTATCTCAATGCCCATCTGAGAAATGAAATCGCAGAGCAGGCAAACCTGATTGTTCGCGAAAAATTTGCAATTGAAAAATATGTCTCAGGCGTTGAAACCGTTTTAAGCAGTGTGAAAAAGAAACAAGGCTGAATATGTTCAAATTTCTAAATCCAAAATATCGTCACATACTTTCGCGCCATAATTTGCCGTATCCCGATACCGTCACGCCAGACAAACCCAAAAACAGTGTTACGTCAGTAGTGATCCCTTCTGCAGGGGCCGACTATATTGAAGAGGCGTGTCTGTGTGCAGAATTTGCCGATAAATTCGCGACCGCATTACAGGAAATCGTGATTGTTACCGATCAGGATGCCAGCCATTTCCGCCCGTTGCCTGAGAAAGTCCGCATCGTCACGCTTAACCCTGAGACCAAATCCGGTGATTATCGCTATAAACAAATTTATCTCAGTCGCCTGATCAAACTGATGGCACCTTTGCAGGCCAAGACTGACGGTATTTTGATGATCGATTCCGATCTGAATTTACTCAAAATGCCTGAAATTCAGTTGCATGAAAATCACATTTACTCAAGTTTCCGCCAGGGAAAGATGATTGCCAAACTGGACGGTTGTGATCCTGAGATAATCCCGGCGTATTACAAAAACAGCGTGCGCCCTTATATTGTTGATCATGTCAACGGCGCTTTCTTAGCCGCCACCCGTAAAACCTGGGAGCGTTTGTGCCCGCTGTGGATTATGTTTTTCAGAGATACCTGGAACCTTCTGCCAGACAATCAGCCACCGACTGATCAGCTACCTCTGGCCGCCATGCTGGATACACTGGATATCAAAAGCGTCAATCTGGGCGACTGGATGAACTGGCCGGTATCGAAAAAAATTGGCGGTACGCCATCGGTTATCCCGAAAGAAGTGATTGGCGCTCATGGCGGCTTCCCGCTGACAGAATGGCAAAAGTATCTGGCTTCACCGGATAATGAACTGTTATTCAAAGGGCAGGATTACACCCGTAAAGTACGTTATCTGACGGATGCCGAGAAAAAAACGGCCGATCCTGCGGCGTAACAACTGCGCCATTTTCAGCAAAAAGCCCGCTATTTCAGCGGGCTTTTTTCGTTCCCGGCGTACCGGATTACCAGTTGAGTATCACTTTGCCTGAATGCCCGGAGCGCATTGCATCAAACCCTTTCTGGAATTCATCAATAGGAAAATGGTGGGTAATGAGAGGGGTAAGATCTAATCCTGACTGAATCAGGGCGGCCATTTTGTACCAGGTTTCGAACATTTCCCTTCCGTAAATGCCTTTAATAAACAGCCCTTTGAAAATCACCTGATTCCAGTCGATCGCCATCTCAGTGGAGGGAATGCCCAGCATCGCAATCCGGCCTCCGTGATTCATGGCGTTGAGCATGCTGCGAAATGCGGACGGTGCACCTGACATCTCCAGTCCGACGTCAAACCCTTCCGTCATACCCAGTTCATCCATCACATTCTGCAAGCTTTGCTGACTGACGTTCACTGCCCGCGTTACGCCCATTTTACGCGCCAGTTCCAGACGGTATTCGTTCATATCTGTAATGACAACATGGCGGGCACCAACGTGTTTACAAATCGCAGCGGCCATGATGCCAATCGGGCCGGCCCCGCTGATCAGCACATCCTCACCGACCAGATCAAACGACAATGCGGTATGCACAGCATTCCCGAAGGGATCAAAAATCGCAGCCAGATCATCGGAAATATTGTCCGGGATTTTAAACGCATTAAAAGCAGGCAATACCAGATATTCCGCAAAAGCACCCGGACGGTTTACCCCGACGCCCTGCGCATTGCGGCACAAATGTGTGCGTCCTCCGCGACAATTACGGCAATGTCCGCAGGTAATATGCCCCTCACCCGACACCCGGTCGCCGATACTGAAACCTTTAACTTCCTGGCCGATACCCACCACTTCGCCGACATATTCGTGTCCGACAACCATCGGCACGGGAATCGTTTTTTGTGACCACTCATCCCAGTTGTAGATATGCACATCAGTGCCACATATGGCCGTTTTACGGATTTTGATCAGCAAATCGTTGTGCCCTAATTCAGGTACCGGCGCATCCGTCATCCAGATGCCTTCTTCTCGTTTGAGTTTTGCTAAGGCTTTCATCGACATTCCTCAGGCGATCACGCCAAGTTTTTTGCCAATACGGGTGAAGGCTTCAACGGCCTTTTCGATCTGTTCCGTGCTGTGCGCCGCTGACATTTGAGTACGAATGCGCGCCTGTCCCTGAGGCACCACCGGATAAAAGAAACCGGTGACGTAAATCCCCTCCTGCTGCAAAAGCGATGCAAATTCCTGAGCCAGACGGGCCTCGCCCAGCATCACCGGGATAATCGCGTGATCGGCACCCGCCAGCGTGAAACCAGCGGCGGTCATTTTTTCACGGAACAGTCTGGCGTTGCTGAGCAAACGTTCACGAAGGTCGTTGCCTTCTTCGAGCATGGAAAGCACTTTAAGCGAGGCGGAGACAATCGACGGTGCCAGAGAATTAGAAAAGAGGTAAGGCCGCGAACGCTGGCGCAGCCAGTCGATCACTTCCTGACGCGCTGCGGTATAGCCGCCGGAAGCACCGCCCAGCGCTTTGCCGAGCGTGCCGGTGATAATATCCACACGCCCCATCACATCACAATATTCGTGCGTTCCCCGCCCTTCGGCTCCGACAAAACCAACCGCATGAGAATCATCGACCATTACCAGCGCGTCAAATCGTTCAGCCAGGTCGCACACGCCTTTCAGATTAGCAATCACACCATCCATCGAAAATACACCGTCGGTTGCCACCAGAATATGGCGGGCACCGTCGTCTTTTGCCTGCTGCAAACGGGTTTCCAGTTCAGCCATATTGTTGTTGGCATACCGGTAACGCCTGGCTTTGCATAACCGGACGCCGTCGATTATTGAGGCGTGATTCAGCGCATCCGAAATGATGGCGTCTTCTTCACCCAGTAATGTTTCGAATAACCCGCCGTTGGCATCAAAACAGGAGGAATAGAGGATGGCATCATCCATACCGAGAAAGTCAGCCAGACGGTGTTCGAGCTCTTTGTGCGTATCTTGTGTACCACAGATAAAGCGGACCGAAGCCATGCCGAAACCGTGGCTGTCGAGACCAGCTTTTGCCGCGTCGATTAATGCAGGATGATTGGCCAGGCCAAGGTAGTTGTTAGCGCAAAAATTGATGACCGGATGGCCGCCAGCAACGGCGACTTCTGCCTGCTGGGGCGTGGTGAGAATGCGTTCTTCTTTAAACAGCCCTTCAACCCGAGCCTGATCCAGCTGATCTTCCAGCTGCCGATAAAACGAAACAGACATACAGTATTCTCCTGAAATGACTCATTCACGGAATACCTTACTAATCTGCATATGAAATAACGATGAAAGTGCTCACAATATCTTTGTTTTGCAGCATAGTTCACGCCTTACGCCCTGAAACATAAGAATCCCTGTTATAGGACACCTTCCCAATGTGAGCTTCATAATGAAGTGTTATGATATTACCCATTATACAGGCTGTGCATGGTGCGCAGTTCTTCAAATGATTAAAGGTGAATCCCATGATAATCGTCACTGGCGGCGCTGGTTTTATCGGCAGCAATATTATTAAATCGCTCAATGATATGGGATACCGCGATATTCTGGTGGTGGATAATCTGAAAGACGGTACCAAGTTCGTCAATCTGGTTGATCTGGATATTGCGGATTATTGCGACAAAGAAGATTTCATCGCCAGCATCGTCGCCGGCGACGATCTGGGTGATATCGACGCCATTTTCCATGAAGGCGCGTGCTCTTCCACGACCGAGTGGGACGGCAAATACATGATGGATAACAACTATCAGTACTCCAAAGATGTTCTGCATTATTGTCTGGATCGCAGTATTCCCTTCCTGTATGCCTCTTCCGCAGCAACCTATGGTAGTCAGAGCACCAGCTTTGTAGAAGATCGCCAATATGAGCAGCCGCTGAACGTCTACGGTTACTCTAAGTTCCTGTTTGACCAGTATGTACGCGAAATTCTGCCGCACGCTGAATCTCAAATCTGTGGTTTCCGCTATTTCAACGTTTACGGACCGCGTGAAGGCCATAAAGGCAGCATGGCGAGCGTAGCATTCCATCTGAATAATCAGATCAAAGCCGGGGAAAACCCAAAACTGTTCTCTGGCAGCGAAGGCTTCAAGCGCGATTTCATCTATGTAGGTGATGTGGCAGCCGTGAACCTGTGGTTCTGGCAAAACGGGGTTTCAGGCATTTTCAACTGCGGTACCGGCCGTTCGGAATCCTTCCAGGCCGTAGCAGACGCCGTTGTGGCGTACCACAATTCTGGCGATATCGAATACATTCCTTTCCCGGAAAAACTCAAGGGCCGCTACCAGTCTTTCACGCAGGCCGATATGACTGCCCTGCGTAACGCCGGTTATGACAAGCCCTTCAAAACAGTGGCTGAAGGTGTGACGGAATACATGAGCTGGCTTAACCGCACAGTTTAAGCCCTGCACCTTGAGGAATGGATTAACGGTATGAAAATACTGGTAATTGGGCCGTCATGGGTCGGTGACATGATGATGTCACAAAGTCTTTATCGCACCCTGAAAGCTGCGCACCCCGACGCTCAGATTGACGTGATGGCACCTGCATGGTGCCGTCCTTTACTTGATCGCATGCCGGAAGTGCATCAGGCGCTGGCAATGCCGCTGGGCCATGGAGCGCTGGAATTGGGCGAGCGTCGTCGTCTGGGTATTTCACTGCGCAATGAGAAATATCAGCGCGCATACGTTCTGCCTAACTCGTTTAAATCGGCGCTGATACCTTTCTTTGCCCGTATTCCTCAGCGCACCGGCTGGCGTGGCGAAATGCGTTATGGCCTGCTCAATGATTTGCGGGTACTGGATAAACCCGCATTCCCACTGATGGTTCAGCGTTATGCCGCACTGGGCTATGATGCCCGGCAAATCAAAACTGCCGCTGATCTTCCGCAACCTGTTCTGTGGCCGAAATTAGCGGTCAGCAACGCGGAAGTCACTGCGGTTAAAACCGCCTTCTCTGTGGATAATACCCGCCCGCTGATAGGTTTCTGCCCTGGCGCGGAATTTGGCCCGGCAAAACGCTGGCCTCATTATCACTACGCGGTGCTGGCTGAAAAGCTGATCAGCGAAGGCTATCAGGTGGTGCTGTTTGGTTCCGCAAAAGATAACGCTGCAGGTGAACAAATCCGCCTGGCGCTGACAGAAAACGCACAGCCTTTCTGCCTCAATCTGGCGGGGAAAACCTCCCTGGATCAGGCGGTCGTGATGATTGCCGCCTGTCATGCGGTGGTCAGTAATGATTCAGGTCTTATGCATGTTGCCGCTGCTCTGGATAAACCGCTGGTGGCACTTTACGGGCCCAGCAGCCCGGACTTTACGCCACCACTCAGTCATCAAGCAAAAGTTATACGTCTTATCACCGGCTACCATAAAGTCCGTAAAGGCGATGCGGAAGAAGGCTATCACCAAAGTTTAATTGATATACAACCCGGGCAGGTTTACCAGGAACTCACCCAGTTGCTGAACGCAAGGAAGGAGCTTTAATGCGGGTTCTCATCGTCAAAACCTCGTCCATGGGCGACGTTCTGCATACTCTTCCGGCGTTAACGGATGCGATGCAGGCCATTCCTGGGATCCGCTTTGACTGGGTTGTGGAAGAAGGCTTTACCCAGATCCCCGGCTGGCATCCTGCCGTTGATCGCGTGATACCTGTCGCCATCCGCCGCTGGCGTAAAAACTGGTTCGGTTCTGAAACCCGGCATCAACGCTGCGATTTCAAACGCGAAGTTCAGTCTCAAACCTATGATGTCATCATCGATGCTCAGGGTCTGATGAAAAGTGCAGCACTGATCACCCGCGTCGCCAAAGGCGAAAAACACGGGCAAGATTGTAAAAGTGCCCGCGAGCCATTCGCCAGCTGGTTCTACAATCAACGCCATGAAATCGATAAAAAGCAGCATGCGGTAGAGCGTACTCGGGAGTTATTTGCGAAAAGCCTGGGTTATGAAAAGCCATCAGGCCAGGGGGATTACGCTATTGCGGCACGTTTCCTCTCCCATCTTCCTGCTGATACGCAGCCGTATCTGGTGTTTCTTCATGCCACCACCCGCGCAGATAAGCACTGGCCGGAAGAGCACTGGCGTGCGCTGATCAGCATGTTCGACGGGCAAAATATTTGCATCAAACTTCCATGGGGGGCAGACCATGAATATCAACGCGCATTGCGCCTGGCGGAAGGTTTTCCTTATGTCGAGGTGCTGCCTAAACTGAGCCTGGAAAAAGTTGCTGAGGTTTTAGCGGGGGCGAAAGCGGTCATTTCTGTTGATACCGGGCTGAGCCATCTGACCGCCGCGCTGGATCGTCCCAATATCACACTTTACGGACCGACCGATCCCGGCTTGATTGGCGGGTATGGAAAGAATCAGTTTATCCTCAAAGCCGATGACAACGCATTGAAAAACTTATCTGCAAAAAGCGTCTTTGAACGTCTGAGTGATCTGCTGGCGGCGAAAGAGGAAATGAACTGACCATGAGCTACGTGATTATTTTCATTTTGCTGTGGCCGTTCAAAATGCTGATGAAGCCTTTTCATCAGGGAAAAGGACGAAATCTGGTCATACAAACCGCCAAAATTGGTGACTTCGTCAATATTACGCCTTTACTAAAACACTTAAAAAAATCAGATGTTTTGCTCAGTAAAACGGTTATGCCTTTGGCTTCACATGATGCGACGATTGATTCTATTTATCTCATTGAAGATTATAAAAAATCTTTAGTCAGTAAAATTGGTCTCGCCTTTCACCTGCTTAACCGCTACGACAATGTTTATCTGCTACAACCTAACAGCGTTAATGCTTTCTATGCCGCCTTCTGTAACGCCAGGCATAAAGCTTTTCTGATTGCTTATACCCGCAAGTGGTATCACGGGATTTTTTATCAGACGGCAGACGTTGTTCGTTTACACCAGAAAACTAATTTCACGCTGGAAAGTTACCTGAAGCTGGCAGATCCCAGCCTCAGCGCAGACAGTTATACTAAACATGCCACCCTTCCTTTGTGGGTGCCTGAAAAAATCTTGCCGGAGCTGGCTGAAAACAAGCAGATCAAAATAGGTATCAGCATTTCGGCAGGCAATAAAGCGAAAACAATTCCAACGGCAGTGTGGATCAAAATCCTTAACGCCCTGAAGGATATTCCTTGTCAGTTTTATATTTTTGGCCCGGAGAATGAGCAGAAATACCTTGACCAGTTGCTGGGAAAACTCAGTCACCGCGAAAATATCACTAGCCTGATCGGTAAGCTAAAATTGCATGAAGTCCCTCATGCCATTTCTCAGATGGATATGTATATCGCCTCAGACTCCGGCAATGTATATATCGCTGATGCCATGAAGATACCGGTGGTCTGTTTAGCGGGGCCTTGTGACTTAGCCGAACAACATCCGACCTATGCGCCGCTCATCCTGACACCAGAAGATAAGCAACTCGCGCCTGAATCGTTCATTTTCTCAGCACCTTATCAATTCAGGCACAGCGCTGAAGAACTCTTTTCCCTCAGTGATGCACAACTGGAGAAAATACGTTCATTTGTTATAAGCAAAACAAGTCAGGTACAAAACTATGTCTGACCATGAATACCTGAGCTACCTCGAGCATAAAGAAGAACTCGTAAACCATTTAGAGGATTCAGCCTTCCCTGTGGTTCATATCGCATTCGGAATAAATAATGCGTATGCCCGTGGTATGGGGATCACTGTCTTTTCTGTTCTGAAAAACAATCCTGACTTAGCGTTTCATATTCATATATTTGGCAGTGCGCTCGATGACAAATCAAAAGATCGGCTGCTCGAGCTGGCAGTAAATCAACCGCTGGCCATAACCTGTTACGTATTCAAAGAGTCTGCGTTCACGGATTTGCCGCTGATGGGCCGCTACCCGCAGGCTATTTATTACCGTTTGTTTACTCCTTATATCCTTTCTGATGTCACCTCAAAATTACTCTATCTTGACGCGGACACATTATGTTTAGGCAGTTATAAGGAGCTGAACGAGATGGATATCAGCGCCTGTACACTGGCGGCTGTCAATGATACGCGGCGGGCCAGAAATAAACTTTGTTCACAGTTAAGCCTGACAAAGGGTAACTACTTTAACTCAGGATTTTTATACATCAACATCCCTCAGTGGATCGAAAAAAATACCACTGAGCGGATCATCCAGGCGCTTTCCCGTCAGGGAAATGAATTTAAATTCCCTGATCAGGATGCACTTAATATTGTCCTTGAACATGAAGTTTTGCTACTTCCTAAAAAGTACAATTTCGTGTGTGATATTATTTTAAATAAAGTAGGGAACAAAGTTGATATTCCTAAAGATACCATCCTGATTCATTACACAGGTAAATGTAAACCCTGGCATCTTTGGGGAATGGGAGAACTGGCTGATGTTTATGATCACTATTATGCTCAATCTCCATGGCAAGCAGTTCCACATGACGTGCCTGTTTCCTACAAAGAAATGAAACGTTATGCGCAAGCGCTCTGGTATAAGGGTCGCTACCTGACCAGTTTGTGCTGGATGTCCAAGTATATGAACAAGAAGATTTTCAGGAAAAATCCTTTATGATCAACGTGCTAATTGATAATATAAAGAAATCGTCTCTGGACGATAAACTGGCATCAGTATTTTTTTTATTTATTACTATCTCTATTTCTTTCTTTATGTATTCCGGTGAAATTACCCGTAATTTCTTTTATATCGTCACCTATATTTCAGTCATATACTTTATCTATATTACTCTACGGGTTGAAAAGAAAATTCACTTCTATCCTGTAGCCTGCATAATTCTGCTCCTGGGTATCAGCAAGTTACTTTGGGTTATGCTGACCGTCAACCATCAGTATCCGCTTATTGCATACCATTACCAAATCAGTGGCAAACGACTCATACTGGCATCATTCATCCTTTATGCCATTGAGCATAATATTCATAAATGGAAAATCCCCACACTGACAGTACGCACGGGCATTTCCATTATGACGCTTCTGTTTTTAATCATATCAGCAACGCGCATCGCTTATTATTTAAAAACAGGCGACCGTATTCAAATAAACTCTGATGCCCCGACATCCGGTGCCTATACATTCACGATTTTTTCCTTACTGGTCATGTACAGCCTGAAATATCATGCTTTAAAACATTACCGATTCATTTGCCTGATTGTAATGACCATGACATTTGCTGTACTTGCGGCCACCGAAACTCGTTCAGCAATGCTACTTTTTACGCTCATTAGTGCAGGCAGCGTCATTTACGACTTTGTCAAAAGTTCCCATACTTCTAAAATGATATACGGTTTTGGCATCACCGCTTTGATTATTGCCGCCGTTCTCTCAGGCCATCCTTATTACAATAAGGTACTCACCCGCCTCGACAACCTTCAGAACGAGGTCGCCTCATATCATGAAGGCAACCGCAATACTTCAGTCGGCGCGCGTTTCTCAATGTGGCGCGCCGGATTGAATGTTTTCGAACAACACCCGTTTGGTCAGTCTGCTGACAGCCGCAATGCACTGGCGACAACGTTCATCGATCAGCATGAAGGCGGCAATCCGGAAGCGTTACGTAATCTGCAGTTCCATCTGCATAATGACATTATCGATACCTTGTCATTACAGGGAATTTTCGGCGCATTGATTATGGTACTTTTCTTCGCTGTATTATTGCTCTATCCCTTCAGACTGATACCCAAAGGTTACGAATTTTTATTGCTGTCGGTTCCGGTAATTTACTTCAGTCAGGGCGATACCCAGTTTTATAATCGCGAATCACCGTATTTTATTGTGCTGGTCTTCGCCTATCTGTTGATGCTGAGAATGAGGACGCGGCCCTCTTTAGAAAAACAATGATTTTTCCGGGCTGTGAGCTCGCACCGGCCCGGTTGTTTGCCATCTTTATCAGTGGAAAATCTGTGATATGCCTTTAACAACGACATCGGACAACATTAAGCTCAGCGCGATTATTCCCCTGTATAACGCCGGGGAGATGTTCCGAAACTTTATGGATTCGCTCGTCGCCCAGACGCTGGAAAACCTCGAAGTCATCATCGTTAATGATGGCTCGACAGATGGTTCCGAGCGCGTTGCGCAAGAATACGCCAGCAAATACCCGCATATTCGCGTCATTCATCAGGCTAACGGCGGTGTTTCACGTGCGCGCAATGCTGGCCTGGATGTCGCCAAAGGTCAGTATGTCACTTTTCCGGATGCCGATGACATACTCTATCCGGACATGTATAAAACGCTGATTGAGCTGTGTGAACAAGATGATCTGGATGTCGCACAATGCAATGGTGAACGTTATTTTGTCAGCTCAGAAAAAGTTAAACCCATCATCCCCACCGATCGTTTAACGTCGACAGCCGTTCTGGATGGCCCGGACTGGCTTAAAATGGCGCTGGCAACAAACCGTTATTTGCACGTTGTATGGCTTGGAGTCTACCGTCTCCAGCTCATTAAAAAGCATAATCTGTATTTTGAACCGGGCCTGCATCATCAGGATATTCCCTGGACAACCGAATTAATGTTCAACGCACGCCGCGTGAAATATACCCAAAAGGTTCTTTATCGCTATTACATTCACGACCAGTCAATCAGTAACCAAAAAAGAACTGGAATGAAAAACGTTGAATATCAAAGGCATTATCTAAAAATAGCCAAAATGCTTGATGCGTTAAATGAGCGATATAAAGACCAGGTAAAGATCTATGCGGAGTTTCCAAGACAGGTCACCCGTGAAGCCCTGACGGTCTGCCATTCTGTCCGCCGTGAGCCTGATCAGGCCGCCCGGAAAGCCATGATCGACGATATTTACACCTCCGGCACACGCAAAATAATGCTGCGTAACGCGCGCGGACTTAAACAATGGTGGCAACTGTTATTGTGGCTGTATCGCCTCCATAACCTGCGTAAAAAACTCGGTTAATCTGTTTCAGAAAGAGACGATTCCATTATGTCTTTAAGTGGAATCTAACTATTTCTTAAATGAAGTTATTTATCTTTCTATATCAGGAGGATAAATAACTTCACACCATACGATTCTTCACCTAAAATCAATTCACTATATTCTACTATCAGATAATAGAATGCCTAATTCAGAAGCCAAATACGCAGCATTCAGACCCCAAAGAATTCTTCTGGTGAAACTCCGTCATCATGGAGATATGGTGCTGACCACGCCGGTGATAAACAGGCTACGTGAGCATTATCCCGATGCTGAAATTGATGTGCTTCTGTATAAAGAAACCCGCCCTATTCTTAGTGAACACCCGGCCCTTTCCTATATCCATGTGATTGATAGAACATGGAAAAAACAAGGTGTCCGCTATCAGTTACAGCAAGAATATCAGCTACTCAAAGCGGTACGCGAACGACATTATGACCTGGTGATTAATCTGGCCGATCAGTGGCGTAGCGCGCTGATTTCCCGCTTCAGCGGTGCGAAAGTTCGTTTAGGATTCGACTATAAAAAACGACGTTCTGCTTTCTGGCGGGCAGGTCATACACAATTAGTGACCACCGAAAATCACAGCCTCCTGCATACTGTCGAACAGAATATGTCGATTTTGTCCCCTCTTGGCATCTCCACCGATAATGCGGTGACATCAATGCATTATTCAGAAAGTGACAAGTCTTTCTGTCAGCAATTACTTCTGAAAAACCAGGTAAGCGGCGAATATATTGTGATTCAGCCGACGTCACGCTGGACGTTCAAATGCTGGGATGATGACAAATTCGCCAATGTGATTGATGGACTCGCTGAAACCGGCCTGACGATTGTAATGACCTCCGGTCCGGATAAGAAAGAGCTGAATATGGTGCGCAAAATTCAGGATCTCACCCACAATCCGCAGGTTATCTCTGTTGCCGGGCAGCTATCACTGACACAGCTTGCGGCAATGATTGATGGTGCAAAACTCTTTATCGGGGTGGATTCTGCGCCGATGCATATGGCTGCCGCGCTTAATACACCTTGTGTGGCCTTATTTGGCCCGACGAAAATGCAGCACTGGCGTCCATGGGGCAATAACAATACCACTATCTGGGCCGGGGACTACGCGCCGCTGCCCGCACCCGATTCTATCGATACAAAAACTCAACAACGTTATCTGCATGCAATCCCTGTCAGCGATGTGATTGATGCCGCCAGGAGTTACCTGCATGACTAATGCTGCCAGTGAGAAAAACATTCGTTTAGCAATTGTCAGACAAAAATATCGCCCTGATGGCGGCGCGGAACGTTTTATCTCACGCGCTCTTGAAGCACTGGATGATCAAAATATTGATCTGAATATTATTACCCGCCAGTGGGAAGGCAAACCCAATCCGAAATGGAAAATTCACCTGTGCAATCCGGCAAAATATGGCCGGGTTTCACGTGAGAAAGGTTTTGCCGCCGCAGCACAACAATGTTGGGAACGGGAACAGTTCGACATTGTGCAAAGCCACGAGCGCATTCCAGGTTGCGATATTTTCCGCGCGGGCGATGGTGCACACCGTGTCTGGCTGGAACAAAGGGCGCGCGTTATTTCACCTCTCCAGCGTTTTCTCACACAAATCAGTTCATATCACCGGTATGTACTGCAGGCTGAGGAAGCCATGTTCCACTCTCCGGCGTTGAAAAAAATCATCTGTAATTCTGAGATGGTAAAACGCGATATCATCCGCTGTTACGGGGTGGAGGAAAGTCGTTTTGAGGTGATCTATAACGCCATTGATTCCCAAAAATTCGTACCGGCGACCCTTGCACAACGGCTTGCTTCACGTGAAATGCTTGCCATTCCTGCGCAGGCCGTGGCACTGATTTACGTAGGTTCTGGTTTTGAACGCAAAGGGTTGAAGCCCGCCATTGAAGCAATTGCTTCCGGCGATCGTTACCTGATTATTGTCGGACAAGATAAAGACCAGAAAAAATACGCATCGCTGGCTCAGCAAACAGGCTGCGCCGACCGGATCCGCTTTGTCGGGGTACAAAACAATGTTCTGCCTTATTACCACGCAGCCGATGGCATGATCCTGCCGACATTATATGACCCGTTCCCGAACGTTATTCTTGAAGCCATGGCCTGCGGATTGCCCGTCATCACCAGTGAAACTTGTGGGGGGGCAGAATTTATCAGGCAGGGGCGCGAGGGCTTTGTTTGCGATGCACTGGATGTGGCAAGCCTAAGCGAATATGTGAATAAAATTCCTTCCCGTCAGGAAAATGACGAGATGGGAAATGCGGCAAGAGAACGGATTTTACCTTACACTCCGAAAAACCTTTCACAGCAGTTAGTTACGCTTTATCACTCGTTACTGGTCTGAGGACGCAGGCGCTGACATGATGAGTCGATCACACTTATCTGATACCATGTGCCCATCTATCCGCCGGGACTATTTTCGCTTTATGAAATTAACTTTCCCTTATGCAACGCCTGATAAAAGATGAATATTTTTTATAATATAATCATATACTTAATTCAGCCATTGATTTGGATCCGTTTACTTTTGCGCAGCCGCAAGTCCCCGGCCTATCGTAAACGCTGGGCTGAACGTTATGGCTTCTGCAAGGGAAAGGTTGTCTCCGGTGGCATCATGCTGCATTCCGTTTCCGTCGGAGAGACGCTGGCCGCGATCCCTTTAGTCCGCGCATTGCGTCATCGTTATCCTTCCTTGCCGATTACCGTCACCACCATGACACCGACTGGCTCAGAGCGCGTTCAGTCCGCTTTTGGTAAGGGGGTGCACCACGTTTATCTGCCTTATGATCTGACGGGTTCGGTAAATCGTTTCCTGGATGAGGTGAACCCAAAGCTTGTCATCATCATGGAAACCGAGCTTTGGCCGAACCTTATCAGCGCACTGCATCGTCGCCAGATCCCGCTGGTGATAGCCAATGCCCGCCTCTCTGACCGCTCGGCAAAGGGATATCAGAAGCTAGGCAAATTCATTCGTACCATTTTGCAACGCATCACCCTGATCGCGGCGCAGAATCAGGAAGATGGTGAACGCTTTCTGTCCTTAGGGTTAAAACGCAACCAGCTTGCGGTGACGGGTAGCCTGAAATTCGACATCTCGGTTACGCCGGAACTGGCAGCAAAAGCCATTGCACTGCGCAGCCAATGGGCGTCACGCCGTCAGGTGTGGATCGCCACCAGCACGCATGAAGGGGAAGAAACCTTGCTGCTGGAAGCGCACAAAGAATTACTGAAAGCACATCCGACCTTGCTGCTTATTTTGGTTCCACGCCATCCTGAACGTTTTCCGGTTGCTTGTGAGCTGACGCGCAAAGCCGGTCTTTCTTTAATCCAGCGTAGCTCAGGTGAAGTCCCTTCATCAGCCACCCAGGTGGTGATCGGCGATACGATGGGTGAATTAATGTTGCTGTATGGCATTGCTGATCTGGCTTTTGTCGGCGGCAGCCTGGTCGATCGCGGAGGCCATAATCCGCTGGAGGCGGCAGCCCATGCCATTCCGGTACTCATGGGGCCGCATACCTTCAATTTCAAAGATATCTGCGCCAAGCTGGCCCAGGACGACGGTCTGATCACAGTCACTGATACCGCATCACTGGTGAAAGAAATTTCTACACTGCTGACCGATGAAGATTATCGCTTGTATTACGGTCGCCACGCCGTTGAAGTTCTGCATCAAAATCAGGGAGCCTTACAGCGCCTGCTGCATTTACTGGAGCCTTATCTGCCTGTCCGGAGTCATTAATGACTGATAAAAAACGTTTATCCGTCGTACTGATTGCCCGTAATGAAGGGGATTTATTGCCGGCATGCCTTGAGTCAGTGACCTGGGCAGATGAAATAATTCTGCTCGATTCCGGCAGCAACGATGCGACACAGGATATTGCCCGCAGCTTCGGCGCCAAAGTATTCCTTAACACTGACTGGCCGGGGTTTGGCAAACAGCGACAGCTGGCGCAAAGCCATGCCACAGGCGACTATATTTTGATGATAGATGCCGACGAGCGTGTATCCTCTCCGTTGCGTCAGTCGATTGAAAATGTGCTGAATTGCCCGCAGGAAAATACCGTTTACAGCCTCGGACGCAGTAACCTGTTCCTCGGGAAATTCATGCGTCACAGTGGCTGGTATCCTGATCGTGTCAACCGTTTGTATCCTTCAACGTTCAGCTATAACGACGATCGGGTACATGAATCACTGAACACAGGGAATGCCACTGTCGTTCCGTTGCAAGGCGACCTGTTGCACCTCACCTGTCGCGACCTTTTCAGTTTCCAGCGAAAACAACTCAGCTATGCGCAGGCATGGGCAGAGCAACGCTATCAGCAAGGCCGCCGTTGCAGCTTCTTCTCGATTATTTCCCATACGCTGGGCGCATTCGTCAAAACCTGGATCCTGCGGGCCGGTTTTCTGGACGGAAAGCAGGGGTTGATCCTGGCGGGCGTCAATGCACAATATACATTCAATAAATATGCCGCCCTGTGGGCGCTCAGCCACCAACTGCAAAAGTGAGCCGTTATGAGCACTAAGGCAATTTATCCCGGTACTTTCGACCCGATGACCAACGGGCATCTCGATATCGTCACCCGTGCGGCGCAGATGTTCGACCATGTCATTCTTGCAATTGCAGCCAGCCCAAGCAAAAAACCGATGTTCACGCTGGATGAACGCGTGGCGCTGGCAACTCAGGTTACATCCCATCTGGATAACGTTGATGTCATTGGTTTCAGCGATTTGATGGCAAATTTTGCCAGAGCTCAGGGCGCAAACGTGCTGGTACGCGGATTACGTGCGGTGTCTGATTTTGAATATGAGATGCAACTGGCGAACATGAACCGGCATTTGCTGCCCACGCTGGAAAGCGTGTTCATGATGCCGTCAAAAGAATGGTCGTTTATTTCTTCATCTCTGGTCAAAGAAGTCGCCCGCCACGGTGGAGATATTGCGCCTTTCCTGCCGCAAATCATCACACAGGCACTGATGGAAAAAATCAGCGCCTGAATCAGGTATTAACGCTGGCAGCGCGGGCAGAAAAATGTGGTGCGCTGCGCCTGTTTCTTACTTTCAATGGGCATACCGCATGCCCGGCATGGCTCGCCCGCTCTTCCATATACCTGCAATTCCTGTGCGAAATATCCCGGTTTCCCATCCGACTGGAGAAAGTCCTTCAGCGTCGTCCCGCCTTGTTCAATAGAGCGCAACAATACCGCTTTGATGGTTCTGACCAGCAACTCTGCCTCATCACGTTTGAGTGAATGTGCAGGCCGGTCAGGGGAAATTCCCGCGACAAACAAAGATTCACTGGCATAGATATTTCCTACGCCAACCACGAGTTTATTATCCATCAGCCAGGGCTTAATGGGGGATTTCTTCGTGCGGGATTTCTCACACAAGTAATCCGCCGTGAAATCTTCGCTTAGCGGCTCCGGCCCCAGATGGGCTAAAACATTGCTGGCAGTCAGATCCGAAGACCATAACCAGGCACCAAAACGGCGCGGATCGGTATAACGCAGCACATGGCCGGTATCCATCACCAGATCAACGTGGTCATGTTTGCCTGCTTCGGTTTCTTCCGGCAATACCCGCAAACTCCCTGACATACCCAGATGAATAATGATCCACCCGGTTTGCAGCTCAACCAGCAGATATTTTGCCCGACGCTGCACACTCAGAACCGGCTGATCGCTTAATGCTAAGATTTCCGCCGAGACAGGCCAGCGCAGGCGCGGATTACGCACGATGGCATGCAGTATTGTGTGGCCTTTAAGATAGGGTTCAATCCCTCTGCGGCTGGTTTCAACCTCAGGTAATTCCGGCATAATTTTCCCTTGAGCAAAAATCGTGTTCAGAGTTTGTCGCAGACACTGACATCAGGCAAATAAAAGTCGCAATGAAAAGAAATCATGAAATTCAGGCAATAAAAAACCCGGCCGGAGCCGGGTTTTAGCAATCCACTAAAATTATTTAATTTTAGCTTCTTTGTAGATCACGTGTTGACGGACAACTGGATCGAATTTCTTCAGTTCCAATTTTTCCGGCTTAGTACGCTTGTTCTTCGTAGTGGTATAGAAGTGACCAGTACCAGCAGAAGAAACCAGCTTGATCTTCTCGCGAACACCTTTAGCCATGATGCAGTTCCTTAATACTTCTCACCGCGGGCACGCAGATCGGCCAAGACCGTCTCAATACCCTTCTTATCAATAACACGCATACCTTTAGCAGATACACGCAGAGTTACAAAGCGCTTCTCAGCCTCAACCCAAAAACGGTGGGAGTGCAGGTTCGGCAGAAAACGGCGTTTGGTCGCGTTCATTGCGTGGGAACGGTTGTTACCGCTCACCGGGCGCTTGCCAGTAACTTGGCAGACTCGGGACATGTCTATTCTCCAAAAATCAAATCAGCTCGAGCTTCGTATAGGGTATGGCCGCCTCGTCAGGCTTTTAGAGCCCATCTCAGCAAACTCCACTGAGAACCGACTCACTGTCGTCGGGTAAAAAACCAATTCATCAGGTCAGAAACCTGCTGAGATAGGCTCTTAACGCCAAACCCAAGATTCTCAAAGGTGGCGTAGTATACGCTCTGTAGCGTAAGTGCTCAAGTCCCGAACAGCTAAAGATCCCTAAGGATCTTCAAAAAACGACGCTAAATCCAGCCGCGTTCGGCAAAAGATACCGTTTCTCCGTGGCCTACAACCAAATGGTCAAGGACGCGAATTTCCAGCAGCTGGCACGCACGAATAATCTGTTCAGTCACTTTTCTATCCATCAGGCTGGGCTCAGCCCGACCAGATGGGTGATTATGCGCCAGAATTAGGGCTGCCGCATTAACCTTCATCGCACCACGAACAATTTCGCGGGGATACACTTCTACGTGCCCAATAGTACCAGCAAACATCTCCTCATGGCGAATAACGCGATGCTGGTTGTCGAGAAAAAGTACCAGAAACACCTCTCTTTCCCGAAAAACGAGTAAATTCTGCAAATATTCGCGGATGACTGCGGGGCTGAGCATCGCATTTTCAGCACTCAGATGGCGCAAGTAGGCGCGGCGGGATAATTCGGATACGGCTACCAGCTGTGAAAACTTGGCCACTCCCATTCCTTTTGTGCGTGCCATGGTGTCAAAATCGGCCTTCAGTAATTTAGGTAATGAACCAAATTCATCCAGCAGATTTTTTGCCAGCTCCATGACATGCAATCCCTTGCATCCCGTGCGCAAATAGATCGCCAGCAACTCCTGATCCGTCAGCTCTTTCGCTCCCTGTTGCAATAATTTTTCGCGTGGTGGCATCTCTCCCGGCCACGGGTCTTGCTGTTTCGTCATCCTGACTCCTTTTCGCGGCGATTGTGGCACAACATTCTCCCCGTCATGAGGTCCGGTGCGTCAGCTTGCGAGATGTTACGCAGAATTTTTATTCCTTAACTTTCGTAGTATCGCCAATAGCTGTCATCATTCCCCGTTATGCTAAAATGTCGCTTCTTTCAGCTTTCAACTAATCGGACAATGATGATGACGGGACTTTCCGGCAAACATATTGTGCTCGGTATCAGCGGTGGTATCGCTGCCTATAAAGCACCAGAACTGGTACGTCGCTTACGTGAAAGAGGCGCTGAAGTCCGCGTCGTCATGACAGAAGCGGCGAAATCTTTCGTGACGCCGCTGAGCCTGCAGGCGGTTTCCGGCTATCCGGTTTCTGACGACCTGCTTGATCCGGCGGCCGAAGCGGCAATGGGACATATCGAGTTAGGGAAATGGGCAGATTTAGTCATTATTGCCCCCGCCACTGCGGATTTGCTGGCTCGAATGAATGCCGGCCTGGCAAATGATCTGCTGACAACGGTATGTCTGGCGACAGCGGCACCGGTCGCAGTCCTGCCTGCGATGAACCAGCAAATGTATCGTGCGGCCGTCACACAAGAAAACCTGCAAAGCCTGGCAGCACGGGGCACATTGATGTGGGGTCCGGACAGCGGCAGTCAGGCCTGCGGTGATGTGGGGCCTGGACGTATGCTGGATCCGCTGGTGATTGTTGATATGGCGAATACGCATTTTTCTTCACGCAACGATCTGGCGCACCTGAACATTATGGTGACCGCAGGCCCGACCCGCGAGCCTCTGGACCCTGTCCGCTTCATCAGCAATCACAGCTCCGGCAAAATGGGTTTTGCGATTGCCAGAGCCGCCGCTGAACGGGGTGCCAAAGTGACACTTATCGCCGGGCCGGTAACACAACCGACGCCCGCGAATGTCCGCCGTGTTGATGTGGAAAGTGCGCTGGAAATGCAACAAGCCGTGCAGCTTTCGGCGGCATCTCAGCATATTTTCATTTCCTGCGCGGCCGTGGCAGATTATCGCGCAGAGCGTATTGCTGATGAGAAGATCAAAAAGCAAGGCGATGAAATCACGGTAAAAATGATTAAAAACCCTGATATCGTTGCCGGTGTTGCAGCGATGAAAGAGAACCGACCTTACGTCGTGGGGTTTGCCGCTGAAACCCAGAATGTGGAAGAATACGCGCGGCAAAAAAGGATCCGTAAGAATCTGGACCTGATTTGCGCCAACGATGTTTCACGTGCCGGGCAAGGTTTCAACAGCGATTCCAATGCTTTGCATCTTTTTTGGCAGGACGGGGATAAAATCTTACCGCTCAGCGATAAGTCCCTGCTTGGTCAACGATTATTAGAAGAGATTGTCAGCCGTTATGATGAAAAAAATCGACATTAAAATTCTCGACCCGCGCATCGGTTCGACTTTCCCTTTACCGGCTTACGCGACACCCGGGTCTGCGGGTCTGGATTTGCGCGCCTGTCTGGATGCTTCAGTAGAGCTGAAACCGGGTGAAACCACACTGCTGCCAACCGGTCTGGCTATTCACATTGGTGATGCTAATCTGGCGGCGGTTATTTTACCTCGCTCCGGCCTGGGGCATAAGCACGGTGTCGTTTTGGGTAACCTTGTCGGTCTTATCGACTCTGATTATCAGGGCCAGCTGATGGTGTCGGTGTGGAACCGCGGTCAGACAACATTTGTTATCGAACCAGGCGAGCGTATTGCTCAGATGGTGTTTGTGCCTGTCGTTCAGGCTGAATTCAATCTGGTGGAAGATTTTGACGCCAGTGAACGCGGCGAAGGTGGTTTTGGCCATTCAGGTCGCCAATAAGAACCTGTTCAGCACCGCTGATTTTGACGCGATATTGAACAGATCCTTATCACTATCAGACCGTAACAACACATAGGGAACGAAATAAGCCGCAGGATCACAGTGATTCATGCGGCAGTTGTGCGGTTTCTCCATGATTTTAGCCGTTTTTTAGCAAGGGTCTATTCAGACATGGCAGAGAAAGAAACGACAAAAAGGAACAGGCGCGAAGAGATTTTGCAGGCCCTGGCGCAAATGCTTCAGTCCAGCGATGGCAGCCAGAGGATCACGACTGCAAAACTCGCCGCCAGTGTAGGTGTTTCAGAAGCAGCGCTTTACCGTCATTTTCCCAGTAAAACACGCATGTTTGACAGCTTAATCGAGTTTATCGAAGACAGTCTGATCACCCGTATCAACCTCATTCTGCAGGATGAGAAAGATACGTTAAACAGAATACGTCTGATTTTGCTGCTGATTTTGGGCTTCGCCGAACGTAATCCGGGACTGACCCGAATTATGACCGGTCATGCCCTGATGTTTGAACAAGATCGCCTGCAAGGCCGCATCAATCAGCTTTTTGAGCGAATTGAAGCGCAACTGCGTCAGGTGCTTCGGGAAAAGAAAATGCGTGAAGGCAGCGGATTCATCAGCGATGAAACTCTGCTCGCCAGCCAGTTACTGGCATTTTGCGAAGGGATGCTGTCGCGTTTTGTACGCTCTGAGTTTAAGTACAAACCGACGCAGGATTTCGATACCCGCTGGCCACTGATCTCTGCTCAGTTGCAATAAAACCTGCCCGGCAGAGGCAAACATCAATATCAAAAAGGGCCGAAAGGCCCTTTTGTTTTACTCATAGGATAGTGACTACATTAAACGCCATATTCCTGCTGGTAAGCCCGGACAGCCGCCAGATGATCAGCCATTTCCGCTTTCTCTTCCAGGTACTCAATCAGGTCAGCCAGCGTAATAATTGAAATTACTTTGCAATGGTAATCACGCTCAACTTCCTGAATAGCAGAGATATCCGCACGTCCGCGTTCCTGACGATCAAGAGAAATCAATACGCCTGCCAGAGTGGCTTTGTTCGCACTGATGATTTCCATTGATTCACGGATAGCGGTACCGGCAGTAATCACATCGTCGACCAGCATGACACGGCCCTGTAACGGGCTGCCGACCAGCAAGCCACCTTCACCATGATCTTTGGCTTCTTTGCGGTTAAAGCAATATGGCACATCGCGCTCATGATGCTCAGCCAGAGCAACGGCAGTGGTCGTCGCGATGGGAATACCTTTATAAGCCGGACCAAACACTAAATCGAAATCAATATTGGAATCCATCAATGCTTCGGCATAAAAACGTCCCAGTAACGCCAGATCACGGCCAGTATTAAATAAACCGGCATTGAAGAAGTAAGGACTGATGCGCCCGGACTTCAGGGTAAATTCGCCGAATTTCAAAACCTGTTTGTTCAGTGCGAACTCAATAAACTGGCGCTGATAGGCTTTCATTGATGGTCTCCTCGATAACGTCTTGTTTCTCATTGTCAGCCCGCAGGCCATAAAAAAGGCGACTTCTCAGTCGCCTTAAAAAATTATTCCGCCAGCGCCGCTTTCTGCGCCTGGAAGATAGTGTCGATGCCCTCTCGTGCAAGAGCAAGTAAGCCGAGTAACTCTTCGTGGCTGAACGGCTCACCTTCTGCGGTGCCCTGCACCTCAATCATGCGGCCATCTTCCATCATCACGACATTCATATCGGTTTCTGCCGCTGAGTCTTCAACATATTCGAGATCACACAGTGCTTCGCCTTTCACGATACCGACAGAAACTGCAGCAACCATACCCTTCATCGGGTTCGCTTTCAGTTTACCGGCAGCTACCAGCGCATTCAGCGCATCGGCCAGCGCAACACAAGCACCGGAAATGGACGCAGTGCGCGTGCCACCATCCGCCTGTAACACATCACAATCGAGCGTAATGGTGAATTCACCCAGCTTTTTCAGATCGACAGCTGCGCGCAGGGAACGGGCAATCAAACGCTGGATTTCCAGAGTACGGCCGCCCTGCTTGCCTTTTGCGGCTTCACGGGCATTACGGGTGTGGGTAGAACGTGGCAACATGCCATACTCTGCGGTGATCCAACCTTGTCCCTGACCTTTCAGAAAACGCGGAACACCTTCCTCCACCGTCGCGGTACACAGCACTTTGGTATCACCAAACTCCACCAGCACGGAACCTTCAGCGTGTTTAGTGTAATGGCGGGTCAGTGTTACGGGGCGCACTTGTTGTGCATTTCGGCCTGCTGGACGCATGGATACTTCTCCGGGTCGCGAATCATGTTTGGCTGCGCATTATACGGACTTCGCGAGGTAATGCCTATCATGACCCGCTCGCGGGGGCTATAATCGCTTCATCTTTACATTAACAGGTACGCATACATGATCCGTAGTATGACCGCTTATGCCCGACGCGAAATTAAGGGTGACTGGGGCAGCGCAGCGTGGGAACTCCGCTCCGTAAACCAACGTTATCTCGAAACCTACATCCGTCTGCCCGAGCAATTCCGCAGCCTGGAGCCGGTTGTCCGTGAGCGTATTCGCGCCCGGCTGACCCGTGGTAAAGTCGAATGTAATTTGCGTTTTGATCTCGACCCTGGCGCACAAAGCACGTTACAGCTTAATGAAAAGCTGGCGAAACAGCTGGTTGAAGCGGCGCAATGGGTGAAAATGCAAAGTGATGAAGGCGAAATTAATCCGCTGGAAGTCCTGCGCTGGCCGGGCGTTATGCTGGCCGAAGAACAGGATCTGGACGCTATAAGCACCGAACTGCTGCTGGCGCTGGAAACCGCACTGGATGATTTCATCAGCGCGCGCGAAAGCGAAGGTGCAGCACTGAAAACGATGATCGAACAGCGTCTCGACGGCGTGAGCGCAGAAGTGGTGAAAGTCCGCGCCCAGATGCCAAATATTCTGCAATGGCAGCGCGAGCGTCTGGTCAGCAAACTGGAAGATGCACAGGTCCAGCTGGAAAATACCCGTCTGGAACAGGAACTGGTTCTGATGGCACAGCGTATCGATGTGGCTGAAGAGCTGGACCGGCTGGAAGCGCACGTCAAAGAAACACACAAAATCATGAAGAAAGAAGAAGCCGTGGGCCGCCGTCTTGATTTCATGATGCAGGAATTTAACCGCGAATCAAACACGCTGGCGTCTAAATCCATCAATGCCGATGTCACAACGTCAGCTATCGAGCTGAAAGTGTTGATCGAACAAATGCGCGAGCAGATTCAGAATATCGAGTAAATCCTCTGCCCTGCTTAATAAAAAACGCCTCAGGTCATTAAAGTCCGAGGCGTTTTTTTATGCGTCAGCGAAAAAGGAAATTAGTCTTCCCAGCGTTTCAGCAGTACGCAGGCGTTCACGCCACCGAAACCGAAGCCGTTTGACAGCGCGTACGTAATATCATGTTTCTGCGCGATATTACCTACAATATTCAACCCCGCAGCCGCTTCGTCTTTGTTTTCCAGATTCAGCGTCGGAGGAACAATTTGGTCGCGTACGGCCAGAATGGTGAAAATGGTTTCCAGCCCGCCAGCCGCTCCCAACAGATGTCCGGTTGCAGATTTGGTAGACGTGACAGCCAGTTTACCGTCAGTGCCGAACAGGGTTTTAATCGCATTGATTTCACCCAGATCGCCCACCGGCGTAGAAGTTGCGTGAGCATTCAGATGCTGCACGTCTGAAGGCTGAATACCTGCCTGGCGCAGCGCGATTTTCATCGCGCGGCCCGCACCGTTGCCATCTTCCGCACCGGACGTCATGTGGTAGGCGTCACCGCTGGTACCGTAACCGACAATCTCAGCCAGAATTCTGGCGCCACGTGCTTTCGCATGCTCCAGTTCTTCAATCACCAGCATGCCCGCGCCTTCGCCCATAACAAAGCCATCACGTGCGCTGTCGAACGGACGGGAAGCTTTTTCCGGATGATCTTCATGGCCGGTAGACATGGCTTTCGCCGCCGCAAAACCGCCCAGGCTCACAGTATCGATAGCCGCTTCCGCGCCGCCACACAGTGCAACATCGGCTTCGTCATTGCGAATCAAACGCACCGCATCACCAATCGCCTGAACACCTGCCGCACAAGCCGTTACCGGCGCGCCAATCGGGCCTTTAAACTGATGTTTAATGGAAACCTGACCAGACGCCAGATTCACCAGGAACGACGGTATCGTGAAAGGCGACAAACGCTTAGCGCCACGGCTGTCGTTGGTACGCACGGCATGGGCAATCGCCGGGAAGCCACCGATACCCGAACCGATGACGGTTGCAGTACGTTCCTGTTGTTCCGGTGTTTCGGCTTTCCAGCCCGCGTCAGCAACGGCCATATCGGCAGCAGCCATAGCAAACAGGATGAAACGGTCCATTTTTTTCTGGTCTTTTGGTACCACGAACTGATCCGGATCGAAACCAGACTCAGGATCCTGTTCTTTAGTTTGTACCTGACCACCAATTTTCACGGTCAGTGTTTCTACAATTTCTTCCGGCAAAACACGGATACCAGACTGACCGGCCAGCAGACGCTTCCAGATAGTTTCGATATCACAGCCCAGAGGACTCACAGCCCCCATGCCGGTAATAACCACTCGACGATGAGTCATAAACATTCCTCTCTGTCTGTATAAGACGTAAGTTTCCGCAGGCGATATATGAACCGGCCAGAAACGGGTTTCTTGATAATAACGGCTGACAGTATGTGACGAATTACGTTTTTGTAAACCCGTAACCCAAAATTTTGTTGCGTCTACTTTGCCAGACTTCGCAGGACCAGGCTGGTGATCGCCTGAACACGCTCTTCCAATTGTTCAGGTGTTTTTTGTTCCAGCAATAACGGATGCGAAAATGGCGTTGTCACCGTGGTGATCGCCATACAAACCTCATCCAGTGGCGTTTTACGCTCAAACTCACCGGACTCCCGGCCATCGGTAACCACTTTTTCAACAATGCTGTAAATCATAGCACGATGATTTAATGTCGATTTCCATTGCTGAGCCGACGCTGTTGCAGCCAGATCATGCAATTTCCTGTCCTGGAAGAAGAGATCCAGACTACGCGTCAGCAGCGTTTTAAAAATAGATCTTAGGCGCAGGGTCGCACTTTGGTTACTTTGCGCAATAACCATGAGTGCCTCATCTATCTGACCCACCCGCTGCGAGCAAATAGCTTCGCCAATGGCCTGTTTCGATTCAAAAAATTTATAAATGTAAGCGCTTGAAACACCGATAGATTTGGCAAGATCAGCCACTGATGTTTTGGCATAACCATAAAGACGAAAGAGCTCAAAGGCCGCATTTATAATTTGTTCACGACGTTCATGCTCGGCAGGTCCACGCTGTGTTAACGCAACCGGAATATCGGGCTTCATACACTCCTCCGGAGCAGATTTAACAATTAAGCAATGCGTCAATGAGTGACGATTTTAATTAATCGTAACCTATAAAAGGAGAAAATTCACTGCTGAGAAGAAATCGGGGGCATGGATAAATGTTAAAGCAGGGTCAAAACAGGCAAGCAATCCCTGTTTTTCTAATCTAAAATAACCCGACATTCTTCTTTATCCTTTTACTCTGGCGGATTGAAAGGCTATTCACATTAGATTTAATAATCCTAAAACCAATGCAAAAGAAAAATTCAGTCGAGCATCAATGAGGAACTCATTACTCTACGCGGCTACTGTTTTCCCATTTACTGATTTGTCTGGCGAACATCCATGTTACTCACCGTTCTTTATATTATTGGGATCACCGCAGAAGCCATGACCGGTGCCCTGGCTGCCGGACGTCGGAAAATGGACTCCTTTGGTGTCATTATTATTGCGGCAGCGACGGCCATTGGTGGCGGCTCTGTCCGCGACATGCTGTTAGGCCATTATCCATTGGGATGGGTGAAGCATCCGGAGTACATCGTGATTGTGGCTGTTGCAGCGCTCATGACCACCTGGCTGGCTCCTCTCATGCAACATCTGAGAAAGCTTTTTTTAGTGCTTGATGCCCTGGGGCTGGTGGTATTTTCCATTATCGGGACACAGGTGGCCCTCGATATGGGACATGGCGCTATCATTGCTTCCGTTTGTGCAGTCATTACCGGTGTTTTTGGCGGTGTGCTGCGGGACATGATGTGCAATCAGATCCCGCTGGTGTTTCAGAAAGAAATTTATGCCGGCGTGTCGTTTGCTTCCGCCTGGGTTTATATCGGGCTGCAATATTTCTCATTGCCCCACAATCTGGTCGTTATCATTACACTGCTGATCGGCTTTACCGCACGTCTTATCGCCCTGCGTTTTCGCCTTGGATTGCCTGTCTTTAATTACCCGCATTCGGACCATTAATGCGCCGCCGTGTAGCCCGCTAGCGGAATGCAGGCAATTGCGCCTGCTTCAAAGCATTGGCCAAAACCTCAACGTCCGGATGATGTATAAAGTCAAAAACCTGAGCGGCCCGTTTGGCCCCGATCCCCTCAGTCATCTCCCAGTCGTGAGAGGTCAGCTGTGTCAACCTGTTCCAGCTTTGCTGCTGTTCTGCAAATCCCAGTGCAAAAGAAGGAAATCCTATTGCTGACAGCCAGCGCCGGAAGCCTTTTCCGCGCGCAAGATGAATCTGCGCCATCAGTTTTTGCGCCTGTTTAATACTGATACCCGGAACAGCATCCAGTTCTTTTTCATTAAGACTTAACCAACTGATGAGAGAACCCCCCGGGGAAGCATCCAATAACTTTTGCCATGTGGCCCCGCCAAACCCTGCCATATCCAACGCTTCCGGCCCGCTGAGCCAGATCAGGCGTGAGAGAAATTGTTGTATGCAGTCCGGTTCAGGTGTAAAGCAGGAAAGTGCGTTATAGCGCGTTGGATCAGGCAAAGGCATCTCCGTACGCTCATTTACCCGCCATGTCACTTCATCAAGTCGTGGGATCCCCTGTCCGGCCAGCGCGATTGCGACCTGATCACCGGGAAGAACATCCCATTGCCGGAACCGGCTGACCGATCCCAAACTCACCTTACTGACTAACTTATCGTCCAGCCGCAGGGGTTTCAGGTTGAGGATAACGGTGACTTTCCCGTTTCGTCCTGTCGTGGTGCTGATGCCCGTGACATCGGTGAGCTGTCTGGCGGGCGGATATTTCCAGGCGACCGCCCAGATTGCAGGCTTACTTTGCCAATATTTCCCCGCAGGTTCTTCTTGCTGACGAACGACCACGCCATCCGTCGCAAAAGGCAGGGGTTGGTGAAACCAGTCTTCACGCCATTTTTCGACGTCTTCGACAGAGCTCACCGCCAGCGTGAACTGAGCCACAACCGGAAAACCGAACTGTCTGAGTTTCTCCAGGTGATCAGCCATAAGCACCGGACCGTCCGGCCATGACCAGATAAAAATACCCGTTTGCTTCAGCAGGTCAGAAGCAGAGGTACGCATCATTGCACCTGCGACTTTTGATCTTGCATTCATCCCGCCATCAACATTTTGATGATGACCGTTCATCTTCAGATAAAGCTCGCCCTGCAATACCAACTCAGGGCTCATGTCCGGAATGTTGAGCGGGATCGCCGGAATTGACGCAGCTTTTGCCGTCCAGTTTTGCCCTTTCTCGCCATCGCCGCGACTTACCAGTGCGGCCAGTTTCCCGTAACGGTAAATCAGCGATACTGCAACGCCATCGATTTTGGGCTGTACCCACAGATTCTTTCGTCCCTGCATCCAGTTTGCGACCGCGTGTTTATCTTTCATTTTATGCAGGCCGGTATGGGCCACCGGATGCACATATTCTGCATCATCACTGGCTGGCATTGTCAGCTCAGGTACCGGTTGGCTGGCGCACTGCAACCAGAATTGTTGTTTTTGACGCAAATGATCATAGACCGAATCTTCAATCGGGCTGCTGCCAGACTGATGATAGGCGGCATCCCATTGGGTCAACTGAGCGGTGAGGTGACGGGTTTCCTGTGTCAGACGTTCTGATGGCCAGCCGGGACATTCCGGCGACAGCGTATCCTGACCTGAAGCAGAGAAAACAAAAGTGAGCAGGCAGATAAGATAAATAAACTGGCGCATTAGCACCTCCTTGTGGAGACCAGTAAACGCCGGTGTGATTTTTCCTGCCAGTGGCATAACCCCTTATTGCGAGATGCCTTCCTGATTATTTCATCTGTTGCTGCAACGAAAAAAAAATGTGGAATGCAGCACGTAAATCTCTCAGGAAAGGCTATTTTCTGCGGCAAAGTTGCGATGAAATACGTCTGGACGCTGCACCGAATGCGGCGAGCGTGTATACTGTGCGGGAGATCACTCTTCGCATACTTCCTATCAACCCATTCAGTTGAAACGTCATTATGGTTCAAGGCACGCTGTATATTGTCTCCGCCCCGAGTGGAGCAGGTAAATCAAGTCTGATTCAGGCTTTACTTAAAACACAACCGCTCTACGACACACAGGTTTCTATTTCTCATACCACCCGTGCTATACGTCCGGGCGAGAAACATGGCGAGCATTACTTCTTTGTCGACAAAGAAGCGTTTCGCGAGATGATTGAACGTGATGCCTTTTTAGAACATGCAGAAGTTTTCGGTAATTATTACGGGACGTCGCGTGAAACCATCGAGCAGGTTTTAGCGTCGGGTGTGGATGTTTTTCTGGATATCGACTGGCAGGGCGCGCAGCAAATCCGGAAAAAAATGCCGCAGGCACGCAGTATTTTTGTCTTGCCGCCATCGAAAGATGAGCTAGACCGACGCTTGCGTGGCCGCGGGCAAGACAGCGAGGAAGTTATCGCAAAACGTATGGCACAAGCCGTGGCTGAAATGACCCACTTTGCCGAATACGACTATTTAATTGTCAATGATGATTTTGATCTGGCTTTATCGGATTTAAAAACCATTATTCGCGCTGAACGTCTGCGTCTGAGCCGTCAGCGGCTCCGTCATGACGGATTAATCACCAAACTATTGGCAGACTGAAGACACTTTCAGTATTATGCCCAGTCTTTCGTCACCCTGTGGAGTAGCACATATATGGCACGCGTAACTGTTCAAGACGCTGTTGAAAAAATTGGTAACCGTTTTGACCTGGTGTTGGTGGCTGCACGTCGCGCACGCCAGCTGCAATCTGGTGGTAAAGATCCACTGGTTGCTGAAGAAAACGATAAATTCACTGTCATTGCCCTGCGCGAAATCGAAGAAGGCCTGATCACCAATCAGATCCTCGACGTTCGTGACCGTCAGGAGCAACAAGAGCAGGAAGCCGCAGAGATTCAGGCAGTGACTGCCATCGCTGAAGGCCGTCGTTAATTAACGAAACGGATCCCACTTGTATATCTTTGAAAGCCTGAATCAACTGATTCAAAAATACCTGCCGGAGGAGCAAATTAAGCGCCTCGTGCAGGCTTACCTCGTGGCGCGGGACGCGCACGAGGGGCAAACACGTTCCAGCGGTGAGCCGTATATTACTCACCCGGTAGCCGTGGCATGTATTTTGGCTGAAATGAGGCTCGATCATGAGACTTTGATGGCGGCGTTATTACACGACGTTATCGAAGACACGCCTGCAACTTACCAGGATATGGAACAACTGTTTGGCAAAAGCGTTGCTGAACTGGTTGAAGGCGTTTCAAAGTTAGACAAGCTGAAATTCCGCGATAAGAAAGAAGCACAGGCGGAAAACTTCCGCAAAATGGTCATGGCGATGGTGCAAGACATTCGCGTCATCTTGATCAAACTCGCTGACCGTACCCATAACATGCGCACGCTGGGCTCTTTGCGTCCGGAAAAACGTCGCCGTATTGCCCGCGAAACGCTGGAAATTTACAGCCCGCTGGCACACCGGTTGGGTATCCACCACCTGAAAACCGAGCTCGAAGAGCTGGGCTTCGAAGCCCTCTATCCAAACCGTTATCGCGTCATCAAAGAAGTGGTGAAAGCCGCGCGGGGTAACCGTAAAGAGATGATCCAAAAAATCCTCTCGGAGATTGAAGGCCGTTTAACCGAAGCCGGTATTCAGTGTCGTGTCAGTGGTCGCGAAAAACACCTGTATTCTATCTATTGTAAAATGCACCTGAAGGAACAGCGTTTCCATTCCATTATGGATATCTACGCCTTCCGGGTGATCGTTAAAGAACTCGATACCTGTTATCGCGTGTTAGGGCAGGCGCATAGTCTGTACAAACCGCGTCCGGGTCGGGTTAAAGATTACATCGCCATCCCCAAAGCCAACGGCTATCAATCTTTGCATACTTCGCTAATCGGCCCGCATGGTGTGCCGGTTGAAGTGCAGATCCGTACTGAAGATATGGATCAGATGGCGGAGATGGGGGTTGCGGCGCATTGGGCTTATAAAGAGAACAGTGAAACCAGCACTACGGCGCAGATCCGCGCTCAACGTTGGTTACAGAGTCTGCTTGAACTGCAACAAAGTGCGGGCAACTCCTTTGAATTTATCGAGAGCGTAAAATCAGATCTGTTCCCGGACGAGATTTACGTCTTTACGCCGGAAGGTCGTATTGTCGAATTGCCTGCGGGTGCGACACCGGTCGACTTTGCTTACGCCGTGCATACCGATATCGGCCATGCCTGCGTTGGCGCGCGCGTTGATCGCCAGCCTTATCCGCTCTCGCAGCCGCTGACCAGCGGACAAACTATCGAAATTATTACCGCACCGGGTGCCCGCCCGAATGCCGCCTGGCTGAACTTTGTCGTGAGCTCACGCGCGCGCGCCAAAATCCGCCAGATGCTTAAAAACCTGAAACGTGATGACTCCGTTTCACTGGGGCGTCGCCTGCTCAATCATGCGCTGGGTGCGGGTAAAAAACTGTCAGATATTCCGCCGGAAAACATTAAAAACGAGCTGGATCGTATGAAGCTCCCGGCGATGGATGACCTGCTGGCAGAAATCGGCCTCGGCAATGCCATGAGCGTTGTGGTGGCCAAAAACCTGATGGGTGACCAGTCTTCAATGGCATCGTCAGGAACCCGTAATCTGCCGATTAAAGGCGCAGATGGCGTGCTGATCACGTTCGCGAAATGCTGCCGTCCGATCCCAGGCGACCCGATTATTGCGCACGTCAGTCCAGGTAAAGGGCTGGTGATCCACCATGAATCCTGCCGTAATATTCGCGGTTATCAGAAAGAACCTGAGAAATTTATGGCCGTTGACTGGGATGACCACCAGGAAACTGATCAGGAATTTATCGCTGAAATAAAAGTCGATATGTTCAATCATCAGGGCGCACTGGCGAACCTGACCGCCGCGATAAATGCCGCGCAGTCGAACATTCAGAGTCTGAGCACCGAAGAAAAAGACGGTCGCGTCTACAGCGCCTTTATCCGCCTGACGACCCGCGATCGCGTTCATCTGGCGAATATCATGCGTAAAATTCGTATTATGCCGGACGTCATTAAAGTTACCCGCAACCGAAACTGATTGTTATGACCCCAGAACGTTATGCGCGCATCCGCGAAATGCTTACAGCCCGACAGCCAGACCTGACGGTTTGCATGGAGCAGGTGCATAAACCGCATAACGTTTCTGCCGTCATCCGCACGGCAGACGCCGTCGGCGTTCACGAAATTCATGCTGTCTGGCCCACCACCCGAATGAAGACACTGGTCTCTTCGGCGGCGGGTAGCAACAGCTGGGTTCAGGTCAAAACGCACAAAAATATTCAGGATGCCGTCGCCAAAATGAAAGCGAAGGGCATGCAAATCCTGGCAACAAACTTGTCAGAGAAAGCCGTCGACTTCCGCGCGATTGATTACACCCGCCCGACCTGTATTTTGCTCGGTCAGGAAAAAACCGGTATCACACCTGAAGCATTAGCGCTGGCAGACAGTGATATCATCATTCCGATGATCGGTATGGTGCAATCTTTGAACGTTTCTGTCGCCTCAGCGTTAATCCTGTATGAAGCGCAGCGCCAGCGCGAAAATGCCGGTATGTATCGTCGCGACAACAGCCTGTTGAACGAGAAAGAACAGCAGCGGCTGCTGTTTGAAGGCGGCTATCCGGTCCTGTCGAATGTGGCAAAGCGAAAGAAACTGCCCCGCCCTTTCATTGACGATCGCGGGCAAATCATTGCCGATGATGAATGGTGGTCTGCGATGCAAATGACGGTTAAGAAAAGATGAAAGGCCGCCTGCTCGACGCTATCCCACTGACGTCGCTTTCCGGCGTCGGAGCCAGCCAGGCAGACAAACTCGCCAAACTCGGCCTTGAAACTATTCAGGATTTACTGTTTCATCTTCCTTTACGCTATGAAGATCGTACCCGCCTTTACACCATCAATGATTTACAACCCGGCATTTTCGCGACGATAGAAGGCGAAGTCCTGCGCAGCGATATCAGTTTTGGTCGCCGCAGGATGCTGACCTGTCAGATAAGTGACGGCACAGGCATGGCGACGTTACGCTTCTTCAACTTTAACGCCGCAATGAAAAACAGTCTGGCTGCAGGGCGTCGTGTTACCGCTTATGGTGAAATCAAACGCGGCACGATCGGCGCTGAAATCATTCACCCGGAATACCGTATTCAGGGTGAAAACAGCGAAGTCGTGCTGCAGGAATCACTGACGCCGGTTTATCCGACAACAGAAGGTATCCGTCAGGCGACATTGCGTAAACTGACGGATCAGGCACTTGAACTGCTCGACACAGTACCTATTGCCGAACTGTTACCAGAGGAACTGAGCCGTTCGCTGATCCCCCTTCCTCAGGCGCTGCATTTACTGCATCGCCCGCCGCCTGATATCCAGCTCGCCGATCTTGAGAAAGGTCATCATCCTGCTCAACGCCGACTGATTATGGAAGAATTGCTGGCACATAATCTCAGTATGCTGGCCGTCCGTGCCGGTACTCAGAGTTATAAAGCTCTGCCGCTGCGTCATGACGATCGCCTGAAAAATCAGTTCCTTGCCTCTCTTCCTTTCAGCCCCACCGGTGCGCAGCAACGGGTTGTGGCGGAAATTGAACAGGACCTGGCCAAAAGTTATCCCATGATGCGTCTGGTGCAAGGCGACGTGGGCTCAGGTAAAACGCTGGTGGCCGCCCTTGCCGCACTTTGCGCTATTGCTCAGGGGCAACAGGTCGGATTAATGGCACCGACAGAATTGCTGGCCGAACAGCATGCGAATAATTTCCGTCAGTGGTTTGAACCGCTGGGTATTCAGGTCGGCTGGCTGGCGGGTAAACAAAAGGGTAAAGCACGGCAGGCGCAACAGGATGCGATCGCCAGCGGACAGGTTTCGATGGTGGTGGGGACGCACGCTATCTTTCAGGAACAGGTTTTGTTCTCGTCACTGTCGCTGGTCATTATCGATGAACAACACCGTTTCGGTGTGCATCAGCGTCTGGCGTTGTGGGAAAAAGGTTTGCAACAGGGCTTCCACCCGCATCAGCTGATCATGACCGCCACGCCGATCCCACGCACACTGGCAATGACCGCTTACGCTGATCTGGATACGTCAGTCATCGACGAACTGCCGCCAGGGCGCACGCCGGTTACTACTGTCGCCATTCCGGACACACGACGCAGCGACATTATCAGCCGCGTCAAAAGTGCCTGCGAGCAGGAAAATCGTCAGGCTTATTGGGTGTGTACACTGATTGAAGAGTCGGAGATGCTGGAAGCGCAGGCCGCAGAAGCCACATGGGAAGGCCTGAAGGAGGCACTCCCGGCTCTGAATATCGGACTGGTTCACGGTCGCATGAAAGCCCTGGAAAAGCAGGCCGTCATGCAGGCCTTCAAACAAGGTGAAGTACAACTTCTGGTGGCAACGACTGTCATTGAAGTCGGCGTTGACGTACCGAACGCCAGCCTGATGATTATCGAAAACCCGGAGCGTTTAGGGCTGGCCCAGTTACACCAGTTACGCGGGCGCGTGGGTCGTGGTGCCGTGGCTTCTCACTGTGTTCTGCTCTATAAAACGCCGCTCAGCAAAACAGCACAGAAACGTTTGCAGGTTTTACGCGACAGCAACGACGGCTTCGTTATTGCTCAGCAGGATTTAGAAATCCGCGGGCCAGGTGAACTATTGGGCACGCGTCAGACGGGCAGTGCCGAGTTTAAAGTCGCTGACTTATTACGTGATCAGGCGATGATCCCGGATGTACAGCGCATTGCACGTTATCTGCAGCAACAATTCCCTGACCATGCCCAGGCCCTGATTGAGCGCTGGCTGCCAGAAAGAGTCCGTTACACTAACGCCTGATCTCTCTTCTCGCTCATTCGCACTTCATCAAATCATTATTAATAATGATGTTTTGTTTTCAACATATTCTCTTCCCTTTTCCCCATTGCGTCTTCAAAACAGCTTTCCGCTCAGGTTATTTGATAACCTTCACAGAGTGGGGCAAAGCAGGTAACCGGTTCCACACCCCGCCACTACACTGATGATTATTAAGGCAACCCTGTCTGATGTCCTCAACATAAGGTCAAATCATCATGAGTATCAGTCAATCCCTCTTTACCTTTATAGAACAAAAAATCAGCCCCTTTGCCGCACGACTGTCTTCACAGCGACATGTCATGGCGGTGCGGGATGGCTTTATTTCAGCAATGCCCTTTATGATTGTGGGTTCGTTTTTACTGGTTTTTGTTCACCCGCCGTTCTCGCCTGAATCGTCCTGGGGCTTTGCCAGAAACTGGCTGGCGCTCTCGGCAAAATATGAAGTGCAGATCCTGACACCGTTCAATATGACGATGGGCATCATGTCTATCTACATCTCGGCATCGATTGCCTACAATCTGGCGAGAAGTTATAAACTCGATCCGTTCATGACCGCAATGCTGGCGCTGATGTCTTTCCTGCTGGTCGCAGCACCGCAGATTGATGAAAAGATGTCGACGGCAGCGCTGGGCGGCGTGGGGATCTTTACCGCCATTCTGGTAGCAATTTATGTCACCGAACTGACGCGGTTACTGAAAAAATACAATATTGGTATCCGTTTACCCGAACAGGTGCCTTCAAACATTAAGCATTCGTTTGATTTGCTGATCCCGATTGTTGCCGTGGTGATTACGCTTTTCCCGCTGAGCTTACTGGTACAGTCAGGGTTTGATATGTTGTTGCCACAGGCGATTATGGCGCTGTTTGAGCCGCTGATTTCTGCCGCAGACTCACTGCCTGCAGTACTTCTCGCCGTGCTGATTTGCCACCTGCTGTGGTTTGCGGGCATCCATGGCTCGGCCATTGTTTCCGGTATGTTGCAAGCTTTTTGGTTAACCAATCTCGGTCTGAATCAGACTGTTCTCGCTGCCGGTTTACCCATGACACACATCATGACCGAGGCTTTCTGGAATTTCCTGATCGTTATTGGCGGTTCAGGAGCGACGATGGGGCTGGTGCTGTTATTCTGCCGAAGTAAATCAGCACATCTGCGTACGATGGGGAAACTCAGCCTGGTGCCAAGTTGTTTCAATATCAATGAGCCGGTGATTTTTGGCACGCCTATCGTCATGAACCCGGTATTTTTCATCCCTTTCCTTCTGGCACCGATGGTCAATGCTGTTATCGCCTATTTTGCCGTTTCGACGGATATTCTTCCGCACATGATTTCACTGGTTCCGTGGACATCGCCAGCGCCGATTGGTGCGGCATGGGCAATGGGCTGGGATTTCAAAGTATCAATACTGGTCATACTACTGATGGCACTGTCGATGGTGATTTATTACCCGTTCTTCAAAGTTTATGAGAAGCAGTTACTGACGCAGGAGAAAACCGCTGAAGCCGAACCGATGTTCACTAAAAAAGCGGACGCAGCACAATAAACCTGACGGGAAGGAATGAGTCAGGCACAGAAGCGACGTTTCTGTGCCTGTTTTTTTAACTGATCGCCGGGAATACGGGCAACATCAGATAGAGTTTAATCACAATCGCATTAGCAATATCAATGAAGAACGCCCCCACCATCGGCACCACCAGAAACGCAAGATGCGAAGGACCAAACTGATTGGTGATCGCCTGCATATTGGCAATAGCCGTCGGGGTAGCACCCAGCCCGAAACCACAGTGTCCTGCCGCCAGCACCGCTGCATCGTAGTTTTTTCCCATCACGCGATAAGTCACGAAAATTGCGTAACACGCCATCGAGAGCGTTTGCACGATAAGAATCGCCATCATCGGCAACGCGAGAGATGCCATCTCCCATAATTTAAGACTCATCAAAGCCATGGCGAGGAACAGCGACAAACTGACGTTACCCAGCACGGATACCGCACGGTCAAAGACACGGTAAAAACCGAGCCATGCCAGTACGTTACTCATGATAACGCCCACGAAGAGCACGCAGACAAAGGTTGGGATTTCAAAGGCCGAACCTTGCAACATGCTGGAGGTATATGTGCCTGCCATCAGGCAAATCGCGATCAGGGCGATAGTTTCCACCATCACCAGTGGCGTAATCATTCTGCCAATTGACGGTTTCTCAAATGCGCTCGGATCGACCGTATCTTCAGGATTTCCGTTGGGGGAGGAAGAATGGCTAACCAGATAGCGCGCCACCGGACCGCCAATAATACCGCCAAGAACCAGTCCAAAAGTCGCGCAGGCCATAGCGACTTCTGTGGCATTTTCAAAGCCATAACGCTCAATAAACAGTTTGCTCCATGCCGCCCCGGTGCCATGCCCGCCGGAAAGGGTAATCGACCCCGCCAGCAATCCCATCAGCGGATCCAGCCCCAGCATTTTCGCCATACCGATGCCGATGGCATTTTGCAAAAGCAGTAAACCCAGAACAACAAAGACCAGCAGAAACAGGGATTTCCCACCTTTCCGCAGGCTTGCCAGATTAGCGTTAAGACCGATCGTGGCAAAAAACGCCAGCATCAGTGGCTCTTTTAAAGACATGTCGAAACCGACTTCCCAGCCGAACATCTGATTAGCGAGCAGCAGCAATAAAGCGACCAGTAAACCACCGGCAACAGGTTCAGGAATGGTGTATTTCTTGAGGAATTTGACCGACTGGACGCATTTTCGTCCTAAAAGGAGTACCAACGTGGCAGCAACCAGGGTGCCGTAGGTATCGAGTTGAATCATTGACGAACTCCATTCTGAAATAAATCCAATAAAATTATTGGCTTATAAAATTTACACTGACATATTTTTTCCCAGAAACTGAATTAGAAGTCATACACACTACATCAGGCAAGAAAAACAGGTCATAAATCCCACCCAATCCCAAACCTGCTGCGGAAAATCCCGCTTAGCAAACGATTGCTTTTGTCGCTGATTTCTATAAAAATGCCCGCTTTGCCGCTTATTGGAATGCCACAGCATGAGTTCGCAAACCGCAGAACAAGAAACACAGCAACCCGATCTCTCCCGCCAGCAAAAAAGTGAACTGATTTACCGGCTCGAGGACCGTCCGCCATTACCACAGACATTATTCGCCGCCTGTCAGCACTTGCTGGCGATGTTTGTTGCGGTAATAACACCCGCATTGCTGATTTGTCAGGCGCTGGGTTTACCTGCACAGGATACGCAGCACATCATCAGCATGTCGCTGTTCGCCTCCGGTCTGGCCTCTATTTTACAGATTAAGACCTGGGGACCGGTCGGCTCGGGTTTACTCTCTATTCAGGGCACCAGCTTTAACTTTGTGGCACCGCTTATCATGGGCGGGATGGCGCTGAAAAATGGCGGTGCGGATGTGCCGACCATGATGGCGGCGCTGTTCGGTACGCTGATGCTGGCTTCCTGTACCGAAATCATTCTTTCCCGTTTCCTGCATCTCGCGCGCCGCATTATTACGCCGCTGGTTTCCGGCATTGTGGTGATGATTATCGGGCTGTCACTCATTCAGGTCGGTCTGACGTCTATCGGTGGCGGTTATGCGGCCATGAGCGATCACACTTTTGGGGCACCGAAAAATCTGCTGCTGGCTGCCGTTGTGCTGGTGGTGATTATCCTGCTAAACCGTCAGCGCAACCCTTATCTGCGTGTCGCGTCTCTGGTTATCGCGATGGCCGTGGGTTATCTGGTAGCCTGGATGACGGGCATGTTGCCAACCGTCGCGCCAGCCACACAAAGCAACTGGATAACATTACCGACACCGTTGTATTACGGTCTGGGTTTTGACTGGAATCTGCTGATCCCGCTGATGCTGATTTTCATGGTGACATCACTGGAAACCATCGGGGATATTACGGCCACTTCAGACGTTTCTGAACAACCGGTCAGCGGCCCGCTGTATATGAAGCGCATAAAAGGTGGCGTGCTGGCCAATGGTCTGAACTCAATGCTTTCTGCAGTATTTAACACCTTCCCGAACTCCTGCTTCGGACAAAACAACGGCGTCATTCAACTGACCGGCGTTGCCAGCCGTTATGTTGGTTTTGTGGTCGCGCTGATGTTGATTATCCTCGGGCTGTTCCCTGCCGTTGCAGGATTTGTGCAGCATATTCCTGAACCGGTGCTGGGCGGTGCCACCATCGTGATGTTCGGTACTATTGCCGCTTCAGGTGTGCGTATTGTTTCCCGTGAGCGTCTGAATCGCCGCGCGATTATGATCATGGCGCTTTCTCTCGCCGTCGGCATGGGGGTTTCACAGCAGCCGCTGATCCTGCAATTCGCGCCAGACTGGCTGAAAACCCTTCTGTCTTCTGGCATTGCGGCGGGCGGTATTACTGCGATTGTTCTGAATCTGGTTTTCCCTCACGAAAAGTGATCACGGGATGTAATCTGTGTGCAACAGCGGCAGTGGGTCTGGAACCCCTGCCGTTTTTTATTGCCTCCGTTCTGCTAACCTGTTGAGAAAAGTCGCTGTTTGCGGCATAAACAAAGAATCTTTTTTCCACTTTCCCGTTACAGGGCTCCAGACGATGAGATTTATCGGTAAAATTTTGCTGACGTTCGCCTTACTTCTGGTGCTGGCGATCGTGCTGGTATACGTCCTATTACAAACCCGCTGGGCGGCTGGCTGGGTCAGCCGCTGGGTCAGCAATAACAGCGAGTATCGTCTTTCCGTGGAGAAACTCGACCATAACTGGTCGTCGCCGGGTCGCGTGACGTTAACCCATGTGATTTTCGGGCAGAAGAATCAACCGGAAGTGCTGAATGCCGGTGAAGTTGATCTGGATTTAAGCTGGCGGCAAATCACCGAACCGCGCTTTTTCGATCGCGTCGTTTTGGTCAACGGACGCCTCAACGTCAGTCCCTCCTCAATCAGATTGCCGTTGCAGGCCAATACTTTGCAACTGAGCAAGATGGCGCTTACCGGCAATGCCGCGGGCTTAGACATTCAGGGCCAGCAAATTAACGCCGGTATTTCGCCGTGGCAGCCAAAATCCAGTCAACTATTAGGGGATAAGGCTGACTTCCAGCTGAGCGCTGCCGGCCTGACGGTCAACGGGCTGGCAACCGAAAATGTGCTGATTCAGGGTAATATCGATCATAAAAATCTGACGCTGAGTAATTTTGGCGGCGATCTGGCCCGCGGTCAGTTAACGGGCAAAGCCACACAGGCCGCCGACGGTAGCTGGAACATTGAAAACCTGCGTCTGAGCAATGTGCGCCTGCAAACTTCAAAACCGCTTTCCGCTTTCTTCGATGACTTCCAGACCCTGCCAAAAGTGACTATTCAACGCCTTGATCTGATTGATGCCCGTTTGCAGGGAACGGACTGGGCATTCAGTGACGTTGATTTATCCGTGCAGGATCTGACGCTCGAAAAAGGCGACTGGCAAAGCGACGAGGGTGAAATCACCCTGAATGCGACCGATATGATTGATGGGAATCTGCATATTCAGGATCCGATCATTAGCCTCGACCTTTCGCCGCAGGGTATCGCTATCAAACAAGCCACGGCGCGCTGGGAGCGCAGTTTATTGCGCACGACCGGTAACTGGCTGCGCGCCAACAAACGTCTGCAGCTTGATGAGGTTTCCGTTGCGGGCCTGGAATACACACTGCCGGAGAACTGGAAACAACTCTGGAACCAGGCGCTGCCAGATTCGCTGTCTGAAGTCTTTATCAGCCGGTTTATTGCTAACCGGAACCTGATTATTGATATCAATCCGCAGTTCCCCTTCCAGCTGACCGCGCTTGATGGCCTTGGCAATAACCTGCTGCTGGCGCGTAATCATCAATGGGGGATCTGGAGCGGTAAACTGAATCTGAATGCCAGCGAAGCAACGTTTAACCGCAATGACGTGCGTCGCCCTTCCATCACGCTGGAGGCGAACGACCGACAGGTGAATATTTCAGAGCTGAGTGCCTTTACCAAAGAGGGATTGCTGGAAGCCAGCGCGACGGTTGATCAGCAGCCACAGCGTCATTTCTCTATGAAAATGACCGGTCGCTCCGTACCGGCAAATCAGCTGGAAAACTGGGGATGGCCACATGTTGCACTGGAAGGTAATGCCAATATGCAGCTGAATCTGCAAGGACAAATGCCGGCAAACGTTGATTACAAACCGACGCTCAGCGGTACATTGCAGATAAACGGCAGCCAGACAATTGAACAGAGGATGGTGAACGGATTGGTTTCCGGTGCACCCGCGTCCGCAGCCCCTTAGTTCTGATCAGAACCGTAAATATAAAAAGGCACCGCAATGCGGTGCCTTTTGTTTGCGCGGAACCGGTCAGTTAATCTCAGGCTCCAGCGGTGCGCCGGGCGCGGCGGGCAGCACGAGATAGGTGCCTTCAAACACTGCGCCGTCGATCTCATCGCCATATAAATTCACTTCGAGCTGCACGCGCGCTTTACGCCCGCGAGCCAGACGGTCGAGATCACCGCGAACAGAACCCAGGTCAGCCACGGCACGCGGCCTGCCGGTCACCGGCATGCTGTAACGAATGTGTGCATCAGCCAGCACAATGGTGCCGCCCAGATGACGTTCGCGCAGCAGCAACCAAATCAGCCCCCAGCCGGTCAGCGTTGCCAGCGAAAATAGACTGCCCGCAAACAACGTATGGTGCGGATTCTGGTTGCCCGTTTCCGGCATCGTGGTGACAAATCGCTGGCCGGTGTACTGACTGATACGCACGCCCATTTTTTCACTGAGCGGGATATGATCATACCAGGCCTGTTGCAGCTGGCCGCACCAGTCGGGGCGATGCAAAATATCATCCAGCGTTTCGATGGGTTTAATCATCAGAAAATGGCGAACCGGCGTTGTTTGCGGCGTGGTGATTTCGCCCTGATTCATAAAGCCCAGTTTGGCAAAGAAATCCACAGCATCTTCACGGGCGCTACAGACCACACGTTTTACCCCTTCCTGACGCGCCACAGACTCCAGGGTCATCGCGACCAGCGTTCCCAACCCTTTGTCCTGAACATTTGGATCAACCGCCAGAAAGCGGATAGAGGCTTCGTTATCAGCATTGATGTATAAACGGCCAACCGCCACCGGATCGCCGTCTTCATCAACCACCATCTGGTGATGTGCAATGGAATCGTAGGCGTCCCGTTCTGAACCCTCCGGCTGGTGCAACGGTTTACGCAGCATTTCCCAGCGGAACCGATAATAGGCGGCCAGTTCTTTTTCAGTCGTCGGTACTCTCAGATGATACATAGATGCTTTCTCTCCGGCGTTATGCCTTATCGATCAGACTTGTAGCCAGAAGGTCACCGGTCCGTCGTTCACCAGTGCCACTTTCATGTCCGCAGCAAAGCGTCCGGTTTCGGTAACAACGCCCTTTTCCCGGCATTGCCCGCAAAAATATTGATATAACCGGTCGGCTTCTTGTGGTTCAGCCCCGCGAGAGAATCCCGGACGCATGCCTTTTTGTGTGTCTGCCGCCAGCGTGAACTGCGACACCACCAGCAGGCTGCCGCCAGCCTGCTGCACATTCAGATTCATCTTGTCATTTTCGTCACCGAAGATCCGGTACCCGATCACCCGTTCACAAAGGCGTTTGGCTTTTTGTTCATCATCACCCTGTTCGACGCCCAGTAAAACCAGTAAACCCGGCCCTATCTGGCCGCAGATTTCTCCATCAACCGTAACGCTGGCATTCAATACCCGCTGAATTAACGCAATCATAAAAATCCTTCGGACTGATTATTCTTCTGCCACATATTGAGCAGATTGCAATTTTCGCAGAGAACGAAACTCACCCAGCGTGACGGTAATTTCCGCCCCGAGAAGTACGATACACCAGCTGACATAGACCCAGAGAAATAAAATCGGGATCACAGCCAGTACACCGTAAATCAACTGATACGACGGGAAAAGCTGAATGTATAAGGTGAAGATTTTTTTACTCAACTCGAATAATGCACCGGAGACCAGCGCGCCTATCAGCGCATCTTTTGCCGGCACTCTGACTGTTGGTACCACCTGATACAGCAGCCAGAATGTTACCCAGGAGATCAGTAAAGGCAGAATGCGCAGCGCGTGGTCGATCACCGAATGTACACCGCTGATGTTCAGCCAGTTCAGGGAAAGCAGATACGAGCTGACAGCCACGCTGGCTACCAGCAAAATGGGTCCGAGCGTTAATACCATCCAGTACACCGCAAAGGAGAACACAATCGGACGTGTAGTTTTGCTGTCCCAGATTTTGTTCAGCACGCTGTCTACGGAGGCTATCAGAAGTAATGCGGTAACGATTAATCCGCAGGTACCCACGGCCGTCATTTTGCTGGAGTTGGCCACAAACTGTTCGAGATAACGCTGGATGGTATTACCGGTCGCTGGCATAAAGTTAGAAAAGATGAAGGTTTTCAGCTGAGCACTGATATCTGAAAATACCGGGAATAACGCAAACAGCGAAAATACTACGGCGATCAGCGGAACCAGTGAAAGCAAAGAGACATAGGCCAGATGGCCCGCAAGAAGCGTCAGGCCATCTTTATCCGAACGCTTTAAGAGCAGGCGTGTAAATTTCCACAACGATTTTGGGTAGTGGCTCAGTGCCCTTTTCTGCATCCTTACATCCTTTAGGAAAAATATTTCGGTACCGTCTGGTTATCTTCCACCCATACAGCCTCAATGCCAACCGTCCGGGCGGCTTCGATATTTTCAGCAACATCATCAAAGAACACAGCCTGATCGGCGGAGAACCCTTCTTTCTCCAGAACGTGCCGGAAAATTTCAGGCTCCGGTTTGCGCATACCCAGATTTTGCGAGAGGTACATCGCATCAGTATTCGCTTCGATTTCAGGATAATGATGTGGCCAGAAATCCAGATGCAAGCGGTTGGTATTAGAAAGCACGACAACGCGATGACCTTCTTTGCGCAGCTTCTGGAATAACGTGATAACGTCAGGACGGAGGTCAACGAAAACAGCATGCCAGCCCGCACTGAACTGCTCGAAGCTGAGCGCGATGCCCATTTCATTGCACAGATCGGCAGCAAACTGCTCGTCGCTGATTTCACCCCGCTCGTGCTTCTGGAACACCTCTCCCATTTTGAACCGCTCGGTCAGCGTGGCCAGCGGCGTTCCGCTGAGATGGCTCCACACGCCAAGGACACGTTTGAAATCAATATCAATAATGACGTTTCCCATATCAAAAATGTACAGCATTGCACGCTCCTGATTTCAAAGATGACTTTTAACTTTAGCGGTAAAACATACAGCTGAACAGTGACAGAGTTGCGGTGTTTATCTCTGCGTTAGAAAAATGCCAAAAAAAAAACAGGGTTCCCGAGGGCACCCTGTTTCAGTGTAACGACAAGCGTTAAAGAAGATTAACCTTCTTTAGGACCACGCATTGCACGTTTACGATCATTCTCGGTCAGGTGACGTTTACGGATACGCACAGACAGAGGAGTCACTTCGACCAGTTCGTCATCATCAATGAATTCCAGAGCTTGCTCCAGAGACATTTTGATAGCAGGAACCAATGTCGTTGCTTCGTCAGTACCGGACGCACGCATGTTGGTCAGTTTCTTACCGGTCAGACAGTTGACAGTCAGGTCGTTAGAACGTGAGTGAATACCGATGATCTGGCCTTCATACACTTCTGCACCATGACCCAGGAACAACTTGCCGCGATCTTGCAGACCGAACAGAGCAAACGCAACCGCTTTACCCTGACCGTTAGAGATCAGCACGCCGTTCTGACGCTGGCCGATTTCGCCCGGACGAACGTCATCGTAATGACTGAACGTGGAGTACAGCAGACCGGTACCTGAAGTCATGGTCATGAATTCAGTACGGAAGCCGATCAGGCCGCGTGCAGGGATCAGGTAATCAAGACGGATACGCCCTTTACCGTCAGGGATCATGTCCTTGACATCGCCTTTACGCTCACCCATGGCCTGCATCACAGAACCCTGGTGCTGCTCTTCGATATCCAGTGTCACGTTTTCGAATGGCTCTTGCATGCGGCCATCGATTTTACGGTTGATAACTTTAGGACGGGAAACCGCCAGCTCGAAACCTTCACGACGCATGTTTTCGATCAGAACCGACAGGTGAAGTTCACCACGGCCTGAAACGCGGAATGCATCAGCATCTTCAGTTTCTTCAACACGCAATGCAACGTTGTGCACCAGTTCTTTGTTCAGACGGTCAAGGATCTGACGTGAAGTCACATACTTACCTTCTTTACCACAGAACGGAGAGGTGTTTACGTTGAAGTACATGGTTACGGTTGGTTCATCAACGCTCAGCGCTGGCAGGGCTTCAACATTCGCCGGGTCACAGATAGTGTCGGAGATGTTCAGTTCGCCCAGGCCGGTGATTGCGATGATATCGCCCGCTTCAGCAACGGTCGCTTCGATACGCTCAAGACCCATATGGGTCAGAACTTTACCCACTTTACCGTTACGGGTTTTGCCTTCGCTGTCGATGACAGTGATTTGTTGGTTAGGCTTAACAGTACCGCGTTTGATACGGCCGATGCCGATGACGCCAACATAGTTGTTGTAGTCCAGCTGAGAGATTTGCATCTGGAATGGTGCATCCATCTCAACTTGTGGTGGAGATACGTGGTCAACGATCGCCTGGTACAGCGGGGTCATGTCTTCGGCCATATCGTTATGGTCGTTACCCGCGATACCCATCAGTGCAGATGCATAGATGATTGGGAAATCGAGTTGTTCGTCGGTTGCGTCCAGGTTGACGAACAGGTCGAAGACCTGATCAACAACCCAGTCAGGACGCGCGCCAGGGCGGTCAACTTTGTTGATTACCACGATCGGTTTCAGACCATTAGCGAAGGCTTTTTTGGTCACGAAACGGGTTTGCGGCATTGGGCCATCCATTGCATCCACAACCAGCAGCACCGAGTCGACCATTGACATCACACGCTCAACCTCACCGCCGAAGTCGGCGTGTCCTGGGGTATCCACGATGTTGATGCGGTAGTCTTTCCAATTAATGGCGGTGTTTTTTGCGAGGATGGTAATCCCACGCTCTTTCTCCAAATCGTTGGAGTCCATTACGCGTTCGGTAGCTTCTGCACGTTCTCCGAAAGTACCGGATTGTTGCAGCAGCTTGTCGACCAGGGTGGTTTTACCATGGTCAACGTGGGCAATAATGGCGATGTTACGCAAATTTTCGATCACAGCTTTGCCTCAGGCATTAGAAATAGCGCGCTATTGTACACGTATTAAGCGAGGTTCTAAACAAGATCACAAGGATCTTGTTGAAACAACTTATGGATGGTTACTTTGTGATCCCTTTCACGGTGCAAAAAGACCACTGAACCATTATGGCGCACCCTTTTGGTGCCTTGCCTCTCGCAATCAGCACCATTTTAGTGCATGAATTCCGTTATGGTGCATACTTATCGAGTGCAAAAGCCCTGTAAAATGGCGTTGTTTGCATTTTCTCAAAGTTGGCACAGTTTTCGCTAATAGTTTTTAGAGTAAAAGTTTTTTAGGGTAAAAAATTTTTTACAGGGTGAAGGACCTGACCAGACAAATAATAGCGCTGTTCAGCCTACACGCCAGTTCCAGTAAGGCTGTTATTTCCAACTAAAGACCAAAAATGGTTATTCGTTCCACGACGATAATGAGAAATTCGGGAGAACTAGTATGTCCGCTGAACACGTTTTGACGATGCTGAATGAGCATGAAGTGAAATTCGTAGATTTACGTTTCACTGATACCAAAGGCAAAGAGCAGCACGTCACCATTCCTGCGCACCAGGTTAGCGCTGACTTCTTCGAAGAAGGCAAAATGTTTGATGGCTCTTCAATCGGTGGCTGGAAAGGCATTAACGAATCTGACATGGTTCTGATGCCAGATGCGAGCACTGCTGTTCTTGACCCATTCTACGAAGAAACTACCCTGATCATTCGTTGCGATATCCTTGAGCCAACCACGCTGCAAGGTTATGACCGCGACCCACGCTCTACCGCAAAACGTGCAGAAGATTTCCTGCGCTCTTCCGGTATCGCGGACACCGTACTGTTCGGGCCAGAACCAGAATTCTTCCTGTTTGATGATGTGCGCTTCGGCAGCAGCATCTCCGGTTCTCACGTCGCTATCGATGATATCGAAGGCGCATGGAACTCAAGCACCAAATACGAAGGCGGCAACAAAGGCCACCGCCCTGCAGTAAAAGGCGGTTACTTCCCGGTTCCTCCGGTCGACTCTTCTCAGGATCTGCGTTCTACCATGTGTCTGACCATGGAAGAAATGGGTCTGGTTGTTGAAGCTCACCACCATGAAGTTGCCACTGCGGGTCAGAACGAAGTGGCAACCCGCTTCAATACCCTGACCAAAAAAGCCGACGAAATCCAAATCTACAAATACGTGGTGCACAATGTGGCTCACGCGTTTGGCAAAACGGCGACCTTCATGCCAAAACCAATGTTTGGCGATAACGGTTCCGGTATGCACTGCCATATGTCCCTGTCCAAGAACGGTAACAACCTGTTCTCTGGCGACAAATACGGCGGCCTGTCTGAAATGGCACTGTTCTACATCGGCGGTATCATCAAGCACGCTAAAGCGATCAACGCCTACGCTAACCCGACCACTAACTCTTACAAACGTTTGGTCCCGGGCTATGAAGCGCCAGTAATGCTGGCTTACTCTGCGCGTAACCGTTCTGCATCCATCCGTATTCCACACGTATCAACGCCTAAAGCAATGCGTATCGAAGCACGCTTCCCTGATCCAGCGGCTAACCCATACCTGGCGTTTGCTGCACTGATGATGGCTGGCCTGGACGGTATCATCAACAAGATCCACCCTGGTGATGCGATGGACAAAAACCTGTATGACCTGCCACCGGAAGAAGAAGCAGAAATTCCAAAAGTTGCAGGTTCACTGGAAGAAGCCCTCAATGCATTGAACGTTGACCGCGAGTTCCTGACCCGTGGCGGCGTGTTCACAGATGATGCTATCGATGCTTACATCGGTCTGCGTAAAGAAGAAATGGACCGCGTGCGTATGACTCCGCATCCGGTTGAGTTCGAACTGTACTACAGCGTCTAATTTCCGAATGAGACCCTGAACTCAGTGCCCGTCTTATAGCAGGCACTGAGTGTAATACCCGACTGAAGGCTGTGTTAATAACCCCTTCAGCGTCAAAATTAAGTCAGACGATTTATATTTGTTGCCGTGGAAACTTTCAGCCCATCTCCGGATGGGCTTTTTTCTCCACACTCTTTCCTGCTTAACCCCTCTGGCCCGTGATTTCGCCGGGTAACGAGATAAAATGCACCAATCAGGTGCGGGAGACTGCGGTATGGCAACTGGCAAGCTGCCCGATGCTGGGCAGATCCTGAATTCACTTATCAACAGCGTTCTGCTGTTAGACGACGAATTGGCTGTGCATTATGCCAATCCGGCCGCTCAGCAGTTACTGGCGCAAAGTTCACGAAAGCTTTTTGGCACTCCTTTGCCAGAACTGGTGGGATATTTTTCGCTGAACATCGAATTAATGCGTGAAAGTCTGACAGCCGGACAGGGCTTTACAGACAGTGAAGTGACACTGGTCGTGGATGGCAGGGCACATGTGTTGTCACTGACTGCTCAGATGCTGCCGGAAGGTTTCATTCTGGTAGAACTGGCACCGATGGATAATCAACGCCGTCTGAGCCAGGAACAATTACAGCACGCTCAACAAGTTGCCGCGCGTGATTTGATCCGCGGTCTGGCACATGAAATTAAAAATCCGCTTGGCGGTCTGCGTGGTGCAGCGCAACTTTTATCCAGGGCACTGCCTGATCCGGCCTTGCTGGAATACACCAAAGTCATTATTGAGCAGGCTGACCGTCTGCGTAATCTGGTCGACAGATTGCTGGGTCCGCAACGTCCGAGTCAGCATGTGACACAAAGTATTCATCAGGTTGCGGAACGTGTTTGCCAACTGGTGTCGATGGAAAAGCCAGATAACGTTCAACTGGTGCGGGACTATGACCCGAGCCTGCCGGAACTGGCGCATGACCCTGATCAGATAGAACAAATTTTATTGAATATTACCCGTAACGCCTTGCAGGCGCTGGGGGAGGAAGGCGGCACAATTACATTGCGCACACGTACTGCTTTCCAGATTACGTTACACGGCGTGCGTTATCGCCTGGTGGCCCGTATCGATATCGAAGATGACGGCCCCGGCGTACCGGCGCATTTGCAGGACACCCTTTTTTACCCCATGGTCAGTGGCCGCGAAGGAGGCACCGGTTTGGGCCTGTCCATCGCGCGCAGTTTGATTGATCAGCATTCGGGTAAAGTTGAATTTAACAGTTGGCCAGGACATACCGAATTCTCGGTATTCCTGCCTATTCGCCAGTGAGGTTCTTATGCAACGAGGGATAGTCTGGATCGTCGATGACGATAGCTCCATCCGCTGGGTACTTGAACGTGCGCTCACTGGAGCCGGTTTAACCTGCACGACGTTTGACAGCGGCAATGAAGTGCTTGATGCCATTGCGACTCAAACCCCTGACGTTTTGTTATCCGATATCCGGATGCCGGGAATGGACGGTTTAGCGCTGTTAAAGCAGATTAAACAACGTCATCCGATGCTTCCGGTCATCATAATGACAGCGCACTCCGATCTGGATGCTGCGGTCAGCGCCTATCAGCAAGGTGCATTTGATTATCTGCCAAAACCGTTCGACATTGACGAAGCCGTGGCACTGGTTGAGCGTGCCATCAGTCATTATCAGGAACAGCAGCAACCGGCACGCAGCCAGCCGGCAAGTGGCCCGACCGCAGATATTATCGGCGAAGCGCCGGCGATGCAGGACGTATTCCGCATTATCGGCCGTTTGTCCCGTTCTTCAATCAGCGTGCTGATCAACGGAGAATCAGGCACCGGTAAAGAACTGGTCGCGCATGCCTTACATCGCCACAGCCCGCGCGCTAAAGCGCCCTTTATCGCACTGAATATGGCTGCCATCCCGAAAGACCTGATCGAGTCCGAATTATTCGGGCACGAGAAAGGGGCATTTACCGGCGCCAACACTATCCGCCAGGGACGTTTTGAACAAGCCGATAACGGCACGCTCTTTCTTGATGAAATCGGTGATATGCCACTCGATGTGCAAACCCGTCTTCTGCGCGTGCTGGCAGATGGTCAGTTTTATCGTGTGGGCGGTTATGCGCCAGTAAAAGTGGACGTGCGCATCATCGCCGCAACTCACCAGAATCTGGAATTACGGGTTCAGGAAGGAAAATTCCGCGAGGATTTATTCCACCGCCTGAACGTTATCCGTGTCCATTTGCCGCCACTGCGTGAACGCCGTGAAGATATTCCGCGTCTGGCGCGTTACTTCCTGCAGGTAGCGGCCAAAGAGCTGGGTGTGGAAGCGAAAAATCTGCATCCGGAAACGGAAACGGCACTGACGCGATTGCCATGGCAGGGCAACGTGCGCCAGTTGGAAAATACCTGCCGCTGGCTCACCGTCATGGCAGCCGGTCAGGAAGTCCTGATCCAGGATTTACCCAGCGAACTGTTTGAGACCTCGGCGCCGGAAACCGGTGGTCAGAGTCTGCCGGACAGCTGGGCGACGTTGCTGGCACAGTGGGCCGACCGCGCACTGCGTTCCGGTCATCAAAACCTGCTGTCAGAAGCGCAACCTGAAATGGAACGTACGTTACTGACCACGGCGCTGCGCCATACGCAGGGGCATAAACAGGAAGCGGCACGGTTGCTGGGCTGGGGGCGAAATACCCTGACCCGCAAACTGAAAGAACTGGGCATGGAATAAAAGTCCCTGCACCAGACAGCAAAACAGCCGCTCATGCGGCTGTTTTGCTTTACTGCGAATAGATTTTTGCAGCGCAGGCAGTCAGATAACGCGGGAGAATTGTTGCTGGCGCACCTGACGGCGCAGATAAATATCAAAGCACATGCAGATATTACGGATCAGCAAACGCCCGCGTGGCGTCACCAGAATATGCGTATCACTCACCTCAACCAGCCCGTCTTCTGCCAGCGGCTTCAGCAGTGCCAGGTCATCAGCAAAATAGTCGGTGAAGCGGATATCATAACGCTGTGCAATATCGCCGAAATTCAGCTCAAAATGGCAGATTAGCGATTTAATAACGTCACGACGCAGGCAGTCATCGCTGGTCATTTCCAGACCGCGCCATAACGCATGCCCCTGCTCTTCCACCCGGGCGTAATAGGTTTTGAGATCTTTTTCATTCTGCGCATAGGTGTCGCCGAGCATGCTGATAGCAGAAACGCCCATTCCGAGCAAATCGCTGTCGCCCTGTGTAGTGTAGCCCTGGAAATTACGGTGCAATTTACCTTCGCGCTGGGCAATAGCCAGCTCATCATCAGGGCGGGCAAAGTGATCCATACCGATAAAGCGGTAACCGGAACCGGTCAGCGAAGCGATGGTTTCCTGCAGAATTTTCAGTTTCTCTTCTGCGCCTGGTAAATCGGCATCTTTGATTTTGCGCTGAGCGGCGAACAGTTTTGGCATATGCGCATAGTTAAACACACTCAGGCGATCGGGGTTCAGCTCTGCCACGCGTTGCAACGTGTAGGCAAAACTTTCTGCCGTCTGCTTCGGCAGGCCGTAAATCAGATCGATATTGGTCGAACTGAAACCCAGCATACGGGCGCGTTCAATCAGGGCAAAGATGAAATCTTCGTCCTGCTCACGGTTAACCAGACGTTGCACTTCTTTGTTGAAATCCTGCACGCCCATGCTCAGGCGATTAAAGCCTTCGCGACGCAAATGGTCGAGCACATCCAGCTCGATTTCGCGCGGATCCACTTCCAGCGACATTTCTGCGTCGGACAGGATATTAAATTGTGCCCGCAGAAGGCCCATCAAACGGCTTATCTGGGCTTTACTGAGGTAAGTCGGTGTACCACCGCCCCAGTGCAGCTGACTCACCTGACGGCCCTTAAAGAACGGCGCACGGTGACTTATCTCTTTTTCCAGCACGTTGAGATATTCTTCGGCTTTATGCTGCTGACGGGTCACCAGTTTATTGCAGCCGCAAAAGTAGCAGAGCTTATGGCAGAAAGGAATGTGCACGTACAATGAGAGAGGACGTGCCGGATAACGGGCGGCCGCCTTTTCGAAAGCGGTATTATCGTAGCTTTCACTGAACTCAAGCGCTGTTGGATAGGATGTGTATCGCGGACCCGAATAATTGTATTTCTGGATCAGCGCTAAATCCCAGACGGTAGTCTGTTCTGACATGGGTGACTTACTCCTTCCGGCGTCGGATGCTGCCGGTTCGCCTTACAGGCAGGCTTTTGGCCTGCCGTGCAAAGGTCGCTCTGCGCAAACGTGCTCTGGTTTTCGATAACCGGCGTAGTTTACCGAATAACCAAAGCAGATAACATGCAAAGAGTAAGGCTATTGCCGGGATAACCCAGCGCATAGCTTAGAAACCGTCTTTTGGGTTTCCGCGCTTAAGCAGCTGCATCATGTCTTCGTTCTTCACGGCTTCTTCGTCATCTTCATCTTCGCCGAGTTCAATGCCGAGGATTTCCATCAGAACATCAATGCGATCCAGAGTCTGGTCAACATAAGCCTGATCTTCTGCGTTTAATGCTTTGCCATCGTCGATGAGATCCAGCAAAGAATCCAGACGCTCATCGTTTTCAAGTAACGTCAGTTCTTCTTCCGGTGTCATTTTAGGTTTTGCATCTTGCTTCGGCTGTGCAGCTTTTTTGGCTTTCGCCGCATTGTTCGTGACGGTTTCAACGATCAATGGCACGGCTTTTTTGCTGCCGATACGCGGATCGGCTTTTTTCGCCCCCGCGCCGCTTTGGTTCTGAGCGGCATCAGGGTTAGCGCGTGAGCCTGCTTTATGGCCGCGGCGCTTGTTGTCACGCTTGCGTTCGCGCGCTTCGATATCAAGCTCGACACGACTTTTCTTCTTCGTTTTAGCTGTCGCGGTATTGGCGCGCGGTGCTTTCGCTGGCTGTTTCATGGCATCTGCTCTTAGGTGTGTACATTTAGTATAGATTTGCGGCGGAATCTAGCAGAAAGCGGACAAAGAAAAAAGGCAGCAAGGTAACCTTGCTGCCTTTTTCTTTCCTTCTTCAGAAGGATATTCATCAAACACTTTCCCTGTATAGCCTCAACGTCCCGGTTTTTCCTTTGCCTTTCAGAGCCTCCGGCTCCGTTCATCCTTAAATCGCGATGCATTTCCAGTGATCCGTGAATGCAATTTTCGTCCATGTTTCCATTCTTGCCTTCATCGCGTAAGAATCACTTTACCCGACTGACACAAAGGCTCAAGATACCCACCAGCCGCGTTGAGCGTTCAAAGAACACATTAATTTTATCTTATTGAAATATATAAAAATTAAAAAAACAAGGCGAGAAAACAAGCGAAATAACCCGCATCATGAATAGCAAATGTCTTACATCATGAAGGCAATTTTCCCCCGCCTTCATCTCTGTGGTCCCTTCGCCTCATCATTCGGATTTTAAAAACACGAACACATCCCGGCGCAGTTGCAGTTATAATCGCCAGCCAGATACTCATGCCTCACGGAGACGCACGTTTTGACCAGCCAAATTTACAACTATCATATGACCCATTTCGTCATGAGTGCCCCGGATATCCGGCATTTGCCATCTGACGCAGGCATTGAAGTCGCATTTGCTGGTCGTTCAAACGCCGGCAAATCCAGTGCGCTGAATACCCTGACTCAGCAGAAAAGCCTCGCACGTACCAGTAAAACACCGGGACGTACCCAGCTTATCAATCTCTTTGAAGTGAAACCGGGCATTCGTCTGGTCGACTTACCGGGCTATGGCTACGCAGAAGTCCCGGAAGAAATGAAGCGTAAATGGCAGCGTGCTCTGGGCGAATATCTGCAAATGCGTAACTCCCTGAAAGGTCTGGTTGTGCTGATGGATATCCGCCACCCGCTTAAAGATCTCGATCACCAAATGATTCAGTGGGCTGTTGACGTAGGTACGCCGGTCATGTTGCTGCTCACTAAAGCAGACAAACTGGCTTCAGGCGCACGTCAGGCGCAGATCAAAATGGTTCGTGAAGCGGTGAAAGAATTCATGGGCGATATTCAGGTGGAAGCATTCTCGTCACCAAAGAAAATGGGCGTGGATAAACTGAGTGACAAACTGAACACCTGGTTCAGCGAAATCCCACCGGAAGTGCTGGATGAAGAGGTTTCTGACGAAGGCGAATAACAACGCTCCCGTAACGGGGAAATGTCAGTAATGTACAGAAAGGGGTGACCGCAAGGTTACCTTTTTTTATGGGAGTAACACGGTGAAAATCCCATAAAAAACGCCCCAGACATAAAATGCCTGGGGCGGCTAAAATATTCAGCCAAATCCGATTACGTGAAGTAAAAGGTCTGAAAGATAGAACATCTTACCTCTGTACCCTACAAGAGAAACTTTACCCTATTTTCTGACGGGGAAAAAGAACTTTTTGTAGTTTACTTACACAAAAATCGCGGATTATGCGATCACTCTCATGGTATGAGCACATAATTGTGTAGCTTAATTACAAAAAAAGCTTAATAACTATTCACTTAGTGTGCCTGATCCCAGTTGTCGCCCGTGCCCACATCCACTTTCAACGGAACGGCCAGCGTCATGCTTGCTTCCATCAGATTGCGGATTTTTTCGCTTGCCGCTTCGACATCATCTTTATGCACTTCAAACACCAGTTCATCGTGTACCTGCATGATAATGCGGGCACGCGGCGCGTCAGGTCGTTGCAGCCAGTCAGCGACGCTGATCATGGCGCGCTTGATAATGTCAGCAGCTGTACCTTGCATCGGGGCGTTGATGGCTGCACGCTCGGCACCTTTGCGGCGCATGGCATTACTGGATTTGATGTCCGGCAGATACAGACGGCGTCCATCCAGCGTTTCAACATAGCCCTGTTCAGAAGCCTGAGCACGGGTACGTTCCATGTATTCCAGCACGCCAGGATAGCGCTCAAAATACAAATCCATATAACGCTGGGATTCTTTACGCGCGATATTCAGCTGGCGTGATAAACCAAAGGCGCTCATGCCATAAATCAGACCAAAGTTAATCGCCTTCGCACTGCGGCGCTGTTCGCCAGTCACGCTGTCCAGCGGCGTGCCAAAGACCTCCGCTGCCGTTGCGCGGTGGATATCTTTACCCTCGGCAAATGCTTTCAGCAGACCTTCATCTTTCGATAAATGCGCCATGATGCGCAGTTCAATCTGTGAGTAGTCGGCTGCCAGAATGATGTAGTCTTTTGGCGCGATAAAAGCCTGACGGATACGCCGCCCTTCATCATTACGCACCGGAATGTTTTGCAGGTTTGGATCACTGGAAGACAGACGCCCCGTTGCCGTGACTGCCTGATGATAAGACGTATGCACACGCCCGGACTGCGGATTGATCATCAAGGGCAGTTTATCGGTATACGTCGATTTCAGTTTCGCCAGCCCACGGTATTCAAGAATCACTTTTGGCAGCGGATAATCCAAAGCCAGCTCAGCCAGAACTTCTTCATTGGTTGACGGGGCGCCACCCGGTGTTTTCTTGAGGATCGGCAATTTCTGTTTTTCATACAGAATGGCCTGTAACTGTTTGGTCGAAGACAGGTTAAAAGGCTCTTCAGCCAGTTCATGCGCTTTGTTTTCGAGTTCATTCAGACGAATAGCCAGTTCTTTCGAATGGGCTGCGAGAATATTCTGATCAATCAGAACACCGGTGCGTTCGATATGAGACAACACAGGCACCAAAGGCATTTCGATGTCCGTGAATACTGCCTTCAGGGATTCACTTTGTGCAATCCGTGGCCAAAGTGACTGATGCAACTGCAACGTAACATCAGCATCTTCCGCCGCATACGGTGCCGCTTGTTCAAGCGCAATTTGGTTGAAGGTCAGCTGATTTTTACCTTTACCCGCGATCTCTTCAAAGCTGACGGTTTTATGGCCAAGATAACGATCGGCCAGGCTGTCCATATCATGACGGCCAGATACGCTGTCGAGTACATAGGACTCAAGCATGGTATCGAAGGCAATGCCTTTCAATTCGATGTCATAACGCAGTAACACACCGCGGTCGAACTTCAGGTTCTGACCGACTTTCAGCTGCTTTTCATCTTCAAGCAAAGGCTTCAGTTGTTTCAGCACCTCATCGCGATCCAGCTGCGCCGGCGCATCCAGATAATCATGTGCAACAGGCAAATACGCCGCTTTACCCGCTTCGGTGGCGAATGATAAGCCGATGAGGTTGGCAGTCAGCGTATCCAGGCCATCAGTTTCTGTATCGAATGCAAACACATCCGATGCTTTCAGATAACCGATCCATTCATCAAGTGTCTTTTGATCCAAAATGGTGACGTAACCGTCCTGAGAAAGCTGGTTAGGTTCAACAGGCGCAGTGGTGGCAACTTCCTGAGTGGCAGCGCCTTTCTTCGCTGCTGCCTTACCCGTAGATTTTTTACCGCTTAGCCAGGTCCCGGATTCAACATCGGCCAGCCAGCGTTTGAATTCATAGCGACCAAATAACTGATGAAGTTCAGCCGCGTTCGGTTCTGAGACTGTCAGCTCTGCACAGGTCAAGTCCAGCTTAACATCTGTCTTAATGGTCGCCAGTTGGTAAGATAAATAAGCGACGTCTTTATTCTCAGCAAGTTTAGCCGCCATGGTTTTAGAGCCACGAAAACTGAGTGTCGACACCTTATCCAGATCAGCATACAAAGCATCAAGGCCACCAATGCCCTGTAAGAGAGCCTGCGCCGTTTTCTCACCTACACCCGGCACGCCTGGTATGTTATCCGAGGAATCGCCCATCAAAGCCAGAAAATCAATGATCAGTGAAGGTGGAACGCCATATTTATCGACAACTTCATCTGGCCCAAGAATCGTATTGTTCATGGTATTAATTAAAGTCACGCCCGGGGTCACGAGCTGCGCCATGTCTTTATCACCGGTACTGATCAGCACCGCATGCCCCGCCTGTTCTGCTTCAAGAGCCAGCGTGCCGATCACGTCGTCAGCTTCTACACCAGAAACCACCAGCAAAGGCAGCCCCATAGCTTTGACCATTTGATGAAGAGGCTCAATTTGAGAGCGCAGGTCGTCTGGCATCGGGGGACGGTGAGATTTATATTGTTCAAAAAGTTCATCACGGAAGGTTTTGCCTTTCGCGTCAAAAACCACAGCAACATGGCTTGGTGTGTATTGCAGCAGTAAACTGCGCAGCATGTTGAGCACACCGTACATCGCACCGGTCGGTTCCCCAGCAGAGTTGGTCAGCGGAGGGAACGCATGATAAGCGCGATAAAGGTAAGACGAACCGTCTACCAGGATTAAGGGGTTTTCTGCTATCTGGGCCATAACTCTTCTTTATTCGTGATCAGACATACACTAAGGATGCCATAGCCAGCGGGAAAGACGAACCTTGAGAGGGAAATTCATTGCGAAGTTGCGAGGGATCTCGAAGGATCATCCTGTGGATAACTTTGTGAATAGTTTTTATAGCAAATTACTATCTGATCATATTCTGAAAATACTCCAGAATTTTAATTACTGGTTTCATGAGCTTATCGGTTTTTTTTATGAAATAACGTTGTAATAGAAGCTTAATAGCTATTGTGGATAGTAATATTTAGAAGAAACATTCCAGGGATAAATTATTTAGATTTCCAGAAGTAAGCACTTTGGCTGTTATTTTTCCCTGACAATATAACGCCAGCCCGAAGGCTGGCGCTAAGCTCAGGAATAGTTATTTTTTAGTCGCTAAGAAATTGATCACATCAGAATATTGTTTCACGTACATATCCTGTGAGCTGGTATCAAGCCCGTCATTTTTAACCATATATTTGCCGTTCACAAATACAGAAGGAACGCCTTGCAGACCCAAATCAGCGGCTGCTTTTTCCTGCTGAACAACCAGTGATTTCACGACGAAGCTGTTAAGTGCAGCATCATAATCCTCGCCCTTCACGCCAGCCTGAATAAAGACTTTACGGATATCATCAGCATTTTGTACAGACTGTTGTTTTTGTACGGCATCAAACATCAACGGGCTAACTTTATCTTCAACACCCAGAGCAATAGCCACAGCCCACGCCTGTGTTAGTTGTTTACCTAACGGGCCAAGGAACTCAACGTGGTATTTAGTGTATTTTACATCTTTTGGCAGGTTCTTACGGATGCCGTCAGATACATGCCAGACTTGTTCAAACTGATAGCAGTGCGGGCAATAAAATGAGAAGAACTCAAGTACCTGTGGCTCATTAGCTACGGTTTTATCTAGAGTAACGTATTGCGCGCCATCAGAAAATTGCGCAGCAGATACACTGAAGGCCATAACCATACCAACCAGTGCCAGGAATATCTTTTTCATAGAAAGCCTATCTCCATTTAATTAAATTTTGAACGTTAATCGTGACTCAATACATTGGCATCAGCCGTAAAGGAGGTGCCTGCAATTTCTTAATTTGCTCAATAAAAGCCGCTATCTGACCTCGCCAAAAATCTTCGTCCTGCATCCAGGGGAAGCTCTTAGGAAATGCAGGATCATCCCAACGACGGGCAACCCAGGCCAGATAATAAACCATGCGCATCGCACGTAGCGGTTCAATCAAAGACAGTTCACTGGTATCAAGATCAGCGAACTCGCCATAAGCTTCCAGCAAAGTATCTAACTGGAGCCTTTGCTCACTTTCATCACCATGTAACAACATCCAGAGATCCTGAATTGCCGGGCCATTACGGGCATCATCCATATCCACAAACAGCGGGCCATCTCGCCAGAGAATATTCCCGGGGTGGCAGTCCCCATGCAAGCGCAAAGGCTGCCAGTCGGTATGCCAGAATTCCCGGGTCGTGGTGATCAATTTATCTGTCACAGATAAAAAAGGCTCTCGCAGGCTTTTGGGGATCAGAGGACATTGCGCGAGGACATCACGTGGTCGGGAAAGATATTCATCGAGGCCAACTGTCGGACGAGCAATGAAGAGACTTTCACTGCCAACCTGATGAATACGGCCAAGAAAACGCCCTACCCATTCGAGTTGGTCAAGATTATCAATTTCATACTGTCGACCACCGACGCTCGGAAATACGGTGAACATATAACCCTGGTAGTGATGAAGCGTATTTTCATTAATAGAAAGAGGGGCTATAGCAGGGATTTCCGCATCGGCCATATCACGGCAAAACTGATGCTCTTCCTGGATTTGTTCTTCACTCCAGCGCTCCGGCCGGTAGAACTTCACCACATAACGTTTTCTGTCTTCTCCCAGAAACTGATAGACACGGTTTTCATAGCTGTTTAAGGCAGTGAGGCCGGACTCAGCAATCAGCCCGACACTTTCTAACGCATCAAGGATAAGATCCGGCGACAATGCCTGAAAATTAAAAGCTGAATTGTTCATAACTTCATTCGGGTTAGCCGCGCAGAATAGTGACAATAGGAAATAGTATCATCTATTTTTCACGGTTCGCATGAAGTTCACATAAGTTTACATCAATCCTTAATCACACCACGGGCACGTAAAATGGCAGTTTTGAAGTCATCCTCATAGTCTTTCTTCAGGCCAGGGATTTCTGTTGTGCTGTCAGTTCCGCGCATTTTCAGATGATAAATTAGTGTGTCATCACTGAGTTCGCCTAATGGGCCCTGATAACCACATTCTGTCGCCAGCTTCTGGATAAACTCCACCAGATTAAGATCGGAATCTTCCTTCCAGGCAGGATGAAGCAGCTCAATCAACTCATTTATGCGATGTTCTTTCATGATGTTCCTTTTCAGCTCAGTTACAAACCCTAAAAATAACAGGGTTATTTCTTGAGGGAAAGCACAAGCTGGCGGGGGATCCAGTTAAAACCTGCCTGGCCTCATGGTAAGACGTTACAATAAACGGAATATAGATGTTTTGTGAGTGGACATTATGGATAAGCATGAAATTACCGGCGTTATTTTAGCCGGCGGACGTTCGAGCAGAATGGGACAAGATAAAGGGCTTATTGAAATCCAGGGTAAGCCTTTATTTGAACATATCGCTGAAAGGTTACGCCCGCAGGTCGGTGAGATCCTCATCAGCTGTAACAGGAATATGGAACAGTATGGCCGAAATTTGCGGACAGCCCCTGACAAGATACAGGATTTTTCCGGCCCCCTTGCCGGGATGCTTGCAGCACTATCAGTGAGCAAAACAGAATGGGCACTGTTCGTTCCCTGCGATGTTCCAGACTTCCCGGCAAATCTCACTGAAGCTTTTTTAGCAAACACAGCAGGGCAACAGGCTGTATATGCCTGCGACCCAGAGCGTGAACATCCGACACTTTGCCTGTTAAACCGGAGTCTGATCCCGGCACTGACGGCATATCTTGATAATGGCGACAGGAAACTCATGATTTTTCTTGATAATATTGGGGCAAAATCAGTATTGTTCGGTGACTCCACCGCCTTTTCCAATCTCAATACGCCTGAAGACGTAGCTCTCTGGAAAACCCGTCACCAGGATCTCTCAAGATGAGAAACACACAAATTCCATTGCTTGGAATCGTCGCTTACAGCGGGACAGGGAAAACTACATTGCTGAAGCAACTCATTCCTTACCTGCGTCAGCAGGGCATAAAAACCGGCCTGATAAAACATACCCATCATGAAGTAGATGTTGATACCCCAGGAAAAGACAGCTTTGAGTTACGGAAAGCTGGTGCAGACCAGACGATGGTTGCCAGTAATAGCCGGTGGGCGTTGATGACTGAAACGCCGGGGCAGGATCAGCTCAATCTTGAATATCTGGCAACGCGTTTTGACTACCATAAACTGGATATGATTCTCGTTGAGGGCTTTAAGCATGAAGAGATCGATAAAATCGTCCTGCACAGGGAAGGAACAGGGAAAGCACTGGAGCAGTTAATTGATAAGCATGTTGTTGCGGTAGCCAGCGATTGCTTTTCAGGGAATATTTCAAAGGCAATTAGCGTCTTGAATATAAATGAGATAGAAGAGATTGGAAAGTTTGTCATCAGATGGCTGGAAAATCAGCAAAAACAGTAGGCACTACTCCTCTTTTATTACTCAAATTCCCCATAGCCAAAAGCCCCGCACTTTCGTACGGGGCTTTTCGCTTTATTTGATGCCTGGCAGTTCCCTACTCTCGCATGGGGAGACCCCACACTACCATCGGCGCTACGGCGTTTCACTTCTGAGTTCGGCATGGGGTCAGGTGGGACCACCGCGCTAGTGCCGCCAG
>NZ_JBLZQF010000012.1:0-129014 GCF_049199325.1 Rahnella sp. PD4 | reverse complement strand
CAAACAGGCATCAGCCGGTTGCTGATGCGTGTGAAAGAACCGGTGGAGCGGTAGTTCAGTTGGTTAGAATACCTGCCTGTCACGCAGGGGGTCGCGGGTTCGAGCCCCGTCCGTTCCGCCAATTATTAAAAATTATGCCTGCTAAATTAGCAGGCATAATAGTAAGCACAATTTAGGGGCGTAGCTCAGTTGGTAGAGCACCGGTCTCCAAAACCGGGTGTCGCGAGTTCGAGTCTCTCCGCCCCTGCCATATTTAAACCCTTCGCGAAAGCGAGGGGTTTTTTTTCGTCTTAATTTTCTGAAGCCCTTCTTCCTTGTTTAATCTTTGCTTCTTAATCCCCCTGTTCAGGGTTTTTTGCACCGACAGGGCTCAAAACCTCCATTCTTGCTAGTTGTTTTTTGTCATGTTTTGGCTGAATACATGCACGAATTGATTGTTCTCCCCGTATGTGACTTCGCTCATGCTCCCATTTTCTCTATGTACTAAACCTAATCATCGTCTTATGACGACTATCAGCGCCTGACAGCATTGCTTGTATCCTTTTTCCGACAGAACTGTCGTAGCGGATGAATGCATGTCGGGTAATCGTCCTCGCCGTACCCTACGAGTCATAACAAAAAGTAGCTCAGACTACACATGAGGAAAGAAATATGTATAAACGCTTATTTGTGGCAGCAGCAGTAGCGACAGTCCTTAGTGGCACAGTTCAGGCGGCTCCGCTGGTTGTGGGTTTTTCGCAGATCGGTTCTGAGTCTGGGTGGCGTTCTGCGGAAACAAAAGTCTCTAAATCAGAAGCAGAAAAACGCGGCATAACACTGAAAATCGCTGATGCCCAGCAAAAACAAGAAAACCAAATCAAAGCAATACGCTCATTCATCGCACAAGGTGTTGATGCCATTTTTATCGCTCCCGTTGTGGCTACGGGCTGGGCCCCGGTTTTGACCGAAGCTAAAGAAGCTAAGATCCCTGTATTCCTGTTAGACCGTACGATCGAAGTCAGTGATCCGTCTCTGTACACCGCTGCAGTGGCTTCAGACAGCGTGTATGAGGGTAAGGTAGCGGGGGACTGGCTGGTTAAGGATGCTGCTGGCAAACCATGTAATGTTGTCGAATTGCAGGGAACGGTCGGTGCCAGTGTGGCGTTAAATCGTAAAAAAGGATTTGCAGATGCGTTGAAATCTGCGCCAAACATCAAAATTATCCGTTCGCAGTCCGGAGACTTCACCCGCAGTAAAGGCAAAGAAGTAATGGAAAGCTTCATCAAGGCCGAACAAAACGGTAAGAACATTTGTGCCGTTTACGCTCATAACGACGACATGGCGATCGGTGCTATCCAGGCTATCAAAGAAGCTGGTTTGAAACCGGGTTCACAAATCAAAATCGTATCAATTGATGGTGTACCGGACATCTACAAAGCGATGTTAGCGGGCGAAGCAAACGCATCTGTTGAACTGACACCGAACATGGCTGGCCCGGCATTTGATGCGCTGATCGCAATGAAAAAGGATGGTACCCAGCCTAAGAAATTCATTCAGACTCAGTCCGCGTTGATCCTTCCTGATATGGCTCAGAAAGAATACGACATGAAAAAAGACATGGGTTATTAAGCCGGTTTACCGGTTTGTCTTACTGACAAACCGGTAATAATTATTCCCTTTTCGCTTATCGCGAATGCAGCAGGAGTAGTGACGTGACGGATAATCCAGTTTCAAAAACGCTGCTCGAAGTGCGCGGCTTATCGGTCGAATTTCCCGGTGTAAAAGCGCTGGAAAATGTCGACTTTACCCTCGAAAGCGGTGAGATCGTCGCACTTTTGGGTGAGAACGGTGCTGGCAAATCAACAATGATTAAAGCCCTTACCGGTGTCTATAAACGTTCTGCGGGGCAGGTCTTCCTTAACGGAAAACCGATCGAGCCAATTGATACTGCCGATGCTCAGTCGCTGGGAATTGGTACGGTATATCAGGAAGTCAATCTTCTGCCGAATATCTCTGTCGCTGCCAATCTGTTCATCGGGCGCGAGCCAACCCGTTTCGGGCTGGTCAATCAGCGCAAGATGGAACAACAAGCCGAAGCACTTTTGGAAGGTTATGGCCTGCATCTGGATGTCAGCCAGCCACTTTCAACCTACTCCATCGCGATTCAGCAAATCGTGGCAATCGCCCGCGCTGTTGATCTGTCCGCGCAGGTTTTAATTCTTGATGAACCCACCGCCAGTCTCGATGCCAAAGAAGTCAGTATGCTGCTCGATATTTTGATGCAATTGCGTGATAAAGGGGTGGGAATGATTTTCGTGACCCATTTCCTCGATCAGGTTTACCGCATCAGTGACCGGATCACCGTTTTGCGAAATGGTAAGCACGTCGGGTCTGAACGAACGGTGGATTTACCGCGTATTGATCTCGTGCCGATGATGCTGGGACACAGTTTTGATGAAAACCTGCTCAAACGGACTGAGCATAGAAATGTGACCGGGCAACCGTTAGTCGATTTCAAAGACTATGGTCGTCGCGGGGTGGTCGAAAATTTTGATTTAAAAGTGCGTCGGGGTGAAATCGTCGGGCTGGCGGGTTTACTGGGATCCGGACGGACAGAAACCGCTCAGCTGATTTTCGGCATTAAAGGGCATGACAGTGGCAAGGCGCACGTCAATGGTAAAGAAGAAACCATCAGCACACCCAGAAAGGCGGCGAAACTGGGTTTTGGTTACTGCCCGGAAGATCGCAAAACTGATGGCATTATCGGCGCGGCCACGGTGCGAGAAAATATCATTCTTGCCTTACAGGCTCAGCGTGGCTGGTTGCGTCCTTTGCCCATGAAGGAACAGCATCAGATAGCCGAGAAATTTATCAAATTACTGGGCATTCGTACGCCCGGCACTGAACAGGAAATTCAGTATCTTTCCGGCGGTAATCAGCAAAAAGTGTTGCTGTCCCGCTGGCTTGCGACTCATCCCCGTTTCCTCATTCTTGATGAACCTACCCGCGGCATTGATGTCGGTGCGCATGCAGAAATTATTCGTCTGATTGAAAAACTTTGCGACGAAGGCCTGGCGTTACTGGTTGTTTCATCTGAACTGGAAGAACTGGCGGGCTATGCCGATCGTATTGTCGTCTTACGCGACCGTCGTCATGTTGCCGAAATTGATCAGGCTGATATCTCCGTGCCAGCCATTATGAAAGCCATTGCGGCGCAATGAGGAGACAGTGATGAACAACAGGAGCCTGCCAATGACGGGAAAACCGCGCAAAGTAAGATGGGTATTTCCTAAAGGCGCCACGCAAATCGGCGCTTTCTTCGCAATATTAGTGATCGACAGTCTGGTCGCCCCGGGCTTTTTCTCAATTCATATTCAGGATGGCCGTTTGTTTGGCAGCCTGGTTGATATTTTCAACCGTGGTGCGCCTGTCGCTTTGCTGGCACTCGGAATGACACTGGTTATCGCGACCGGCGGCATCGACCTTTCCGTCGGTGCAGTCATGGCGATTGCCGGCGCGACAGCCGCGACCATGACGGTGCAAGGATATCCGCTAATGATAGTCTTGCTGGCCTCGGTCGGGGTGGGCGCAATATGCGGTTTGTGGAATGGCTTTCTGGTCGCTGTCCTGCAAATTCAGCCGATTGTTGCCACGCTGATGCTGATGGTTGCAGGGCGCGGTATCGCGCAGCTGATTACGCAAGGACAGATCGTCACGTTCGAGCACAATGGCCTGTCGCAGTTCGGCAGCGGGTCTTTATTCTACCTGCCAATGCCGGTGATTATTGCCGTCGTCATGCTGGTTCTGGTCTGGGTGCTGACACGGAAAACGGCACTTGGCCTGTTTATCGAATCCGTGGGTATCAATATCCGTTCTGCTTATAACGCCGGCGTAAATGCTCGTTTAGTGCTGATCTCCACTTACGTTATTTGTGGGATTTGCGCGGCTGTTGCGGGTGTTATCGTCACCGCCGATATTCGCGGTGCAGATGCCAATAATGCCGGATTATGGCTGGAACTTGATGCCATACTTGCCGTCGTCATCGGTGGTGGCTCGTTGCTGGGTGGACGTTTTAACCTGCTTCTTTCAGTTGTCGGTGCACTAATCATTCAGGGAATGAATACCGGCATTTTGCTCTCCGGCTTCAAACCGGAATTCAACCTGGTGCTGAAAGCGCTGGTGGTGCTTGCGGTACTGGTGGTGCAATCGCCCCGCGTTTCGCTCAGTAATCTGTTCCGGAGGAAGGGATAATGCTCAAAAGAAATCTGCCCCTGCTGATTACTATTGCGGTTTTTCTGGCCGGATACGCCTATTGCTTTACGCAATTTCCTGGTTTTGCCTCCACACGGGTGTTTTTTGATTTGCTCACGGATAACGCATTTCTTGGCATCGTGGCCGTGGGGATGACCTTTGTCATCTTGTCAGGTGGTATCGACCTGTCAGTAGGTTCTGTTATCGCTTTCACCGGCGTTTTGCTGGCGAAACTTATCGGCACTTATGGCATCGCACCGGGTTATGCTTTTGTCATCGTCCTGTTGATGGGAGCTATCTTTGGTGCGCTGATGGGTTGGATCATTGATACGCTGAAACTGCCGGCTTTCATCATCACGCTGGCGGGCATGTTTTTTGTGCGCGGTATGAGTTTTATTGTTTCGGAAGAATCGTTGCCGATTAATCATCCGGTTTATGACTTCCTCGCCAATTATGCCTGGAAAATGCCCGGTGGTGGTCGTTTTACCTTGCTGGCTCTGGTCATGCTATTGGTGGTGCTTGGCGGCATTATTCTGGCGCATCGTACGCGATTCGGTAACAACGTCTATGCCGTCGGTGGCAGCAATGTATCGGCTGCGCTGATGGGGGTGCCTGTGCGGCGGACCACGATTTATATCTATATGCTATCCAGCACGCTGGCGGTGTTATCCGGCATTATTTTCTCCCTTTACACTTCTGCGGGCTATGCTCTCGCAGCGAGTGGTGTTGAACTGGATGCTATTGCTTCTGTCGTGATCGGCGGGACATTACTGAGTGGTGGCGTAGGCACTGTTTTAGGCAGCTTGTTTGGTGTGCTCATTCAGGGGCTGATCCAAACCTATATCACCTTCGATGGTACGCTGAGTTCATGGTGGACCAAAATCGTGATGGGCGTTTTATTGTTTGTTTTCATCGGATTGCAAAAAGGGATGGGCAGCTTCTGGACAGCCAGAAGAGCGCGGCATCCGCGGCCAGAACCGTCCTGAAACAGGACGGTGTCAGAAATTAGTGATCAGCGGCGTTTTGAGTAACTGACGGATCAAAACCTGCTGATCGCTGGTTTGCAGCCAGACGGCGTAAAGCGGGCGGATCACCGGCGGAACATCTTCATGTGCGGCCAGTTGTGGATATTCTTTAGCCCAGTGCGCAGGCAGAAACGCACAGCCTCCGGTATTTTCCAGCAACTGACGCGTCAGATGCGCAGAGGTTGTGGTCAGTATCGGTTCCTGATCGCTATTTTGTAATTTTTCCTGCTGAGGAAAATCAGCGCCCCATTCCAGCTTCACATAGGGCGACTGTTCGCCTCTGACCGTTTTCTTTGATGAGAAAAGTCGTAACGAGAAATTACCCAGCAACTGACTTGAGAGTTCGTCCATCTTTGGTGGCTCGGTGGTAATCAGCAAATCCAATTGTCTTTCATGCAATTGCTTCACCAGCGACTGACGAAGGGCAATGCGCGCCTCCAGTCTCAGCGTACCCCGCTGAGTGTACAGAGACTGCATCCACGGTGTCAGATAAGCTTCCCAGAGTGACGCCGTGGCACCAATCGACAATTCTGTGTGCTGTAACGAGCGTACAACCTCTTTTTTCGCCATCTGCCACGTTGACATCAGGTTCTCGGCATAAGGCAGCAGACGTTCTCCTGCGGGCGTTAAGCGGATGTTATTGCGATGCCGTGTGAATAAATTGGCGCCCAGTTGAGTTTCCAGTTGTCGGATACGAAAGCTGACAGCAGATTGCGTCAGGTAAAGGGATTCCGCCGCCCGACCAAAGTGGCGAGTTCTACTGACCTCCAAAAAGGTTTTCAGTAATTCCGTGTCCAAAACTATCTCCAATATTTTTTGTCGTTAAGATTTAAATGTTTTGTTTTACACAATGTCAAGCCTAACTAATACTCCGCGCCATAACAGCACGACCATGAGAGAATTAGGAGCGTGTCAGATGGCGGAAAGCTTCACCACGACAAGTCGTTTTTTTGATAATAAACATTACCCTCGCGGGTTCTCCCGGCATGGCGATTTCACCATTAAAGAAGCGCAAATGCTAGAACGTTACGGCTTCGCGTTTAACGAGCTGGATCTGGGAAAACGTGAGCCCGTTACCGACGAAGAAAAACTGTTCCTGGAGGTTTGCCGCGGTACACGCGAACCTGTCACGGATGCAGAAAAAGTGTGGAACAAATACATTGTCCGCACGCGTCGTCCGAAGAAATTCCACACGTTGTCTGGCGGTAAACCGCAGGCCGACGCTGTAGAAGACTACACGGAAAGTGATGACTAATGAAACGGGGCGATGCCCCGTTTTTTATGCCAGACTCTTATGCAGGTTTAACAATAGCCTATCCATGCTGCGATAGCTTAACGCCTCCGCAAGATGTCGCCTTTCAATCGATTCTATGCCCCCCAGATCCGCCAGTGTTCTTGCCACTTTCAGAATGCGGTGCCAGGCCCTGACAGACAATCCCAGTTTATGCAGCACCTCTTCCAGAAATTCAGCATCTGCTTTGGTTAACCCGCAGTACGTCTCCACTTCGCTGCTGCTCAGGTGCGCGTTGATTTTTCCTGCGCGTTTTAACTGAATTTCTCTGGCGATCAACACCCGTTCCCGCACGTGCACACTACTTTCCCTGAGCGCGGGCGTCGAGTTCTGCTGGCTCAAAATGCCGGGCGGCAGGAGCGGGACTTCAATCGACAGATCGAATCTGTCGAGAAACGGACCGGAAAGCCGGCTCAGATAGCGTAAAACCTGCTGTGGCGGCGTACGGTTATGAATGCCCTGATAATGTCCTGTCGGGCTGGGATTCATCGCTGCAATCAGCTGTGTCCTTGCCGGATAGCGCACTTTCGCCCTCGCGCGGGAAATAGTGATTTCGCCTGATTCCATGGGTTGGCGCAAAGCATCGAGAACCTGCCGCTGAAACTCAGGCAGTTCGTCGAGAAACAATACGCCGTTATGTGCCAGCGATATTTCTCCTGGTCTGGGTAACGAGCCGCCGCCCACCAGTGCGCTCATTGAAGTGCTGTGATGCGGAGCACGGAAAGGGCGAATACGGGAGAATTCATCGTTTTCTTCCGGGTTATACACCAGGCTGGCAATGGCGGCGGTTTCCAGCTTTTCCTCGTTACTCATGGGCGGCAATAATCCGGGCAACCGGCTGGCCAGCATGGTTTTTCCAGTACCGGGCGGTCCAATCAGTAATAGATTATGCCCTCCCGCTGCCGCTACTTCGAGCGCGCGCTTTGATTGCTCCTGCCCGATAATATCGGCAATATCAGGCTGATGCGCAAGCCGGGTCGGTTGTGCCGGGAATTCAATCGGTGGCAGGCTACTTTCTCCCTGTATAAACGCGCAGACCTGCAATAAATGCCCGGCAACCAGCGCCACACCGGGCTCCAGCAGCGTCATTTCCGTTTGATTACTTTGCGGCAGGATCAACACCCGGCCTTCTTTTTTTGCCTCCAGTGCCGCCGGAATCGCGCCATTCACGCTGCGCAACGCACCAGAAAGACCGAGCTCACCCAGAAATTCGTACTCTTCAAGCTTATCGCCCTGAAGTTGCTCTGAGGCCACCAGAATCGCCAGCGCGATGGACAAATCATACCGGCCCCCTTCTTTGGGTAAATCAGCAGGCGCAAGATTGACGGTGATGCGTTTTGCGGGAAAAGTGAACCCGCAGTTGATGATGGCGCTGCGAACCCGATCTCTGGCCTCCTTGACAGTGGTTTCGGGCAAACCTACCAATGTCAGGGCGGGTAATCCATTGCTGATATGAACTTCAACCGAGACACCCGGTGCCTGAACCCCCAGCGATGCGCGGGTATACACCACGGCTAATGACATGCTTTTTCCTTTGCTATGAGATCTCCTGACAGCAGCATGCCTGAGTCAGGAACGCTTTCGGGGAGAGAATTTCTGCAATGTGTAATGTCATGGAAAAATAATCTGCAAGTCAGCAGCTTAACCTAGAGGAATGCGAGCAGTCCCGCAATGACAGTAATACTCCTTAACAGTTTGAGGGCTCTCGAAACAAATTAGCGGCCTAATTAAGTTGCCGATGATACCGGCAGAGGTGTTTAATCTTGCTGTATTTAACAATAAATAAACAAATGCAGACACCAATTAACATCTCTCTGCCTGACCAGGGGTTTTCCGCAATTTCCTGGTGAGTGCACCGCCTACAGTTATTCCGGAATAGGGACTCACCCATGTTTGGTTGGACTTCCCGGCAGCGTAATGTTGCCATCGCCAGCTTTCTGAGCTGGACTCTCGACGCTTTCGATTTCTTTATTTTAGTCTTCCTGCTCAGTGATATTGCTTCGGCCTTTCAGGTGGATATCAAACAGGTGACACTGGCCATTCTGCTGACGTTGGCCGTGCGGCCGATTGGGGCGTTGCTGTTCGGACGAGCAGCGGAAAAGTATGGACGCAAACCGGTGCTGATGGTGAATATCGCACTGTTTTCTTTTTTCGAGCTGTGTACTGCGGCGGCACCTTCACTGATGGTTTTTCTCATCCTTCGCGTAATTTATGGCATTGCGATGGGCGGTGTCTGGGGAGTAGCTTCTTCTCTGGCGATGGAAACCATACCTGACCGTTCCCGTGGTGTGATGTCGGGGATTTTCCAGGCGGGTTATCCGTTTGGTTATCTGCTGGCGGCGGTGGTGTATGGTCTGCTGTCCGAAACCGTCGGCTGGCGCGGGATGTTTGTCATCGGAGCTGTTCCGATTTTTCTTCTGCCATTTATCTGGTTTAAAGTGCAGGAATCACCGGTCTGGCTGGCGGCACGGGAGCGTAATGAGAGCACGGCTCTGATGCCGGTGCTGAAGAAAAACTGGAAGCTGTGTGTGTATCTGGTTGTACTGATGGCGGGTTTTAATTTCTTCAGCCACGGTACACAAGATCTCTATCCGACATTCCTCAAAGTTCAGCATGGTTTTGATGCACATACCGTCAGTTTAATCGCCATTAGCTACAATATCGCGTCAATTATCGGTGGGGTATTCTTCGGTTCGCTGTCGGAGAAAATTGGCCGTAAAAAAGCGATTATTATTGCTGCGTTACTTTCATTGCCGGTCATTCCTTTATGGGCTTTCTCCGGCGGTTCATGGATGCTGGGGTTGGGCGCGTTCCTGATGCAGTTTATGGTGCAGGGCGCATGGGGTGTCGTGCCGACTTATCTGACCGAACTGGTGCCAGCCAATACGCGGGCTGTTCTGCCGGGTTTTGTTTACCAACTCGGTAATCTGATCGCTTCAGTCAATGCGACACTTCAGGCCTACATTGCAGAAAGCCACGGGCATAATTACGGACTGGCGATGGCGATGGTGGCCGGCACCGTCGCTATCCTGATTTCTGTTCTGGTAGCATTTGGCCGTGATACGCGCGGAAAAGCGATTGCCGGAACAATAAATAATCAAAGTACTGATCATCGCGCTAAGGTCTGATTTTTCAGACGATTTTTCACGAATTCTGCAACGGGCTGCAAATAATAACGCAAGAAAAGTGTTGTCATTAATCATCTTACTGTGGTAACTCTGTAGGCAATCGTTCGCAATATGAATTTTAGAAAACTAAAAATGAAAGCCCTTCTCCTCGTAGTTAGCCTAGTCGTGATTAGCGTGGTGGTGATTATTATCCCACCGTGCGGGGCTGCACTTGGACGAAGAAAGGCTTATTAAACAAGCCTGAACCTGAAAAGAAACCCCGCACCGAAAGGTCCGGGGTTTTTTTTTTGGTCAGGAATTTCAGAGAACAGAGAGGCGGGGTCGGAAAATGAGCAACAGCATAATATTCTGCACTTGTCGCAAAAAGGCAGGAGAATAAAGATGAACGGAGCACAATGGGTAGTACAAGCGTTGCGTGCGCAGGGTGTAAATACTGTATTTGGTTATCCTGGCGGGGCAATCATGCCGGTATACGATGCATTGTATGACGGCGGCGTAGAACACCTGTTGTGCCGGCATGAGCAGGGTGCCGCAATGGCTGCCATCGGCTATGCCCGTTCTACCGGAAAAGTCGGCGTCTGTATCGCCACTTCCGGTCCTGGCGCGACCAACCTGATCACCGGCCTGGCCGACGCACTTTTAGATTCCGTTCCGCTGGTGGCCATCACCGGACAGGTTGGTTCCGCCTTCATTGGCACCGATGCCTTTCAGGAAATCGATGTGTTAGGTTTGTCCCTGGCCTGTACCAAACACAGCTTTCTGGTTGAATCTCTGGAAGCGCTGCCGGAAATCATGGCTGAAGCCTTTGCCATCGCCAGCTCCGGTCGTCCGGGCCCGGTTCTGATCGACATCCCGAAAGATATCCAGCTGGCCGTCGGTGAATTACCGCCGCATCTGGTCGCCGTTGAAGAAACGTTCCCGCACTCTGCCACTGAATTACAACAAGCCTATGCCATGATCACCACCGCGCAAAAACCGATGGTTTACGTCGGTGGCGGTGTCGGTATCGCACAGGCCGTCCCGGCATTGCGCGAATTCATTTCTGCGACAGGTATTCCTGCGGTAGCAACGTTGAAAGGTCTGGGGGCACCGGATGCCAGCGACCCGTGTTATCTGGGTATGCTGGGAATGCACGGTACCAAAGCGGCGAATCTGGCCGTTCAGTCCTGCGATTTGCTGATTGCCGTTGGTGCGCGTTTCGATGACCGTGTGACCGGCAAGCTGAATACCTTTGCGCCAGATGCCGTGGTTATCCACATGGATATCGACCCGGCTGAGCTGAACAAACTGCGTCAGGCGCATGTGGCGCTGCAGGGTGATCTGAACTTGCTGTTACCGGCGCTGCAACAACCTCTGAACATCAACGCATGGCGTGATGAAGTGATGACGCTGAAAGCGCAGGGCGAATGGCGCTATGACCACCCGGGTGAAGCGATTTATGCGCCGTTGTTACTGAAACAAATCTCTGACCGTAAATCAGCCAATACCGTCGTGACCACCGACGTTGGCCAGCATCAGATGTGGACCGCGCAACATATGCAGTTCACCCGTCCGGAAAACTTCATCACCTCCAGTGGTCTGGGCACGATGGGTTTCGGCGTACCTGCCGCAGTCGGTGCACAAGTTGCCCGCCCGGACGATATGGTGATCTGCGTATCTGGCGACGGTTCATTCATGATGAACGTTCAGGAACTGGGCACCATCAAGCGAAAACAGTTGCCCGTTAAAATCCTGTTGCTGGATAACCAGCGGTTAGGGATGGTTCGACAGTGGCAGGAATTGTTCTTCGACGGACGCTTCAGTGAAACCAACCTCTCCGATAACCCCGATTTTGTCACGCTGGCCAGCGCATTCAATATCCCCGGCCAACGTATCCACCGTAAAGATCAAGTCGATGCCGCTCTGGACGCTTTCTTCAACAGTGAAGGTCCGTATTTGCTCCAGGTTTCTATCGATGAAAATGAGAATGTCTGGCCACTGGTTCCACCGGGCGCAGGCAACGAAACCATGCTGGAGAAAATATCATGATGCAACATAACGTCTCAATTCAGGCCCGTTTCCGTCCCGAAATGTTAGAGCGCGTATTACGCGTGGTCCGTCACCGTGGTTTTCAGGTGTGCGCAATGAACATGACGCCGATGGTCAATGCGGAAAATATAAATATCGAATTGACCGTTGCCAGTCAGCGTCCGGTAGATTTACTGTCTTCACAGTTACGCAAACTTATGGATGTCGCGTGTGTCGAGATCCAGCAACATACATCACAACAAATACGCGCGAATGCGTGAGTAAAGGAACGAGAAGAATGACGAAGAAAGCTGATTACATTTGGTTCAATGGTGAAATGGTGCCGTGGGCTGAAGCTAAAGTCCATGTCATGTCACACGCACTGCATTACGGCACTTCCGTTTTCGAAGGCGTGCGTTGCTACGACTCCCATAAAGGCCCGGTCGTATTCCGTCACCGTGAACACATGCAGCGTCTGCGCGATTCCGCAAAAATTTATCGTATGCCTGTTTCCCAGAGCGTGGATGAGCTGATGGAAGCTTGCCGTGAAACTCTGCGCAAAAACAATCTGGTCAGTGCCTATATCCGTCCGCTGGTGTTTGTTGGCGATGTGGGAATGGGCGTTAACCCGCCGGACGGCTACAAAACTGATGTAATCATCGCAGCCTTCCCGTGGGGCGCGTATCTGGGTGAAGAAGCGCTGGAACAGGGCATCGATGCGATGGTGTCTTCATGGAACCGCGTTGCAGCAAACACCATTCCAACGGCCGCCAAAGCGGGGGGTAACTACCTGTCTTCCCTGCTGGTCGGCAGCGAAGCACGTCGTCACGGTTATCAGGAAGGTATTGCGCTGGACATCCATGGCTATGTATCTGAAGGTGCTGGCGAAAACCTGTTTGAAGTGAAAGAAGGCATTTTATTCACGCCTCCGTTTACCTCTTCCGCGCTGCCGGGTATCACCCGTGACGCTATTATTAAACTGGCGAAAGATCTGGGACTGGAAGTGCGTGAGCAAGTTCTGTCCCGTGAATCGCTGTATCTGGCAGACGAAGTCTTCATGTCCGGCACCGCCGCAGAAATCACGCCGGTGCGCAGTGTTGACGGCATCCAGGTCGGTATCGGCAAACGGGGTCCGGTCACCAAACAAATTCAGGATGCATTCTTCGGCCTGTTCACCGGCAAAACCGAAGACAAATGGGGTTGGCTGGATCCAATTAACCCTCAATAATCAAAAGAATAAGAATTGCGCAGGCGGCGATGGCGCAGCCTGCTAAACAGAAATGATTTGGAGTGAACAGAGCATGCCTAAGTACCGTTCCCACACCACGACTCATGGCCGCAACATGGCTGGTGCCCGCGCTTTATGGCGTGCCACTGGCATGACGGACAACGATTTCGGTAAGCCAATTATCGCCGTCGTTAACTCATTCACCCAGTTTGTACCGGGGCACGTGCACCTGCGCGATCTGGGTAAGCTGGTTGCTGAACAAATCGAAGCGTCCGGCGGCGTGGCGAAAGAATTCAACACGATCGCGGTGGATGACGGGATCGCCATGGGGCATGGTGGCATGCTGTATTCATTGCCTTCACGTGAACTGATTGCTGACTCGGTGGAATACATGGTTAACGCGCACTGCGCCGATGCCATGGTGTGTATTTCCAACTGCGACAAAATCACTCCGGGAATGCTGATGGCGTCACTGCGCCTGAACATTCCGGTGATCTTTGTTTCCGGTGGCCCGATGGAAGCCGGGAAAACCAAACTGTCTGACAAAATCATCAAACTCGACCTGGTCGATGCGATGATTCAAGGCGCAAACCCGAACGTCAGCGATGCCGACAGCGAACAAATCGAACGTTCTGCCTGTCCGACCTGCGGTTCGTGTTCCGGGATGTTCACCGCAAACTCTATGAACTGTCTGACCGAAGCGCTGGGGCTTTCCCAGCCGGGTAACGGTTCATTGCTGGCTACCCATGCTGACCGTAAAGATCTGTTCCTGAATGCCGGTCGTCGCATCGTTGAGCTGACCAAACGTTATTACGAGCAGGACGATGTCAGCGCACTGCCGCGCAGCATTGCCAGCAAAGCGGCTTTCGAAAATGCCATGACGTTGGATATCGCGATGGGCGGCTCGACCAACACTGTACTGCATCTGCTGGCGGCAGCGCAGGAAGGCGAAATTGAATTCGACATGACCGACATTGACCGTCTGTCACGCAAAGTGCCGCATCTGTGTAAGGTCGCGCCAAGCACCCAGAAATATCACATGGAAGATGTGCACCGGGCAGGGGGCGTGCTGGCGATTCTGGGGGAACTGGATCGCGCTAATCTCCTGAACCGCGACGTGAAAAACATCCTGGGCCTGACCCTGAACCAGACGCTGGATCAGTACGACATTATGCTGACCCAAGACGAAGCCGTGAAAAAAATGTTCCGCGCGGGTCCCGCCGGTATCCGCACCACGCAGGCTTTCTCGCAGGACTGCCGCTGGGACACGCTGGATGATGACCGCGCCGACGGTTGTATCCGTTCGTTTGAGCATGCATTCAGTAAAGACGGTGGTCTGGCCGTGCTTTACGGCAACATCGCCGAAGCGGGCAGCATCGTTAAAACCGCAGGCGTGGATGAATCCAACCTGACCTTCCGTGGTCCGGCAAAAGTGTACGAAAGCCAGGATGATGCCGTTTCCGCGATCCTCGGCGGCAAAGTGGTTTCCGGCGACGTTGTGGTTATCCGTTACGAAGGGCCGAAAGGCGGGCCGGGCATGCAGGAAATGCTGTATCCGACCACTTACCTGAAATCCATGGGGCTCGGCAAAGAGTGTGCGCTGATCACCGATGGCCGTTTCTCGGGCGGCACTTCCGGTTTATCTATCGGTCACGTTTCTCCGGAAGCGGGCAGCGGTGGTCTGATTGCGCTGGTGGAAGATGGCGACATCATCGACATCGATATTCCAAACCGCAAAATGGTGCTGGATGTGCCCGCGGCAGAACTGGCGGCGCGTCACGAAGCTGAACTGGCCCGCGGCGACAAAGCCTGGACGCCGAAAAACCGTGAACGTGTGGTTTCTCTGGCGCTGCGTGCTTACGCATTGCTGGCAACCAGCGCGGACAAAGGCGCAGTACGCGACAAGTCTAAGCTGGGAGGCTGACAGTCATGGCGGTATCACAACCTCTACCCGACCAGCCGTGCGGCGCAGAATATCTGCGTGCCGTACTGCGTGCGCCGGTTTATGAAGTCGCGCAGGTGACGCCTTTGCAGGTCATGGAAAAGATCTCTTCCCGGCTGGGTAACACCATTCTGGTGAAGAGGGAGGATCGCCAGGCCGTTCACAGTTTTAAACTGCGCGGCGCCTATTCGATGATCGCCAGCCTGACGGAAGAACAGGCTGCGCGTGGTGTCATCACCGCGTCTGCGGGAAATCACGCGCAGGGTGTTGCGTTATCGGCGACCAAAAAAGGCATCAAATCGCTGATTGTGATGCCGGTTGCCACAGCAGATATCAAAGTGGATGCCGTGCGTAACTTCGGCGGCGAAGTTTTGCTGCATGGCGCCAATTTCGATGAGGCGAAAGCCAAAGCGATCACGCTGTCGCAGGAACAGGGCATGACGTTTGTGCCGCCATTTGACCATCCGGCGGTGATAGCCGGGCAGGGCACGCTGGCAATGGAGTTGCTGCAACAGGATGCGCATCTTGACCGCGTATTCGTCCCGGTCGGCGGTGGTGGTCTGGCCGCCGGCGTCGCCGTGCTGATCAAACAATTGATGCCACAGATTCAGGTCATCGGTGTCGAAGCTGAAGATTCTGCCTGCCTGCGCGCGGCAATGGATGCCGGTGAACCGGTTGATCTGGCGCGTGTGGGTTTGTTTGCGGAAGGCGTGGCAGTGAAACGTATCGGCAACGAAACGTTCCGTTTGTGTCGCGAATATCTTGATGACGTCATCACCGTCGACAGTGATTCAATTTGCGCTGCCGTGAAAGATTTGTTCGAAGACGTCCGCGCCATTGCTGAGCCTTCCGGTGCGCTGGCGCTGGCGGGGCTGAAAAAATATGTGCAGCAGCACAATATTCAGGGTGAGCGACTGGCGCATGTGCTTTCCGGCGCGAACGTCAATTTCCACGGTCTGCGTTATGTGTCGGAACGCTGTGAACTGGGTGAGCAACGTGAAGCGCTGCTGGCAGTGACTATTCCTGAGCGTAAAGGCAGTTTCCTGAAGTTTTGTCAGTTGCTGGGTGGCCGTTCGGTAACGGAGTTCAACTACCGTTACGCCGATGCGGATAATGCCTGCATTTTTGTCGGTGTGCGTCTGACACGCGGCCATGCGGAACGTCAGGAAATCATCGCGGAACTCAATCATGACGGCTATCAGGTCGTGGATTTGTCCGATGATGAAATGGCGAAACTGCATGTCCGTTACATGGTGGGCGGCCGTCCGACCAAGCCTCTGCGCGAGCGGCTTTACAGCTTTGAATTCCCTGAATCACCGGGCGCGTTGCTGAAATTCCTGCACACGCTGGGTACGCACTGGAATATATCGTTGTTCCATTACCGTAGCCACGGCACCGATTTTGGCCGTGTGCTGGCGGCCTTTGAGCTGAACGAACAAGAACCGGAATTTGAAAAGAACCTGTCGGCACTGGGTTATGACTGTCATAACGAAAGTGATAATCCGGCGTTCCGCTTCTTCCTGGCGGGCTAAACTCAACGGGGCACCTGAAAAGTGCCCCTTTTTTATGGTGTAAACGTTCAGAGCAATTGCCAGAACGCGTCGATCAGGGGTTCGTTCAGGCGTTTTTTTTGCACGCAGACGCCCAGTTCCAGCGGCGCGCCGAGCGTGACGTTATCCAGAATGGAAATACGGTTGCGCACCGGTTCCGGGCTGTTATCGACCACGACGGACGGAATGAGTGCGATACCGCAACCGAGCGCGACCATCGAGACAATGGCTTCATGGCCGGATACCGTGGCATAAATCAGCGGATTGCTCAGGCGGTTGCGTTTAAACCAGACGTCGATGCGTTTTCGTGCCGGACCATGCTCCGGCAGGATGAACGGAATTTGTGACCAGTCCGGATGCGGTTCGCTGACCTGTGTGCGTACGGCGCAAGGCAGGGAAGGAGAAATCAGGATCATCGGGATTTCGCCGATCTGTGTGAAATCGACGCTGCCCGGCAAACTTTCCGGACGACCAGCGATCCCCAGATCCGCTTCGGTGGACTGAACTTTTTCAACCGCATCGGCGGCATCACCGGTGGTGAGTTTGATTTCTACCAGCGGATGCTGCGCACGGAAACGGTCAAGGATCGGCGGCAGATGACTGTAGGCGGCGGTTACCGAGCAAAAAAGTCGCAATTCGCCGCTCAGTGTCGGGCCATGCTGATCCAGCCCGCTGCGCAGTTGCTGATAATGCAGCAGCGTTTGCTGAGCAAAGTTTTTGAGTTGTTCACCTGCACTGGTCAGTTGCACGGTGCGGTTATCACGCTGAAATAACGGCTGGCCGAGTTCTTCTTCCAGCCGCTGGATCTGGCGTGACAATGTGGACGGGCTGACATGCATCGCCTTTGACGAACGGCCAAAATGGCGGCTTTCCGCCAGATGTAAAAACAGTTTCAGATCACGTAAGTCCATATCGAATACCCGGCTTTTTAGTTTCACAGGAATCAAACGAAGTATATTGCAGAATCTGCAACATCATCTTCGTAATATATCAATTTAAGCAATGTGTCGCATGACATATAGTGAATTCACGGCGTTCACCGGCTCACCGGTGAAACAAAAAATAACAGCACTTACCTCGATAGAACGGAGCAAGACATGGCTAACTATTTCAACACACTGAACCTGCGTCAGCAGCTGGCACAACTGGGCAAATGCCGCTTCATGGGTCGCGATGAATTCGCGGACGAAGCCAGCTACCTCAAAGGTAAAAAAGTGGTGATTGTAGGCTGTGGTGCACAGGGCCTGAACCAGGGGCTGAACATGCGTGATTCCGGTCTGGATGTGTCCTACACCCTGCGTGCAGAAGCCATTGCTGAGAAGCGAGCTTCATGGCGTAAAGCGACCGAAAACGGCTTTAAAGTCGGCACCTACGAAGAACTGATCCCGCAGGCTGATCTGGTGGTTAACCTGACGCCAGACAAACAGCACAGCGCGGTGGTAAAAGCGGTTCAGCCTCTGATGAAAGACGGCGCAACCCTGGGTTATTCCCACGGCTTCAACATCGTTGAAGTGGGCGAGCAAATCCGTAAAGACATCACCGTGGTGATGGTTGCCCCGAAATGTCCGGGTACCGAAGTGCGTGAAGAATACAAACGTGGTTTCGGTGTACCGACGCTGATCGCGGTTCACCCGGAAAACGACCCGAAAGGCGAAGGCATGGCGATTGCCAAAGCCTGGGCAGCAGCCACCGGCGGTCACCGTGCGGGCGTTCTGCAGTCTTCCTTCGTGGCTGAAGTAAAATCTGACCTGATGGGCGAGCAGACTATCCTGTGTGGCATGCTGCAGGCGGGTTCTCTGTTGTGCTTCGACAAACTGGTTGCTGACGGTGTTGATGAAGCCTACGCAGAAAAACTGTTGCAGTTCGGCTGGGAAACCATTACCGAAGCGCTGAAACAAGGCGGCATCACGCTGATGATGGACCGACTGTCCAACCCGGCGAAACTGCGTGCTTATGCGCTGTCCGAACAACTGAAAGAGATCATGGCGCCACTGTTCCAGAAACACATGGACGACATCATCTCCGGCGAATTCTCCAGCGGCATGATGGCTGACTGGGCGAACGACGACAAAAACCTGCTGACCTGGCGTGAAGAAACGGGCGCAACCGCGTTCGAAAATGCACCGCAGTTCGACGGTAAAATTTCCGAGCAGGAATACTTCGACCACGGCGTTGTGATGATTGCGATGGTGAAAGCGGGCGTTGAGCTGGCCTTCGAAACCATGGTGGCGTCCGGCATCATCGAAGAATCTGCTTACTACGAATCACTGCACGAACTGCCGCTGATCGCCAACACCGTTGCACGTAAGCGTCTGTACGAAATGAATGTGGTTATCTCGGATACGGCTGAATACGGTAACTACCTGTTCGCTAACGCTGCCGTGCCATTGCTGAAAGAGTTCATGACCACGCTGCAGGCAGGCGATCTGGGCAAATCAGTGGCTGAAACGCAGGTTGATAACGCGCAACTGCGCGACGTTAACGAAGCGATCCGCAACCATCCCATTGAGTCAATCGGCCGCACTTTGCGTGGCTATATGACTGATATGAAGCGTATCGCGGTAGCAAGCTGATCCCCCTTCATACTTCAAGCTACAGATGTGCTGGCTGCGTTCGGTCACCCGAATCACTTACCTGAGTAAGGTCATCGGGATTAATGAGCCTTGTCCCTGAGGCTCACCCTGCGGGCCAGCGCGAGCGCTGTTCAAATCGGTTCCCGACCGATTTGTCATTCGCTTGCCGCCTTCCTGTAACTCGAATTATTCGGGTCTCTAAGAAATAATAAAAAGGGCACTGCATGAAAATGCGGTGCCCTTTCTTTGGGTGCTGACAAAGACAGAACTTAGTTGCGGTACAAAATCTTAATGATGTGGTAACCGAACTGAGTGTGCAGCGGGCCCTGAGGCTCGATCAGGGGTGCGGAGAAAACCACCTTATCGAAAGCAGGCACCATGGCGCCTTGCTTGAATTCACCTAAATGGCCGCCTTTCTTGCCTGACGGGCAGGTAGAATGCTTCTTAGCCAGTTTTTCAAAATCACCACCATTCTTCAGTTGTTCAAGAAGATCGAGTGCCTGTGCTTCTTCCTTAACCAGGATATGCATTGCTGCGGCAGTTTTTGCCATGATAAGACCTTTTTACGAGAGTGTTTCCAGAGGCGTAATGTAACATCTGAAACCCCGCCGGGGGAATCCGGCCTGCATTCCATACACAACAAATTGCGCCGTAAAGCCTGTCAATCTCAGGCGGTGTTTCTGCTACAATCGCCGTCCTTGTCTATCAGGTGAGCAAAGATACGCCATGCGATTAAACCCCAGTCAACAACATGCCGTGGAATTTGTCACCGGACCCTGCCTGGTTCTGGCGGGTGCCGGTTCCGGCAAAACCAGGGTGATTACCAATAAAATCGCACACCTGATCCGCGAATGTGGCTATCAGGCGCGCCACATCGCAGCGGTGACTTTCACCAATAAGGCCGCACGCGAAATGAAAGAGCGCGTCGCACAAACCCTCGGGCGCAAAGAAGCACGTGGCTTGCTGATTGCGACGTTCCACACGCTCGGGCTGGAAATTATCAAACGCGAATATGCTGCCCTGGGCATGAAGTCTAATTTTTCTTTATTTGATGATCAGGACCAACTGGCCCTGCTTAAAGAACTGAGCGAAAAATGGCTGGAGAACGACAAGACATTATTGCAGCAGCTGGTATCGACGATCTCAAACTGGAAAAACGATCTGGTTGATCCTGCCCATGCTGCCGGTCTGGCGCGATCAGAACGCGATCAAATCTTCGCGCACTGCTACGGCCTTTATCATGACCATATGCGAGCCTGTAATATTCTTGATTTCGATGACCTGATCCTGCTGCCAACGCTATTGCTACAAAGTAATGAAGAGGTGCGAGAGCGATGGCAGAACAAGCTGCGTTATCTGCTGGTCGATGAATATCAGGACACCAACACCAGTCAGTATATGATGGTGAAACTTTTGGTCGGCAACCGCGCACGTTTCACCGTGGTGGGTGATGATGACCAGTCAATTTACTCCTGGCGCGGGGCGCGGCCGCAAAACCTGGTGTTGCTGAAAGAAGATTTTCCGCAGTTACAGGTTATCAAGCTTGAGCAAAATTACCGATCCACGCAGCGTATTTTGAAAGCCGCCAACATTCTGATCGCCAATAACCCGCATGTGTTCGAGAAGCGTTTATTCTCAGAGCTGGCTTATGGCGAATCACTGAAAGTAGTGACGGCAAATAATGAAGATCATGAATCCGAGCGGGTGGTCGGCGAGCTGATTGCCCATCACTTCATCAATAAAACTGCTTATGGTGATTACGCGATTTTGTACCGTGGCAACCATCAGTCGCGTTTGTTCGAAAAAATGCTGATGCAGAACCGTATCCCGTACCGGATTTCTGGCGGCACTTCCTTCTTCTCGCGGCCAGAGATTAAAGACCTGCTGGCTTATCTGCGTGTGCTCACCAATCCGGACGATGACAGTGCATTCCTGCGTATCGTTAACACGCCACGTCGTGAAATCGGGGCCGCCACTTTGCAAAAACTGGGGGAATGGGCCAATCAGCGCAATAAAGGGCTGTTTAAAGCCAGTTTTGATCTGGGGCTGAGTCAGTATCTGACGGGGCGCGGGCTGGAATCCCTGCAACGTTTCACACACTGGATGGGCAATATTTCTGCGCTGGCAGAACGTGAACCGGTTGCGGCGGTGCGGGATTTGATCCACGGTGTTGATTACGAAAGCTGGTTGTTTGAAACTTCTCCGAGCCCGAAAGCCGCTGAAATGCGCATGAAAAACGTCAATCAGCTGTTCAGCTGGATGACGGAAATGCTGGAAGGCACCGATCTGGATGAGCCAATGACGCTCACGCAGGTGGTCACCCGCTTTACGCTGCGTGACATGATGGAACGTGGCGAGAACGACGAAGAGCTGGACCAGGTTCAGCTGATGACGTTGCATGCCTCTAAAGGACTGGAGTTCCCTTATGTGTATCTGGTCGGTATGGAAGAAGGTTTGCTGCCGCATCAGAGCAGCATCGACGAAGATAACGTGGACGAAGAGCGGCGTCTGGCTTACGTGGGGATTACCCGGGCACAAAAAGAGCTGACGTTTACACTCTGTCGTGAGCGGCGTCAGTACGGCGAGCTGATCCGCCCGGAACCGAGCCGCTTCCTGCTGGAATTACCGCAGGATGACCTGGCCTGGGAAAGCGAACGTAAAGTAGTGAGCGCGCAGGAACGCATGGTGAAAGGGCAAAGCCACCTGGAGAAAATCCGCGAGCAACTGGCGAAAGCAAAAGGCGGCAATTAGCCATTAAATCTTAGCCATTAAAAAAGCAGAGGCTGATGAATCAGCTCTCTGCTTTACGCTATAACTTTTTACAGCTGCCGGTCACTGTTCTTCGACAAACAGTGGCCAGTGGACATAACTTTGCCAGTGGCTTTCCTGCTCTAATTCTTCAGCGCGCAGCGGATGCTGTTCCAGCCAACCCTGTGGCACAATCACACTCAGTTCATCATCATTGGCGCGTAAACGCACTGCAGGCAATGTGTCGTCGCGTCGACGGCTGGCAAATATGATCGCCAGACGCAGAATACGACAAAGACGTTGTGCCTGACGCGGTGGCACGGCGTTTTGTTCATTGAGCAACGGTAAATCAAGCGTGTTGTTTTGGTTTTGCAGTAACGTCGCCAGCAGCTTTTTTTGCGCCGGTGTGAAACCCGGCAGATCCAGATGACGGATCAGATAGGCTGCGTGATGGGGGGCTTTCTTGAAATCCACACTCAGGCCAATTTCGTGGATCAGGCAGGCACTGTTAAGCAGTTCACGGGCACGGGCATCCAGCTTCCATTCCTGAGCTACCTGCAGCGAAAAGTTCTCAGCCAGTTGTGCCACCCGCTCGGCCTGCTCATTGTCCAGCAGGTAACGGCGTTGCAGATTCCGCAGCGTACGCTGGCGGATATCCTGCTCGATCGGCAAATGCAGCATGCCGTAAACCAGGCCCTCACGCAATGCGCCACCCGCCAGAGTCATCATTTCGATGTTCAGGGTCTTGAAAATGGCTATCAGGATAGACAATCCGCTCGGGAAAACCAGCGCACGTTCAAGGGTCAGACCTTCAATCTCCAGCTCTTCCAGCTTGCCGCACTGAATGGCACGCTGTTTGAGCTGCTGAAGTTTAGGCAGCGTGATGTGTTCATCCATGCCCTGAGCGACCATGATTTCCTGTAAGGCCTGCACGGTACCGGAAGCGCCGACACAGATCTGCCAGCCATTCGCAATCAGCTCGGGAGCAACAGGAAGGATCATGTCTGTTGCCGCCTGTTCAGCCTGATCAAAGTTTTCTTTGGCCAGATTTCGATCCGCAAAATAGCGCTCCAGCCAGGTGACACAGCCCATCGAAAGGCTATAAAGCGTGGTGGCCTGAGCTCCGATGCCGGTCACCAGTTCTGTGCTGCCACCGCCAATATCGACGACCAGACGTTTATCCGGCCCGCCCGTGGTATGGGCAACGCCGTGATAAATCAGACGGGCTTCTTCTTCACCGGTAATGACCTGAATAGGACAACCGAGAATTAACTGAGCTTTACCCAGGAATTCATCGGCATTACTGGCAAGACGCAGCGTTGCGGTGGCAACGACACGAATTTGGTCGCGCGGGATATCCTGCAATCTTTCAGAAAATAACTTCAGGCATTGCCAGCCACGCTGCATCGCTTCCTGAGAAAGCAGATTTTGTTTATCCAGACCGGCGGCCAGACGCACTTTGCGTTTAATTCTGGCGAGGGTCTGGATACTGCCTGCCACCTCACGAACAACCAGCATGTGAAAGCTGTTAGAACCCAGATCAATCGCTGCATACAGTGAGGTGGAACTTAGCATAGGTTATCAGCCCGGACGTTTACGGTTGCTACGTGGTGCACTGCTGCGACGTGAAGACGAATTACTGTTACGACGCGGGCCGTTACCGGTGCGCGAGCGGGCAAGACGTTTTGCAGGAGGCAAATCAGTTAACAGCGCATCGCTGTTGTATTTACTGACCGGAATGCTGTGGCCGGTATAGGTTTCAATTGCCGGCAGATTCAGGGCATATTCTTCACATGCCAGGCTGATGGAATGACCACTCAGACCTGCACGACCGGTACGGCCAATGCGGTGCACATAGTCTTCACAGTCGTCAGGCAGGTCATAGTTAAAGACGTGCGTTACGGCAGGAATGTGCAAACCACGGGCAGCAACGTCGGTCGCAACCAGAATATCCAGCGTGCCTTTTGTGAAGTCTTCCAGAACACGAAGGCGTTTTTTCTGCGGAACGTCACCGGTCAGCAAACCGACACGGTGTCCGTCGGCCGCCAGATGGCCCCAGACATCTTCACAACGGTGTTTAGTGTTGGCAAAAATAATGCAGCGATCCGGCCATTCTTCTTCAATCAGCGTCTGCAACAGGCGCATTTTTTCTTCGTTTGAAGGATAGAACAGCTCTTCTTTAATACGATGGCCGGTTTTTTGTTCCGGTTCGATTTCAATCGACTCGGCATTATTCATGTTTTCGAACGCCAGTTCTTTCACACGATAGGAAAGCGTTGCTGAGAACAGCATGTTCAGGCGTTGATTAGCAGGAGGCATCCGGCGGAACAACCAGCGGATATCTTTGATGAAGCCCAGATCGAACATGCGGTCTGCTTCATCCAGTACCACCACCTGGATCGCGCCCAGGTCGATGTGGTTCTGTTTAGTGTAATCGATTAAACGGCCGGTGGTTCCGATCAGGATGTCCACGCCGCTTTCCAGCACTTTTAGCTGTTTATCGTACCCGTCGCCGCCATATGCCAGGCCTAATTTCAGCCCGGTAGATTCAGATAATGCTTCGGCGTCGGAGTGGATCTGCACCGCGAGTTCACGCGTAGGTGCCATGATCAAGGCACGCGGCTGGTTAGTCTGACGACCTTCCGCAGCAGGGTGAGAAAGTAGATAATGGAAAGTAGACGCTAAAAAAGCCAGCGTCTTGCCGGTACCGGTTTGCGCCTGACCTGCAACATCACGCCCAGCGAGCGTGATTGGCAATGCCAATGCCTGAATAGGAGTACAGTAATGGAAGCCTTTCTTTTCAAGGGCTTCTACTGCCAGCGGGTGCAGGGCGAAGTCGGAAAACTTCTGTTCGGTCAAGTGTGTTTTGCTCATAGTGTGGTAGAATATCAGCTAACTATTGCTTTACGAAAGCGTATCCGGTGAAATAAAGTCAACCTGATGTTGGTTAATGCTACATCAACAAGGTAAAGATAATCCTTTGGAGTAAACATGAGCGATAAAATTATTCACCTGACCGATGACAGTTTCGACAACGACGTATTGAAAGCCGAAGGGCTGGTGCTGGTCGATTTTTGGGCAGAGTGGTGCGGACCATGTAAGATGATCGCTCCGATTCTGGATGAAATTGCCACTGAGTTCGAAGGCAAGCTGACCATCGCGAAACTGAACATCGATGAAAATCCAGGTACTGCCCCTAAATATGGCATCCGTGGTATTCCTACCCTGCTGTTATTTAAAGGCGGCGAAGTCGCAGCAACTAAAGTTGGCGCACTGTCGAAAGGTCAGTTGAAAGAGTTCTTAACAGCTAATCTGTAATCGGTCGGGATGACCTAAGCCAGGTGTTTAGCGGGTTACCGTGTTTTTCACATTGTCCGCTAGACGCCTGTCAAGAAGCATGCTAAGTTTACGCTTACTGCAAATAGAGCTTACCTGTAGTTTGATTCTTACGTTTTACTCTGTTGTGTCAAAAACATCTGCCTATAAAGTTTCTTTGAATAATAATTAAATTGAACTGGCACTGTACTTGACCATCTAACGGTTTTGACAAAATCGGCTTTAAGACACCTTCAATATCAGCATTACCCCTCAAGAATCGCCCGCGCGCGACTGCCTGCGGCTGGATTACCGGGCTGTTATTTAGGTGTCATACAATAAACAGGCATGGATGACCCTGCCATACCCATTCACGACAGATGTTCGAGACATACCCCGAGTTTAAGAACCCACCATTATGAATCTTACCGAATTAAAGAATACGCCGGTCTCTGACCTCATTGCACTCGGCGAAAATATGGGACTGGAAAACCAGGCCCGCATGCGTAAGCAAGACATTATCTTTTCAATATTGAAGCAGCATGCGAAAAGCGGAGAAGACATCTTCGGTGATGGCGTACTGGAGATATTGCAGGATGGATTTGGTTTCCTCCGCTCCGGAGACAGTTCCTACCTCGCAGGCCCCGACGACATCTACGTATCTCCAAGCCAAATTCGCCGCTTCAACCTTCGTACCGGCGACACCATTTCCGGTAAAATCCGTCCACCAAAAGAAGGTGAACGTTATTTTGCCCTGTTGAAAGTTAACGAAGTTAACTACGACAAACCAGAAAACGCCCGTAGCAAAATCCTGTTTGAAAACTTAACCCCTCTGCATGCTAATTCACGTCTGCGTATGGAACGGGGTAACGGTTCAACAGAAGATTTGACCGCTCGCGTACTGGATTTAGCTTCGCCAATTGGTCGCGGTCAACGTGGTCTGATTGTTGCTCCGCCGAAAGCCGGTAAAACCATGCTGCTGCAAAACATCGCCACCAGCATTGCGTACAACCACCCTGACTGCGTGCTGATGGTACTGCTGATTGACGAACGTCCGGAAGAAGTGACCGAGATGCAGCGTCTGGTGAAAGGTGAAGTTATCGCCTCTACCTTTGACGAGCCCGCTTCCCGCCACGTTCAGGTGGCTGAAATGGTCATCGAAAAGGCCAAGCGTCTGGTTGAGCATAAGAAAGACGTAATCATTTTGCTGGACTCCATTACCCGTCTGGCACGTGCTTACAACACCGTGGTGCCTGCTTCAGGCAAGGTGCTGACCGGTGGTGTGGATGCCAATGCCTTGCACCGTCCAAAACGCTTCTTCGGTGCTGCGCGTAACGTGGAAGAGGGTGGTAGCCTGACTATCATCGCTACTGCGCTGGTTGATACCGGCTCTAAAATGGATGAAGTTATCTATGAAGAGTTTAAAGGTACCGGCAACATGGAATTACATCTGGCGCGTAAAATCGCTGAAAAACGTGTCTTCCCTGCGATCGACTACAACCGCTCTGGTACCCGTAAAGAAGAGCTGTTGACCACTTCTGAAGAACTGCAAAAAATGTGGATCCTGCGTAAAATCATTCATCCGATGGGTGAGATCGATGCGATGGAATTCCTCATCAACAAGCTTGCAATGACCAAGACCAATGATGACTTCTTCGACATGATGAAACGTTCTTAATTTGGTGTAAAGTCCGCTCAACGCCACGCACAGTCGTGGCGTTTTTTGTTTTTGGTGGCTACCATAATGCTACTTTGGGAAGATTGTCAGACTATTCGGATAATAGCTGATGGTTTATCACGTGCCCTTTCTTTACTTTGTCGGTTGATTGCCCGAGAAATGGCAGCAGATAAGGTCTTGCCCGAGACAAAACCATAACTGTCACCATAGGATATGATTTAAGGCTGTGAGGTTTATGATGCTGTCAACTCCACACCTTATTTTTGCAGAAGAGACTTCTTAACTGTGAATTTACTCAATATGAGTACTGAGCTAGCGATTGTTTTCGTATTTTCATTCCTCTTTTTATTCGTTGCCCGGAAGGTAGCGAATAAAATCGGACTTGTTGATAAACCGAATTTTCGTAAACGTCACCAGGGACTGATACCACTCGTTGGTGGGATCTCTGTCTATGCGGGTGTTTGTTTTGCCTTTCTGATCACCAATTATACTATTCCACATGGCAACCTTTACATTGCCTGCGCCGGGCTGCTGGTATTAGTGGGTGCACTGGATGACCGTTTCGATATCAGTGTAAAAACACGTGCAATGGTTCAGGCCGTGGTCGCTGTTGCGATGATGAGTTTTGCTAACCTCACGCTTCGCAGCCTCGGACATCTGATTGGTCCCTGGGAAATGGTATTAGGCCCGTTTGGCTATCTTGTCACTTTGTTCGCCGTGTGGGCTGCCATTAACGCCTTCAACATGGTCGATGGTATTGATGGCTTACTGGGCGGCTTGTCTTGTGTCAGCTTTGGCTCACTGGGCCTCATCATGTACGAGAGCGGACACATGGAGTTAGCGTACTGGTGCTTCGCGATGATTGCCGCAATCATCCCGTATATTTTACTCAATTTGGGTGTTTTGGGGCCTCGTTACAAAGTCTTTATGGGCGACGCGGGCAGCACGCTGATAGGGTTTACGGTCATCTGGGTCCTCCTGCAAAGTACGCAAGGCGAATCTCATCCTATGAATCCGGTCACTGCACTTTGGCTTATCGCTATTCCCCTGATGGACATGGTCGCCATCATGTATCGCCGGCTTCGTAAAGGGATGAGCCCGTTCTCAGCAGATCGTCAGCACATTCATCATTTGATCATGCGCGCAGGTTTTACTTCACGTCAGGCTTTCGTCTTAATAACTGTGGCTGCCGCTATTCTGGCGGGCATTGGTGTGGTGGGCGAACATCTGAGTTTTGTTCCCGAATGGATAATGCTGGCTTTATTCTTCGTTGCCTTCCTGTTGTACGGCATCTGCATCAAACACGCCTGGCGTGTGGCGCGGTTTATAAAACGGGTTAAAAGACGTTTGCGCCGTTCTTCTAATCAATAATCACTTTTTAAGCAAGGGCTTACTGGCTGTGGATAAACCAGAAATGATGAGAAACCAGAACGAACGCGCCATCGAGAATGAACTTGATATCCGCGGGCTGTGCTGCACTTTATGGAAAGGAAAATTCTGGATTGCAGGTCTGGCGATACTCTTTGCCTTAGTCGCCCTGGGGTCGTCTTACCTCATGAAACAGGAATGGAGTTCGACGGCAATCACGGATCGGCCTACGGTCAACAATCTTTCGTCCTATTTCTCTCAGGCACAGTTTCTGCGTAATTTAGATATGCGTAATGTGCCGCAGTCAGACGCCAACCGCCCACCCATTTCTGATGAAGCCTACAACGAGTTTGTCATGCAACTTGCGGCTTATGACACCCGCCGGGATTTCTGGCTGCATAACCCTTATTACCAGCAACGTCAGGAAAATGATGCGCGTGCTGATGCGGTTCTGCTGGATGAAATGATCAATGACATCCAGTTTACTGCCCGTGATGCACCGAAAGTGCCGAACGATATGGTGAAACTCACGGCGGAAAATGCCGCTGATGCGAACAAACTTTTACGTCAGTATGTCGATTTCGCCAGCCAGCGTGCGGCACAACATCTCTATGATGAGCTGGAAGGCGCGTGGGCGGCACGAACGCAGTCAATGAAAGCGCAGGTCAAGCGTCAGGAAGAGGTTGCCCAGACTGTTTTCAAGCGCACCACGCATAATACTGAGCAGGCACTGAAGATTGCTCAGCAGCAAAACATTAATAAAAGTGTGACCGATACGCCCGCAGAAGAATTGCCGGATTCCGATATGTTCCTGCTGGGTGTGCCTATGCTCAAGGCTCGTCTGGAATTACTGCAAGCCTCCGGTCCGGGGTATGATCTGGATTACGATCAGAACCGTGCGATGCTGTCGACGCTGAACGTCGGGCCAACGCTTACGGCAAAATTCCAGACTTATCGCTATCTGAGAACGCCTGAAGAACCTGTAAAACGTGACAGCCCTCGTCGGGCATTATTGATGATTATGTGGGGCATTGTCGGTGGTTTAATCGGGGCTGGCGTTGCCCTGACCCGCCGTAAAAATAAGAGAAACACATTGTGAAAGTGTTGACGATTTTCGGCACGCGTCCGGAGGCCATCAAAATGGCTCCTCTGGTGCTTGCTTTGTCGCAGGATGCGGCCTTTGAATCAAAAGTGTGTGTGACGGCTCAACACCGTGAAATGCTCGATCAGGTATTGCGCCTCTTTGACATCACCCCTGATTATGATCTCAACATTATGAAGCCAGGGCAGGGACTGACAGAAATTACCAGTCGGATCCTGACCGGCCTTAAGCCGGTTCTGGATGAGTTCAAGCCTGACATAGTGCTGGTGCACGGTGATACCACCACCACTTTATCCGCCAGCCTTGCCGCGTTTTATCACCAGATCCCCGTCGGGCATGTTGAAGCAGGTCTGCGTACCGGGGATTTATCGTCCCCGTGGCCGGAAGAGGGCAATCGCCTGCTAACAGGTCATCTGGCGAAATGGCACTTTGCACCCACCGAGAATGCCAGTGTCAATTTGCAGCGGGAAAACATCGGCGCAGAGAGCATTTTTGTCACCGGGAATACGGTGATTGATGCCCTGCTCTGGGTACGTGACCGCTTTAACAGCGATGTCTCGCTGGCACAACAGTTGGCGAATAACTACCCGTTTTTGGATGCCAACAAAAAGCTGATTTTAGTGACGGGCCACCGTCGTGAAAGCTTTGGCAAAGGCTTTGAACGGATTTGCTCGGCCCTGGCGGAAATTGCATGCCAGCACCCTGAAGTACAAATTGTGTATCCGGTGCATCTCAATCCTAACGTCAGCGAGCCGGTGAATCGCATTCTGCAAAGCATCGACAATATCGTACTGATCGACCCTCAGGATTACCTGCCATTCGTTTATCTGATGGATAAAGCTTATCTGATCCTGACCGACTCCGGCGGGGTGCAGGAAGAAGCGCCTTCACTGGGCAAGCCTGTGCTGGTGATGCGTGAAACCACAGAACGTCCGGAAGCGGTTGATGCCGGAACAGTCCGGCTGGTGGGCACCGATCCCGCTAAAATAGTCGAGGAAGTGAACCGTCTGCTAAACGATGAAAACGAATACAACAGCATGAGCCGGGCACACAATCCTTACGGCGACGGGCATGCCTGCCGCCATATTCTTGACGCATTGAAAAATCATTGGGTACCACAATGAGTTTTAACATTATCTCTGTCATCGGACTCGGTTACATCGGTCTGCCAACCGCTGCCGCTTTCGCCTCACGCCAAAAAAAAGTGGTGGGCGTCGATATTAATCAGCATGCCGTGGATACGATTAACCGTGGTGCGATCCATATTGTTGAACCCGATCTTGATCTTCTGGTCAGGCAGGCCGTTGATGCGGGATTGTTGCGGGCAGTGACTAAACCGGAACCTGCAGATGCTTTCCTGATTGCAGTTCCGACGCCGTTTAAGGGCGATCATTTACCGGATATGAAATTCGTTGAATCTGCCGCACGTTCTCTGGCGCCGGTTCTGAAAAAAGGCGATCTGATCATTCTGGAATCTACGTCACCGGTGGGGGCGACAGAGCAAATGGCCGTCTGGCTGGCGGAAGCCCGTCCTGATCTGAGCTTTCCTCAGCAAGCCGGTGAGCAATCCGATATCAACATTGCTTACTGCCCGGAACGCGTGCTGCCAGGACAGGTGATGGTTGAGCTGATCAAAAATGACCGTGTCATTGGCGGCATGACGTCAGTTTGTTCACAGCGTGCCAGCGATTTATATAACATTTTCCTTGAAGGCGAATGTGTTACCACCCATTCCCGTACCGCCGAAATGTGCAAGTTGACGGAAAACAGTTTCCGCGACGTAAATATTGCCTTTGCCAACGAGCTGTCGCTGATTTGCGATGCTCAGGGCATTAACGTCTGGGAGCTGATCAGTCTGGCGAACCGTCATCCACGGGTGAATATCCTGCAGCCGGGTCCGGGCGTAGGCGGACATTGTATTGCAGTCGACCCGTGGTTCATTGTTGCGCAAAACCCGGCGCTGGCCAGAATCATCCGCACAGCGCGCGAAGTGAATGACAGCAAACCGCACTGGGTCGTGGATCGTGTAAAAGCGGCACTGGCAGATTGCCTGACTACCACGGGCAAACGTGCAGCCGACGTCAAGATTGCCTGCTTTGGCCTGGCGTTTAAACCCAATATTGATGATCTCCGCGAAAGCCCGGCAGTGGAAGTGACACACCTGATTGCCGACTGGCACGCCGGAAAAACGTGGGCGGTCGAGCCTAATGTGCATCAGCTACCGGCTTCTCTCGCGGATAAAGTGACGTTAGAAAGCCTGGATCGCGCACTGGCTGAAGCCGATCTGTTGGTGATGTTAGTCGATCACCAACCGTTCAAAGCGATCCCTGGCAGTCAGATCCGGCAGTCATGGATTGTGGATACTAAAGGCGTATGGCGATAAATAATCCTTTGCACGGCAATATCGAACCGCTCGGATGGGAGAGTCATTTCTTCCAGCTTAACAGTGCGCGTCTGACACCGGATGCCTCTGCGGGTGAAATCACGCCGCAGAAGCTTGAACAATATGCACTGGTGCAGGCCAAAGTAGAGGCAGATCAAACGCACACGCTGGACGCCCTGTCTGCGTTGGGTTTCCGACTGGCAGAAGGTGAAACGGACTTTTGCGTGACGGTCACGCCGCAGGATATGGCGTTGCCAGCAGGGCGTCTGGCTTTGCCGCAAGATATCGCTGATGTGGCGATTATTGCCAGCCAGACGTTTCGTTTCAGCCGTTTTCGCGCACCCTGGTATCAGCCTGATGACAGCGCCCGTTTCTACGCAATGTGGGCAGAAAAGGCGGTACTGGGCACGTTTGATCACCTTTGCCTGTGGGCAGACGATGCACAGGGTAACAGGCTGGGTTTTGTCACGTTGCGACGTCTTTCAGAAGATGAAGTTAGAATTGGCCTGCTGGCTGTCAGACCTGAATTCCAGGGGCAGGGAGCAGGTAAAAAGTTAATGGCGGCTGCGAAAAATTGGTGTGCCGGACAGGGTGTATCGCGACTGTATGTCGCCACGCAAACCGGTAATATCGCGGCCTTAAATCTTTATCTCGCCAGCGGTGGCAAAGTCATGCGCTCGGCGTACTGGTTGTACAGGTGAAACGATGATCCCTTTTAATGCGCCACCGATTGTGGGTACTGAAATTGATTACATGCGCGAGGCCATGGACAGCGGCAAACTGTGCGGTGACGGCGGGTTTACCCTGCGCTGCCAGAAATGGTTTGAACAGCGTTTTAACTGTCCGAAGGTTTTGCTGACGCCGTCCTGTACGGCATCGCTGGAAATGGCCGCGTTGCTGCTGGATATTCAGCCCGGTGACGAAGTGATTATGCCAAGCTTTACGTTTGTTTCGACCGCCAATGCATTCGTTTTACGCGGCGCGAAAATCGTGTTTGTGGATATCCGCCCGGATACCATGAATATTGATGAAACCCTGATTGAAGCTGCGATCACTGAAAAAACGAAAGTGATTGTCCCAGTGCATTACGCGGGTGTGGCCTGTGAAATGGATACCATCATGGCGATCGCCGAAAAACATCATCTGTTTGTGGTGGAAGATGCCGCACAGGGCGTGATGTCAGCTTACAAAGGCAAAGCACTGGGCACCCTTGGTCATATCGGATGTTTCAGTTTCCACGAAACCAAGAATTACACGGCGGGCGGTGAAGGTGGTGCAACGCTGATTAACGATCCGGCCCTGATTGATCGTGCCGAGATTATCCGTGAAAAAGGCACTAACCGCAGCCAGTTCTTCCGCGGTCAGGTGGATAAATATACCTGGCGGGACATTGGTTCCAGCTATCTGATGTCCGATTTGCAGGCCGCGTATCTGTGGGGGAATCTGGATTCAGCTGAAAAGATCAACCAGCGCCGTCTGGCAATCTGGAATCAGTATTACGAAGCATTGCAGGATCTGGCCGACGCAGGCCGCGTTCAGTTGCCTTCAGTTCCACAAGACTGTGTGCAAAATGCTCATATGTTCTATGTGCGTCTGAGTGATATCGACGACCGTGATGCCTTTATTCGTCACATGAAAGCGGCAGATATTCTCACCGTATTCCATTATATCCCGCTGCATGCCTGTCCGGCGGGCGAAGATTTTGGTCGTTTCGCTGGCGTCGATCGTTTCACGACAAAAGAGAGTGAGCGTCTGGTGCGCCTGCCCCTGTTCTACAACATGACCGATGATACGCAGCGTGCGGTGATTACGGCCATGCTGCAATATTTCGCCTGATATGTCGCTGGCAAAAGCATCAGTCTGGACCGCCGGTTCTACGCTGATTAAAATTGGTGCCGGGTTGCTGGTGGTGAAATTGCTGGCCGTGACGTTCGGCCCTGACGGCGTAGGGCAGGCAGGGAATTTCCGCCAGCTCGTGACCGTACTTGGTGTGCTGTCCGGTGCCGGTATTTTCAATGGTATTACTAAATACGTTGCCGAACATCATCAGGATCCTGAGCGGCTTAAAGCTGTACTCGGTACGTCCTCTTCGCTGATTTTGGGTTTCTCGACGCTGCTGGCCGCCATCTTTTTGCTGGCTGCCGGCCCTGTCAGTGTCGGGTTGTTCGGACACGACCGCTATCAGGCCGTTGTGCGGGCCGTGGCATTTATCCAGATGGGCATTGCTTATGCCAACTATTTTCAGGCCATCCTGAAAGGTTATCGTGATGCGACGGGTAACGCGCTGGCTGTAATGGGTGGCAGTCTGATTGGCTTGCTGGCCTATCTCTTGTGTTTCAAACTGGGCGGTTATGAAGGCGCGCTGGCCGGGCTGGCACTGGTGCCAGCGCTGGTCGTTGTGCCTGCGGGCGGTATGTTGTGGCGGCGAAAATCCTTTCCGCTGGCCTACTTAAAGCCGGGCTGGGACCGCTTTATCGCCAGCCATTTGGGAAAGTTTACCCTGATGGCACTGATCACATCTGTCACGTTGCCGGTGGCGTATGTGATGATGCGAAACCTGCTGGCGGAGCATTACAGCTGGAAAGATGTGGGGATCTGGCAGGGCGTCAGCAGTATTTCTGATGCCTATTTGCAGTTTATCACCGCCTCTTTCAGCGTTTATTTATTGCCGACGCTATCGCGCATGACGGATAAACGCGATATTACGCGTGAAATCGTTAAGTCATTAAAATTTGTTCTGCCCGCCGTAGCGGCCGTCAGTTTTACTGTCTGGCTGTTGCGTGATTTTGCTATCTGGTTACTGTTTTCAAAACAATTTATCGCGATGCGCGATTTGTTCGCCTGGCAGTTAGTGGGTGACGTACTGAAAGTCGGCTCTTATGTTTTTGGCTATCTGGTGATTGCGAGAGCCTCTCTGCGTTTTTACGTGCTGACTGAAATCAGCCAGTTTGCGTTACTGACGGGTTTTTCACATTGGTTGATCCCGATACGGGGTTCTCTTGGCGCCGCGCAAGCGTATATGGCGACGTATGTCGTCTATTTCGCCCTGTGCTGTACCGTATTTGTTATTTATCGTAGACGAGCATGACAACGCTGATTCACGTTTTGGGATCTGACATTCCCCACCATAATGTCACCGTGCTGCGCTTTTTTAATGATGTTCTGGCCGAATGCGCGCCTGAAAAGCTGATTTATCATTTTATGGTGGCGGCAGCAGATGCATCAGCATTTGCTGAATTCGCACGTCTGGATATTCGGGTTTATCCGGACAAAAAATCGCTGGCCGACGCGGTGATTTCCCGGGCACAGGATCGTACACATCACTTTTTCTTCCATGGCCAGTTCAACCCGACGCTTTGGCTGGCGCTGCTGACCGGCAAAATTAAATCTCAGCAGGCCAGCTGGCACATCTGGGGCGCAGATCTTTATGAATCGACAGGTGGTCTGAAATTCCGCCTGTTTTATTTTTTAAGGCGTCTGGCTCAGGGACGTATCGGCCATGTTTTCGCTACCCGCGGCGATCTGATTCATTTCCATCAGAGACATCCGCGCGTGCCGTCCTCATTATTGTATTTCCCGACGCGTATGGATCCGGCGCTGACGCTTTCAGCCGGGCAGCCTGAACCTGCAGAGCCGATGACCGTGCTGGTCGGCAATTCCGGCGATCGCAGTAACCGACATACTGAAGCGCTGCGTTCGTTGCATCAACAGTTTGGTGCCGGTATCCGGGTGATTATTCCTATGGGCTATCCGGCCAACAATGACGCCTATATCGAGCAGGTTCGCCGCGAGGCGCTCAAACTTTTTGCGCCCGGGAATGTTGAGCTGATGACCGGTTCGATGCCTTTTGCACAATATCTCGACGTGCTGCGTGGTTGCTCGCTGGGGTATTTTATTTTTGACCGCCAGCAGGGTATCGGGACGCAATGTTTGCTGATTCAGTTCGGCGTGCCGTTTGTGGTCAGCCGTCAGAATCCGTTCTGGCAGGATCTGGCAGAACAAAATCTGCCGGTATTGTTTTACGGTGACGCACTTGATACCCGAACTGTGGCCGAAGCGCGGCGCCAGTTGCTGACTACGGACCGGAAGAATATCGCATTCTTCAGCCCGAATTACATCGCCGGCTGGCAACAGGCGTTACTGCTGGCGGCAGGAGAAACATCATGACAATGGCACAGCTTGGCGGCCTGTCTGTCGTTTATGCGTTCTCGCTGTTGTTCATTTTGACGCTGACCTACAAAGAATTTCGCCGTGTGCGTTTTAACTTCAACGTCCTGTTTTCGCTGTTGTATCTACTGACGTTCTATTTCGGTTTTCCGCTGACCTGTCTGCTGGTTTTCCAGTTTGATGTCAACGTCGTACCGGTTGAAAACCTGTTACAGGCGATGCTGGCCGCAACCTGTTTTTACGGTATTTATTATGTCAGTTATAAAACGCGGTTGAGGGCAAAACGTGATGGCCCGTCCCGTACACTGTTTACGATGAACCGTGTCGAAACCCATCTGACCTGGTTTTTACTGGCACTTATCGCCGTGGTAACCGTGTCCATCTTCTTTACGCATAACGGATTTTTGCTGTTTAAGCTCAAATCGTACAGCCAGATTTTTTCCAGTGATGTGTCCGGGGTTGCGCTTAAACGCTTCTTTTACTTCTTCCTGCCAGCGATGCTGGTGGTGTTCTTCCTCAAACCCAATCCGCAGCGCTGGCTGTTTTTCCTGGTCAGTACCGTCGCATTTGGTTTACTCACGTATATTATTGTTGGCGGGACACGCGCGAATATCATTATCGCGTTCGCACTGTTTTTGTTTATCGGCATCGTACGCGGCTGGATTAGTTTGTGGATGCTGGCGGTGGCGGGCGTACTGGGCATTGTCGGTATGTTCTGGCTGGCGCTGAAACGTTACGGGCTGAATGTCAGCGGCCCTGAGGCGTTTTATACCTTCCTGTACCTGACGCGTGATACGTTCTCGCCATGGGAAAATCTGGGACTGTTGCTGCAAAATTACGACAAAATTAGTTTTCAGGGACTGGCACCGATTATTCGTGATTTCTACGTCTTTATCCCCAGCTGGCTATGGCATGACCGTCCGGGTGTGGTGCTCAACACCGCCAACTATTTCACCTGGGATGTGCTCGGTAACCATTCCGGTCTGGCCATTTCGCCAACGCTGATTGGCTCGCTGGTTGTGATGGGCGGCGTGTGGTTTATCCCGCTGGGTGCGGTGGCGGTTGGGATGATCATTAAATGGTTCGACTGGCTTTATGAAAAAGGCAAAGCGGAGACCAACATTTATAAAGCGGCCATTCTGCAAAGTTTTTGCTTTGGTGCCGTATTCAATATGATCGTACTTGCCCGCGAAGGCGTGGATTCCTTTTTCTCACGGGTGGTGTTTTTCTGTGTCGTATTCGCAACTTGTCTGGTTGTCGCAAAATTATTGTACTGGATGTTTGACGCCGCCGGGCTGATACGAGCCAGGATGCCGGTCAGAAAAAACCTCATGGAGCCTTTGGTAGTAAGGAAGATGGATGAATTTGGAGAATAACGTCCCGCAATATGATATTCGCGGGATCCGCCTTTGGGGCTTTCGCAATATGGCGCATTTTCTTGATTATCTTTTTGCCGGTCATCAGGTGAAAAAAGGTTCGCTGGTGGCGATAAATGCAGAGAAAGTGCTGACGGTCGAAAGCAACCCTGAAATGCGTACGCTGATCGACCATGCGGAGTTTAAATACCCCGACGGGATCAGCATTGTGCGCGCTATACGGCGTAAATATCCGCAGTCACGCGTCTCGCGTATTGCAGGGGCTGACCTCTGGGAAGGATTGATGGAGCGCGCAGGGCGTGAAGGAACACCGGTCTTTCTGATCGGCGGTAAACCGGAAGTCCTGATGCAGACGGAAGAAAAATTGCGATTGCTGTGGAACGTCAATATTGTTGGCAGCCAGAATGGGTATTTTGTGCCTGAACAGCGCGAAGCATTGTTTGAAAAGGTAAAAAGCAGCGGAGCATCTATCGTGACCGTGGCGATGGGGTCACCAAAGCAGGAAATCCTGATGCGTGACTGCCGTCGTGTGCATCCAGATGCGCTTTACATGGGCATCGGTGGGACCTATGACGTCTTTACCGGGCATGTTAAACGTGCCCCTAAAATCTGGCAAAATCTGGGGCTGGAATGGCTCTACCGGCTGATTTTACAGCCCAGCCGTTTGCGTCGTCAGCTCAAACTGCTCAAATTTATCCGTTACTACTATACCGGTCGTCTGTAATATTTGCGCCGTGGCTGATCTTCAGCGCGGCGTTTTACCTCTCATTTCACTCTACCCTTTACTGTCGTTTGCACCCTGACATGTCTACCTGTGCGGATCTTTCTCAATTGTGGTTTGCAACTCATCCTGAAATGCGGAACCATAACGCCGTTTTTCCGCCCTGTACGGGCATCATCACCCATAAAAATAACATTCCGGTCATTCCGGAAGGCAAACACAATTACAGAGAAACTGAGGAATTATGGCGAATCAAGAAGAAAAGGGTGGGCTACACCGGGGGCTTGAAGCGAGGCACATAGAGCTGATAGCGCTGGGCGGCACTATCGGCGTAGGATTATTTATGGGCGCAGCCAGTACCCTGAAATGGGCCGGGCCTTCAGTGTTGCTGGCCTATATTCTGGCGGGCGTGTTCGTCTTCTTTATCATGCGCTCAATGGGTGAAATGCTGCATCTGGAGCCCGTTGCCGGTTCGTTCGCCGTCTATGCCCATAAATATCTTGGACCATACTATGGCTACCTGACCGCCTGGAGTTACTGGTTTATGTGGATAGCGGTGGGGATTTCTGAAATCACCGCGATTGGTGTATACGCCCAATACTGGTTCCCGGATTTACCACAGTGGATCCCCGCGCTGATCGCGGTGGCGATTGTGGCCTCTGCTAACCTTGCTGCGGTGAAACTGTATGGTGAAATGGAGTTCTGGTTTGCGCTGATCAAAATTACCACCATCATTGTGATGATCGTGGTCGGGCTGGCGGTGATTTTCTTCGGATTCGGCAATCATGGCGAAGCTATCGGTTTTGGCAACCTGACGGCACACGGCGGCTTCTTTGCGGGTGGCTGGAAAGGTTTCCTGTTTGCGCTGTGTATTGTTGTAGCGTCCTATCAGGGCGTGGAACTGGTGGGTATTACTGCCGGTGAAGCGAAGAATCCGCAGGTTACGCTTAAACGTGCCATCAATAACATTTTGTGGCGTATCCTGATTTTCTACGTCGGCGCAATTTTCGTCATCATCACCATTTTCCCGTGGAACGAAATGGGCACCCACGGCAGCCCGTTCGTTCTGACATTTGCGAAGATTGGTATTGCTTCGGCTGCAGGCATTATTAACTTTGTCGTGCTGACGGCAGCATTGTCCGGCTGTAACAGCGGTATGTACAGTTGCGGACGTATGCTTTATGCGCTGTCTGAGAATCGCCAGTTGCCTGCGTTTCTGAGCAATGTCTCGAAAAGTGGTGTGCCGGTTTACGGTATTGCGATCACTATTTTGTGTCTGCTGGTCGGTTCGTGCCTGAACTACATCATTCCGAATCCTGAGAAAGTATTCGTGTATGTCTACAGTGCCAGCGTACTGCCGGGTATGGTGCCATGGTTTGTGGTATTGATCAGCCAGTTACGTTTCCGTGACGCGCACAAAGAGAAACTGAAAAACCATCCGTTTAAGTCGGTTCTCTTCCCTTATACCAACTACCTGACGCTGATATTCCTGGCATGTGTGCTGGTCGGTATGGCAATTAACCCGGATACGCGGGTTTCTTTACTGGTAGGGGGTATTTTTATTGCGGCAGTCTCGCTGATATACTTCGGCCTCGGCATGCATAAGCGTGCCGCGCTGACGGCAGAAAAAGTAAAATAACGTCGTAAGTCACGGGTGGGGAAGGCAAGATGCTTACTTTTACTGCGTATTGGATAAAGCGTAATCAAACGCAATATTTCTGATAAAAAGCACTAGACAGCCAGGCGTTAAAACCGTAGTATCCCCACCCGCAACGGCGCTAAGCGCCCGTAGCTCAGCTGGATAGAGCGCTGCCCTCCGGAGGCAGAGGTCTCAGGTTCGAATCCTGTCGGGCGCACCATTTAGTATGCGCTAGAGTTGCGGTGGAATGTTGAAGTCAGGCAGTTCACGTTAGTTAGAGATATGGTGGCTATAGCTCAGTTGGTAGAGCCCTGGATTGTGATTCCAGTTGTCGTGGGTTCGAGTCCCATTAGCCACCCCACTCTAAAAATGGTTTTGTGATTGTGACATGCGATGGTGGCGGAATTGGTAGACGCGCTAGCTTCAGGTGTTAGTGTCCTTCGGATGTGAGGGTTCGAGTCCCTCCCTTCGCACCACACACAAAATACATTTAAATGATGCAGTTAGCATCAGAAAGTAGTAAGATGCACGACATCGGCGAGTAGCGCAGCTTGGTAGCGCAACTGGTTTGGGACCAGTGGGTCGGAGGTTCGAATCCTCTCTCGCCGACCATATTTGAAGAACCTGCTTTTTTAAAGCAGGTTTTTTTTCGTCCGGAGTTTATGAGGATGAGAACCTCCGAAGGAGGTTTGAGCCGAGCGAAGCGAGACCACGTTGCTTTAGCAACGGCCCGCAGGGCAAGCATCGCAGATGCGCGTAATCCTCTCTCGCCGACCATATTTGAAGAACCTGCTTTTTTAAAGCAGGTTTTTTTTCGTCCGTATAAAACCTTTTCCCCTCTCACTGCCTGTGTTGTTTATCTGCGACATACCCGCTTTCTTTTGTCTCAGACGGGAGACATTTATCTCCTTGAAAATAATGGATTAACTTCTCAGCCTGCACAGTTGTCGTTTGCAGGCGACGGTTCACCGGCAAAGGGGGAAAGGAAACGTGGCAGTTAAAAATTATTGTTCACACGCCGTAAAATAAATGTTTTTAAAATCAAATAGATAAAATTTTTTTAATCAGGTATTGCCATGCTGGCACGCGTCCTGCAATATTCCCGCCGTAGATGCTCATTCCACCCATTATGTTTGCTCCGGCTTCATAAACCTGGGAATGATGCAGAGCCAATTTACAGTGCCTATTGTCATCCTGACCGATAACGCGCAAGCGCTATCATCCAGAAGGCAAAACGTTGAGTGAGGCACTACATCTGTTGTCCTGGACCTGATTGTTTTTATACACCTGCATAAACGGCAGGTGTTTTTTTTTGCCCATACCCGTCATCCTTTGAGCTGCAGATACGCTGGTCGCTCTTCGTCACCCGTATCACTGACTTATGTCAGCTCATCGGTATCCCTGCGTTTGCCGCCTTTCTGCAACTCAAATCATTTAGGGTATAAGGATTGATGACATAAAAAAGGCTCCCGAAGGAGCCTTTTTTATTCTGAGAACCCGTTACGGTTGTTGTGAATTATTCAGCGTCAGCATCAATCCTTCACGACGCATCTCAGCGGCTTCTGCCGGTTTATGCAGCTTATCCAGCGCATCAGCCAGCCACGCATAATCATACGCGTCAGGGCGTTGTTTCAGTGCCTCACGGAAGGCCTCACTCGCCTGCTGCCATTCGCCATGCTTCATCAGCAACTGACCGAGCGTGCTGCTCAGTAGCGGTGTGGTGCCGTTTTGCTTAATGAGCTGACGCAGGGTTTTTTCGAGTTGCTCAGGATTACCCGAACGCAGCTTCGGCATCAGCGCGACCAGCCGGTCGTCATACTGGTGTTTCAGCCCGTCGAGGATCACTTCCTGCGCCAGATCCTGATCATTGCATTCAATCAGATGCGTCGCCATCGCGACCTGTAAGGCCACTTCATGACGGGTTTTACGGCTCTGATCTTTCCACCAGCGCTTCAGGCCTTCGCTGCCTTCTTCAGCCATCAGCTGATTCATCATGCCGACATAAGCCTGCTCCTGAAGCATACGGATTTCACCGTCAGTATGAATATCGGCTTTCGCCATCGACGGTAAAATCTCCAGCAGAGAACCATAAGCGCCAGTCAGAAGATAAGCCTGCTCTGCCAGGCGTAACACTTCCGGATGGCGTGGCGACTGGCCCAGCAAACGGTCAACGCCGTGGCGTGCTGCGTGAACTTCGCCTCTGGCCAGCTGGATACGTACGCGGGTGATATCGACCGGCATCTGGTCGGTATCGGCGATTTCCGCTGCACGCTCCAGATATTGATTGGTGCGGATATCGTCGCCGCGCTGTTGCGCCGCTTCCGCCGCCAGTAAATAGTTCACTACCGGTTGTTCGGCGTGATCGGCATGACGGGCCAGCAATTTCTCCATCTGACGGTGATCGCCTTCCGCCAGTTTGAGCATCGCTGCCTGAGTTTGCTTGCGCGCTTTAGAGCTTTTGCGCCCGGCAAACCAGCCGCGGGTACGTGCACCGGTACGCAGAACGCGGCGCAGGATCCATTCAATCAGGAACAGCACCAGAATCAGTACGATCAGCATGATGACCAAACCGGTGACGCTGGTTTCGATGTTGTAATTGTCGGTCTGGATCAGGACATAACCCTGATGGCCGGCCAGGATCGGGCCGACGATAATCCCGGCAAACACAATCAGGAATAACACGAAAACTCGTAACATGTGTTATTCCCCCTGTGTGGCGGCGGCGGGCTGCTGAAGCAGGTTACGCACGCGGGTCTGCATCAGTTTTTCCAGCATCGGCTGGCTTTTCAGCTCATCCGGCACGTCCATCGAAACAGATTGCTGGCTGAGATTGTCCAGTTCTTCCAGGAACGCTTTGGTCGAAGGATCTGAAGTATCGAAGTAAGCGCGAACCCAGGTCGAGACGCTTTCCAGTGACTGTTTGTACACTTCGTCCTGATGGCGCGGCACGGCCTGCGCGGCAATCAGCAGACGCGAGCGGATGTTCTCGCGCAAATACACGTCCTGATTCGGTGCCAGAAGCGGTTCAGCACTGCTATCACGGCGGCGAATCGTGATGAAGTCATCCATAAAGTTGTGCCAGCTTTTGGTCAGATTCTGACGCCATTCGGTCAGTGAGCCGGACAAACTGGAACTGTCGTTGTCCATCGGAGAGTCGTCAGTATCATTGTCCGCCAGACGCAGGTTATCTACCTGATTCGACAGCTGATTCAGTTTGAGAATGATGCCATCAAAATCGACCTGTGCAACGGCAGAAAGGCTACCCACGTCTTCATTCAGCGCACGGCGCACCTCAATCAGGCTTGGATCGTTCATGTCCGCCAGGCTGGCATCGGCGCTTTTCAGCAGTGCGGCGGCGGTGGTGACATCCTGATCACTCCACAATTTGCGCCCAGCGAGTTTCACCAGATAATCGGCCTGCGCCAGTAACCAGGTCTTAGCATCGCTGCCGGAAATGCTGGCAACCTTATCTTGTAATTCATTCAACTGGCGACCAAACGAAGCCTGCTGGCGGTCGGCCTCTTGCCGGGTCTTTTGCTGCTGTGTGAGCAGATCAGCAATTTGCTGTTTGTCCTGCTGCTGGGTTTTTTGCAGCGCATCGAGTTGTTCAGAAAGCGCTTCGTCTGAGGCGGCCTGCGCCAGTGATTGCTGGTGGCCGTGATAATAGAGACCGGCACCCAGTACTATAACCAGTACAATGGCGATAGCGCCCAGTACCGGCGCTGTACGTTGCTTTTTGCGCAACGTTTTCAATTCCTGTTCCCGGTCGGAAGCGTCTGGCTGGGGGCTCTCAACCGCTGGGGAGATAACAACATTCTCATCCGGCGCGGAAGGATTTTTTTGTTCCGTCATTTTGGCACATCCCTTAGTCAGGTAGTTGTAATGCGCGGATCAGCGCATCATTGTCTGCATTTCCGGCAACCCGAATTGCGCTCCAGCCAAGCTGGCGTGCGAGGGCTGCCAAACGCTCACTGACCACCACCAGATTACAGTGCAGTAACCATGAATGTCGGTAGTAATCAGGAACTAATTGGTAAAGCTGTTGCAGCATTTCTCCGCTGGTCACAACCAGCGTATCAATTCCGGCACGTTGCCAGAGCGCGCTCTGTTCACTGCCATCGTAGAAAACCGGGCTGCGCTGATAACATTCGCAGTAAGTCACGTGGACACCGCGTTCAGTCAGAGTTTCAGCTAACAATTCCCGTCCGCCATTACCGCGCAGTATCAGTGCTTTTTTACCTTGTATGCGTTGCAATGCCGGAAGATTCAATAACATCTCGCTGGTTTCGCCATCCTGGGGATAGAGAACCGGCAGGCTGCTGACCCGATGGAAAATCAGGCCCGTAGTACGGCCAATAGCAAAATAATTCACGGTGTCCGGCCAGTTCGTGGCGGACTGACGCAAGATACGGTCAGCGTAACTGACGGCATGTTGCGAGAGCACAAACACCAGATCTTGCTGATTTAATGAGGATAGCAGGTTCGGGAGCGATGCGAGCTGGTTCCCCGGTGCAAAATCAATCAGCGGGGAATGGAAGGCAACCCGTCCCATTGCGCGCAGCCGGCTGACCAGTGCTTCTCCTGCCGGAGAGGGGCGGGTGACCAGAATGGTCATTTAGGCGCGTTCCCCTGATACACCTCATGCAGAATTTCGCGCGCGCCGTTGGCGAGCAATTCTTCTGCCAGGTCGATACCCATGCTGTGTGCTTGAGCGGCCGGACCGCGACGTTCGCCGCACACCATCTGGCTGCCGTCCGGTGCGCCGACCAAAGCACGAAGCCAGAGTTCGTCACCTTTCAGCTCGGCATAGCTGCCGATGGGAACCTGACATCCGCCTTCAAGACGCATATTCATTGCCCGTTCAGCCTGTACACGTACTGTCGTTTCGTGGTGCGCCAGGGGGGCCAGCAAGTCGCGGGTGGTTTGATCGTCAAGGCGGCATTCAATGCCGACGGCACCTTGTCCTACAGCGGGCAGGCATTCTTCCGGTGTCAGTGCGTAAGTGATGCGGTTTTCCAGACCCAGGCGTTTCAGGCCCGCGACAGCCAGAATAATGGCATCATATTCACCGTTATCGAGTTTGGATAAGCGGGTGCCTACATTGCCGCGCAGATCACGGATCACCAGATCCGGACGTTTCTGACGCAGCTGGCACTGACGCCGCAGGCTTGATGTGCCGACGATACTGCCTTGCGGTAAATCGGTCAGACTGGCGTAGTGATTAGAGACGAAAGCATCGCGCGGATCTTCGCGTTCACAAATAGTGACCAGTCCCAGGCCCTCGGGGAATTCTACCGGGACGTCTTTCATGGAATGCACGGCGATATCCGCACGGCCATCAAGCATCGCCAGTTCAAGTTCTTTGACGAACAAACCTTTGCCGCCGACCTTAGCCAGCGGGGTATCTAAAATGATATCGCCCTTGGTCACCATGGGAACCAGTTCCACCTGCAAACCGGGGTGACAGGCCATCAGCTGGCTTTGAACATATTGTGCCTGCCACAAAGCCAGCGGGCTCTGACGGGTGGCAATTCGAATGATTTTGTCTAACATGTTTGTTACCGTTTAACTGTCTCTGTGACCATCCTACCACTGACAATAGAAAGCTGTCAGCGTAAGAAGCCATTCGTAAAAGAAGGTTAACGGACGTTGAAGAGATTTGTTCCGTTTCGGAACAGGCGATAAAATACAGAGAAGCGGAAGCGTAATTGTGGTGCGTTACTTTCTTTACGGTCAAACAGCAAGGTGTTAAATTGATCACGTTTCCAGCAATTATTCGTCAACTATTTGCACGGCTGCGATCGGGCAAAGTATAAGCATCACGATAAATGACGGATTTGGAACGGGGTTCTTTCCAGACACTGTATAATCAGGCGAAACGTCTTGTACCTCTACATCGAGACATTGAAGCAAAGACTGGATGCGATCAATCAGTTACGGGTGGATCGCGCACTGGCAGCCATGGGTCCTGCGTTTCAACAGGTCTATCAGCTGCTTCCTGTCTTTCTACATCAACATCATCCTCTGATGCCAGGATACCTTGAAGGTAAGGTTCCGCATGGTATCTGTATTTTCACGCCTGATGAATCCCAACAAACCTACCTGACTGACCTTGAAGATAAATGGGGCAGCGCTTTTGAACCTCTGGTGAAAGGTGAATTGCCAATCACGGGTGTGTACTCCATGGGCAGTACTTCTTCCATCGGTCAGAGCCAAAGTTCTGATCTCGATATCTGGGTCTGCCATCAGTCATGGCTCGATAATGAAGAGCGCAACCGCCTACAGCAAAAATGCAGCCTGTTAGAAAAATGGGCCGCCTCGCTGGGTGTGGAAGTCAGCTTTTTCCTGATCGACGAAAACCGCTTCCGCCATAATGAAAGCGGCAGCCTGGGGGGTGAGGACTGCGGTTCAACACAGCACATCTTATTGCTCGACGAATTCTACCGTACCGCCGTCCGTCTGGCCGGTAAGCGTATTCTGTGGAATATGGTGCCGGGCGAAGAAGAAGCGCATTACGACGAATACGTGCTTTCGCTTTATGCACAGGGCGTACTGACGCCCAACGAATGGCTCGATCTCGGTGGCCTCAGTACGCTGTCGGCAGAAGAGTATTTCGGCGCGAGCCTTTGGCAATTGTATAAAAGTATCGATTCTCCTTATAAAGCGGTACTCAAAACGTTGCTGCTGGAAACCTATTCCTGGGAATACCCTAAAACGCAGCTCCTGGCGATGGATATTAAACAACGCCTGCATCAGGGCGAGATCGTCTGCTTCGGGCTTGATTCCTATTGTATGATGCTCGACCGCGTGACCCGTTATCTCACTCAGATTGAAGATTTCACCCGCCTTGATTTAGTCCGCCGTTGTTTCTATTTAAAAGTCTGTGAAAAACTCTCCCGTGCGCGGGCGTCGGTAGGCTGGCGTCGTGAAATACTCAGCCAGCTGGTAACGGAATGGGGATGGGATGAAGAACGTCTGGCCATTCTGGATAACCGGGCGAACTGGAAAATCGAGCGCGTGCGCGAAGCGCATAACGAACTGCTTGATGCCATGATGCAAAGCTATCGCAACCTGATCCGCTTTGCCCGTCGCAACAATTTAAGCGTCAGTGCCAGCCCGCAGGATATCGGCGTGCTGACCCGTAAATTGTACGCCGCATTTGAAGCGCTGCCGGGTAAAGTCACGCTGGTGAATCCGCAAATTTCGCCTGACTTGTCAGAAGGTGATTTAACCTTTATTCATGTGCCGATTGGCCGTGCGAACCGCACCGGCTGGTATCTGTATAACCAGTCACCGTCGATGGAATCTATTGTCAGCCATCAGCCGCTCGAATATAACCGCTATCTGAATAAACTGGTGGCGTGGGCCTATTTCAATGGTCTGCTGACCTCCACCACGCGCCTGCACATTAAAAGTGGCAGCTTGTGTGATATCGCTAAACTGCGCGAACTGGTGGCGGATGTTTCACACAGCTTCCCGTTGCGTCTGGCGGCACCGACGCCTAAAGCGTTGTACAGTCCGTGCGAAATTCGCCACTTAGCGATTATCGTGAATCTGGAACACGATCCGACCGCAGCGTTTCGCAATCAGGTGGTGCATTTTGATTTCCGTAAACTGGATGTCTTCAGTTTCGGGCAGAATCAGCAATGTATGGTTGGCAGTATTGACCTGCTTTATCGCAACTCATGGAATGAAGTGCGTACGCTGCATTTCAGCGGGGAACAGGCGGTTCTGGAAGCGCTGAAAACGATTCTGGGCAAAATGCATCAGGATGCCGCACCGCCGGAATCGGTGGAGGTGTTCTGTTACAGCCAGCATTTACGCGGTCTTATCCGTACGCGGATTCAGCAACTGGTATCGGAATGCATTGAGCTTCGCCTGTCGAGCAAACGACTTGAACCCGGGCGTTTCAAAGCCGTGCGTGTTGCCGGGCAAACCTGGGGATTGTTCTTTGAACGCCTCAGCGTTTCAGTGCAAAAGCTGGAGAATGCGATTGAATTCTATGGCGCGATTTCCAATAACAAACTGCACGGTTTGTCGGTGAAATTGCAGACCGATCAGGCGCATCTGCCGGCAGTGATTGACGGCTATGCCAGTGAAGGGATTATTCAGTTCTTCTTTGAAGACAGTTCGGACGACATCGGCTTTAATATCTATATTCTTGATGAATCCAACCGTGTTGAGGTTTATCACCATTGCGAAGGCAGCAAAGAGGATCTGGTGCGCGATGTCAGCCGGTTCTACTCGTCTTCCCATGACCGGTTTACCTACGGCTCAAGCTTTATTAACTTCAACCTGCCGCAGTTTTATCAGATTGTGTCACTTGATAATCGGATCCAGGTGATCCCTTTTCGCAGCAACGCTCTCTCTGCCGCCTGCGCCACATTGCCTGAAACCGACGCAGAACCTTCGCGTCTGAAGCAGCAATTTCAGTTGCATTAGAAAAGGTGTCCGTATCACGGACATGTGGCAGATTATCCGGCTGTACTTCGCTTTAAACCCTGAAAATGTGCCCGGGGGTTTTGTCGATTCCTGTTGCTTTTCATGATCCACCTGCGATTATAGAGAGCTTGGTCGCATGAATTACGGGCATTCATAAAATGAAAAACGCTTTACGCTGGTCTCTGGCCGCGACAATTCTCTTTTCTCTCTCCGGTTGCGGACTTAAAGGGCCGTTGTATTTCCCACCACCGGAAAAATCAGCCACGCAAAAAACCAGCAATGTTCCGGGCACGGCGAACGATGGTTCATCGCAGGAAAAAGGGGTATCACCCGAAAACCTCACGACGAATTCCAGAGATTAACCGGCAGATTGTCGGGGTTTCGCGCAATACTGCCGGAACCTCTCCTTAACGGATCATCGCGACTGGATTTGACCAGCGGTAAACGGAGTCAGTTATGCAGTTCTCCAAAATGCACGGCCTGGGTAACGACTTTATGGTCGTTGATGCCGTCACTCAAAATGTCTATTTTTCTCCTGAGTTGATCCGTCGTTTGTCAGACCGCCACCGTGGCGTAGGTTTTGACCAGTTACTGGTGGTGGAACCTCCTTACGATCCCGAATTAGATTTCCATTACCGCATCTTTAACGCAGATGGCAGCGAAGTCGCGCAGTGTGGCAATGGTGCGCGCTGTTTTGCCCGCTTTGTGCGCATCAAAGGTCTGACAAACAAACGCGATATCCGCGTCAGTACGCAGACCGGCCGTATGGTACTGACCGTCACGGAAGATGAAGAAGTGCAGGTCAACATGGGCGAGCCGGTTTTCGAGCCGCAGCAGGTCCCATTCCGTGCAGCGAAAGCGGAAAAAACCTATATTCTGCGTGCAGAAGAGCGCACAGTATTTTGCGGCGTGGTGTCGATGGGAAACCCGCACTGCGTGTTACAGGTTGATGACGTGCTGACAGCTGAAGTCGAGGTTCTCGGACCGATGCTGGAAAGCCATGAGCGTTTCCCCGAGCGCGTAAATGTCGGTTTCATGCAGATCCTCAGTCCGGAAAGCGTAAAATTGCGCGTGTACGAGCGGGGAGCCGGTGAAACACAGGCGTGCGGAAGCGGTGCCTGTGCCGCTGTGGCGGTCGGTATTCAGCAAGGTTTACTCGCAGAAGAAGTTCAGGTGGAACTGCCGGGAGGCAGCCTCGATATTCGCTGGAAAGGGCCGGGTCACCCGTTATATATGACCGGACCCGCCACTCATGTTTACGACGGATTTATTCATCTATGAACAATCTTGATGACCAGATTGAACCGGTGATAGCGCTCGACGACGACAGCGTGATGCAATATCTGCTGCAAAACCCGGATTTCTTTATTCGTAATGCGCGCAGCGTCGAGCAGATGCATGTACCGCATCCGGTGAAAGGCAGTATTTCGCTGGTTGAATGGCAACTCGGGCGTCAGCGTCATCAGATTGCGCAGCTTGAAGAAGAAATTACGTTGCTGATGGAACAGGCTTCGGTCAATGAATCATTGTTCGGGCGGATGATCGAACTCCAGGCCACGCTGGCGGCGGCCAGCAGTCTGCAGGATATGCTTAACCGTCTGCAGCGTTGGGCGCGCAGTCTGGGACTGGCAGGTGCCAATGTACGCTTGTTCAGCGAAGGCTGGCGCATCGGCGCGCCGTCTGATTTCACCCATCTTGCGGTAAGCCGCAGCGCGTTTGAATCCATGCGCATTCAGCGTCTGGGTGAAGCCCCGCATTATCTCGGCAGCCTGAACGGCCCGGAACTGTTGCTGTTATTGCCGCAGGCGAAAGCCGTGGGTTCTGTCGCGCTCTCGCTGATGGGTGAGCAGGGGGAACTGGGCGTGCTCATTTTCAGCAGTCGTGATCCTCAGCATTATCAGCCCGGCATGGGCACGGTCTTACTTGATCAGCTGGCTAAAATGTTACCTGGCCTGCTGGAACGCTGGATAGAACGGGTATGAATCACACCGAATCGCCTCTTTATCCTGCGGTCGAGGCGTTTCTGCGTTACCTGCACGTTGAACGTCAACTCAGCCCGCTTACGACCACCAATTACAGCCGCCAGTTAGAAGCTCTGATCGCCCTCTCCGGCGAGACAGGTATTTCTCACTGGCAGCAACTCGATGCGCCGAAAGTGCGGTTGTTACTGGCGCGCAGTAAACGTGCTGGTTTAGGGCCGTCCAGTCTGGCATTGCGTATGTCTTCGCTGCGCAGCTTTCTTGACTGGCTGGTGCGTCAGGGCGTATTAAGCGCCAATCCTGCCAAAGGCATTTCCACGCCGCGTTCTCCCAAGCATCTGCCCAAAAATCTTGATGTCGATGAAGTGAACAAATTGCTGGAAATCGATCTCAATGATCCGCTTTCCGTGCGTGACCGCGCGATGCTCGAAGTGATGTATGGTGGCGGGCTGCGTCTTTCGGAACTGGTGGGCATCGATTGCAAGCATATCGATATGGCCTCCGGTGAAGTGCGGGTGTTGGGTAAAGGGAGCAAAGAGCGCAAAGTGCCGATCGGGCGGACTGCCGTCACCTGGCTTGAACACTGGTTGAAACGCCGCGCAGAATTTAATCCGCAGGATGATGCGATGTTTTTATCGAGCAAAGGCTGCCGTATTTCTGCGCGTAATGTTCAGAAGCGTTTTGCCGAATGGGGCGTTAAACAGGGTGTTAACAGCCATATTCATCCGCATAAACTGCGTCACTCGTTTGCCACGCATGTGCTGGAATCCAGCGGCGATTTACGCGCGGTACAGGAACTGTTGGGGCACGCGAATCTGTCTACCACCCAAATCTATACCCACCTCGACTTTCAACATCTGGCGACGGTTTACGACGCCGCGCATCCCCGGGCAAAACGAGGAAAATCCTGATGAAGTTTTATCGTCCGCTGAAACGCATTGAAGCGATCACCTTCGATTTAGATGACACGCTGTATGATAATTACGACGTTATCCGCCGCACTGATGCCGAAACACTGAAATTCATGCAGGGTTACCACCCGGCACTGGCCGATATAGCACCGGATGCTGTCCGTCTGATGCGCGCAGAGTTACTGGCGCAGGACGCAGAAATTTATCATGATGTCACCGAATGGCGTCGTCAGGCTGTATTACTGGCGATGACCCGTGCAGGTCTGAGTCACAGTGAAGCTGAACAGGGCACCAAAGCCACCATGGAAACGTTCGCGAAATGGCGCAGCCGGATTTATGTTCCGCAGGAAAACCACGATGCACTGGCGGCGCTGGCTGAACGCTGGCCGCTGGTGGCTATCACCAACGGCAACGCTGACCCGACGGCATTTGGTCTGGCACAATATTTCCAGTTTACGCTGCGGGCGGGTGATCATGGCCGCGCAAAACCGTACGCCGACATGTATAAAAAAACGTCGATGAAGCTGGATATTCCGCTGGAAAACATCCTTCACGTCGGCGATGATCTGACGACAGACGTCGCAGGGTCGGTGCGTTGCGGTATGCAATCATGCTGGATTAATTTGCGCGAAGGCGACCTGATGCACATTAAAGATGCCCGTCTGTTACCGCATATTGAGATTTCGCAGTTGGCATCGCTGACAGCATTGCTATAATCCCTCCTTAAATTACTCTGTATAAATTCACAGTAGAAATGCATTCGCAGCGATAATATTCGTGTGAGTGCTTTTCTCATCCTGACAAACGGTGCCTATGGACGTTTCTGACCTGCTCGACAGCCTGAATGAAAAACAACGTGAAGCCGTGGCCGCGCCGCGCTGCAATCTGTTGGTACTGGCCGGGGCAGGCAGTGGCAAAACCCGCGTGCTGGTGCACCGCATTGCATGGTTGCTGGCGGTAGAAAAGTGCTCACCGTATTCTATTATGGCGGTCACTTTCACCAACAAAGCGGCGGCAGAAATGCGCCACCGTATCGACCAGCTGATTGGCACCAGTCAGGGGGGCATGTGGATCGGTACCTTCCATGGTCTTGCACACCGTTTACTGCGTGCACACCATTTGGATGCCAACCTGCCGCAGGATTTCCAGATCCTCGACAGTGACGACCAGATACGTCTGATCAAGCGCCTGATCAAAGCGCTGAACATCGACGAGAAACAATGGCCGCCGCGTCAGGCGATGTGGTACATCAACGGCAAAAAAGACGAAGGTCTGCGTCCGCAGCATGTCGAAACTTACAACAACCCGGTTGAAGCGACCTGGCTGCGTATTTATCAGGCCTATCAGGAAGCCTGTGACCGTGCCGGGTTGGTCGATTTCGCCGAGCTGTTGCTGCGCGCCCACGAGCTCTGGCTGAACAAGCCGCATATCCTGCAGCATTACCGCGAACGTTTTACCAACCTGATGGTGGACGAATTTCAGGACACCAACAGCATTCAGTACGCCTGGATCCGCCTGCTGGCCGGCGATAACAATAATGTGATGATCGTGGGTGATGATGATCAGTCGATCTACGGCTGGCGTGGTGCGCAGGTTGAAAACATCCAGCGTTTCCTGAAAGATTTCCCGAATGCGCAAACCATCCGTCTGGAACAGAACTATCGTTCGAGCAGTACCATTCTTAAAGCCGCCAACTCGCTGATTGAAAACAATAATGGTCGTATGGGGAAAAACCTGTGGACTGAAGACGGCGAAGGCGAACCGATTTCGCTGTATTGCGCATTCAACGAACTGGATGAAGCGCGCTTTGTGGTTAACCGCATCAAAACCTGGCAGGACAACGGCGGTGCACTGAAAGATTGCGCCATTCTTTATCGCAGTAATGCCCAGTCACGTGTACTCGAAGAAGCGTTATTGCAAATGGCGATGCCTTACCGCATCTACGGCGGCCAGCGGTTCTTTGACCGTCAGGAAATCAAAGATGCGCTGGCGTATCTGCGCCTGATGTCGAACCGTAATGACGATGCCGCTTTTGAACGCGTGGTGAATACGCCAACGCGCGGCATCGGCGACCGTACGCTGGATGTGGTGCGCCAGACGGCGCGTGATCGTCAGTTGACTATGTGGCAGGCCACACGTGCGCTGTTGCAGGAAAAAGTGCTGGCAGGCCGTGCGGCGTCTTCACTGCAACGCTTTACTGAGCTGGTTGACGCTCTGGCACATGAAACGTCAGATATGCCGCTGCATGTGCAGACTGACCGGGTGATCAAAGATTCCGGCCTGTTCATCATGTATGAGCAGGAAAAAGGCGAGAAAGGTCAGGCGCGCATCGAAAACTTAGAGGAACTGGTGACAGCGACGCGCCAGTTCAGCTATCAGGATGAAGATGAAGATCTGATGCCGTTGCAGGCGTTTCTGTCCCATGCAGCCCTCGAAGCGGGAGAAGGGCAGGCGGACGCCAATCAGGACGCCACGCAGCTGATGACGCTGCACTCGGCGAAAGGACTGGAGTTCCCGCAGGTGTTTATCGTCGGGATGGAAGAAGGCATGTTCCCGAGCCAGATGTCGCTGGAAGAAGGCGGGCGTCTGGAAGAAGAACGCCGTCTGGCCTACGTCGGCGTCACCCGCGCCATGCAAAAACTGACCCTGACCTACGCGGAAACCCGCCGTTTATACGGTAAGGAAGTGTCTCACCGTCCGTCACGTTTTGTCGGCGAATTGCCGGAAGACTGTGTCGAAGAAGTCAGGATGCGCGCCAACGTATCACGCCCGATGAGCAACCGCAGCGTCGGCACGCCTACCAGCGTCAGCGATACCGGCTTTAAACTCGGCCAGCGCGTTATGCACCCTAAATTCGGCGAAGGTACCATCGTCAATATGGAAGGCAGTGGCGAACACAGTCGGTTACAAGTGGCGTTTCCGGGCGAAGGGATTAAGTGGCTGGTCGCCGCCTACGCCCGCCTCGAAGCCGCAAGCTAGCTTACTTGCGATCTTGAGTCCGGGCAGTGCTCGACATCCTCATGGACTACGTGTCCATTCCGGTGTCTCCGCGCTGGCCGGACTCAACCTCGCTGCGCCGCTGACGCTTGCCCGACAGAGTATCAGAGGCTAAAAGTTTCACCCACTTCGGCTTTCGCATACCATTCCAGCGTTTCTTTTACGCCTTCGTCGCCCTCCGGCGGGGTGCCCGGAAGATAATCCTGTTCCTGTACCGGCTGATACGCGCCGTGTTTCACTTCAAAAATCACGCCACCTTCGTCGAGGGATAGCACGCTGTGCCAGGTATTGGCCGGGATTTCCAGCAGAAGGGTTTCGGCACCGAGCCACAGGCGGTCAGTGACTTTGCCGCTGTTATCGTAAATCAGTACCAGAAAGCGGCCACGCAGCGCCGTCAGCATTTCCCAGGTGTGCGGATGGCGGTGAATGCGCACATAAGTACCGGGCTCCATCGCGATGGCCAGACGCTGCACGTCATCTTCAGGCGCAGGATGAATATTCAGATTCTGACGCTGACGCGGCGAGCGGGTGGCTTTGGTGATCAGATCACACAGCGTGTCCTGGTTTATTTGTTTAATCATTTCAGTCTCTGCCTGAGAAGCTAGGGAAACGGGGAAATCCGGTGCCTGAGTGTAGCAAAAAAAACCGCCGGCATAAGTCAGCAAAGGTTATCCACACCGCCTGAAATTTATGCATAAATGTTGCCAGAATAGATTTGTTCGCGGTTGACAGTCTTTTTACTCCCGGCGTAACATGCGCGCACTATTATCAATGAGGAACTTCGCCTTGGACACACCCAGTAGATACTGGCTCAATAACCTGTTTGTCAGGTACCACTTCTAAGGCCCTCCTCTTTGCTGATGGCCTTAGTGGTTGTCAGCGACCCCCGTTCTGTCGCTGTGAGTCAGATCTGAATTTGGTCTGAATTACGCCGGTGACACTTTTCATCCCGTGATTTTCTGTGCTTCAACGCGTTGTCCACTTTCTGTCATTTTTGGGAGAACGGGCACATGCTGAGTGCTTTTAAATTAGAAAACAGCCGCTTATCCCGTTTAGAGCTGGACGAGTCAGACGATCTCAAAACCTCATTGTGGGTGGATTTGGTCGAACCCGATGATCTGGAACGTGAGCGCGTTCAAAGTGAATTAGGACAAAGCCTGGCGACGCGTCCTGAACTGGACGACATCGAAGCTTCTGCACGTTTCTTTGAAGACGAAGACGGCCTGCACATTCACTCCTTCTTTTATTATGAAGATGCCGAAGATCATGCAGGTAACAGTACCGTCGCATTTACCGTGCGTGAAGGGCGTCTGTATACCCTGCGTGAACGCGAATTACCGGCATTTCGTCTCTACCGTATGCGTGCCCGCAATCAGACGCTGGTTGATGGTAACGCCTATGAACTGTTGCTGGATTTGTTCGAAACTAAAATCGAACAGCTGGCAGATGAAATCGAAAATATCTACAGCGATCTGGAAAAACTCAGCCGTGTGATCATGGAAGGGCATCAGGGCGATGAATATGACGCTGCGCTTTCCACACTGGCCGAGCTGGAAGATATCGGCTGGAAAGTGCGTTTGTGTCTGATGGATACTCAGCGCGCGCTGAATTTTCTGGTACGTAAAGCCCGCTTACCGGCAGGGCAACTGGAGCAGGCGCGTGAAGTGTTACGCGATATCGAATCCCTGCTGCCACACAACGAGTCCCTGTTCCAGAAGGTGAACTTCCTGATGCAGGCGGCGATGGGCTTTATCAACATCGAACAGAACCGTATCATCAAGATCTTCTCGGTGGTTTCAGTGGTCTTCCTGCCGCCAACGCTGGTGGCTTCAAGTTACGGGATGAACTTCGAATTCATGCCGGAACTGAAATGGTCATTCGGTTATCCGGGGGCGATTGCGCTGATGATCCTCGCCGGACTGGCGCCTTATCTGTATTTCAAACGTAAAAACTGGTTGTAACCGACCATGTTGATGGAAAGGGTGGCTCCGGCGGGCCAGTGGGTCATCCTCGTGGCTTCCTCGCTGATGCTGGGCATTATTTTTCAAACCTTCCACGTTCCTGCCGCCCTCCTGCTCGGGCCGATGATTGTCGGCGTCGTCATGGGGCTGACGGGGGCCAGCGTGCGTATTCATCCGCTGTTTTTCAAAATATCGCAGGGCGTTTTGGGCTGCATGATTGCGCAAAGCCTGTCGCCTTCGATTCTGCCACCGTTACTCAACGACTGGCCGCTGGTGCTGATGGTACTGGTGGCCACGTTGCTCGCCAGCGGTCTTTCGGGCTGGCTGTTGGTGCGTTTTAGTCAGTTGCCTGGCCCGACCGGCGCTTGGGGCTCATCACCTGGCGGCGCCAGTGCCATGGTCGCCATGGCCGGTGATTTCGGTGCAGATGTGCGTCTGGTCGCGTTCATGCAATATCTGCGCGTGCTGTTTGTCGCCACCGCCGCCGCATTTGTTGCCCGCATGGCAATGGGCGACAGTGCATCGCTGGCGGCGGCGGTAGTCTGGTTTCCGCCGCTGACCTGGCGTTTCTTTGTGACAGTATTTCTGGCACTGGCCGGTGTCTGGCTGGGACCACGGTTGCGTATTCCTTCCGGCGCCCTGTTACTTCCGGCCATTGCCGGCGCGGTTTTGCATTCCACCGGAACCGTCTCGTTAGAAGTGCCTGAATGGTTGCTGGCGATAGCTTATACGCTGATTGGCTGGAGTGTCGGGCTGCGGTTCACGCGACCTATTTTCAAACTGGCACTGCGTACTCTGCCGCAAATGATTGCCTCGGTTATCGGCCTGATGCTGATTTGCGGCGGCATGGCATGGGCGCTGACCAAACTGCTGGGGGTGGATATGCTGACGGCCTACCTGGCGACCAGCCCGGGCGGGCTGGACACGGTGGCGATTATTGCGGCAGGCAGCCATGCAGATTTAGGGTTTGTGATGGCAATGCAGACATTGCGTCTGATCACCATTCTGATAACCGGTCCCGCGATGGCGCGCTTTATCTCACGCAGCGCGGTGTCCGCTTCTTCCTCGTCGTAAACGGCCCTGCGTATAGAGCGCGTCGCTGATAAAGCACAGCAGGCCTGCCCAGATAAAGCCGAAGGTGATAAGTTGCGAAGTGTTGACGGTTTCACCGTAAAACACCACGGCCAGCAGGAACATCAGCGTGGGCCCGAGATACTGGAAAAACCCCAGCGTAGACAGTTTCAGACGGGCCGCCGCGGCGGTAAAGAACAGCAACGGAATGGTGGTAATAATCCCGGCCGCCATCAGCAGCAGATCCAGAGACCACGGATTCGCCGCCAGATTGCTGGTCGGGCTGTGGGCGATAAAGAACAGATAAATCCCGGCTACCGGCAGCAGCCAGAGAGTTTCAATCAGCATCCCGGTTTGTGAATCCACGCCGATTTTTTTACGCAGCAGGCCGTAGAACGCGAACGTCAGGGACAGTCCGATTGCGATGACCGGCACGGAGCCAAATATCCACACCTGGACCATCACCCCGGCAAATGCCAGCGCCACGGCAAACCATTGCAAATTCCGGAATCTTTCGCGCAAAAACAGCATGCCGAGCACCACATTCACCAGCGGATTGATAAAGTAGCCAAGGCTCGCTTCCAGAATGTGATTATGATTAATCGCCCAGATGAAAATCAGCCAGTTCCCACCGACAAGCAGGGCAGTGATCAGTAACATACCGACTTTCTTAGGTTGCGCGAATACCTGGCGGACGTCTCCCCAGCTGCGGCTGACAGACAGCAGTACTAACATGAAGAAGAATGACCAGATCACACGGTGAGTGAGAATTTCATCCGCCGGAACCTGTTTGATGAGTTTGAAATACGCCGGTGCGATCCCCCAGATCAGATAGGCGATAAAGGCAAAAATAACACCTTGCCGGGTACGATGTGCGTCCATGTGGATACCTGAAAAAAGTAGAGAAAGGAGCGGAGTTTACCTGATCTCAGCCCACCATATATGTCGCCGTGGTGGTCGCGATATGAATTCCCGTGTCGCTGTGCAAATCGACGCGTGCCACGGAGACTTTGTTTCCGGCGCGGATAAGGCTGGCCGAGGCAATAAAATAGTCGCCACGGCCCGGACGCAGGTAATCAACGCGTAAATCGATAGTGCCCATTTTGGATAAACGCTGGCGCATTTCGGCTTCCAGCAACGGGTGATCAGGTTTATCACGGCGGATCAGCGAACTGGTTACGCAGACCAGGCCAGCTGCGACATCCAGCACGGCAGCAATCACGCCGCCATGTAAGATTTTTTGCGCTGCGTTACCCACCAGCTTGGGCTGATTGGTGAATTTGAGTTCAGCATAATCACAGTCGAGACGTTTCAGCTCGAGACCCAGTTCGCGGTTAAACGGCATATCGTAAACGAAAATATTGCCGATCAGTTGCAGGGCAGCCTCGTGACTGAGGGATGAAGCAGACATGAATGAATTCCTGACGAAAACGTGTGGACAGCATGTTCGCTGAAAAAGTTAACGAAGTGTTGATTTTAGGTGCGGGTAAGAAGGATTTCTATACTGCGAAGGATAAATGTATTCAATACTCATGTAGAAATGTATTTGTGTGTAAAATGCCCTGCTTTGAGATTTGCGGATTTAGTCAGCGCAGGATTGGCGGGGCAGAAGGCATATTTTCAAACATAATGAGTCGATAACTTTAGGGTGAGGGTAAGGAATAATGCGTAAAAATTGGGCTGTCGGAGCCGCCATGCTGGCGATGCCAATGCTGGGACACGCCGCAGAGGCCACAGTGCAGGAAGTGCATGATAAACCTGCTGTACGCGGAAGTATTATTGCGAATATGTTGCAGGAGCACGACAACCCGTTCACGTTATATCCTTACGAGCCGAACTACCTGATTTATACTGATACCAGCAATATTAACAAAAAAGCCATTCAGTCTTACGACTGGGCAGATAAAGCACGTCATGATGAAGTGGCGTTCCAGCTCAGCCTGGCGTTCCCGTTATGGCGAGGAATTGCGGGGGATAACTCAGTTCTCGGCGCGTCTTACACGCAAAAATCGTTCTGGCAGCTTTCCAACAGCGGGCAATCTTCACCTTTCCGTGAGACTAACTACGAGCCACAGTTTTTCCTGGCCTGGGCGACGGATTACGATTTTCTCGGCTGGACACTGCGCGAAGCGGAATATGGTGTCAGCCATCAGTCTAACGGCCGCTCAGATCCGACCTCCCGCAGCTGGAACCGCGTGTATGCCCGTTTTATGGCGCAGAATGGCAACTGGCAGGTTGATCTCAAACCCTGGTATCGCATTCCGGAAAGCGACAAAAATGATGACAATCCCGACATCACCAAATACATGGGGTATTACCGTCTGAAAGTCGGTTATGCCTGGGGTGACAGCGTATTCAGCGTGGAAAGCCGTTACAACTGGAATACCGGCTACGGCGGTGCGACTACCGGCTGGAGCTATCCTATTACTAAACAGGTTCGTTTCTATACTCAGGTATTCAGTGGTTACGGCGAGTCATTGATTGACTATAACCATAAGCAGACCCGTATCGGTGTGGGTATTATGCTTAACGACATCATGTAATTCCGCCATACTTCCGGTTGCAGTTGCGTTGGCTGCATCCCGAATTATTTAGGGTATATTATGTCGGTGCAGTACAGCCCCGGCGGCTTTAGGGTTTAGCCGGGTGGTTTGAACAGTTGGGGAATTGAGTGTCTACGGCGGCAGTGATAAACAAAGAAGAGCTGGCTCATCAGGTATTACGCGATACCTTCGGCTATCAGCAATTCAGACCAGGCCAGCAAACCATCATCAATACCGCCATTTCTGGCCGGGATTGCCTGGTCGTGATGCCAACAGGCGGCGGTAAATCGCTGTGCTATCAAATTCCCGCTCTGGTGATGGACGGTCTGACGCTGGTCGTTTCGCCGCTCATCTCGCTGATGAAAGATCAGGTCGACCAACTGATGGCTGCAGGCGTTGAAGCCGGCTGCCTGAACTCAACGCAAACCCGTGAGCAGCAACTTGACGTCATGGCCGGTTGCCGTGCGGGGCGTATCAAAATGCTGTATATCGCGCCGGAACGCCTGATGATGGGCGATTTCCTCGAACAGCTGCAACAGTGGAACCCGGCGATGCTTGCCGTGGATGAAGCGCACTGTATTTCCCAATGGGGCCATGATTTCCGCCCGGAATACCGCGCACTCGGACAGCTGAAACTGCGTTATCCGCAATTGCCGGTGATTGCCCTGACGGCAACCGCCGACGAAGCGACCCGTAATGATATCGTCCGCCTGCTGGAACTGAACGATCCGCTGATTCAGGTTAGCAGTTTCGATCGCCCGAATATCCGTTACACACTGGTAGAAAAATTTAAACCGCTCGATCAGCTGATCCGTTTCGTGCAGGACCAGCGCGGAAAAAGCGGCATTATTTACTGTAACAGCCGGGCCAAAGTCGAAGACACCGCCGCCCGTCTGCAAAGCCGCGGGCTGAGCGTGGGGGCGTATCACGCAGGGCTGGATAACGACACCCGTGCCCGTGTGCAGGAAGGTTTCCAGCGTGACGACCTGCAAATTGTGGTTGCCACCGTGGCCTTCGGGATGGGCATCAACAAACCTAACGTGCGTTTTGTCGTGCACTTCGATATTCCGCGCACCATCGAGTCTTATTATCAGGAAACGGGGCGTGCAGGACGTGACGGCCTGCCTGCCGAAGCGGTGCTGCTTTACGATCCGGCCGATATGGCGTGGTTGCGGCGCTGTCTGGAAGAGAAACCGGCGGGTGCGCAACAGGACGTTGAACGTCATAAGCTGAATGCCATGAACGCCTTTGCCGAAGCTCAAACCTGCCGCCGTCTGGTACTGCTTAACTATTTTGGCGAAGGTAAACAGAATGCCTGCGGTAACTGCGATGTGTGTCTTGACCCGCCAAAACGCTACGACGGTTTGCTGGATGCGCAAAAGGCGCTGTCAGTCGTTGCGCGCGTCGGGCAACGTTTTGGCTTAGGTTATGTCGTCGAAGTGCTGCGCGGTTCGAACAACCAGCGTATCCGTGAATACGGCCACGAAAAACTGAGCGTGTACGGCATCGGCAAAGAACACAGCACCGAGCACTGGACCAGCGTGGTGCGCCAGCTCATTCATCTTGGACTGATTACGCAAAATATCGCCATGCACTCGGCCTTACAACTGACGGAATCGGCGCGTCCGGTTTTGCGTGGTGAAATTCCGTTGCAACTGGCGGTGCCGCGTATTCAAACGCTCAAAATTAAAAGCAATGCCAGCCAGAAAACCTATGGCGGAAATTACGATCGCAAGCTGTTTGCCAAATTACGCAAGCTGCGTAAGTCACTGGCAGATGACAACAATGTACCGCCGTACGTGGTATTTAACGACACCACGTTGCTGGAAATGGCTGAACATCTGCCGGTCAGCGCCAGCGATTTGCTGGACATCACCGGTGTCGGTCAGCGTAAGCTGGAGAAATTCGGCCGGCCCTTTATGGCGATGATCCGTGATCACATCGATAACGGCGACGAATAAGAATTCTGTTTCCTACACATAACACAGAGAGTTAATCATGCTGATGCTATTTCTGACGGTTGCGATGGTTCATCTGATCGCGCTGATGAGTCCGGGGCCGGACTTCTTCTTTGTCTCACAAACGGCTGCCAGCCGGTCGCGTAAAGAAGCCATGATGGGCGTGATTGGTATTACTCTGGGGGTACTGGTGTGGGCAGCCGTTGCGCTGATGGGGTTGCATCTGATTCTGCAAAAAATGGCCTGGCTGCATCAGATTATTACCGTCGGTGGCGGATTGTATCTATGCTGGATGGGCTGGCAGTTGCTGAAATCAGCACGGGCTAAAAAGCAGAATGGCGATGAGACACCGGTGGCATTGCCTGCCCGTGGTCGTACTTTTATGCGCGGATTACTGACCAATCTTTCGAACCCTAAAGCCGTGATTTACTTCGGCAGTGTATTCTCCATGTTCGTTGGCGACAGCGTCAGCGGTGGCGAGCGTCTGGGCATATTTCTGCTGATCGTAGTGGAAACCCTGGCCTGGTTTTCGCTCGTGGCGCTGGTTTTTGCCCTGCCGAAAATGCGTCGCGGATACCAGCGTTTAGCGAAATGGATTGATGGCGTGGCGGGCGTGGTATTTGCAGGTTTTGGTGTTGCGCTTATCATGAATCGTTAATTAACGCATTTTGCACATAAAAAGGGTCCGGTTGATGCCGGACCCTTTTTGCATTCTGCGGTGTTAAACCTTTCTGGCACTCGCCAGCAACACACCCACCAGCATAAACAGTGAGCCGAAAATACGGTTCAGCAACTGCATTTGTTTCGGGGCTTTCACCCAACCGGCGATGCGGGTGGCCAGCGTGGCGTAACCGATCATCACAATGATGTCGACAACAACCGTGGTCACGCCCAGTACCACGTATTGTGCAGCCTGAGGTTGGTGCGCAATGATAAACTGCGGGAACAACGCGGCCAGAAACACAATGCTTTTAGGATTGGTCAGGTTCACCAGAATAGCGCGTTTGAATAAACGACGGCGCGGCATACTGCTGGCGAGCGCGTTCAGATCAATCGCCCCGGCAGAGCGCCACTGGCAAATACCCAGCCAGATTAAGTACGCTGCACCCAGCCATTTGAGAATTTCAAAGGCCATCAGCGATGAGGAAATCAGAGCACCCAGCCCGATACCGACCAGCACGATGTGGATGGATAAACCGAGTTGTAACCCGGCGATTGACGCCACCGCCCCGCGATAGCCGTGGCTGATGCCTGTACTCATCGTGTTAATGGCACCGGAACCGGGGGATAAACTTAAAATAGAAGTGGTGAGCAGGTAGGTTAACCACCAGTCCAGTGTCATTGCGAGACTCCCTGAATACGTTTTAGGTTGTTTTATGGCACAATACGCCATTGTTTATAATTGCGCTATAACTCACAAATAACACTTTCCTCCTCCCTGCCTGACGACTTTGGATCAATGAATGCCTGTGAATTTTGCCAAGTGGTTAACCCGAGAGAAGGAGTTTTCCGCCTTTGCGACCGGACCTTTGCTGGATTTCTGGCGTACACGCGAAGAAGCCGAGTTTTGCGGCATTGACGACGTTCCGATCCGCTACGTCCGGTTCTGTTCCCCGGAGCATGATAAAGTCATCGTGGTGTCACCCGGGCGTATAGAAAGCTACGTAAAATATCCTGAAGTGGCCTACGATTTATTCCATTGTGGTTATGATGTCATGATTGTTGATCATCGTGGCCAGGGGCGTTCCGGGCGTATGCTCGATGATCCACACTGCGGGCACGTTAATCACTTTGACGATTATGTCGGGGATTTCGAAAGCTTTTATCAACTGGAGATTGCCCCACGTCAGTACGCGAAAAAGTTCGCGCTGGCACACTCCATGGGAGGGGCAATTCTGGCGCTGTTCCTGGCGAAAAATCCGGGCAGGTTTGATGCAGCGGCACTACTCGCGCCGATGACGGGCATTTATTTGCCGATGCCGGGCTGGATTTCACGCCGGATCCTCAACTGGGCGGAGAATCGCCCGCTGCGCCGTGACGGTTATGCGCTCGGTACCGGCCACTGGCGACCGTTACCCTTTGTGGTCAACCGTCTGACCCACAGCCGCGAACGTTATCGCCGTAATCTGCGTTTTTATGCCGATTACCCTGAGTTGCAGGTCGGCGGGCCAACTTATCACTGGGTGCGTGAAGGGATTGAGGCGGGGATGCATATCCTGAAAGAAGCCGAAAAAATCACCACTCCTGTTTTGTTATTGCAGGCGAGCGAAGACCGTGTCGTGGATAACCGGTCCCATCTTGCTTTTTGTCAGGCCATGGCTGTTGCGGGGCACCCCTGTGAAGGGGAAAAACCGCTGGTCATCGAAGGCGCGCGCCATGAGATCCTGTTTGAACGGGACGACCTGAGGGCACAGGCGCTGGACGCTATCATGCGCTTTTTTGCGCGACAGCATTAATCCGCGGTTCGCCGCGCACAACTCCATCAGAGGTTAGAACCTAACGCTATGTACCATGTTGTTGCTTCCGATTTAGATGGCACACTGCTATCACCTGATCATACCCTGACCCCGTTCGCCAAAGAGACGCTGAAACTGCTGACCCGGCGCGGCGTGCATTTCGTGTTCGCCACCGGGCGTCACCATATCGATGTGGCGCAGATGCGCGACAATCTGGAAATCAGTGCGTACATGATCACCTCCAACGGTGCGCGTGTGCATAACACCGATGGCGAACTGATTTTCTCGCACAATCTGGATGAAGACATCGCCAGAGATTTGTTCGGTATCATGCACAATAACCCGGATATTCTGACCAACGTTTACCGCAATGATGACTGGTACATGAACCGTGACCGTGCCGATCAGGATGATTTCTTCCGTGAATCCGTTTTCAAATACAAACTGTATGAACCGGGTTTGCTGGAAACTGATGGCATCTGCAAAGTGTATTTCACCTGTGAAGATCACGAAAAACTGCTGCCGCTGGAAGAAGCTATCAATGCGCGATGGGGCGACCGTGTGAACGTCAGTTTCTCACTGCCGGTGTGTCTGGAAGTGATGGCAGGCGGCGTATCAAAAGGCCATGCGCTGGAATATGTCTCCAAACTGATGGGCTATTCCCTGAAAGATTGCATCGCTTTTGGTGACGGACTGAATGACCTGGAAATGCTGACCATGGCCGGTAAAGGGTGTCTGATGAGCGGATCATTGCCGCGCCTGAAGGCGGCGATGCCGGATGCTGAGATCATCGGTTCCAATGCTGATGACGCCGTGCCGCATTACCTGGGTAAGATGTATTTGTCCGAAGAGCGTTAATCTGCGGTAAACCAAAGCAGGGTTTCCACTCTGCTTTGGGATCTGCATCTGCCGCTTTATTACCGATGTCGCTGAAGCCTAACGTGCCGGTGTCGAGGCTGTTTTTATCCGCCGTTGCCGTGAATTTCTGCCACACTCACGTTGGCAGGCCGAGATGCCCCCACAAAGCATTGAGCGGCATTGTTGCCAGCGCAATGCACTCATCGGCTGCCCCATAATAAATTTTCAGCATCTCCTGTTCCAGCAAGGCGCCGCAGGTGAACACCACGTTGCCAAAAAATCCCTCTTTTTCATAAATCGCTTCCGGCTGTAACAGCGGTACTGAAGACTTGGCGAGGATGTTGAACGGATTATTCAGGTCGAGCAGCATCGCGCCGAGGCAATAACGCTGGTCTATGCGCGCTTTGGCGAACATATCCTGAAAATGAAGTCATCGAAACAGCTCTCCTTTGCTAAAAATACGCCACTCAGGTTCGGGTTTAATGCCGCCAGCATTTTATTGTTTGATGTAACGGGCAAGCGGATTCTCCCGGATGGCGCGTAAAAAAGGCACCTTTCGGTGCCTTTCGACGAAGATAAACCCAACGTCAGGCACTTTTTGCCAGCTGCGCCTTATGTTTGTTTTCACTGAGCATGGTCAGTAGCAGCAAAATAACGGCCAGCACACAACCGGCAATCATCACGATAAAGCCACCGTCCCAGCCAAAGTAATCCACGGTATAACCCACAATGGCGCTGGCCGCGACCGAGCCGCCAAGATATCCAAACAGTCCGGTAAAGCCGGCGGCGGTGCCGGCTGCTTTCTTCGGTGCCAGTTCCAGCGCATGTAAACCAATCAGCATTACCGGCCCGTAAATCAGGAAGCCGATGGTGATCATACAGGCCATATCAATGCCCGGATTGCCGACCGGATTGAGCCAGTACACCACGGTCGCGAGGGTGACCAGCACCATAAAGAACACGCCGGTTGCGCCTCGATTACTTTTGAAGACTTTGTCCGACATCCAGCCGCACAACAGGGTGCCGGGAATGCCTGCGTATTCATAAAGGAAATATGTCCAGGAAGATTTATCTAGCGCGAAGTGCTTCACTTCCTTCAGATACGTCGGCGACCAGTCCAGAATGCCGTAACGCAGCAAATAGACAAAGACATTGGCCAGCGCGATGTACCACAGCAATTTATTCGGCAAAACGTATTGCATGAAAATCTGCTTCGCCGTCAGTTCCTGCTCAGCAGATTCTTTTACATAGTCCGGCGGGTAATCGTTTTTGTATTCTTCAATCGGCGGCAGACCGCAGGACTGCGGCGTATCGCGCATGGTCATGAAGGCAAATACCGCCAGCAAGATGGCGCCGAAAGCAGGCATATACAGCGCCGCATGCCAGTCGTTAAACCACGCCATACCCAGCAGAAACAGCAGCGGAGGAATGCCGCCGCCGACGTTATGTGCGCAGTTCCATACCGATACCACGCCACCGCGTTCTTTCTGTGACCACCAGTGCACCATAGTACGTCCGCACGGTGGCCAGCCCATTCCCTGGAACCATCCGCACAGAAACAGCAAGACAAACATGATGGCGATGCTTGACGTTGCCCACGGCACGAAGCCCATGAATAACATCACTGCGGCGGCCAGGATCAGGCCAGCAGGCAGAAAGACGCGCGGATTCGAACGGTCCGACACCGAACCCATGATGAATTTTGAGATGCCGTAGGCGATGGAAATCCCGGACAACGCAAAACCAAGGTCACCCCGTGAGAAGCCCTGATCAATCAGATAAGGCATAGCCAGTGCGAAGTTTTTGCGCACCAGATAGTAGGCCGCATAACCGAAGAAAATCCCCATAAATATTTGCCAGCGGAGGCGGCGGTACAGCGGATCGACGTGAGTCTCATCAACAGGAGCTTTGTGGGGCGCGGGTTTAAAGATACTGAGCATACATGCCTCCGATGGCATAAATCAGGTCCGACTCATCATGAGCCATGGGGAAATGGCTGGGCCAATGTGTTCTATAACGAACATCATGTTAGCTATTCGCGCACAAACGGACTGTGATTTATGACGGAAATGTTACATTTTTATTACAGTCGGGCGGGGTTGTGAGATTGGGTAACAGCACAAAGCAAAAAAGGCGGAGCCTGAGCCCCGCCTGATATTTCCATCACCTCTGAATTTATTGAATTTTCAGGGTACTGATAATGGCTTCTGCATCGGTTTGTGCCTGCTGCTGATTATCCGCAGGCAGGGTAATTTGCAGGGTCAGCAAATGGCTGTCGACCTTGCCCAAAACGATAGACGAATAGGCTTTCTGACCGGCAGAAGTGATCACGCTGTCGTATTGCTGCAACGTCTGGCCGTTCACCTGAATAGATTTATTAGTGACGACCTGCAGATTGGTATCACGCGCTTTTTGCTGATCCTGTAAACGACCCGCCAGAACGTCCAGTGATTCGGGGGTGTTATCTCCCAAAATGACGATCACTGCTTTCTGGCCGGTACTGTCTGCATACACGTGCATATTATTGGCCTGAGTACCCAGCTTACCACTCTGATCGCTCATCCCCTGCGGCAGGGAGAAGGTGACTTTGCCATCCAGCAGGCTGACTGGTGTGGTCGCCGCCGTCGCTGCGGCCGCCGGTGCACCTTTATCTGTGGCCGGTGCATCGGTCGACTTACCGTCACACGCAGCCAGACCGGCGATCAGTACTGCCATTCCCATCATTTTCGCGATATTACGCATCGGGCTTCCTTAAGTGGCCTGTTCACCAGGCTTACATGTTGACTTAACAGCCTTTATGGCAACCTATTCAGGCCACAAATGCAAGTCAGATTATGGCGCGATTTGTGTCTTACCGGCGACCGGGTTTAATGCGCGCTGACGGCAGAATGCGGAGTGTTTCCCTTTGCTGACAAACGTTTAAGCAGCATGTTGAGCAGCATGCCGTACATCGGCAGGAAGAACACCAGACAGATCAGGACCTTGAACGTGTAATCCACCATCGCGATTTCTACCCAGTGCTGAGCCATAAAGGCATCGCTGCTTTTGTAGAAGGCGATGAAGAAGAAGGACAGCGTGTCGCTGATATTGCCGAGGAACATTGAGGCGACCGGCGCTATCCACCAGCGGCGGTTCTGGCGCAGGCGGTTAAACACGTGAACATCGAGAATTTGCCCCAGCACATACGCCATAAAACTGGCGGTGGCGATACGGGCAACCATAATATTCAGGCTGTTGAGCGCTCCCATGCCCTGCCATTGCGCTTCAAAGAATAACGCTGAGATGACATAGGAAATGGCCAGTGCAGGCACCATCACGGACAGAATAATCCGTCGTGCCAGCGGTGCACCAAAGATGCGGACAGTCAGATCGGTGGCCAGAAAAATAAACGGAAAAGTGAACGCGCCCCAGGTGGTATGAAAACCAAAGATGGAAACGGGCAGCTGAACCAGATAGTTACTTGAGGTGATGATGGCAATGTGGAATAGCGAAAGCCATATCAGCGCGGAGAACCGCTGCTGAGCAGTAAAGGAGTACATATATGTGACCTTTTTAGTTGATTGGGGTGAGGGAACCCAAATACCCTGCATTCTTGAAACCGCAGGGGCGTTAGCTGTTTGCGGCGCGCATAGTAACTGTTTGCGCACCGTTTGCGCAACAGGGCCGGCGGTTAATTTTAGCGCAATGAGCCCTGTCTGTTGCGTGTGAAATCCAGCGGGTTAAACTATGGGGCTTTGCCGCGCCCAAAGAAGTGTAGAGAAACGAAATGACCGATCCCTTTATCAATCCCGACCATCAGCTTGATGCGCTGGGTTTGCGCTGTCCGGAACCTGTGATGATGGTTCGCAAAGTGGTACGCACCATGAAAGATGGCGAAACACTGCTGATTATCGCCGATGATCCGGCAACGACCCGCGATATTCCCGGTTTCTGCCGTTTTATGGAACACACGTTATTAGCATCTGATACCGATAATCAGCCGTATCGTTATTTACTGTGCAAAGGGTTGAGGGAAAAACAGGGCTGATGGCTCAGCCCGTGTGGTTTATTTCGATTTATTGCGCAACAGCCGCAGCGCATTGGCGGTCACCAGCGCTGTTGCACCGGAGTCCGCCAGCACTGCCAGCCACAATCCGGTCAGACCCATCAGCGTGGTCACCAGGAAAATCGCTTTCAGCCCCAGCGCTATCGTAATGTTCTGGCGGATATTCGCCCGCGTGGCGCGTGAAAGACTGATCATCTGCGCCAGTCCGCTCAGGCGGTTGTGCGTCAGCGCGGCATCCGCCGTTTCCAGCGCGACATCCGTCCCACTTCCCATCGCAATACCGATTGTCGCCGCTTTCATGGCAGGCGCATCGTTAATCCCGTCACCGACCATCGCCACCGGTTTCTGTGCGTTCAGCGCAGTGACCGCCGAAACTTTATCCGCAGGCAGCAGACCCGCACGAAAATCAATGCCCAGGCGGTCCGCGATGGTTTTTGCCGCGCGCGGATTATCGCCGGTCAGCATGACGGCGGACACGCCCAGTGCTTTGAGTTTCTGCAATGCGTCGGCCGCGTCATCACGCAGACGATCCTGCATGGCGATCAGCCCGATCGCATTCCCTTCCTGTAATACCACGACGACGGTTTTTCCTGTGGATTCCCAGTCAGCAATTTGCACAAAGGTTTCCGGCGTCAGGCCGTTTGGCGTGACACTTTTCGGGGCCAGCACCTGAATTTTACGGCCTGCGACCACACCCTCGACGCCGGCACCGGCCAGGGCCCGGCGATCCTGCGCCGTGAGCGGTAGCGGATTACTGGTTTTTGCACGGGCCAGAATCGCCTGCGCCAGCGGGTGATGCGAACCTTCTTCCACCGCAGATGCCAGACTTAATACCTCGCCTTCGCTGGCGCCGTTCAGCGGTAAAATCTTCGTGATTTCAGGTTTGCCTTCAGTCAGCGTACCGGTTTTATCCAGCGCAACGGTTTGAATCAGCGCCAGTTGCTCAAGCGCTGCACCCCCTTTAATTAATGCGCCCTGACGCGTGGCTGCTGCCAGTCCGGACGTAATGGCGGCAGGTGTTGAAATCACCAGCGCACACGGGCAGCCAATCAGCAGCAGCGTCAGCCCGCGGTAAATCCAGGTCTCCCACGACAGCCCCATTGCCAGCGGGGGAACGATAATCACCAGCAACGACATCAGCATAATGACCGGTGTGTAATAGCGGCTGAAGGTATCAAGGAAACGCTCGATTGGCGCCCGGCGTTCATCGGCTTCTTCAATCAGTTGCAGGATGCGGTCGATGGCGCTGCTGCCCGGTGCGGAAGCCACTTCGAGGCGTGCCAGCCGGTCAACACACAGGCTGCCCGCCGGTACTTTTTCACCGGGCAGATGATCTACAGGCACTGATTCACCGGTCAGCGCGCTTTCGTCGAAACTGGCGGCGCTTTGTAAAACGGCGTCGGCAGGCAGGCGTGCACCTGCCGCGATTTCAATGATATCGCCGGGACGCAAACGGGTGACCGGCACGGTTTCCGATTGACCATTCACAATACGGACGGCGGTATCCGGGATCAGCGCCATCAGCGCTTTTACCCCGCTGCGTGCACGGCCAGATGCAAAAGCCTCCAGGCGTTCACCCACCATAAATAGCAGCAGAACCATGGCCGCCTCTGCCGTAGCCCCGATAAACAGTGCACCGAGCGCGGCGATACTCATCAGCGTTTCGATGGCGAATGGCGAACCGGCCCGGGTCTGGCGAATCGCCTGTCGCAGTACCGGCCATAGCCCGACCAGCGTCGTGGCGATAAACGCGATTTTGCCAGCCTGCGGATTGATATGGTCGAGAATCCAGCTCAGCAACATTAGCGCCGACAGGGCGATCAGAGGCAGCGCTTCCTGGAAACGGGAAGGTTCAGCGGCAGGTTTACTGTGTGGCTTGTCGAGCGATTGCAGGGTAAAACCTGCGGCGGTGACGGCATTCTGTACGTTCCGGGTGATATCAAAACCGGCATCAATCACCAGCTTTTCGGTGGCGAACAAGACTTTGGCGCGGTTGATGCCATGAATGCCGGAAACCGCTTTTTCAATTTTCCGGGCACAGGCCGGGCAATCCATGCCTTCCACCTTCCAGCTGTATTGCCGACTGCCGGAAAGCGGTGCTCCGGGGTCATCTTCACCCGGCGAGCCTTCAGTGCCGCTGCCGTCTGATGTGTGTGAGTGCTCACTTGTTTTTGGCGCACAGCAACTGTCTGTCGTGGCGCAGGCAGAAACCGCCAGCGTGGCTTTTTCGCTACAGCAACCTGCCGGATGGGTGCCCGGCTGTGCAATAGCGCCGATTTTGTTGATACGCAGTGCAGGCGCACGTTTGCCCTGACATCCGCAGCTACAGCCGTTGTTTTTTTGCAGTGGGATCATAAAGCCTCCGGTTCGGAACCGAGTGGAATGACTCCCAGTGTAAACCCTGGAGTCAGCTCTAAGGTCAACAAGTATTTTATCAGCGGAACCAGAACGGTTCCGCGGCGGGATATTTTACAGGTATAGCGACCGGACGATCAGGAAGTGCCCGCCAAAATAACAGGCGGCAACCAGCGCGTCAGCGGCGCGGAAGGTAAAGCGGTAACGGCTGACCAGCCAGAGAATATTTCCCAGTAGTAACAGCGCCGCGCCGCAGAATAACGAAAACGCCATGTCGGTGCTGCGTGCGAAATACTGTTCGCCCGCCAGCCAGACCATCAGCAGGGTCATGGCGATGTAAGTGGTCACTGGCCATCGCAGTTCAGCCAGCCGCGTCCAGATCACGGCAAGAAGTATTGCACCGAGGATCAGCAACGTCAGCGGTAGCGGCCAGAAGAAAGTGATGGTCATCTGGCTGGCAAAACTCAGCGTATACAGCAGATGCGACAGGAAGAACGCACCGATGGCATACATAAAGCGTTCTTCAGGCAACAGTAACAGGCCGTCAGCCACCAGCGTCGCCGCCAGACCCAGCAGGATCAGATAGCTGTAAACGTTGAGTGTCGGTGCCTGCCAGGCAAGTAAAAGGAGCAATAACAGGGTGACGGGTTTAAAGACCCAGCGCTGCCAGCGCGGGCCGCGATAGCTGGCATCAACGAATAACCAGCCGGAGAAAAATACAGCGAGGAATGGCCAACTCATTGTTTATCCTTTTATATTTCAGCACAGAACATAAAAACCGATGTCAGGGTCTGCCTTCAGAAAAACACATCCTGTTTTCCCGGACTTGCTTTCAGTGTAGGAGAGAGAGCATGGCGGCGACAATCAGAAATCCCCGTAACGGCAGGTCTGATGCATGTGGGTTCAGGATGAGAGGAATTTACGGCGCAGGGCGCGCCGTAAAAGCGGGGATTACTTTTTAGCTGGCAGCGGCGGCTGTTTTTTCTGCCACGCCATCAGTTCGAAGACGCCGAACAGGAAGATGCGGGTTTGCAGCCACGGGCCGATGGTGTCTTTTTCCTTGCCCTGCGTGGCTTTAAGCAGCATTACCTGCAAACCATGCATGAAGAACATGAACACAATCGCCACGTCCAGAAAGTATTTGATCGGCTTCGGGAACGGGTGGATCAGGTTAAACGCCAGAAACCCCCAAATACATAACATCAACAACCGACCAATATTGATCAACATCTTACTGCTCCTGTTCTGGTGAGCCGGTTTCAGGCGTCACATCGCGATGGTAGAGGCGATAAGCAACTTGTCCGGCGACTTTCTCACGGTGTAACCGCCAACTGGCAGGCACATCCAGAGTGTCATGTTCGGCTTCTGTTTCGACATAAATCCAGGCTTCGTCAGCCAGCCACTGGTTGTGCTCCAGCAGGTTCAGGGTGTCTTGCAGAATGCCTTTGCGGAAAGGCGGATCGAGGAAAACCACGTCAAAAGCATTTCCGGCTTTTGCCAGCCAGTTCAATGTATTGACGTTAAATACTTTCGCATCACCGGCGTTTAGCAGCGCCAGGTTTTTCTCTAACTGTTGTGCAACCGGGCGTTCAAACTCCAGCAGTGTTGCGCTGGCTGCATAGCGGGACAAGGCCTCCAGACCGAGTGCGCCACTGCCTGCAAAGCAGTCCAGACAATGCGCACCCTGCAAAACCGGCGCCAGCCAGTTGAACAGCGTTTCACGTACGCGATCGGTGGTCGGTCGCAACCCCGGGCTGTGGGGAACCGGAAGTTTGCGTCCGCGCCATTGTCCGCCAATAATTCGGATCTGGCCTGCGGCGGGCGTGTTGGTTTTTTTTGCCATAGTTCGCTTGTGTCATCCAAAGCCGTCAGGCTTCGTTACTTATCGTTTGGAGGGCTATTCTACCGGTGTGCGGGCAATGGGCAAATGTTTAACATTGTCGATTGAAAAACCAGCGGAATTCAATACGCGGGCGTGTTGCCTGCAGGGGAAAGTGATAGACTGCCTGACCATAACCCTATTAATAATCCGTTCGCCAGTCATTAACGGCGAGGAGTGACGTTGTAAAATGGCAAAAGATAAAAAACGCGGTTTCTTCTCCTGGTTCGGTCGTGGCCGTCAGGAAGAAGAGCAGCAGAAGGAAGAAACACGCGACGCACAGTCCGTTGTCGAAGAACAACCGGCGTCCGTGCCTGAGCATGAAGAGTCAGCCGTTGCTGAAGAACCGGGTGTTCCGGTTGAACGTGAGCCAGTTGTTGAACCAGAACCGGAAGTCGGACCCGCGCCGGAAATCGAACCGGAACCTGAAATTGAGCCTGAGCCGCTGACAGAGCCGGAAGCTGAACCGGAACCGGTTCGCGAACAGGCCTCGGCTGAACTGGCACAAGAAATTGTTCACATCACCGAACAGGTTGCCGCGCAGCCTGAGGTTGTTGAAGAAAAAGTCATTGAAGATGAGTTTGTTGAATCGGCAGAAGAGATTGCGGAAGACCAGCGTCAGGATACCCTTGATTCTGTTGACGATAACGCGGCGGTAGACGAACCGCTGCCTGTGGCGCTGGATCCTATCGTCGTCCTGCCTGCCGGTGAAACTGAACAGGAACGCCCGACTAAAGAAGGTTTCTTCGCCCGTCTTAAACGCAGCCTGGTCAAAACGAAGCAGAATCTGGGCTCCGGTTTTGTCAGCCTGTTCCGTGGTAAGAAAATCGATGACGATCTGTTTGAGGAGCTGGAAGAACAGCTGCTGATTGCCGACGTTGGCGTCGAAACTACCCGTAAAATCATCACTTCACTGACTGAACATGCCTCGCGTAAGCAACTGAAAGACGCCGATGCGCTGTACGGCAAGCTGAAGGAAGAAATGTCCGAAATACTGGCAAAAGTTGACGAGCCACTGGATGTCAGCGGCAAAACCCCGTATGTCATTCTGATGGTGGGTGTGAACGGTGTCGGTAAAACCACCACCATCGGTAAAATGGCGCGCCAGTTTGAAGCACAGGGTAAATCTGTGATGCTGGCGGCAGGCGATACCTTCCGTGCGGCGGCCGTTGAGCAGTTGCAAGTCTGGGGTCAGCGTAACAAGATCCCGGTGATTGCGCAGCATACCGGTGCCGATTCCGCCTCCGTCATTTTCGATGCCATTCAGGCGGCGAAAGCCCGCAATATCGACGTACTGATCGCCGATACCGCAGGCCGTTTGCAAAACAAAGCGCACCTGATGGAAGAACTGAAGAAAATCGTCCGGGTGATGAAGAAACTCGACGAAGATGCACCGCATGAAGTTATGCTGACGCTCGACGCCAGCACCGGCCAGAACGCGGTCAGTCAGGCCAAATTATTCAACGAAGCCGTCGGACTGACCGGAATAACGCTGACTAAACTGGATGGCACCGCAAAAGGCGGCGTGATCTTTGCCATCGCTGATCAGTTCAGCATTCCGATCCGCTACATTGGTGTCGGTGAAGGTATCGAAGATTTAAGGCCTTTTAAGGCAGACGATTTTATTGAGGCACTTTTTGCCCGAGAGGATTAATACGGATGATTCGCTTTGAACAGGTCAGTAAAGCTTATCTGGGCGGACGACAGGCGCTTCAGGGCGTCAACTTTCACATCCAGCAAGCGGAAATGGCATTTCTGACCGGACACTCTGGCGCGGGTAAAAGTACCCTGCTGAAGCTGATTTGCGGTATTGAGCGACCGAGTGCCGGACATATTTTGTTTGGCGGTCATGACATCAGCCGCCTGAAATCCAGTGAAGTGCCGTTTCTGCGTCGCCAGATCGGCATGATTTTTCAGGATCACCATTTGCTGATGGACCGTACGGTCTATGACAATGTGGCGATGCCGCTGATCATCTCCGGGGCCAGCAGTGAAGATATTCGTCGCCGCGTGTCGGCCGCACTGGATAAAGTCGGATTACTGGATAAAGCGAAGAACCTGCCGATCCAGCTTTCCGGTGGTGAACAACAGCGTGTGGGTATTGCCCGCGCAGTGGTGAACAAACCTGCAGTGCTGCTGGCGGATGAGCCGACCGGTAACCTTGACGGTGAACTATCAGAAGGTATTTTGCGCTTATTCGAAGAATTTAACCGTGTTGGTGTCACCGTGTTGATGGCGACGCATGATGTGGGTCTGATTGCCCGTCGTAATTACCGCACGCTGACGCTGAGTCAGGGGCGGATGTCGGGAGGGGTGTACTAATGGCAAACAGTCCGAACCCGGCGAAAACCGCAAAAAGCGCCCGTGCTGCGAAAAGCAAAGCATTACAGGGAGGCTGGCGCGAGCAGTGGCGCTATGCGTGGATGAATGCGCTGGCTGACATGTTGCGTCAGCCGCTGGCAACGCTGCTTACGGTGATGGTGATCGCTATTTCCCTGACGCTGCCGAGTGTCTGTTATCTGGTATGGAAGAACGTCAGTACGGCCGCAGAGCAGTGGTATCCGACGCCACAACTGACGGTGTATCTTGATAAAGCACTGGATGATGATGCCGCAGAAAACGTGGTGAAAACCCTGAAAACGGAAGCAGGGGTGGATAAAGTTAACTATCTGTCCCGCGAAGAAGCGATGGGTGAATTCCGCAACTGGTCAGGCTTTGGCGGCGCTATGGATATGCTGGAGCAAAACCCGTTGCCGGCCGTGGCTATCATCACGCCTAAAATGAATTTCCAGGACGCCGCAACACTCAACACCTTGCGCGACCGCGTGGCGGCTGTGCATGGCGTGGATGAAGTGCGTATGGATGACAGCTGGTTTGCCCGGCTCGCGGCGCTGACCGGTCTGGTCGGACAGATTGCGGCGATGATCGGCATCCTGATGGTGATTGCGGTCTTCCTCGTCATTGGTAACAGTGTGCGACTGAGTATCTTCAGCCGGCGCGACACCATCAACGTCATGAAGCTTATCGGTGCGACCGATGGCTTCATTTTGCGACCGTTCCTCAACGGTGGTGCGATGCTTGGTTTCACCGGCGCGTTGTTGTCACTGATCCTCTCGGAAGTCCTGGTACTGCGTCTTGAGAGCGTGGTGACGCAGGTTGCGCAAGTCTTCGGCACGACCTTTGACCTGCACGGTCTGGGCTGGGATGAAAGCCTGCTGCTGCTGATCGTTTCCGCGATGATTGGCTGGATTGCCGCCTGGCTGGCGACGGTTCAACATTTACGGCGATTTACACCACAGTAGTCAGAATTTGCTATAATGTCCCCCTGCTGCTCAGTCATTGTGTATCAGGGGGAAGCGGTTTCAGGCCAGTCAGCCACATCATTTTCCTGCTTCCCCTGCAATGGCACAAATTCACTATCCAATAGTCAGTCTGTCACTTACAGTCTTTAGACTGTTGAATCTGTCCGTGAACTTTATGTAAAATTCGTGGTCGTAGAGCAGCGAATATGAAGGGCTCGGCGTTGCTTTGTTGTCGCCTTTAAGGCCAGCAATGTCGCGGTATCATCCCGCAGCAACGTGGTATAAAACCTGCATTACGTCATACATGAGAGGCTTTAATGACCAAAGAAATGCGCACTTTAGCATTAGTACCCCAAGGTAGCCTGGAAGCCTATGTTCGGGCCGCCAATGCCTATCCTATGCTCACCGCAGAGGAAGAGCGGGCGCTGGCTGAACGGCTGCATTACAACGGTGATCTGGAAGCAGCGAAAGAGCTCATCCTGTCTCACCTGCGCTTTGTTGCTCACATTGCCCGCAACTATTCAGGCTACGGTTTGCCACAGGCAGACCTTATCCAGGAAGGTAACATTGGCCTGATGAAAGCGGTACGTCGCTTTAATCCGGAAGTCGGTGTGCGTCTGGTATCCTTTGCCGTGCATTGGATCAAAGCGGAAATTCACGAATATGTGCTGCGTAACTGGCGCATCGTGAAAGTCGCAACCACTAAAGCGCAGCGTAAGCTCTTCTTCAACCTGCGTAAAAACAAACAACGTCTGGGCTGGTTCAGTCACGACGAAGTCGAGCACGTCGCCCGCGAACTGGGTGTGACCAGTAAAGATGTGCTGGAGATGGAATCACGCATGGCCGCACAGGACATGACGTTTGACCCGACGCCGGATGATGAACCACGTGACGGCGCAGCGATGGCACCGATGCTCTATCTGCAAGATAAGAGTTCTGACTTTGCAGAAACCATCGAAGAAGATAACTGGGATCAGGACGCGACCGACAAACTTTCCTATGCGATGGAAGGTCTTGACGAACGCAGCCAGGATATCATCCGTGCACGTTGGTTAGACGACGATAACAAATCGACGCTGCAGGAACTGGCCGACAAATACGGTGTTTCCGCAGAACGTGTTCGTCAGCTTGAAAAGAACGCGATGAAGAAATTACGTATGGCGATCGAAGCCTGATCAACGTAGCGCAAAACGAAAAAAGCGACCTCCGGGTCGCTTTTTTTATGCCTCAAATTCAGCGATAACGCACCGTGCTTCAGGATTTTCTCCAGACGTCTTCTTCCCGCACAAAACCACATGCCTGCATAAAGACAGCGGTAACGGCGTCATCATCAGCCTTCATCGTCCAGCTCCTCACCTGTGGCAATTGCGCCTGTAAGTCCTCCATCAGATACAACCCGACACCACGACGGCGGGTGACGTCCCGTACCAACAGATCGTGAAGTTCACCCTGATTGCCGTTGAGCGTGATTTTGACTGCGCCCAGAATGCGTTCATTAAACACGGCCGCGAACAGCGCACGGTTATTTTGCAGGCTGGCTTGCCAGTCACTTTCAGTTTGCGCCGGCCAGATTTTGGCCAGATCGATCAGGTCCTGCGCGCTGAGTGACGTCAGTTTTTGGATAGTTAATTTCATGATGCGGAAGGTCAGAAAATGGGAACGCCAGTGTAGCGGATCCTTCTAAAAATCGGGCGTAACTTTTTTTGTACAGTAACAGCGTGAAAACTTTTTTAGAGATCCGAGTATAAGCGATAAATGTTGGCTTTAATCAATAATGCCAGCGTTAACGACTGATTGTCTGAAACGGAACCGATTTTCCATCCAAATAAAATTCTGTTTACACCTCATATTTCTGATTGTGCCATTTGATTTGCAGAAGAAAATTCCTGTTTAATGTTATGAATTATAAAGTCTTATTCGAAAATAAGACGAAATAAGCCGGTAACTCGTTATTACTTATACTAAATTTCCTAAGTGATGATGTTTTGAACAGGCAACAAAGAGCAAACCACAACACACACATGAACGGGGTAATCGGATGAAAGTAACAAAGGGTAAGATCTGGCTGGCAGGGTGTATCGCATTAGCAATGAGTCAGGCGGCGTTCGCAAAAGACATCAAAGTTGCCATCGTGGGTGCTATGTCAGGTCCGGTTGCCCAGTACGGTGACATGGAATTTACGGGGGCAAAACAGGCGATCGCTGACATCAACGCCAAAGGCGGAGTGAAGGGCGATAAACTGGTTGGCGTGGAATATGACGATGCCTGTGACCCTAAACAAGCTGTTGCCGTGGCCAACAAAGTGATTAACGACGGTATCCGTTATGTTATCGGCCACCTGTGTTCTTCTTCCACTCAGCCTGCCTCGGACATCTATGAAGATGAAGGCGTGCTGATGATCACTCCGGCGGCGACCAACGCTGACCTGACCACCCGTGGTTATAAAATGGTGATGCGCACCACTGGTCTGGATTCCGATCAGGGTCCGACCGCAGCGAAATATATCCTCGATACCATCAAACCAAAACGCATCGCTGTTGTGCATGATAAACAGCAATACGGCGAAGGTCTGGCCCGTTCCGTACAGGACGCGCTGAAAAAAGGTGGCGGTAACGTTGTTCTTTTTGAAGGCGTAACCGCAGGCGACAAAGATTTCTCCACACTGGTGGCGCGTCTGAAAAAAGAAAACGTCGATTTCGTTTATTTCGGCGGTTATTACCCGGAAATGGGTCAGATCCTGCGTCAGTCAAAACAAGCCGGTCTGGCAGCGAAATTTATGGGCCCGGAAGGCGTGGGCAACTCTTCATTGTCTAACATCGCGGGTGATGCCTCTGAAGGCATGCTGGTGACATTGCCAAAACGCTATGATCAGGTTCCGGCCAACCAGCCAATCGTTGATGCGCTGAAAGCCAAGAAACTGGATCCAACCGGTCCGTTCGTCTGGACGACTTACGCCGCATTGCAGGCGCTGACGACCGGTATGGAACGTAGTGGCAGTATGGAACCGGCTGATATCGCCAAAAATCTGAAATCAGCGTCAGTGGATACCGTAATGGGCCCGCTGAGCTGGGATGATAAAGGTGACCTGAAAGGATTCGAATTCGGTATCTTCGAGTGGCATAAAGACGGCACGTCTACCCCAATCAAATAAATGCCGGGCATCCTTCGCGCCGCCTCTGCGTTGGCCGCCTTCATTCACCCCGGTCACTTACCTGTGTAAGCTCCCGGGGATTCATTCAGTTGCCGCCTTGATGCAACACGAATGATTTTGGGCATTATGTTTCAGAACAGCGCATTACTCTGCCCGGCGTCTATTGTTATAAGAGGCGCCGGGTTGCAGTCTCAGCACAAGTTATCAAACCCTTGATTAATAAGGATAGGGTATGTCAGAGCAGTTCCTCTATTTCATTCAGCAGATGTTCAACGGTGTCACGTTGGGCAGCACTTATGCGCTGATTGCCATTGGTTACACCATGGTTTACGGCATTATCGGCATGATTAACTTCGCCCACGGCGAGGTGTATATGATCGGCAGTTATGTCTCCTTTATCGTTATCGCTGCCCTGATGATGATGGGTATCGATGCCAGCTGGTTGCTGATCGGTGCCGGTTTCATCGCGGCGATTGTAATTTCCAGTGCGTATGGCTGGAGTATTGAACGCGTGGCATATAAGCCGGTGCGTAACTCCAAGCGTCTGATTGCACTGATTTCTGCCATCGGGATGTCTATTTTTCTGCAAAACTACGTCAGCCTGACCCAGGGCTCACGCGATCTTGCCTTACCGAGTCTGGTTACCGGCCAGTGGAAACTGGGAGAGACCAACGGCTTTGCGGCGACCATCAGCACCATGCAGCTGATTATCTGGGTCGTCACGTTTGTTGCGATGCTGGCGTTGACGTTGTTCATCCGTTATTCACGCATGGGCCGCGCCTGCCGTGCCTGCGCAGAAGATCTCAAAATGGCCAGCCTGCTGGGCATCAGCACGGACCGCGTAATTTCGCTGACCTTCGTCATTGGTGCATTAATGGCGGCCGTGGCGGGCGTTCTGCTCGGTCAGTTTTACGGTGTCATTAATCCGTATATTGGCTTTATGGCCGGGATGAAAGCCTTCACCGCAGCGGTGCTGGGAGGGATCGGCAGTATTCCGGGCGCGATGATCGGCGGCCTGATTTTAGGCGTGGCCGAAGCGCTGACCTCGGCGTATCTGAGCACTGAATACAAAGACGTGGTCTCCTTCGCGCTGCTGATCGTGGTGTTGCTGGTGCTGCCGACCGGTATTCTTGGTCGCCCGGAGGTTGAGAAAGTATGAAGCGCCTGAATCTGTTAAATGCGCTGGTCTCGGCATTCGTCCTGCTGGTGCTGGCGGCGTTCATTATGGGATTGCAGCTGAGTCTCGACGGCACAAAACTGGTGGTCAACGGGGCCGGTGAAGTGCGCTGGACGTGGATTGCCATCGGTTGTGTGATCGTCTTCGTGTTCCAGTTGTTCCGCCCGATGGTTAGTAGCAGCCTGAAAAAAGTCTCGGGTCCGGGCTGGGTTTTGCCAAGCTTTGATGGCTCAACGCCAAAACAAAAACTGCTGGCGCTGGTGCTGATTATCGCCGCCATCGCCTGGCCGTTTATCGTCTCGCGCGGCACAGTGGATATCGCCACGCTGACCCTGATCTACATCATGCTGGGCCTCGGTCTCAATGTTGTGGTCGGGCTGTCCGGTCTGCTGGTGCTGGGCTACGGCGGCTTTTACGCCATTGGTGCTTACACGTACGCATTGCTCAACCATTATTATGGCATCGGTTTCTGGGAAGCCTTACCGCTGGCCGGTCTGGTGTCTGCGGCATTCGGTTTCCTGCTCGGATTCCCGGTTTTGCGGCTGCGCGGTGACTATCTGGCGATCGTCACGTTGGGTTTCGGCGAAATTGTCCGTATCCTGCTGCTCAATAATACCGAACTGACCGGCGGGCCGAACGGCATCAGCCAGATCCCGAAACCGACGCTGTTCGGGCTGGAATTCAGCCGTACGCCGCGCGACGGCGGCTGGGATACCTTCAGTAACTTCTTTCATGTCACGTATGACCCGAGTGATCGCATCATCTTCCTGTACATGGTGGCGCTGCTGCTGGTGATCGCAACCTTGTTCATTATCAACCGTTTGCTGCGTATGCCGCTGGGTCGTGCATGGGAAGCACTGCGTGAAGATGAAATTGCCTGCCGCTCACTGGGCCTGAACCCGACCCGCATCAAATTGACCGCATTCACCATCAGCGCTGCGTTTGCCGGTTTTGCCGGTACGCTGTTTGCGGCACGTCAGGGCTTTGTCAGCCCGGAATCCTTCACTTTTGCGGAATCTGCGTTCGTGCTGGCTATCGTGGTGCTCGGCGGGATGGGCTCGCAGTTTGCGGTTATCCTGGCGGCGATTCTGCTGGTGGTATCCCGTGAGCTGATGCGTGATCTCAATGAATACAGCATGTTACTGCTCGGTGCGTTGATGGTGCTGATGATGATCTGGCGTCCGCAGGGCTTGCTGCCGATGAAGCGACCGCAACTGAAACTGAAACTGTCTAAGCAACAAATCGCGGATCAGGGGGAAAAGGCATGAGTACGCAACCTCTGTTAGCGGTTGAAGGGCTGATGATGCGTTTTGGCGGCCTGCTGGCGGTCAACAACGTGGCGCTGAACCTTAATCAGGGTGAAATTGTTTCCCTGATCGGCCCCAACGGTGCCGGTAAAACCACGGTATTTAACTGCCTGACCGGTTTCTATAAACCAAGCGGCGGCACCATTAAGTTACGTGATCAACATCTTGAAGGATTGCCGGGGCAGAAAATTGCCCGCATGGGCGTGGTGCGAACTTTCCAGCACGTACGCCTGTTCCGTGAAATGACCGTGATCGAAAACCTGCTGGTCGCCCAGCATCAGCACCTGAAAAGCGGTGTACTGGCTGGCCTGTTCAAAACGCCGGGTTTTCGCCGTGCTGAAGCCGATGCACTGGATCGTGCTGCTGACTGGCTGGAGCGCGTCGGATTGCTCGAACTGGCAAACCGCCAGGCGGGTAATCTGGCTTACGGCCAGCAACGCCGGCTGGAAATTGTCCGCTGCATGGTAACGCGTCCGGAAATCCTGATGCTCGACGAACCGGCTGCCGGCCTGAACCCGCGTGAAACTGAAGAGCTGAACCAGCTGATTGCTGAACTGCGTAACCAGCACAACGTGTCGGTGCTGCTGATTGAGCACGACATGAAACTGGTCATGGGCATTTCTGACCGCATCTACGTGGTGAATCAGGGAACGCCGCTGGCGCAAGGCACACCGGCTGAAATTCGTAATAATCCTGACGTGATCCGCGCCTATTTAGGCGAAGGTTAATGGGCGAAGTCTAAGGGACAGAACAAGATGTTGTCATTTAATCAGGTATCCGCCCATTACGGCAAAATTCAGGCGCTGCATGAAGTCAGCCTGAACATTAATAAAGGGGAAATCGTCACGCTGATCGGCGCAAACGGTGCCGGTAAAACCACGCTGCTCGGCAGTTTATGTGGCGAACCGCGTGCGACGAACGGCTCGATTATTTTCGAAGGGAAAGACATCACACAGTGGCAGACCGCCAAAATCATGCGCGGCGATATCGCGATTGTGCCGGAAGGTCGCCGCGTATTCTCCCGTATGACGGTGGAAGAAAACCTGGCGATGGGCGGTTTCTTTGCCACACGCGATCAGTATCAGGAGCGGCTGGAGCGTGTGTTTACGTTGTTCCCGCGCCTGAAAGAGCGTCGTGTGCAGCGTTCAGGCACCATGTCCGGCGGTGAGCAACAGATGCTGGCGATTGGCCGTGCGCTGATGAGTCAGCCACGCTTGCTGTTGCTCGATGAACCGTCGCTGGGGCTGGCACCTATCATCATCCAGCAGATTTTCGACACTATCCAGCAGTTGCGCGAAGAAGGCATGACCATCTTCCTGGTTGAGCAAAACGCCAATCAGGCGCTGAAACTGGCCGATCGCGGCTATGTGCTGGAAAACGGTCATGTGGTGCTGGAAGACACCGGTGCGGCATTGCTGGCGAACGAAGCAGTGCGTGCGGCTTATCTCGGTGCATAAACTGGCTTCGGATTTTAAAAAACTGTGTTAAATCTGACAAACCGCACGGCAAGCGCTTTGCGGTTTTTATTTTGTCTATAAATTAACATCTCTTACATTCGTATAACTTTGCATACCATCAGGAACATGTCATGAACACAGAAGGTTTACTCGCCGCCCGTATGGTCAGGCTTAAAAGTTCGGCCATCCGGGAATTGCTGAAACACAGCAAGATGGAAGGCGTTATTTCGCTGGCGGGTGGTATTCCTTCTTCGGCGCTTTTTGATTTCGACGGTCTGCGTGAGGCGACGCAACTGGCCATCACTGAACAGCCGGAGCATGCTTTTCAGTATGGGCTGACTGAAGGCAGTTATACGCTGCGTGAGCGTATTGCCGAGCTTTGTCAGGAACGCGGTGTGGTGGCCAGTCCGGATGATATTGTGGTCACTGCCGGCTCCCAGCAGGCGCTGGATCTGGTGATGCGCGCCGTGGTAAACCCGGATGACGTTTTCGTGGTCGAGCGCCCGACCTATCTGGCAGCCTTACAGACGCTGGAACTGGCGGAGGCCAGACTGTTATCCGTCGGTTCTGACGGCGATGGCATGATTGTTGATGAGCTGGCACAACTGCTGAAGACGCAGAAAATCAAAGGTGTATATCTTGTCCCGACATTCGGTAACCCGAGCGGCGTGACCCTGAGTCGTGCCCGTCGCGAACAGCTGGTAAAACTGGCGGCACAGCACGAATTTCTGATTGTGGAAGATGACCCGTACGGCGAACTGCGTTTCACTGAAGAACGCCAGCCGACGCTTTTCGAGCTGTCGAAGGCGCTGTACGGTAACGCGGATAACATCATCTACACTTCGACATTTTCTAAAATCCTGGCACCGGGCCTGCGTCTGGGCTGGGTCATTATGCCCGACTGGCTACTGCACAAAGTTGCCATCATCAAGCAGGCGGCGGATCTGCATGCCAGCGCGTTGTCGCAGACGATTGCCGAATATTATCTCGGCCTGGGCCGTCTGCCGAAGCAGATCGAAACCATCCGTACGGCCTATAAAAAGAAATGTCAGGTTATGGCCGAACTGCTGGAACGCGAACTGGGAGACGTACTGACGTTTGAATATCCGAAAGGCGGCATGTTCCTGTGGGCACGCTTCCGCGAACCGCGTAATTGTGCTGACTGGATGAAAAAGACGCTGGCGCAGGGTGTGGTATTTGTACCGGGCGAATTCTTCTATGCCGATAACCCGGATCACTCGACGTTCCGTTTGTCGTTCGCTACCGCGACTGAAGAGCAAATGCATGAGGCGGTTGCCCGCCTCAAACGCGCATTGTAATTTTCCTTCGCTTGTCTGTCAGCAGGTACCTTTTTGTGCCCGGTACCTGCCGGCAGGCATTACATGTCGGATGGATAAACTTTACACGGTTTTATATTTTTCGTTCCCTTTTTCCCGCCATTTAACAGCACTTCTTCCGCGTCAAAAAATTCCTGAATATGATCGCTAATGACCGGACAGGCAGCAACACCCTGGAGCAGGGCACCATGCTGCTTTAGCCAGAATAAAATGCGCACAAAACTGGCCGCATTCGGGCGGTAATGGCCGCTTTTACAAGTAATCCCGACCAAAATTCCATTATTTACCGCTATTTCACCGGCAGCCTGTACTGGCGCGCCGCTCAGGAAGCTCGAGTGGTGGAAAATATCCACCCTATGATCGTTAGCGTAAAGGCTATTATTGGGCGCCATCACAAATATGGCCCATCCCTCGCCAGCAGTATTGGTGCTCATATTACCCGTGTGAAACCGTTCACCGCGTGAATTATAAATGATGCCATTGTTGATATAAATTTTTTTATCTTCACGCTGTGCGCTGTCTAAATAAGTGACGCCCATTTGCAGTCTGCGTAGTAATTCTTCTCCCTTTTTATTATCAAACATATCCGGAATATAAAATTCACGCAGCCAGTCCAAAAAACTCAATGGGCTTGAGGACGTCTTCCAGATTGATAACGGGTCTTTACTATAAGCAATGGCCCTTGCTAAAGGAAAATGGCCGGGTATTAATGCTTCCTGCCAGTAATCTTGATGTAAACGGTGATGTGTTTTGCCCGTTATTCCCACCACAAAAGGTTTTACTGCCGCCCTGACTTTAGCCCAACCCCGAAGTCCGTGGCCTGAGCTATCGCCGGTCACGAGTTGAAGAGTGAGGGCCTTAGCGCGTTTAAGAGCCTGATCATGAAGTATCATGACCGCCGCAGCGCGATGGTTTGCAGGCTTACGGTGATAATATTTCTGACAGGCATCACAAATCATTAGCAGCAGATTGGCTTCTAAATCGGGCGTTTCTAACGTAATGATTTTGTAATGTTGTAAGAGCGTATCAATATGAGCCAGATAAACATTGGCCCTTCTGTGAAACAATCCCAGATTGGATTGCTTTTTAAATTCCTCTATCGTCCATATTTTATCTGGCATATGTTCTTATCTTCCATTTTTCTTAATTTCACCTTGTATTTGTATGTTATTTAAGGGGTTGTAAATGAGGTGGGTGGTAGATTTTTCTGAGTGCATGATAATTTTAGTGGCTGTTCAAGTCGAATTCATTATGAATTAAGCAATGCCCTACAAAGCTTTATTTAACATCGCTGTCATATTACTGTCATTGATTTTATGTTTTTCTGTCATTTTTCCATGTCATGTTAGCTCCCGAATAAAAACGTTTCTTAATATCCATTATTTCTCTGCACTTGTTCTACACCAGCAGAATTCAGGAGACAGGCATGTTCATCAACCTCAAAAAAACGGTCATTGGCACCGCGCTGGCGCTGGCTTTCAGCGCCAATGCTTTTGCTGTGACAGAAATTCCTTTCTGGCACTCTATGGATGGCGAGTTAGGCAAAGAAGTGAACTCGCTGGCCGACCGTTTTAACCAGACGCACCCTGATGTCAAAATTGTGCCTGTCTATAAAGGCAAATACGACGAAAGCCTGGCGGCTGGGATTGCAGCGTACCGAACCGGTAATGCGCCTGCGATTCTGCAGGTTTACGAAGTGGGCACCGCGACCATGATGGCCAGCAAAGCCATCAAACCGGTTTACGAAGTGTTCAGTGATGCAGGGATTAAAGAAGACGTTTCCCAGTTTGTGCCGACTGTTTCGGGTTATTACTCCGATTCCAAAGGCCGCCTGCTGTCCCAGCCTTTCAACAGCTCCACGCCGGTGCTGTATTACAACAAAGACGCTTTTAAGAAAGCCGGTCTTAATCCGGATCAGCCGCCAAAAACCTGGCAGGATATGGCGGTGTACACCGAGAAATTACGTGAAGCTGGCATGAAATGTGGCTACGCCAGTGGCTGGCAGGGTTGGATCCAAATCGAGAACTTCAGCGCCTGGCATGGTCTGCCGATCGCTACCAAAAATAATGGCTTCGATGGCACGGATGCTGTTTTGGAATTCAACAAACCAGAGCAAATCAAACATATTCAGATGCTGGAAGACATGAACAAAAAAGGTGATTTCACCTATTTTGGTCGTAAGGATGAATCCACCGCCAAGTTCTATAACGGCGATTGCGCAATGACCACCGCCTCTTCCGGTTCCCTGGCTGACATCCGTCAGTATTCTAAATTCAGCTATGGCGTAGGCATGATGCCTTACGACGCAGACATCAAAGGCGCCCCACAAAACGCCATCATCGGTGGTGCAAGCCTGTGGGTAATGAACGGCAAAGACAAAAATACCTACAAAGGCGTTGCCGAATTCCTGCAATTCCTGACCACACCTGAAATTGCTGCCGAATGGCATCAGAAAACCGGTTATCTGCCGGTGACCACCGCCGCGTATGAACTGACCAAAAAAGAGGGCTTCTACGACAAGAACCCGGGTTCTGACGTTGCTACCCGCCAGATGCTGAACAAGCCGCCATTGCCGTTCACCAAGGGTCTGCGTCTGGGCAACATGCCTCAGATCCGCACCATCGTGGATGAAGAACTGGAAAGCGTATGGAGTGGTAAGAAAACTGCCAAAGAAGCATTAGATACTGCGGTACAGCGCGGGAATTTGTTACTCCGTCGCTTCGAAGCTTCTACTAAGTAATCCAGTTTTGCTCCCTCCCCAGCGAAGGGGAGGGTTGGTGGGGTATTAAAGACAGCTTAGTCGTTTGCAAAACCCTCTCCCAACCTCCCCTTCGCAGGGGGAGGAGCTAAACCCGCCATCGCATCAACGAGTACACCATCATGAGTTCACACCGTCCCGGTTTTGGTTGCAGCTGGCTGCCCTACGCGCTGGTATTGCCACAGCTGCTGATCACCGCGATATTTTTCCTGTGGCCTGCAGGTCAGGCGCTGTGGTATTCGGTTCAGACGCTGGATCCGTTCGGCTTATCCAGTACGTTTGCCGGTCTGACTAACTTCATACAGCTGTTTCAGGACCCGTACTATCTCGATTCGTTTTATACCACGTTGAAATTCAGCTTTATGGTGGCGTTTATCGGGCTGGCCGTTTCGCTGTTTTTCGCGGCGCTGGTCGATCACGTTGTACGCGGCAGCCGGATTTATCAGACGCTGATGATCCTGCCATACGCCGTTGCGCCTGCCGTGGCCGCCGTATTGTGGATGTTCCTGTTCAGCCCCGGCCTCGGTCTGATCACCCATTTCTTAGGCTCGATGGGCTATAACTGGAACCACGCGCAAAACAGCGGTCAGGCGATGTTTCTGGTGGTGCTGGCATCGGTCTGGAAGCAAATCAGTTACAACTTCCTGTTCTTCCTGGCGGCATTGCAGTCGATCCCCAAATCTCTGGTGGAGGCGGCGGCTATCGATGGTGCGGGTCCGGTTCGCCGGTTCTTCCATTTGGTGTTGCCGCTGATTTCGCCGGTCAGTTTCTTCCTGCTGGTGGTCAATCTGGTCTACGCCTTCTTTGATACCTTCCCGGTGATTGATGCCGCGACGGCCGGTGGCCCGGTACAGGCGACAACTACCCTGATTTACAAAGTGTATCGCGAAGGTTTCTCCGGTCTGGACTTGTCCAGTTCTGCCGCGCAGTCCGTGATTCTGATGTTGCTGGTTTGCGGCCTGACGTTCATTCAGTTCCGCTTTGTCGAGCGTAAGGTGCGTTACCAATGATTGAAAACCGCAGAGGGCTGGATATTTTCAGCCACATCATGCTGCTGCTCGGCGTGCTGGTGATCCTCTTTCCGCTGTATGTCGCGTTTGTGGCGGCATCTCTGGATAACAAACAAATTTTTGACGTGCCGATGACGCTGATCCCAGGCACGCATTTATGGGAAAACATCAGCATCATCTGGACGCAGGGCGCGGGCAACAGCAGTCCGGCATTCGGGCGGATGCTGTTCAACAGCTTCATCATGGCGATGGTGATCACCATCGGTAAGATTTCGGTATCCATGTTGTCGGCCTACGCGATTGTCTATTTTCGTTTTCCGCTGCGTAATCTGTTCTTCTGGCTGATTTTTATGACGCTGATGTTGCCGGTGGAAGTGCGTATTTTCCCGACCGTGCAGGTGATCGCCAATCTGCATATGCTCGACAGCTACACCGGACTGACGTTGCCGATGATGGCGTCTGCGACCGCGACCTTCCTGTTCCGTCAGTTCTTTATGACCTTGCCGGATGAGCTGCTGGAAGCGGCGCGTATCGACGGTGCTGGCGCGATGCGCTTCTTCTGGGACATCGTTTTGCCGCTGTCAAAAACCAACCTTGCAGCGCTGTTCGTCATCACCTTCATCTATGGCTGGAACCAGTATTTATGGCCGATCCTGATCACCAATGATGCCTCGATGGGCACGGCGGTGGCGGGGATTAAAAGCATGATTTCTTCCGGCGACGGCTCGACCCAATGGAATCAGGTGATGGCGGCCATGATCCTGACCTTATTGCCACCGCTGGCGGTGGTGCTCCTGATGCAGCGCTGGTTTGTGCGCGGCCTGGTAGACAGTGAGAAGTAAACTGAAATGGCAAATTTGAAATTACAGGCAGTGACCAAATCCTACGACGGCAAAAACCAGATTATCCAGAGCATTGACCTGGACGTCGCTGACGGCGAATTCATCGTGATGGTCGGTCCTTCCGGCTGCGGAAAATCCACCCTGCTGCGTATGGTTGCCGGGCTGGAGCGCACCACCTCCGGTGATATTTATATCAACGACCAGCGCGTCACCGAACTGGAACCGAAAGACCGCGGCATCGCGATGGTATTTCAGAACTACGCGCTGTATCCGCACATGACCGTGTTCGACAACATGGCATATGGCCTGAAAATTCGTGGCTTCGGCAAGGCGCAGATCCTCGACCGCGTCGAAGAGGCGGCGCGTATCCTGGAACTCGGCCCGCTGCTCAAACGCAAACCGCGTGAGCTTTCCGGTGGCCAGCGTCAGCGTGTGGCGATGGGCCGCGCTATCGTGCGTGAACCGGCGGTATTCCTGTTCGACGAACCGCTGTCCAACCTCGATGCCAAACTGCGGGTGCAGATGCGCCTCGAACTGCAACAGCTTCACCGCCGTCTGCGCACCACCAGTTTGTATGTCACGCACGATCAGGTCGAAGCCATGACGCTGGCTGAGCGTGTGATCGTGATGAACAAAGGCATTGCCGAACAAATCGGTACACCCTCCGAAGTTTACCGCCGACCGGCAAGTCTGTTTGTCGCCAGTTTTATCGGTTCGCCAGCCATGAATTTATTACCGGGCCAGCTGACTACGGATGGATTATCGCTGGTAATGGAAGGCGGATTTGAATTGCCGCTGCCGGTTCCGCGCCCTGAATGGGGCGGCCGTGAACTGACGGTGGGCATCCGTCCTGAACATATTCATCTGACTGATGATACTCAGAAGGGGATCCCGATGGTGCTGAATACGCTGGAACTGCTGGGCGCGGATAATCTGGCGCACGGCAAGCTGGCGGGCAGCGGCGTTGTTGTCCGTTTGTCGCATGAAGTGTTCCCGACAGCCGGATCGCTGTTGCGCTTGGATTTCCCGGCGAAAGCGTTACACTTTTTCGATACTCACAGCGGATTACGGATGGAATGAACATGAAAGCCTGGCCCTATCCACGTATTGTGGCACACCGCGGTGGTGGCGCACTGGCGCCGGAAAATACGCTGGCAGCCATCGACACAGGCGCAAAATACGGTCACACCATGATCGAATTTGACGCCAAACTGGCGCAGGGTGGAGAGATCTTCCTGCTGCATGACGATACGCTGCAACGTACCAGCAACGGCTGGGGTGTTGCGGGGGATTTGCCGTGGGAAAAACTGGCCCAGCTTGATGCGGGTGACTGGTACAGCGCCACATTTAAAGGCGAGAAATTGCCGCTGCTGGCGCAGGTAGCCGAACGCTGCGCATACCATCATATGATGGTAAATATCGAGATCAAACCGACCACCGGAACTGATGAGAAAACCGGCACTGACATCGCGCTGGCTGCCCGTGAATTGTGGAAAGATCAGGCCGTTCCGCCGCTGCTTTCCTCGTTTGAATTCGACGCGCTGGTGGCTGCCAAAAAAGCCGCACCGGAATTGCCTCGCGGCTTACTGATCGACGAATGGCACGAAAACTGGAAAGCACTGACCGGTGAACTGGAGTGCGTTTCCCTGCATCTTAACCATAAATTACTGAACGAAGAACGCGTCAGAGCGATTAAAGACGCCGGGTTGCGTATTCTGGTGTACACGGTGAATAGCCCGGAACGCGCCCGCGAATTACTGCGCTGGGGCGTGGACTGTATCTGTACGGATAAGATTGATGTGATCGGGCCCGATTTTGCCTAGAACCTGGTGTTAAAATCCGGCATCAGGCGTGGTGTTCACCACGCCTGAACTGCGGGTTAAGGCGTCTGGTTCAATTTCTGATTCAGCGTCTGATTATTCTGCTGGATCTGCAACCGTTGCTGATTGCTCTGGATTTGCGATTTCAGTTTGAGTTGCTGTTGCTGCTGGCTGTTACGTAAATCCTGCTCCTGCTGGCGTTTCTGCATCTGCTGATTGTTTTGCTGTTGCTGCTGCATGCGTTGTTGCGACGGATTGGTCAGCAGCGGATCGTTAGGATTCGGCACCTTTTCGGCGGCGCTGGCGGTCTGAACGGCAAACAGCAATGGCAGCGCGGCAAGCATTCCATACAAACATTTCATCAGGTCATCCTCCATTTCCGGTCATAGGTTAAGTGTATGCCATCCCGGCGGCAGGCGTGTGATTTGAGCGCACGATTCCCTCAAAGCGTGGTACGGCTCTCGTTTGCTCAATAATTAAACATACGTAAACCATCTTCGTACTTCGCGGTTTCCCCCATTCCGTTACAATCGTGCATCTTTCCCTTTTTCTCTGACAAACAGGGCGTAGCTGCCGTGCCTTTACTCATCATTACCACCATTTTGTGGGCCTTTTCCTTCAGCCTGATTGGCGTGTATCTGGCCGGACAGGTCGACAGCGTGTTTTCCGTATTAGTCCGTTTAGGGCTGGCGGCGCTGGTTTTTCTGCCTTTCCTGCGCTGGAAAGGCCATCAGCTCACCACCATTTTGCTGTATATGGCGGTAGGGGCGATGCAGCTCGGTATCATGTATCTCATCAGTTTTGAGGCCTACCTGTATCTGTCGGTACCGGAATTCCTGTTGTTTACGGTAATGACGCCGCTGTATGTCACGCTGATTTATGACCTGATCAGCGGACGGAAAATCCGCATGGGCTATGCGCTCAGCGCACTGCTGGCGGTGGCCGGTGCAGCGATTATCCGTTACGACCATATCAGCGAACATTTCATCATCGGTTTGCTGCTGGTGCAGGCGGCGAATATCTGTTTTGCCATCGGGCAGGTGGGGTACAAGCGTCTGATGGAAACCCGTCCGGTGCCGCAACATACGGCGTTTTCCTGGTTCTATCTGGGGGCGTTGCTTTGCGCAGTGGTGGCGTGGTTCCTGTGGGGGAATCCGCAAAAACTGCCGACCACCCATCTGCAATGGGGGATTCTGGTGTGGCTGGGGATCGGGGCTTCCGGGCTGGGATACTTTATGTGGAACTACGGGGCAACGCAGGTTGATGCGGGAACGCTTGGGATTATGAACAACTTTCACGTCCCGGCAGGGCTGCTGGTTAACCTGGCAATCTGGCAACAGCAGCCGCACTGGCCGAGTTTTATCACAGGTGCCGCTGTGATTATGTCCTCACTGTGGGTACACCGGCGTTGGGTCGTGCCGCGTCGCGAACAAACGGCAGATGATCGCACGCGTGCTGCCGGGCCGAACGAATAAACGCTTCCGTCACAGGCTGACGCTGTTCGCCGTCACGCACGGCGGCGTACAGACGGCTCCATAAGCCTTCGCCCAGGGTTTTGGTCACAACCAGACCCTGGCGCTCAAAACTCTCCACTACCCAGTGCGGTAACGCTGCAATCCCCATCCTCGCCGACACCATCTGAATCAATAACAATGTGTTATCGACACTTTTCAGTGACGGGCTGATACCTGCCGGTTGCAGGAAATGTCGCCAGATATCCAGACGCTGGCGTTGCACCGGATAAATCATCAGCGTTTCAGTGCTCAGATCTTCCGGCGTGATGACCGCTTTGCCTGCCAGCGGATGATCCGGTGCCAGCACCAGACGCACTTCAAAATCAAACATCGGAGAATAGTGCAAACCGCTACGCGGCAGGATGTCGGAGGTTAATACGATGTCCAGCTCGCCCTGTTGCAGTGCGGGCTGCGGGTCGAATGTCACGCCGGATTTGAAATCCATTACTACTTGTGGCCAGTTCTGATGGAAATTATCCAGTGCGGGCGTTAACCACTGAATACAGCTGTGACATTCAATCGCGATACGCAGCGAAGTCTGATGTGGCTCATTACATGCCTGCAATGCCTGCTGAATTTGCGGCAGCACCTGTTCTGCCAGATTGAGCATGATTTCACCCTGCGGGGTAAAACGCAGGGGCTGACTTTTTCGCACGAACAATCTGAAACCGAGGCGTTGCTCAAGGTCACTGAACTGGTGCGACAGGGCCGATTGGGTCTGATGAAGCTGCGAAGCGGCTGCGGCCAGTGACCCGGTGTTGCGCAGTGCTTGCAACGTTCGCAGGTGTTTCAGTTCGATCATGAGTGTCCTTCACTTTGTCATGAATAATTTGCGCTTGTGGAATATACACTACCTGCGGATTATGGATGTGTAAACATCTGGATGGCTAAACAGGACTTAAAAAGATGACGATACTGAATCACACTCTGGGTTTTCCACGCGTTGGTCTGCGTCGTGAACTTAAAAAAGCACAAGAAAGCTACTGGGCGGGTAATGCCACGCAGGAAGAATTGCTGGCAACCGGTCGCGAATTGCGAGCCCGTCACTGGAAACAACAAGCTGAAGCCGGCGTGGATTGGGTCCCGGTGGGCGATTTTGCCTGGTACGATCACGTACTGACCACCAGTCTGCTGCTGGGTAACGTGCCTGCACGTCACCAGAATGACGACGGCTCTGTTGACCTCGACACTTTATTCCGTCTTGGCCGCGGCCGTGCACCGACCGGTAAACCGGCTGCCGCAGCGGAAATGACCAAATGGTTTAACACCAACTACCACTATATGGTGCCGGAGTTCGTGAAAGGTCAGAAATTCAAACTGACCTGGACACAACTGCTGGAAGAAGTGGATGAAGCGCTGGCGCTCGGTCACAAAGTGAAACCGGTTCTGCTTGGCCCGCTGACCTATCTCTGGCTCGGCAAAGTGAAAGGCGAACAGTTTGACCGTCTTTCCCTGCTCAACGACATCCTGCCTGTATATCAGCAGGTGCTGGCTGAACTGGCAAAACGCGACATCGAATGGGTGCAGATTGACGAACCGGCTCTGGTGCTGGAACTGCCTCAGGAATGGCTAAATGCTTACAAACCGGCTTATACCGCCCTGCAACAGAATAAAATTAAACTGCTGCTGACCACCTATTTCGACAGCGTCGGACATAATCTCGACACCCTCCGGGCCCTGCCGGTTCAGGGGCTGCACATTGATGCCGTTGCCGGTCATGATGATCTGGAAACCGTCATCAACGCGCTGCCAAAAGAGTGGCTGATTTCTCTGGGTGTCATCAATGGTCGTAACGTCTGGCGGGCGGATCTCAGCACCTGGTTTGACCGTCTCAAGCCACTGGTTGAAGGCCGTAACGTCTGGATTGGCAGTTCCTGTTCATTGCTGCACAGCCCGATCGACTTAAACGTTGAAAGCCGTCTGGATGATGAAGTGAAAAGCTGGTTCGCCTTCGCCCTGCAAAAATGTGCCGAACTGGCATTGCTGACATCTGCCCTGAACAATCCCACCGCGCAGGCACAACAGAAACTGGCTGAATACAGTGCGCCAATCCGTGCCCGTCGCGAATCAGCCCGCGTAAATAACGCTGCTGTGGGGAGACGTGTGGCTGCAATCACGGCTACGGATATTGAACGTCAGCAGGTTTATACCGAACGTGCCAAAGCACAGCGTGCCCGTTTCAACCTGCCGGCATGGCCGACGACGACCATCGGTTCATTCCCGCAAACCACTGAAATCCGTGGTCTGCGCCTGGACTTTAAACAAGGTCGTCTTGATAAGAGCAAATATCGTACCGGTATCAGTGAGCACATCCGGCAAGCCATCAAAGAACAGGAGCGTCTGGATATCGACGTACTGGTTCACGGCGAAGCGGAACGTAATGACATGGTGGAATACTTCGGCGAACACCTGGACGGTTTTGTGTTCACGCAAAACGGCTGGGTACAGAGCTACGGCTCACGTTGTGTGAAACCACCGGTCATTATCGGCGACGTCAGCCGTCCGGAAGCGATCACCGTTGAGTGGGCGAAGTACGCACAGTCTCTGACCGAAAAACCGGTGAAAGGCATGCTGACCGGCCCGATTACCATTCTCTGCTGGTCATTCCCGCGTGAAGATGTCAGCCGCGAAACTATCGCCAAACAAATCGCGCTGGCATTGCGCGACGAAGTGGAAGATCTGGAAAAGGCCGGTATCGGCATCATCCAGATTGACGAACCGGCACTGCGTGAAGGCCTGCCATTGCGCCAGTCTGAATGGAATGCCTACCTGCGCTGGGCGGTGGATGCGTTCAAACTGAATGCCGCGATTGCCAGTGATGACACGCAGATCCACACCCACATGTGTTATTGCGAGTTCAACGACATCATGGATTCCATTGCCGCGCTGGATGCCGATGTGATCACAATCGAAACCTCACGCTCCGATATGGATTTACTGGAGTCGTTTAAAGATTTCGAATACCCGAATGAAATCGGGCCGGGTGTTTACGACATTCATTCGCCAAACGTACCAAGCGTTGAATGGATTGAAGATCTGCTGCGTAAAGCTGCAGACCGTATTCCGGCCGAACGCCTGTGGGTCAATCCGGACTGCGGCCTGAAAACCCGTGGCTGGCCGGAAACCCGTGAGTCGCTGGAAAACATGGTGAAAGCGGCCAAGCGTCTGCGTGCTGAGAAAGTCTGAGTGAACGCTGACTAGATTTACGTTGTGGTGTTGCTGAAACGTTTGGGGCACTCCGGTGCCTCTTTTTTATGGGGGTCTTCTTTGGCCTGTTAGCTGAGTCACGCAGGGGTAAAAGGGTTGCTGAGCCATGCCCCGGTTCAGGAAAAATACCGTGCGCTCTGCGTCGGCATACCGGCGGCAATACCGTAGTCAGTTGGAAAACAGGGCATCGTCACCATCAGGGTAGAATAATTTTCGTTCCCTGAGGCGAGGAGGCGAGTTTCTTTACCGCTGCCATCACTTTCTCCGGCGTACGTAAAAAGGTGTGAATTCCGGTCTGGACGCATCGGTTATGTGCAAACCGGTCGCTGTTTTCCAGCTGAATTTCAGTGATTAACAGGACAACATCGGCCTGAGCAATGTCGGTTTGTGACAGGGCATTTTCGATGCCCAGTGCACCTTGCGTTTCGACTTTCACCGGCCATTTTTCCTGCAGGCACAGTTTTTCCAGCTTTTCTGCCGCCATATAAGTATGCGCCACGCCACTGATACAGGCGGTTACGGCGACCAGTTTGAGCGACATAATATTTCCCCTGTTTAAAAAGTTTATCCACCGAGCGTCACGTTATAACCGTATTTTTCGGCCATCGTATAAAACGGCGCAACAGTGGCGTCATCCGGCACCTTTATCTTATGCATTGAATACGGTTTATCCAGTAACGGATATTTTGCTTCGCCGTATTTATGGAAAGGCAGCAGATGGATTTCAGTTAAGTTGAAGGGTCGCAGAAAATCCAGAATTTGTTGCATATTTTCAATCGTTAACGTGAAGCCGGGGATCAGCGGTACGCGGGGGATCAACTTAACGCCGCGCCGCGCCAGCGCCGTAAAATTTTGCCGTACTCTCGACTGGTTCATATTCAGAACCGATCTTGCATGAATAGGATCCATTATCTTGAAGTCATACAACACCTGATCGCAGTGATCGGTGAGCGACAGCAGGTGATCCAGCGGCGCATCGCCCGCCGTTTCGATCGCCGTCGTTATACCTAATGCCTGTAGCTGCCTGAGCAACTCACCGGCAAACTCGTGCTGCATCAGTACTTCGCCGCCGGAAAGCGTGATACCACCGCCTGATGAGCGGAAAAATACCTCATCTTTGAGCAGGCGCGTCATTAACTCCGGCAGCGTGATGTCTTCACCGACATATTCCATTGCACCGCTCGGGCATTCGTTCGGATCCTGCAGGCAGGTGCGGCAGTTCAGGCATTTTGCCTGACGTTTGATGATCTGAATGCGCGGCGACATCGATTCAGGGTTGGCGCACCACGGGCAGCGATGCGGACAGCCTTTGAAGAAAACCAGGGTACGAATACCCTGACCATCATTGAGTGAAAAACGCTGAATATTGAAGATACGCGCGTGTCTTTCCGCGGCCTCCCTGACGGGGATCTGCCCGTCAGAGCTGATGTGCGGTGCGGCCGATAATGTCATCCTGGATCTCCTTTGACAGCTCAACAAAAAACGCGCTGTATCCCGCTACCCTGACGACCAGCCCTGCGAAATCCTGCGGGCGTTTTTGCGCTTCGCGAAGCTGCTCAGCATTCACCACGTTGAACTGTACATGCTGCAACTTCAGGCGGGTGAACGCGCAGAGGAAATCGGCCAGTTTATTCAGCCCCTGCCTGCCTTCAAGCGTTGATGGCGTGAATTTCACATTCAGCAGTGTGCCATTGGAGAGCAGTGTGTTGTCGAGTTTACTGACGGATTTCAGTACCGCTGTCGGTCCCTGATGGTCCTGTCCCCTCATCGGTGAAAGGCCGCCATCTGCCAGTTGTTCACCGGCAAAGCGACCATCTGGCGTTGCGCCGACCACTGCGCCCAGCGGCACATGCGCGGAAACCGTATACGAGCCTGGCGTAAACTGACCGCCACGTGGATTGCGAAACTGCCCGACTTGTTTGCAGTAGAAACGCAGCAAATCGGCACTGATCAGATCGACCTCATCAATGTCATTACCGTACTTCTCAAAGCGGTTGATCAGACGGGCACGAATGGCGAGCCCTTCTTCGCCGGCAAAATTCCCTTTCAGAGAAGCCAGTAATTCATCAAAGGTCAGACGTTGCTGATCAAATACCATGCCTTTCAGCGCATGCAGGGAATCACTGAGGTTAGCGATACCGATGCCCTGAACACCGGAAAAGTTGTAACGTGCGCCGCCAGCGGTAATGTCTTTACCGCTGTCCAGACAACCTTCAATAAACGAAGACAGCAGCGGAACCGGTGCCCAGTCGCGGTGGCCGATATCACAGATGTTGCTGCCTTGCGCCATCAGTCTGACGTAATGGCTGATTTTCCGGCGGATCTGTTCCACCAGTTCTGGATAAGTGATCGCCGGGTTGCCCTCGTTCTCATACAGTGCCAGTTCCATGACCTTTAACAGGTTAAACATGGCGATATCGTGCAGCCCGTAGGTTTTTCCGGGGATCGACAGTTCGACGCAGCCCACAACAGCATAATCCCGCGCATCTTCGAGGCGTACGCCACGGTTAAGAAACGCCGGAACCACCACTTCATCATTGAATATTTGCGGAATACCGGTACCGAGACGGATCGTTTCAGCGGTTTTCAGCAGAAACTGACGGTCGATCAGTTCATTGACCCGTACGCCAAGGTTAGGCTGTGGCAGGCAAATGCTCTGATACGCGTCCAGACACAGAAACGACAGCACATTGATGGCACTACGTCCGGTGTCGGTCAGGCCGCCGAGCAAAATGGTATAACCCGTCGGGAAGCCGGCGAAGTAACGTGCGCTGGACATCGAACGCAGCAGCACGATGTCATTGCACTTTATCCACAGGCTTTCCAGCAACTCTTTAAGGAACGCCGGTGATTCACCGTGCGAAAGGGAATACTGATAGAACGGCAACATGTACTGATCGAAGCGCCCGAGCGATAACGAGCTGGCATTGGATTCGATCTGTAAAATGATATTCATGTACCAGAACAGCTGGCAGGCCTGATAGAAATCCTGCGGTTTATTGACTGAAATATGACGCGAAATGCGGGCAATACGTATCAGCTCCTGTTTTCGCGAGGCATCCTGACAGGCTTCTGCTAACCCTTCTGCCAGCGCGGCGTAGCGCAAAATATGCCGCTGTGCTGCCTGTAGCGTAATCAGCGCTGCCTGATAAAAGGTATTATCCGGCGCGCCGGCGACACGCTGCTGAAGTTCTGAAACGACGTTATCCAGGCCAGAATTCAGTAACCGGGGATAATCAATAATGATATGCCCCTGGCCTTTGTCTGTCTGGTTGATACTGAATATCTGCATTTTGGTGGCAGCGGTGACATCTTCCGGCATCTGACTGTTGATGAAATCTTTCATCGAACGCGATTCCCAGTAAGGGAAAAGCTGTGTGCGGTAAATCTGTTTATCCTGCTCCGAAATGTTAAAGCGGTCCTGTGGACGGGCTGAAAACCCATCCAGTTCTTCCAGCAACCAGTAGGGGTCCATTTCAGGAGAGATGATCCCCGCACGCGGTTTGACCGTACGGTTACCGGCAATCAACTCGCCTTCACGCAGGGCAATCTCAACGTTATCCAGAATATGTGCCGTGGCCTTTGCGCGGCGCAGAAGCGTAGGTTCGCCTTCTGTGCTGCGGTGACTTTCGGTATACAGCAGGGCACGTTCCAGCGAAATTTCACGCGGGCTGGCGAACAGTGCGGCTTTCAGACGTTCTGTGCGGGAAGTCATCTCATTCTCCCTGGCGTCAATCCGTGATGGCAGCGTTGGCGAGATGTGCTGCGATTTTTTCCATGATGGCATCTGCCCGTTTTACGGCATCACTGATGGCCACACGCACCGTGACTTTACCTCTGAAGCGCTCTTCCTGTTTGATGCCAATGTCTTTCGTCAGGATCACGATGTCTGCCGCCGCCACATCTTCCGGCGTCAGTTCGTTTTCCAGGCCGATTGAACCCTGCGTTTCAACTTTGCATTCCCAGCCTTTAGCTTTTGCCGCGCGTTCAATCGCTTCAGCCGCCATATAGGTATGAGCAACACCGGACGGGCACGCGGTTACAGCAATAATGTGAGTCATGATGTTTTCCTTTGGGTTCAGTTAATTTCGAAGTCCAGATCAAGTTCTGATTCCTGACGCGTTTTTGCCGACTGCTTTTTGGCGGCCAGATATTTCAGCGTGTTGACGCACAGTGCCGTGACAACCATGCCGACCAGCAATGCACCGATATACCCCAGTTTTCCCTGTACAACCGGCAACACAATCAGTCCGCCCCAGCCGGCATAGCATTGCGCGCCAACCAGAGCTGCTGTCACCGCCGCACACACTGAACCAGCCATGATGGCAGGAATGACACGCAGCGGGTCAGAGGCGGCAAAAGGAATAGCACCTTCGGTGATGCCGACGCAGCCCATCAGCATGGCGGCTTTGCCCGCTTCGCGCTCTTCAGTGGAATAATATTTACGGCCAATCAGCGTGGCGAAACCCAATCCCAGAGGCGGTGTTGCGATAGCCACGGCGGCAATGGCCACCACGGTATACACACCCTGTGCCACGCAAATCAGCATGAAAGCGTAGGCAACTTTATTCACCGGCCCGCCCATGTCGAAGGCCAGCATCAACCCCATGATGATGGCAAGCACAATAATGCTGCCCTGCTGCATGCCTTGCAGCCAGTGAGTCAGGGAGGTGGTCAGCAGACCAACCGGTTCGCCCAGTCCCCACATCATCACCCCTGCTGTCAGCAGCGTACCGATAATCGGGATCACGAAGATCGGCATCACCGAGCGCAGGATCTTCGGTACGCGGATCTTTTTAAGATAGAAGACGATAATGCCACCCAGCAGGCCAGCGATGATCGCGCCAAAAAATCCTGCACCGAATGACGCACCGACCCAGGCACCGATGGCAGCAGGAGCCAGCGCGGAACGATCCGAGATGGAATAGCCGATATAAGCCGCCAGAAAAGGCACCATCAGGGTTAAACCAGCGACACCGATATCAAACAGCTTTTTCAGGTTCGGATCGGTTGCCGCATCCGGTACGGCACCTTTGCCATACAACATCACGGAGACCGCCAGCAAAATGCCGCCTGCGACCACAAAGGGGATCATATGAGACACGCCAGTCATCAGATGCTGGCGGGTATTTTTTAGAATAGTGATCAAGTCTTTCATGATGAACTCCACGAAAACCGGTGCCGGGCTAAAAATCGCAAATATCAGGGTTTCATTTCAAAACCGCAGATACAGAAAGGCTATCGACCACAACAATAGGCCGCTGCTGATAACGCTAATAGTGGACAAATTTGTGTTTTACTGGACTTTTGTAATGTCCTGCCAAAAATGCGAGCAGGTTCAAATAAGCCGAAATAAAGCGAGGTTTGTGCGCTCGTTTGCTGTGTGAGCTGCTTCGCAAAAAATGACAGATATTACATTTATCCAGTGTTTGTCATTTTTGTCTGGTAGCTATTGGATCCGCCTGACTCTTATTCTGCAAAGAGCCGGTGCATTACACCGGAATTTGGGATGAGGATTCAGAAATGAGTAAGACGTTGAGCTTCACCTGCATGTTAGTCAATGGGGTTCATGCCCGGCCAGCCAGCCATATTGAAACGTTGTGCAATGGCTTCGGGTCTGCGTTTCAGTGGCATAATGGGCGCACTGACCGCGTTGCCGATGGTAAAAGTGTTCTTTCACTGATTGGTGCCGATATTCTGTTTAATGATGAATGCCTGGTCACCATAGAAGGGAATGACGAAGACGCCGCGTACAGGGCGCTGGCTCATTTCATTGAATACCAACTCCCTCATTGTGATGAAGCCCTGCCTGAGCATGATGAAAGCGCGGAACTTGAGCCGCTTCCTGAATCCCTGAGCCATCTTTCTCCGTTGGTTTTCCGCGCCCGTTCAGTCAGTGAAGGGTGCGCGTCCGGAAAACTGGTCAGCCTTTCTGATGTGAACCTGGCAACACTCAGGGACTTACCCGCGTCTCAGGGGAAAGATAAAGAACAAAGCCTGCTTTGCCGCGGGCTGGCTGGATTGGAAAAATCTCTCAATTTACAATTGATGGCGGGCAGCGGGACGATGACTGCGGTGCTGGAATCACACCTTTCTTTGCTGCGTGATAACAGCCTGCGCGAAGCTTTGCTGAGCCGTGTGGCACAAGACCGGAGCTGTGCACAAAGTATTGTGGACACCGCAGCATATTTCAGCTCGCAACTCGCACAATCGTCCAGTGCTTATTTGCGTGAACGCGAACTGGATATTCGTGATGTCAGCTTCCGGCTTTTACAGCAAATCTATGGTGAGGAACGCTTTCCTTCCCAACAGGCACTGAGCGAAGCGAGTATTTGTCTGGCCGATGAACTGACGCCGAGCCAGTTTCTCGAACTGGATAAAACCCATCTGAAAGGTCTGCTGCTCGGCAGCGGAGGCAGTACGTCACATACCGTGATCCTCGCCCGATCATTCAATATACCCACTCTCGTCGGTGTGGATCCGCAACCACTTCTGGCTTATTTACAGCAGGATGTGCTGATCGACGGCGATCTCGGTCTGATTGCCTGTGCACTCAGCGAACCGGTACGTCGTTATTATTGTCAGGAACAGGCAGTGCAACAGGCGCTGCGCGGACAGCAAAGCGAATATCTCGATAAACCCGGGTACACGGCAGACGGAGTGCGTCTTGAAGTGGCGGCCAATATCGCTCATTCGGTTGAAGCCAGCGCGGCATTTGATCATGGCGCTGAAGCGATCGGGCTGTTCCGTACGGAAATGTTGTATATGGACCGCGCCAGCGCCCCTTCCGAAGATGAGCTGTACAATATTTATTGTCAGGCGACGGAGGCAGCCCGGGGCAAAACTATCATTGTCCGCACGATGGATATCGGGGGAGATAAGCCGGTTCATTATCTGAACATTCCTGCCGAAAACAACCCGTTCCTCGGTTATCGCGCCGTGCGTATTTATCAGGAATTTCTGCCGTTATTTCATACGCAGTTGCGTTCGATCCTGCGCGCCTCGGCGCACGGGTCGCTGAAAATCATGATCCCGATGATCTCTTCCATGGAGGAGATCTTATGGGTGAAAGAGAAGCTGGCGGAAGCCAAACAGTCGCTGCGCAGCGAGCAAGTGCCGTTTGATGAAAAAATTCAGTTGGGGATCATGCTGGAAGTGCCGTCGGTGATGTTCATCATCGATCAATGCTGTGAAGAGATTGATTTCTTTAGCATCGGCAGCAATGACCTGACGCAATATCTGCTGGCGGTCGATCGTGATAATACGAAAGTGACCCGCCATTACAACAGCCTGAATCCGGCCTTTCTGCGCGGGCTCGATCATGTTGTGCGCGAGGTGCATCGTCACGGTAAATGGATTGGTTTATGCGGTGAGCTGGGCGCGAAAGGCTCGGTGTTGCCGCTACTGGTTGGAATGGGGCTTGATGAAATTAGCATGAGTGCGCCGTCAGTTCCGGTGACCAAAGCGCGTCTGGCAAAACTCGACAGCCGTGAATGCCGCCTGTTGCTTAACCGCGCCATGCAGTGCCGGACGTCGCTGGAAGTCGAACACCTGCTGGCGCAGTTCAGGATGACGTTTAACGATGCTCCGCTGATTACGACGGAATGTGTGACGCTTAATGCCGACTGGCGCAGCAAAGAAGAAGTGATTAAAGGTATGGTGGATAACCTGATGCTGGCAGGGCGTTGCCGTTATCCGCGCAAACTCGCCGCTGATGTCTGGGCGCGTGAAGCCGTATTTTCCACCGGTCTCGGGTTTGGTTTTGCGATACCGCACACCAAATCAGAGCACATTGAGCAATCGACTATCAGCGTCGCGAAACTTCCGCAACCGGTGCAGTGGGGTGATGAACAAGCACAATTTGTGATCATGCTGACCCTCAATAAACATGCCGCAGGCGACCAGCATATGCGGATTTTCTCAAGGCTGGCGCGACGGATTATGCATGACAGTTTCCGCGACGCACTGATGCATTCGGCCACGGCAGCACAGATTGAAACGTTGCTCAAACAAGAGCTTGAACTCTGACAGGAGAGGGTATGGAACTTTATCTGGATACTGCTGATATCAGCGCAGTAAAACGTTTATCCCGGATTTTGCCGTTGCAGGGCGTGACCACGAACCCGAGCATTGTGGCTAAATCGCAAACTTCCCTGTGGGAGGTTTTGCCCGCGCTTCGTGATGCATTAGGAGGAGAAGGGAAACTGTTTGCGCAGGTACTGGCAAATCAAACTGAGCAGATAGTTGAAGAAGCTGAATTATTGTATTCCCGCGTGCCAGGGCTTGTGGTCAAAGTGCCGGTAACCGCTGCCGGGTTGGCAGCGATTAAGACGCTGCGTATTCGTAAAATTCCAACCCTGGGAACCGCTGTGTATGGTGCGGGGCAAGGGTTACTATCGGCACTGGCCGGGGCCGAATATGTCGCGCCTTATGTTAACCGGCTGGATGCCCAGGGGGGTGATGGCATTGCGATGGTGACCGAGTTGCAGCAATTGCTTACCCTGCATGCGCCGCATGCCAAAGTGCTGGCCGCCAGTTTTAAAACGCCGCGCCAGGTTCTGGCCTGTCTGCTGGCAGGCTGTCAATCGGTCACGATCCCTGTCGATGTCGCGGAGCAATTGATCAGTGCGCCCGCCGTACAGGCGGCTGTCGATAAATTTGAACAAGACTGGCAAGGTGCTTTCGGGCAACTTTCACTTTAATCGGCTAACGTTGCGTAAAAAGCCCGGCAGGAAAACCTGTCGGGCCTTTGTCATTCTGGTCAGTATCCTTTTACTTTACGCCTTACTTTTACTTAACTCCGTACTGCGCAAAGAAAGCCAGCATGCGTTGCCAGCCATCGGCAGCGGCTTCAGCATGGTAACTCGGGCGATAATCGGCGTTAAACGCGTGACCCGCTTCGGGATATACCACGATTTCCGCTGTGGCATTGGCTGCGCGAATGGCCTGTCGCATGGTTTCAATGGTATCCAGAGGAATGCTCGAATCTTCCCCGCCATACAAACCCAGCACCGGTGCATCCAGTGCCGCTGCGCGGTCAACCGGTTGGAACGGGCTGGTTAGCGTTTTATCACCGACCAGTTTACCGTACCAGGCTACGCCCGCTTTCAGTTGCGGATTGTGCGCCGCATACAGCCAGGTGATGCGCCCGCCCCAGCAGAAACCGGTGATACCTAATTTTGAAATATCCCCGCCATGCTGTGATGCCCAGTGTGCAGTATGATCGAGATCGGAAAGCACTTGCTGGTCCGGCACTTTGCTGACCAGTTTGGCAAACAGCTCACTGATTTCGGTGTAATCACGCGGGTCACCCTGACGGAAATATAACTCCGGCGCGATGGCCATATACCCCTGCTTCGCCAGCCGGCGGCAGATATCCTGAATGTGTTCATGTACACCAAAAATCTCCTGCACGACCAGCACGATCGGTAATTTACCGGTGAAGTGTTCAGGACGGGCGAGATAGGCGGGCATATCTTCGCCCTGTGAGGGAATGGTGGTCTGGCCTGCGTGCAGCCCGTCGGTGTCGGTATGTATGGTGGTGCTGGCGACGGGCGTGACGGCAGGAGCAAAGCTGGTCGGAGCCTGTTTCAGGGTAAGCAATTCTTCTTTTTTCATCGGGTGTCTCCAGGCAAGTGTCCATACGGAAATCTGTGGCTATGGATTAAAACTATAGCCGGAAAGCATGAACAGCAAGGCGCAAGAGATGTTCTATAGTTAAAAGTTAATCAGGAAAGTCATCACGGAAGATTCACAGAACACCCGAAACTTTTGCCGAGGAGCTATGTTCAATGTCCAAATCACCCTCTAAAGTCACCAAGAAAAGTGAGTTAAAACCGGTAAGCCGCGCCCCCGCCACGGGCATTGAGTCTTCGCAGCCAGGCCTGGGGGATCTTGCCCCCGCGGATCGTGCTTATCAGCCTTCAGCACAACCTACACCGCCAGGAAAAGAACCGACAGCTTCCGGTAGCGCCAGGAGTCCGAAAAATAGCAATACCAAACTTGATGCATTAGAACACCACCGCAAAAATGGAGAAAAACAGCCGCTGACCACCAATCAGGGCACCAAAATTGCCGATGACCAGAATTCGCTGAAAGCCGGAAGCCGCGGTCCGACACTGCTTGAAGATTTCATCCTGCGCGAAAAAATCACTCACTTTGACCATGAGCGCATCCCGGAACGTATCGTTCATGCGCGCGGTGCGGCAGCGCACGGTTATTTTCAGCCATACCGCAATATGAAAGATGTCACCAAAGCCAGTTTCCTTTCAGACCCCGAAAAGAAAACCCCGGTTTTTGTACGATTTTCTACTGTTCAGGGGTCCCGCGGCTCGGCAGATACCGTACGTGATATCCGCGGCTGGGCGACCAAATTTTATACGGATGAAGGGATTTACGATCTGGTGGGTAACAATACGCCGGTGTTCTTTATTCAGGATGCACATAAATTCCCTGACTTTGTCCACGCGGTCAAACCTGAACCGCATAATGAAATCCCGCAAGGCGCGAGTGCGCATGATTCCTTCTGGGATTACGTTTCTCTGCAACCGGAAACGTTGCATAACGTTTTCTGGGCGATGTCTGACCGCGGCATTCCGCGCAGTTACCGCACGATGGAAGGTTTCGGCATTCATACGTTCCGCTTTGTGAATGCCGAAGGGAAAGCCACTTTTGTCCGTTTCCACTGGAAACCGGTGGCCGGAAAAGCGTCTCTGTTATGGGATGAAGCACAGAAACTGGCGGGGAAAGACGCGGATTTTCACCGCCGTGATTTGTGGGAAGCCATCGAAGCCGGAGATTATCCGGAATACGAACTGGGGGTTCAGTTGATCCCGGAAGAAGACGAGTTCAAATTTGATTTCGACTTGCTCGACCCGACTAAACTCATTCCCGAAAAACTGGTGCCCGTAGAACTGATCGGCAAAATGGTGCTTAACCGTAACCCCGATAATTTCTTTGCTGAAACCGAGCAAGCCGCGTTCCATCCCGGACATATTGTGCCGGGCATAGATTTTACCAATGATCCGTTGTTACAGGGGCGTTTGTTCTCTTACACCGATACGCAAATCAGCCGTCTTGGCGGGCCAAATTTCCATGAAATTCCGATCAACCGGCCGACATGTCCTTTCCATAACTTCCAGCGTGACGGTATGCACCGCCAGGATATTGATACCAATCCGGCAAACTACGAGCCGAATTCCATCAACAATAACTGGCCAAGGGAAACGCCTCCGGCAGCATCCGGCGGCGGCTTTGAAAGTTATCCTGAGCGTATTGGTGCAGAAAAAATTCGTCAGCGCAGCCCGTCATTTGCCGAATATTATGCCCATCCGCGCCTGTTCTGGCTGAGCCAGACAGCGGCGGAGCAGGATCATATTATCGGGGCCTTCTCATTTGAATTATCGAAAGTGGCGCGGCCTTATATCCGCGAGCGGGTGGTGGATCTGTTGGCGCATGTTGATCAGACGCTGGCGCAAAAAGTGGCGAAGAATCTGGGTATTACCCTTTCCGCAGATACTCTGAATATCAAACCGCCGAAGCCGGTGAATGGCCTGAAAAATGATCCGTCGCTGAGTTTGTATGCCAGCGGTAAAGGCACGCTCAAAGGACGTCAGGTGGCAATATTATTGGGGGAGGGCGTGAAAGCGGCAGATGTTCTGGAAACGTTGCAGGCGCTTCAGGTCGCAGGCGTCCATCCTAAACTGCTGGCCAGTCATTTAGGAAATGTAACTGCCGATGATGGCTCCACGTTGCCGGTTGATGCAACCTTTGCCGGGGCGCCTTCCATCACCGTGGATGCGGTGATTGTTCCGCACGGACATATCGATGCACTGCTCATGAACGGCGATGCGCGGCATTACGTGCTCGAGGCCTACAAGCATCTGAAAGTCGTAGGCCTAAGTGGCGATGCACGCCGCTTCAAATCACTGCTGGGGTTGACGGATGACGTGCCGGAAGAGGGCATTGTCGAAGGTGAAAAAGCGGAGGGAGCATTACTGAAAACGTTCCTGAAAGAAATGCTCAAACACCGGATCTGGTCACGCAGTGCGTTGGCAGAGGCTGTGCCTGCCTGATTTGCTGTAGCTGAAAAGCAGGCAACCTCCGGTAACGGAGATTGCCTGTTCAGGTTTCCGTGAAATGCACCTTTATTTTGCGATGAGAGTCACAAAATAAATGTATGCGCAATTCAAGTTGTTACATCATAGTGACGACCGTCACGAAATAACGTCACAATGTTGAGTACAGTTGCCGGGTGTTCCTCCTGCCAATAAATGACCTTACACACAGAGGAGTTTGTTATGTCTCAGCCCGAAGTTTTCCATCTTGGCCTGGCCAAAAAAGATTTAAACGGCGCGACGCTGGCGATTGTTCCCGGCGATCCTGAGCGCGTAGAAAAAATTGCCAAACTGATGGAGAACCCGGTTCGTCTGGCCTCCCACCGCGAATTTACCTCATGGCGTGCTGAGCTTGATGGCAAATCTGTGATTGTTTGCTCAACCGGTATCGGCGGGCCTTCTACCTCCATCGCAGTGGAAGAACTGGCGCAGCTGGGGATCCGTACTTTCCTGCGTGTCGGCACAACGGGTGCGATCCAACCACATATCAATGTCGGTGACGTGCTGGTCACGACCGCTGCCGTTCGTCTTGATGGCGCGAGCCTGCACTTTGCGCCGATGGAATTCCCTGCGGTAGCCGATTTTGCCTGCACTACCGCGCTGGTTGCGGCGGCAGAAGCCGTGGGAGCCGCGACACACATTGGCGTTACTGCATCTTCTGACACGTTCTATCCGGGTCAGGAACGTTATGACACTTACTCCGGCCGTGTTGTCCGTCGCTTCAAAGAATCGATGAAAGAATGGCAGGAAATGGGCGTCATGAACTACGAAATGGAATCCGCGACTCTGCTGACCATGTGTGCAAGCCAGGGTCTGCGCGCCGGGATGGTTGCCGGTGTTATCGTGAACCGCACGCAGCAGGAAATCCCTAATGCGGAAACCATGAAAAAGACCGAAAGCCATGCGGTGAAGATTGTTGTCGAAGCGGCCCGCAGACTGCTTTAGTCCCTATAAAACTAAAACAACCACATCTTATCAACGGGCCTCTGACGGCCCGTTTTTTTGCTCTGTTAAGCAGATCTGTTAAGGTCATGTTAGTAATCCATCTGGAATAATTGATGTATTCCCTCCCGGATCTCTGACACAAGGAACTGCATTTTTGACTGTTCACGACCTTCTTGAGTACACCTCTACCTTCATTCGTGCCCATCAGGTGTGGGCTGCGCCGATCGTTTTTTTTCTGGCCTTTGGTGAATCGCTGGCATTCCTTTCCCTGCTGCTTCCGGCAACGTTTATCTTGTTGGGGCTCGGTGCGCTGATTGGCGAAACCGGCATACCGTTCTGGCCCATCTGGGCAGCCGCCGCTGCGGGGGCTTTCCTGGGCGACTGGCTTTCTTACTGGATTGGTGCCCGTTATCAGGATCGTGTTGGCAATTTCTGGCCTTTCTCCCGTCATCCGCAAATGTTGGTTCGGGGGCATGCTTTCTTTGAAAAATGGGGCATGCCGGGGGCCTTTATCGGCCGCTTTTTTGGCCCGCTTCGCGCCGTTGTGCCACTGGTTGCTGGCATCTGCGGTATGCCGCAAAAGTATTTCCAGATTGCGAATGTGACCTCGGCACTTATCTGGGCTTTCGGCATTCTGGCACCCGGTGCGTTTGGCATTCAGTGGCTGAGCCGCTGGTTTTAAATCCTGCCCTCTGTCGTTGCCCGTCGCAAGGGGGCAAATACAGAGAAATTCCTTTTTGGAAGACGTCTCGCAAAGGTTCAATGCAACAGAAAATAGACTGGACATCCATACAGCCTGACATTACCTTGGCCGCAAGAGACTTGAAGAGGGAAATCACGTGGATATCAGCATTCTGACTGCCCTGGGGGCAGGGTTAATTGGCTTACTCTTAGGATGGCTGATTGCCAGTTTGCGCCAACAGCAACAACAGACGGAGTATGAAACGCAACGCCGTTTGCTGGAACAATCGCTGGAACAGCTTAAAACGGAAAATGATACGCACAAAATCGAGCGGCAATCAGGCCAGCAGCAACTGCGTGAAGCTGAACTTGAGCTGCGAAAACTGTACAGTCTGCAGGCGGCCAGCCAGGAAAAATTACAACTTCTTGTCCACTGGCAAAACGAGTGTGACCAACTCAATCAGGAACTGCGTGCGCAGCGGGAAATCAACAGTGCGCAGGAAGCTGAGTTGCGTGAGGTTTCGACCCGTCTGGACGAAACCCGCATGGCGGCTGAAGAAAAGCAGCGTCTGCTGATTAACAGCGAACAGCGCCTGAGCAGCCAGTTTGAAAACCTGGCTAACCGGATTTTCGAACAAAATGGCCGTCGTGCCGATGAACAGAACAAGCAAAGTCTCGATAAGTTACTGCTGCCGTTGCGTGAGCAACTGGATGGTTTCCGCCGCCAGGTGCAGGACAGCTTCGGGCAGGAAGCCCGTGAGCGACATACGCTGGCGCATGAGATCCGCAATTTACAGCAACTGAATGTGGAGATGGCACGCGAAGCCGTCAACCTGACTAAAGCTCTGAAAGGTGATAATAAAACGCAGGGCAACTGGGGTGAAGTGGTTCTGAGTCGCGTGCTCGAGGCTTCCGGTTTACGCGAAGGGCATGAATACCAGACGCAGGTCAGCGTGCAGGTGGATAGCAACAGCCGGATGCAACCTGATGTGGTCGTACGGTTACCGCAGAATAAAGACGTGGTGATTGACGCCAAAATGACGCTGGTTGCGTATGAGCGTTATTTCAACAGTGAGGATGACAGCGAGCGGGAAGCGGCACTCAATGAACATATTGCCTCAGTGCGCGGACATATCCGCCTGCTCGGGCGCAAAGATTACCAGCAACTTCCCGGTCTGCGCAGCCTCGATTATGTGCTGATGTTTATCCCCGTTGAGCCTGCTTTTCTGTTGGCTATCGACCGGGAGCCCGAATTGATCAGCGAAGCGCTTCGCCACAATATTATGTTGGTCAGCCCGACGACCTTGCTGGTGGCGCTACGAACGATCAGCAACTTGTGGCGCTATGAGCATCAGAGTCAGAACGCCAAACGTATCGCCGATCGCGCGGCCCGTCTTTACGACAAACTGCGACTGTTTGTGGATGACATGGAGTCGATGGGACAAAGTCTCGACAAAGCGCAGGGAAGTTATCGATCCGCGATGAATAAACTCTCGCAAGGCCGTGGTAATCTTATCGGGCAGGTGGAAAGTTTTCGCGCGCTGGGTGTTGAAGTTAAACGACCTATCAGTCCCTCTCTGGCTGAAATAGCGAAAGCGGAAAACGAACCTGAAGACACCGCATCTCTGCCCGATACCTCTGATGCGGAAGAAGAACAGACGCTGAACCCGGGTGAGTTAACCGCTCACGAGCAGGCATTGCTCTCAGAGGGGCCGCATTGTGTGTGATTCAATGCGTGAATCTTCGCAATATGTTGAATCACCATCGGTGATGGGGCTTTCGAACGGGTTCTGATACACTTCTCCCCAAGAGTTCGACTGAAAAAGCAGGCATAAATAATGGAAAAGCAGACGCCGGAAACCACCCATTTTGGTTTTCGTACAGTAGCCAAAGATGAAAAACAGGAAATGGTGGCAGAAGTCTTCCATTCCGTTGCGGCAAAATATGATTTGATGAATGACCTGATGTCTTTTGGTATTCATCGCATCTGGAAACGCTTCACAATTGATTGCAGCGGTGTCCGTCAGGGACAACGTGTGCTGGATCTGGCCGGTGGTACGGGCGATCTGACCGCAAAATTCTCCCGTCTGGTGGGTGAGAAAGGCGAAGTCGTTCTGGCGGATATCAACGATTCCATGTTGAAGATGGGGCGCGAAAAGCTGCGCAATCTCGGCATCGTTGGCAACGTCAGTTACGTTCAGGCGAATGCCGAGGCCCTGCCGTTCCCGGACAATTATTTTGACTGCATCACCATCTCTTTCGGTCTGCGTAATGTGACTGAAAAAGAGAAGGCGCTGCGCTCCATGTTCCGTGTCCTCAAGCCGGGCGGCCGTCTGCTGGTATTAGAATTCTCCAAACCGGTGTTCAAACCGCTGAGCAAAGCTTATGACACCTATTCCTTCCATATTTTACCGCGTATAGGTGAACTGGTTGCGCATGATGCGGAAAGCTATCGTTATCTGGCTGAATCAATTCGTATGCATCCGGATCAGGAAACACTGAAAGGAATGATGGCAGACGCAGGTTTTGAAAATGTGACTTATCACAACCTGACTGGCGGCATCGTGGCGTTACATCGGGGTTTCAAATTCTGATATGAGTATGCCGATGTTGTTAACGCCGTTACTGACTGCCGCTATCGAGACGCCGCTTAATTACCTGCTTTTCAGAGATCGCAGCATGAAGGCGGCACGGACACGTCTGGCCGGCAAAGTTCTGCGTGTCGAATTGCAGGAACTGAGTACACCCCTGACGTTTGTATTCAGTGAACACAAAATTGATGTGCTCGGGCAATGGGATGGGGCGGCGGATTGCACTGTCACCTCGAAACTGTCAGTGCTGCATAAGTTACGTGATCGCCAGCAGTTGTCGCCAATGATGCGTAGTGGCGGGCTGGTGGTTGATGGTGATATCGCCGTGGTTCAGCAATTTTCTGCATTGCTGGATATGGCGGAAATTGAGCCTGCTGAGTTTCTGGCACCCTATATCGGTGATATTGCGGCACAGGGCGTGAGCCAGGCTGTGCAGGGGGCTTTCAGCTTTCTGCAAAAAGGGCTGAAACATCAGCAGAGCTATGTAGCGCAAACGCTGACGGAAGAGTGGAAAATGGCACCCGGTCCGCTGGAAGTTGTCTGGTTTAGTGATGAGGTTTCCGCACTGGTGGGCGAACTGGATGCGCTGGATAAACGAATCAAAAAACTGGAGGATAAACCGTGACGCCTAGGGAAATGCGACGTTTATATCTGATTATCCGCATGTTTCTGATCTACGGCCTTGACGAACTGATCCCTAAAATCCGCTTAACGTTACCGCTGAGAATGGGGCGTTATCTTTTTTTCTGGTTACCTCATCGTCATAAAGAAAAACCGTTGGGTGAGCGCATGCGTCTGGCACTGGAACAACTTGGACCGGTATGGATCAAGTTCGGTCAGATGATGTCGACACGCCGCGATCTTTTCCCTCCGCAAATTGCCGATCAACTGGCTTTGCTCCAGGACCATGTTCCGCCGTTTGATGGCGCAAAAGCCCGTCAGCAAATTAATGCTGCGCTGGGTGGCCCGCTGGAAACCTGGTTTGATGAGTTCGACCAGACACCGCTGGCATCTGCGTCGATTGCTCAGGTGCATACAGCGATCCTGAAAGAAAACGGCAAACCAGTGGTGCTCAAAGTTATCCGCCCGGATATTTTACCGACCATTGTTGCGGACATCCGTTTGATGTCGCGTCTTGCTGGCTGGTTGCCGATTCTGTTGCCAGATGGCCGCCGTTTGCGTCCGCGTGAAGTGGTGCGCGAGTATGAAAAAACGCTGCTTGATGAACTGAATCTGCTACGTGAAGCCGCGAATGCCATTCAGCTTCGTCGTAACTTTGAAGGGAGCCCGATGCTGTATGTGCCGGAAGTTTATCCGGATTATTGCAGCGAACAACTGATGGTGATGGAACGTATTTATGGGATCCCTGTTTCTGATATTGAGGCGCTGAAAAAGCAGGGCACCAATATGAAATTGCTGGCGGAGCGCGGTGTGCAGGTCTTCTTCACTCAGGTTTTCCGCGACAGTTTCTTTCATGCCGATATGCATCCGGGCAATATTTTTGTGAGCTACGAAACGCCGGAAGATCCTTGCTACATAGGCATTGATTGCGGCATAGTTGGTTCGCTCAACAAGGAAGACAAACGCTATCTGGCGGAGAATTTCATCGCGTTCTTTAATCGCGATTACCGCAAAGTGGCGGAGTTGCATGTCGATTCCGGCTGGGTCCCGCGTGATACCAACGTTGAAGAATTCGAATTTGCGATCCGGACAGTGTGTGAACCGATTTTTGAGAAACCGCTGGCGGATATTTCCTTCGGTAACGTATTGTTAAATCTGTTTAATACGGCTCGCCGTTTTAATATGGAAGTCCAGCCTCAGCTGGTGTTGCTGCAAAAGACACTGTTGTATGTCGAAGGCCTCGGGCGTCAGCTTTATCCTCAACTGGATTTGTGGACAACGGCGAAACCTTTCCTCGAAAGCTGGGTTCGTGATCAGGTTGGCCTGCCAGCGATGATCCGTGCACTGAAAGAGCGTGCGCCGTTCTGGATTGAGAAAATGCCTGAACTGCCAGATTTGGTTTATCAGAGCCTGCAGCAGCACAAGCTGTTGCAATACAACATTGAGAAACTTTCCTCCCAGATTCATAACCAGAGTTCCCGTCAGGGACAGTCTCGTTATTTGTTGGGAATGGGTGCGACGCTGTTGTTGAGCGGAACCCTTTTACTGTTAGGCGGCGTTAAGGTTTACCCCGCTTGCCTGATGGCAGCAGGTGCTGTTTCATGGTTAATCGGATGGAAACGCGCCAGCTAAACAAATTGTTTTAAATCGAATGCCGTTTGCGGACGGCAATGAATGTGGTTCCTTCCTATTTGAGGTGAAAATAATGGGTGGTATTAGTATTACAAAAATCCTAATCCTCGTTGTTCTTGTAGTACTGCTGTTCGGTACGAAGAAACTGCGTGGTCTGGGCGCTGATTTGGGTGCATCGATCAAAGGTTTTAAAAAAGCTATGAGTGATGACGACACTCAGCCAAAACCTAAAGACGCTGACATTCCTCCTAATGACGCTGATTTCGTAGCCAAGTCTGTTGAAAGCAAGCCAGAAACGAAAGCAGAAGACACCAAGAGCCAAAACAAAGAGCAGGTATAAGCCGTGTTCGATATTGGATTTAGTGAACTGCTGCTGGTATTGGTGATTGGCCTGGTTGTCCTCGGGCCCGAGCGTTTACCTGTAGCAGTCAGAACAGTAGCAGGCTGGATCCGTACGCTTCGTGCAATGGCTGCTTCAGTTCAGAGCGAATTATCGCAGGAACTGAAACTCCAGGAATTGCAGGATAGCCTGAAGAAAGCGGAAGAATCCGGTCTGAAGAATCTCACGCCAGAAATCAAAGCGTCTATGGACGAGTTGAAAGAGGCCGCAGAATCTATGAAGCAGTCGATCAATTCAGGATTGAATCCTGCGGAGAAGGCTGTCGAAGACGCCAAAGCGGAAGGCAACACTATCCACAATCCTGTTCTGGATGAAGCTGAAGCGCACCATGATGCAGGTGTCTCTCCTGCTGCTGCCGACAAGGTAATTTCTGCACCAGCCGCTGCACCGCAAAGTGCTGTTGATGCTGCCCTGGCATCAAACAGAACGGCGCATGTCGCAGCTGAAACGCTGGCGGCATCGGTGGAACCTATCGCTGACAGTTCTGTTGACGTTTCACCTGTTGTGAAAACCGCGGCTGAAGCCCCTGTGGAGGAACCCACAGCACCGGTTAAACCGGCTTCATCAACTCAAACGACAGGCGAGCGTTAAACATGGCCGTTGAAGATACACAACCCCTTATCAGCCATCTGATCGAGCTACGTAAACGTCTGCTGAATGCCATTATCTGTATTATTGTGGTGTTTTTAGCGCTGGTTTATTTTGCAAATGACATCTATCAACTGGTGGCATCGCCGCTGATCAAGCAAATGCCGTTGGGTGCGAGCATGATTGCGACTGACGTCGCGTCGCCGTTCTTTACGCCTATCAAACTGACTATGATCGTCTCGGTGTTTGTCTCTGCACCGTTCATTTTGTATCAGGTCTGGGCATTTGTAGCACCGGCACTTTACAAACACGAACGCCGGCTCATGATGCCGCTGCTGTTCTCAAGCTCCGCGTTATTCTATCTCGGTGTGGCGTTTGCTTATTTCGTCGTGTTCCCGCTGGCGTTCGCTTTCTTTGCGAAAACCGCACCGGCTGGCGTGCAGATAGCCACCGACATTAACAACTACCTCGATTTCGTGATGGCGTTGTTTATGGCGTTTGGCGTCTCCTTTGAAGTGCCTATCGCGATTGTGCTGCTTTGCTGGAGTGGTGTAACGACCCCGGAAGATCTGAAAAAGAAACGTCCTTATGTACTGGTCGGGGCTTTTGTAGTGGGGATGTTGTTAACACCGCCGGATGTATTCTCGCAAACGTTGCTGGCCATTCCGATGTACCTGCTATTTGAAATTGGCGTGTTCTTTGCCCGTTTCTATGTCGGAGGCCGTCGCCGGTCGGACGTCGACAACGAGACCGATCCGGATCAGTCTGCTTAAAGTTTTTTTCGTTATAGAGAAACCGCCCTGTTGGGCGGTTTCTGTTTCAGGACTCCTCATGTTTGAAATCGGTATAAATCTTACCAGCAGTCAGTTTGATAAAGACCGGCTGCAGGTGGTGGAAAGAGCCAGAGCCGCCGGTCTGAGCGGCATGTTGATCACCGGAACGTCAGCGCAGGAAAGTGTCGAAGCGCAGAAAATGGCGGATGATCATCCTGATTTTTGCTGGTCGACGGCGGGTGTGCATCCGCATCAGGCGAGCGACTGGAATGCGCAGGTTGAAGCCGGTATCCGCGAGCTCGCAGCGTTACCCAATGTGGTTGCGATCGGCGAGTGCGGGCTGGATTTCAATCGTAACTTTTCTCCGGCAGATCGGCAGGAAGCGGCTTTTACCGCGCAGCTGGCGCTGGCGAAAGAACTGCAATTACCGGTCTTTCTGCATTGTCGCGATGCTGGGGAGCGCTTCGCCGCGTTGCTCAAACCTTGGCTGTCCGGTTTGCCGGGCGGTGTGGTTCATTGTTTTACCGGCACCCGTCAGGAGCTTGAGTTGTATTTATCTCTCGGACTGTCGGTGGGTATTACCGGTTGGGTATGTGATGAGCGTCGCGGGCTGGAACTGCGTGAAATGCTGCCGCTGATCCCGGCAGAGAGGTTATTGCTGGAAACCGATGCACCGTATTTACTGCCGCGTGATATGGAAAACAAACCGAAAAACCGTCGCAATGAACCCGCTTTCCTGCCGCATATTGTGAAGCAGGTGGCTCTTTGGCGTGGTGAGGATCCCCTATGGCTGGCGGACGTTACGGATGACAATGCGCGTAAGCTTTTTGCCCTTCCGGCACGCGGCTGAACCCCGTAAAAAGGTACTGCAGGACAGTGCCTTTTTACGGTCGACCCATCCAGTTCAACAGAGCGGGAATACCGGTTACATTTTTTGGAAGTGCGTATTTTCGATGCTCTGACGAACCGGCTGGTTGATGAGATTAAGCATCAGCAGTGAACGTGCTTCGCCGTCCGGTTCAGTATAAATCGCTTCGATACCGGCAAAAATTCCGCCGGTAATCACCACCTGATCGCCTTCATACGGTGTATCAGGATCACGAATATCAACTGATGGCGGTTCCATCAACTGTTTAATGACATCAGGCTGGACGGTGGCAAGTTTCGCACCAAAGCGGATGAAGTGGCTGACACCACGCGTTGCGTTGATAGTCGTGGTATGGATCCGCTCAGGGTCGAACTCGACGAACATATAATTCGGAAACAGTGGCTCGCTGACCGCAGTGCGGCGTCCGCGCACCAGTTTTTCAAGCGTGATCATTGGCGTCAGGCAGTTAACGTGCTGGCGCTCAAGATGTTCTTTTGCGCGAAGAAGCTGACCACGTTTGCAATAGAGTAAATACCAGGATTCCATAGTTTCCCACATAAAAGCGTCGAGCGGGGCAGCATACCAAAAGCCGCTCAGGAGATATAGACAGTGCAAGTCTCTGCAGACGTTTGCTGATTGTCGGCCCGTTATCTTTTATTATCGGAGAAAAGCGCATTCTTATCCCCTCTATTAGTCCTATTTTATCAGGAGAAATCTCATGGAGTTATTCTTACTGAGTAACGGTAAGCTTTCAGGTGAATCTGAGTTACTGGGCTACGCTAAAGCGCGTATCCAGACTATGTTTGAGGCGCACAAGATTACCTCAGCTGTCCTAATCCCTTATGCCCTGATCCGCAGTGATTACGATGCCCGCGCCCTGGAGCTTTCTGATGTGCTGGGCATTGACGTTAGCAGTATTCATCATGCAGCAAACCCGGCTGAAGCGATTGCCAGCGCGGAATGTATTTTGATCAGCGGCGGGAATACCTGGATGCTTAATCAAATGTTGCATGAACACAGCCTGATCGTGCCGATCCAGCGGGCAGTGCGTGAGCGCAATGTACCTTATATCGGCTGGAGTGCGGGCTGTAATGTTGCCACACCCAGTATCCGTACCACCAATGATATGCCTGTTCGCAACTCTGTGGTTCTGCCTTCTCTTGGCCTGTTCCCGGTGCAAATCAATCCGCACTATATTGATGCCCATTTAAGCGGTCATATGGGTGAAACCCGTGATGAGCGCATTGCGGAATTCTGCGCGGTTAATCCGTCGGAATCAGTAATTGCGTTGCGTGAAGGCAGCCTGTTACAGGTGTCCGGCAACAATCTGAGCTACTTCAGTGCGAAAGAGCAGGGTTTTAAAGTTTTCCGTCACGGACAGGACACGCAGGAATATCAGGACACTCAGGCGATTCAGTCTCTGGTGCCTTTTAACTGCCTGTAATTGTCGTCACGATACTACTTCCGCACCGTCAGTCCAGAAATACCCGGCTGACGGTTATACAGTTTTTACGTTATCAGACTTTAGTTACTGTTAAGAAATTTACTCATAACAAACTTGCTGATAACAAAAAGGCAGCAACAACCCCGGAGAGGCTCTATAATGCTCTCCTTCAACCCGGCGACTCAGAATCAGCATGAAATACCGTGATTTACGTGACTTCCTCTCGTTACTTGAAAAGAGAGGCCAACTGAAACGCATTAGCCAGTCAGTTGACCCTTATCTGGAAATGACCGAAATTGCCGATCGCACCCTGCGTGCAGGCGGTCCCGCGCTTTTGTTCGAAAACCCCAAAGGCTACGACATGCCGGTTCTGTGCAATTTATTTGGCACACCTCAGCGTGTGGCGATGGGCATGGGCAAAGAAGATGTCAGTGCGTTGCGGGAAGTCGGTGAATTACTGGCATTTCTGAAAGAACCTGAGCCACCGCGGGGCTTGCGTGATTTATACGACAAAGCGCCAAAGTTTAAACAGGTGCTGAATATGTCGACCAAAATGCTGCATTCCGCCCCGTGCCAGCAGCAGATTTGGGAAGGTGATGCGGTCGATATCACCAAAATTCCGGTGATGCAGTGCTGGCCGGAAGATGCCGCGCCGCTCATCACCTGGGGACTGACTGTCACCCGGGGACCGAACAAGCCGCGTCAGAATCTGGGCATATATCGTCAGCAGGTGCTGGGTAAAAATAAAGTGATCATGCGCTGGTTGTCCCATCGCGGCGGTGCGCTTGATTTTCAGGAATGGTGCAAACAGAATCCGGGTCAGCGTTTTCCGGTTTCTGTTGCGCTGGGGGCTGATCCGGCTACGATTCTTGGTGCTGTGACGCCGGTTCCAGATACGCTTTCTGAATATGCCTTTGCCGGGCTGTTGCGTGGCAACAAAACGGAAGTGGTTAAATGTATTTCTAACGATTTGGAAGTGCCGGCCAGCGCCGAAATTGTGCTGGAAGGGTATATCGAGCCGGGTGAAATGGCACCGGAAGGCCCGTATGGTGACCACACCGGCTACTATAATGAAGTGGACAACTTCCCGGTGTTCACCATTACGCACATGACACAGCGTAAAGATGCTATCTATCATTCGACCTATACTGGCCGTCCGCCGGATGAACCTGCAGTACTGGGTGTGGCGCTGAATGAAGTGTTTGTGCCGATTCTGAAAAAGCAGTTTCCGGAAATTGTTGATTTCTATTTGCCGCCTGAGGGTTGCTCCTACCGTCTGGCTGTCGTTACCATGAAGAAGCAGTACGCGGGTCATGCGAAACGCGTGATGATGGGGGTCTGGTCCTTCCTGCGACAGTTCATGTACACCAAGTTTGTGATTGTGTGCGACGATGACGTGAATGCCCGTGACTGGAACGATGTGATTTGGGCGATCACGACCCGAATGGATCCCGCGCGGGATACGGTTCTGGTAGAAAATACCCCGATTGATTATCTTGATTTTGCTTCCCCTGTGTCGGGCCTTGGCTCGAAAATGGGGATGGATGCTACCAATAAATGGCCGGGCGAAACGCAGCGTGAATGGGGGCGTCCGATTGTGAAAGATCCGGAAGTCACCGCGCGTATCGACGCTATTTGGCACGAACTCGCTATTCTTAATGATAAAGACGATACGAAAAAATAATCGAATCTTTGTCCTACGCTTTGCTTTGACGACCCACAGAGGGACCGCATGACAACATTGAGCTGTAAAGTGACCTCAGTTGAGGCGATAACCGATACGGTGTATCGCGTCCGGCTGGTTCCGGAAGCGCCTTTCTCGTTCCGCGCGGGTCAGTATCTGATGGTGGTAATGGATGAGCGTGACAAGCGCCCGTTCTCTCTGGCTTCCACGCCGGCCCAACACAATGTGATTGAGTTGCACATTGGCGCGTCTGAACTGAATCTGTACGCGATGGCCGTGATGGATCGCATTTTGAAAGAACAGGCCATCACCGTGGATATTCCGCACGGCGATGCCTGGTTGCGTGAAGACGGTGAACGTCCGCTGGTGCTGATTGCGGGCGGAACCGGATTTTCTTACGTGCGTTCTATTTTGATCACCGCGCTCGAACAACAACCACATCGTGATATTTCTATTTACTGGGGCGGCCGTGAACTGAAGCATCTGTATGATCTCAGTGAACTGGAAGCGCTGAGCATCAATCACCCGAACCTGAAAGTGATCCCGGTGGTTGAACAGCCGGAAGAAGGATGGCAGGGCAGAAGCGGTACTGTCCTGAGCGCAGTGCTACAGGATTTCTCCTCACTGGCTGAGTACGATATTTATATCGCGGGTCGTTTTGAGATGGCAAAAATCGCCCGTGAACGTTTTGTCGCAGAACGCGGTGCACAGGAAGACCGTCTGTTTGGTGATGCCTTCTCTTTCATCTGATTGAATAATGAAAAAGCCCGCCCCTGACAGGCGGGAAAAAGGCAACTAAAACGGTAATGACAGATTGATGAAAGCGGGCTTAATGCCCGCTTTTGTGTTTTTCAGGAAGAGGGAAATCAGACGCGTTCGAAAACGGTCGCGATGCCCTGTCCCAAACCGATACACATGGTGGCCACGCCAAATTGTACGTCGCGGCGTTCCATCAGATTCAGCAACGTGGTGGAAATACGCGAGCCGGAACAGCCGAGCGGATGACCGAGCGCAATGGCACCGCCGTTCAGATTGACGCGTTCTTCCATGGTTTCCAGCAGTCCCAAATCTTTCACGCACGGTAAAGCTTGTGCGGCAAAAGCTTCATTCAGTTCGAACAGACCGATGTCCTGCACGTTTAGCCCGGCGCGTTTCAATGCCAGACGCGTTGCCGGCACAGGGCCGTAACCCATAATCGACGGGTCGCAGCCGACTACCGCCATAGCACGGATGCGGGCGCGGGCTTTCAGACCTAAAGATTTGGCATGAGATTCACTCATCAGCAACATCGCCGATGCGCCGTCGGAGAGGGCCGAGGATGTGCCCGCCGTAACGGTACCGTTCACCGGATCGAACGCCGGACGTAAAGCTGCCAGCGTGGCGACAGTAGTTTCCGGGCGGATCACTTCATCGAAGTCATAACGGGTCAGCACACCGTCGGCGTTATGGCCTTCGGTCGCCACGATTTCGTTAGCAAAATGCCCGGCAACGGTGGCTGCATGGGCGCGCTGATGTGAACGTGCGGCAAATTCATCCTGCATTTCACGGCTGATCTGGTGCATTTTCGCCAGCATTTCAGCTGTCAGTCCCATCATGCCTGCAGCTTTCGCTACGGTCTTGCTCAGACCTGGATGGAAATCCACGCCGTGATTCATCGGTACGTGACCCATATGTTCCACGCCACCGATCAGGCTGACTTGTGCGTCGCCAACCATAATCGCGCGCGCTGCGTCGTGCAGTGCCTGCATGGAAGAACCGCACAAACGGTTGATCGTAGTTGCGGGAACGCTGTGCGGAATTTCTGCCAGCAGCGACGCGTTGCGGGCAATATTGAAGCCTTGTTCCAGCGTCTGCTGGACGCAGCCCCAGTAAATATCATCAATATCTTTGGCGTTGAGTGCCGGGTTGCGGGTCAGCACGGCGCGCATCAGATGTGCGGAGAGATCTTCAGCCCTGACGTGGCGGAATGCGCCGCCTTTAGAACGGCCCATCGGCGTGCGGACTGCATCAACAATGACTACGTTTTCCATGATTTCGGTCCTTATGCCTGATTACCGGTGCTGAGGTTTTCCAGCGGCGCCGCAACCGGATAGTAACTTTCATTGGTTTGCGCTTTGACGCGTAACCCGCTTGGTGCCTGATACATCGGCCCCAGGTGTGTGTACTGTTCGGTCATTTTCAGATACGCAGCGGTACCGAGGGTATCCAGATAACGGAACGGTCCCCCATGGAACGGAGGGAAACCGATGCCATACACCAGCGCCATGTCGGCTTCGGCCGGGCTGGCAATGATGCCTTCTTCGAAACAGCGTACCACTTCGTTAATCATCGGGATCATCATGCGGGCAATGATGTCCTGCGGCGAGAAATCCGCATGTGACGGTTTTAGATTATCGGCCAGCAGGCTGATTGCCTGTTCATCGACCTCCTTGCGTGGCTTGCCCTTGCTGTCTTCGCTGTAACGGTAGAAGCCAAGATGGTTTTTTTGACCAAAACGACGGTTATCAAACAGCACATCAACAGCATCACGGTAATTGCGCGACATACGCTCCGGGAAACCGGCGGCCATCACTGCCTGGGCGTGATGGGCAGTGTCGATGCCGACCACATCCAGCAGATAAGCCGGGCCCATTGGCCAGCCGAACTGTTTTTCCATCACTTTGTCGATCTGGCGGAAATCGGCACCATCACGCAACAGCAAACTGAAACCGGAAAAATACGGGAACAACACGCGGTTAACGAAGAAGCCCGGGCAGTCATTGACGACGATCGGTGTTTTCCCCATTGCCAGCGCGTAAGAGACAATGCGTGAAATTGTCGTGTCTGAGGTTTTTTCACCCCGCACGATTTCCACCAACGGCATCCGGTGAACCGGGTTGAAGAAGTGCATACCGCAGAAGTTTTCCGGATTTTTCAGCGAGGATGCCAGCTGATTGATAGGAATGGTCGAAGTATTGGAAGCCAGAACGGCACCGGTACCGAGTAAAGATTCAGCTTCAGCCAACACTGCGGCTTTTACTTTTGGATTCTCGACCACGGCTTCGACCACGACGGTGGCATGTTCGATTCCGCTGTAATTGAGAGTCGGATGAATGGTCGACAGGACTTTGGCCATTTTCAGACCATCAAGTTTGCCACGCTCCAGTTGCTTGTTTAGCAACTTAGCGGCCTCGTTCATGCCCAGAGTCAGGGACTGATCGTTGATATCTTTCATGACGACCGGTACACCTTTCAGGGCCGACTGATAAGCTATCCCGCCGCCCATAATGCCGGCACCCAGCACCGCAGCTTGCGTCGGTTTATCACTCCCTTGAGCCAGTTTTTTTGCTTTGCCTTTCACAAACTGATCGTTAAGGAAAATGCTGACCAGTGCGCGGGCTTCTTTAGATTGTGCGAGCGGTACAAAGCTGGCGGTTTCCAGTTGTAATGCTTCATCACGGCCCAGGCGAGCGGCGGCTTCAATCGTTTTCACGGCGGCCATAGGCGCGGGATAATGCTTGCCGGCATTTTGCATGACCATGCTTTTGGCGACGCTGAAACTCATCGTCGCTTCAATCTGGCTGAGTTTCAGCGGCAGACGTTTCGGGGCGCGGCGGTTATGCCATTCCAGTTTGCCGTCAGCGGCATTTTTCAGCATGGTAATGCCTGCATCGCGTAGTTTGTCTGCTTCAACGACGGCATCTACCAGACCGACTTTCAGGGCCTCTTTCCCGCTGATGTTTTTCCCGGCTGCGATAATTTCCAGTGCACTGTCTGTGCCAATCAGGCGTGGCAGACGCACGGATCCGCCGAAGCCCGGCATGATACCTAAGCTGGTTTCCGGCAATCCGATACGTGCATCGGCCGTACTGATGCGAAAATCGGTCGCCAGTACGCATTCGCAACCGCCGCCCAGCGCATAACCGCTGATAGCGGAAAGGGTCGGTACCGGCAGATCTTCCAGACGGTTAAAAATGCGGTTGGCGAAATTCAGCCACTCCTGCAGTTTTTCCGCAGGTGCGTTAAACAGGGACAAAAACTCGGTGATATCCGCACCGACAATAAATGCAGGTTTGGCTGAACTCAGCAGTAAGCCTTTCAGCTCAGACTGCTTTTCAAGTACTGCAATCGCTTCGCCCAGGCTGGCAACCGTTTGGGTATCGAGTTTATTGACCGAGCCTGGGGCATCAAACACCAGCTCCGCGATACCGTCATCGAGCCAGTGCAGGTGTAATGTTTCGCCTTGGTAGAGCATGTGTCTCTCCTGAATCATCTGGGATGATCTGGTATGACCAGATGACTTGGAGTGTGGTTTTTATGTTAATAATTTGCAAATGAGATGTGTTTTATTTGCAGGCAAGATCACAAACCTTCCGGGACTATGGTCGCGGTGAGGCTGTGGTAAGATGCTGCATCGTCTTTCAGGTGAAAAAAGGAGAGTTGGATGGAATCGCTTACTACGCTTTATAAAGAACATATTGCCACGCTGCAGACGCGTGCCCGTGAAATTCTGCAACGTTCTCAGCTTGATGCGTTACTGATTCACTCCGGTGAGTTGCTGACGACCTTCCTTGATGACCACAGTTATCCCTTCAAAGTCAATCCGCAGTTCAAGGCCTGGGTGCCGGTCACCAAAGTGCCGAATTGCTGGTTGTGGGTGGATGGCGTGAATGCCCCGAAATTGTGGTTCTATTCCCCCGTGGACTACTGGCACAGCCATGAACCGCTGCCGGACTCCTTCTGGACGAAAGAAATTTCCCTGACGCCGCTGGCCAACGCCGACGATATCAAAGGTCAGTTGCCGGTTGATCTCAAACGTGTGGGTTACATCGGTTACAGTCAGGAACGCGCGATCGGCATGGGTATTCCAGCTGCCAACGTCAACCCGAAAGCTGTGCTGGATTTCCTGCATTATCATCGCGCTTACAAAACGGGTTATGAACTGGCCTGTATGCGTGAAGCGCAGAAAGTCGCGGTCAGCGGCCATCGTGCGGCGAAAGAGGCGTTCCTTTCCGGCATGAGTGAATTCGACATCAATCTGGCGTATCTCACGGCTACCGGTCATCGTGATACCGATGTGCCTTACGACAACATTGTTGCGCTCAATGAACACGCTTCCGTACTGCATTACACGACGCTAGATAACCAGCCGCCTGCCGAAATGCACAGCTTCCTGCTTGATGCCGGTGCGGAATATAATGGCTATGCCGCTGACCTGACGCGGACCTATGCCGCAAAACCGGACAGTGATTTCGCCGCACTGGTGAAAGATCTCAATACGGAAGAACTCGCGTTAATTGATACGATTAAGGCCGGTGTGCGCTATACCGACTATCATATTCAGATGCATCACCGCATCGCCAAATTGTTGAAAGCGCACAAGCTGGTGGTCGATATCAGTGAAGACGCCATGGTGGAACAGAACCTGACCGGGCCTTTCCTGCCACACGGTCTGGGACATCCGCTGGGATTACAGGTGCATGATGTTGCCGGGTTTATGCAGGACGATACCGGTACACATCTGGCAGCGCCTTCGCAATATCCTTACCTGCGTTGCACCCGTGTGATTGAGCCTGGCATGGTACTGACTATCGAGCCGGGTCTGTATTTCATCGATTCGTTGTTGTTACCGTGGCGCGAAGGGCAGTTCAGCAAACATTTTGCCTGGGATCGCATCAATGCGATGAAGCCATTTGGCGGTATTCGTATCGAAGACAATATTGTCATCCATGACAATCGTATCGAAAATATGACACGCGATCTGAAGCTGGCCTGATGCAGCCTTATGCCGTCCCCGCTGAGTCCGTCAGTTTCAGCGAAGAAATAAAGAAAAGTCGCTTCATCACCTTACTGGCAAGAACGGAAGGCATTGAAGCGGCAAAAGCCTTTATTCAGCATGTCAGACATCAGCACCCGGCAGCGCGTCATCACTGCTGGGCGTTTGTGGCTGGTGCGCCTGCTGATTCTCAGCAACTGGGCTTTTCTGATGATGGAGAACCGGCGGGCACAGCCGGTAAACCCATCTTAAGTCAGCTGATGGGATGCGGGGTTGGGGAGATCACGGCCGTCGTGGTGCGTTATTACGGTGGCATTATGCTGGGCACCGGCGGCCTCGTGAAGGCCTACGGAGGTGGTGTTCAGCAGGCATTAAAACAACTTATCGTGCAGCAAAAGGTTCCGCTGGTGAAGTACGCAGTACAGTGTGATTACAGCCAGTTACAGCAGGTGGAAATGCTACTTTCGCATGTGGGTGGGCATATTTTACGCAGTGAGTACGGCGCGGCGGTGGACCTCGTTCTGGCGCTGCCTGCTGCAGATGCGCCGGCAACAGTCAGCCACTTATTCGATATCAGCCGTGGCACACTTATCCTGCGTCCGGTTTCTTAAATTTTCTATGATTACTTCGCTGAGGAACGCACCAGCATGCATTTTCGTGCCATAACACGCATTGTGGGGGTGCTCGTCATCCTTTTCTCGGGAACGATGATTATTCCCGGTCTGGTCGCTTTAATCTACCGCGATGGCGCGGGGCGTGCGTTCAGTCAGACTTTCTTTGTCGCTCTGGCGATTGGATTATTCCTGTGGTTGCCCAACCGAAAGCAGAAAAGTGAGCTTAAACCACGGGAAGGTTTCCTGATTGTCGTGCTGTTCTGGACGGTACTGGGCAGCGTCGGGGCATTGCCTTTTCTGTTCTCCGAACGGCCGAATCTCTCCCTTACCGATGCTTTCTTTGAATCCTTTTCCGGCCTGACGACGACGGGCGCGACCACGCTGGTCGGGTTGGATTCATTGCCCAAAGCGATTCTCTTCTACCGGCAGATGCTGCAATGGTTTGGCGGTATGGGGATCATTGTGCTCGCTGTGGCCATTCTGCCGATATTGGGTGTCGGCGGGATGCAGTTGTACCGTGCCGAAATGCCGGGCCCGCTTAAAGATAACAAGATGCGTCCGCGTATCGCCGAAACAGCAAAAACGCTTTGGCTCATCTATGTATTGCTGACCATCGCTTGTGCGCTGTCGTTATGGGGCGCGGGTATGCCGGTTTTTGATGCGATCAGCCACAGTTTTTCGACTATCGCCATCGGCGGCTTCTCAACGCACGACGCCAGTATCGGATATTTTCATAGCGGAACGATCAATACTATCGTCGCGATATTCCTGCTGATTTCCGGCTGTAACTATGGCCTGCACTTTGCGGTACTGAGCGGGCGAAACCTGAAAGTGTACTGGCGAGATCCGGAATTTCGTATGTTCATTGGTGTGCAGTTCACGCTGGTGATCATCTGTACGGTGATTTTGTGGATCCACAATACCTACGGTTCCGGTCTGGAGACGCTGAATCAGGCATTTTTCCAGGTGGTGTCAATGGCTACTACCGCAGGATATACCACGGACAGTATTTCTAAATGGCCGCTGTTTTTGCCGCTTCTGTTGCTCTGTTCTGCCTTTATCGGGGGATGTGCGGGTTCAACCGGCGGTGGCCTAAAGGTGATCCGTATCCTTCTGCTTTATTTACAGGGTTCCCGCGAGCTGAAAAGGCTGGTTCACCCCAATGCGGTTTACACGATTAAATTGGGTAGCCGCGCTTTGCCTGAACGTATCATTGAAGCGGTATGGGGTTTCTTCTCCGCTTATGCGCTGGTGTTTATTGTCAGCATGCTGGCGATTGTGGCCACCGGTGTAGATAACTTCTCCGCCTTCGCTGCGGTCACCGCGACGCTCAATAACCTTGGGCCTGGTTTAGGGGTTGTGGCGGATAACTTTGCCTCGATGAATTCAGTGGCGAAATGGATCCTGATCGTCACCATGTTGTTTGGTCGTCTCGAAGTCTTCACATTATTAGTGCTGTTCACGCCGACGTTCTGGCGGGAATGAGTTTTAAGAAAGGGAAACAAGTATGAAAGCGTTGATACTCTATTCAAGTCGTGACGGGCAGACACATGCTATCGCTTCTTATATAGCCAGTGAGTTGAAAGAGAAGTGCTACTGCGATGTTATTGATCTCGTCCATGCGGCACACGTCGATTTGAAAAGCTATGACCAGATCATGATCGGCGCTTCGATACGTTACGGCCACTTCAACCCGGTGCTGGATAAGTTCGTTAAAAAACACGCCGAAACATTGAACCGCATGCCTTCAGCTTTTTTCGGCGTCAATCTGACTGCACGCAAACCTGAAAAGCGTACGCCACAGACTAATGCCTACGTGCGTAAATTCCTGCTGGCGTCGCCTTGGGAACCTGCAATGTGTGATGTCTTTGCTGGCGCATTACGTTATCCGCGATATCGCTGGTTCGATAAGGTCATGATCCAACTTATTATGCGGATGACAGGCGGGGAAACAGACACCCGTAAAGAAGTGGAATACACCGACTGGCAACAGGTAGCCAAATTCGCTGAAGATTTTGGACAAATATCGTATAAAAAATCACACTAATGCGGTCTTAATAGACGTTCAGGCCAAAAAGAAAGCAGTCGGAAAGTTTTTTGAAATTAGGGGTTGCGGCCTTCTGAGAACTCCCTATAATGCGCCTCCACTGACCGGGAACAACGACTCCTCTAACGAGAACCAAGTCGCCCAGTCAGGAAGAATCAACCCGGTGAAAACACCGAATCTTGTAAAAGAAAATGGTTGACTCTTCAGTGGGAAGGAGTATTATCTGCCTCCCACGTTGCTGAGTTAAGTCTCGCAACGAACGCTCTTTAACAATTTATCAGACAATCTGTGTGGGCACTCACAAGACGATATCAGCCACTTCGGTGGCAAAAAATATCAAGTCTTAGAGTGACCAAGCAGTAATTCATTTAGTGAATTATTACGAAGTAATCTCTGAGCACCGCTTAACGTGTTTAAGCAAATCGAACTTTTAATTGAAGAGTTTGA
>NZ_JBLZQF010000011.1:0-134606 GCF_049199325.1 Rahnella sp. PD4 | reverse complement strand
GGAATACATCGGGTACTACAATCGCGACCGGATCAAAATGAAACTGGGTGGTATGAGTCCGGTAGGCTACCGGACTCATATGTTCCCCTGACGTAGTTCTGATGTCCAACTTCAGGGGTTCAGTTCATCGCAGGGGGAGGAGAAAAGCAGATCATTCCTCGCTGAATTTAAGCGCTACCCCTAAGGCATCCGCTGCGCGCACGTTTACCTGAGACGTATTATCGTCAAAGGCAATTTCCCCCACCCGCAAACTGTTGCGTACCGCATCCAGCGAGCGTGTGGCAAATTCCAGCCCGATCATGCGGGCGCTGCCGTTCTCGCCTTCCGGCACAACGCCGAATTCCGCTGTGGCTTGTGCGGGTGTGATAAACCGGATCGTGGCGCGGCCCGCGCGCAACACCACTTCCTGCGGTTTGATGTCCAGCGCAGCCGCACCAAATAACTCACCATACACCTGCGAGGCATCCTGCGGACTGTCTGCGGAAATCACGAAACCGGTAATATCCGCGACACCGTTCGGATGGTTTTGCCATTCATTACGCCAGACCAGTTCCGGAGTCAGATGGTGACAAAAGAAACTGCGGCCATTCGGCACGCGGCTGGCAGCCAGCGGTACGGTGCGAAAGCGTGCATTCGGCGAGGTGCCGTCGTTGAGGGCGACGGGGCGGAAGAATTCGGCTGGGGCAGAACCCGCAATATGTTGCTGTTGCAGATGTTCGTACACTGCAGGGGAGTTCTGTGTTTTCCACACCAGCCCGGTCAGGCCTAACGGAGCCTGCCACAGATCCGTACGGGTGTGGGCGTTGCCCGGCTCATAGCCGAGCAGTTCAAGATAATTTTCGCTGAAAACCGCCAGATGATTGCTGGAACCCAGCGAATGATGGCCGCGCGGCGTGAGATGAAAACCCAGGCGGCGGAACTGTTGTGCCGCCTGATTCAGCTGTTCGCTGACATTAATCACCGCGTGATCAAGCTGCGGGCGCAGGGGCTGTGAATGCTGTGCTTCAGTCATTGAAAGGTTCTCCCAGCGTTAACATCAGACGGTTGGCCCAGGCGAAAAAGGCGGCGGACTGGGCCAGATCGACAATCTCCAGTTCGCTTAACCCCTGTTCACGCAGCGCCGTAATATGTTGCCCGGAGGCAACCGGTGGCGTAGCGGAAAGCGCAGCGGCGAAATCAATTTCGGCCTGCCAGCGCGGGGATTGTTCTTTGCTGAGAATGCCGCCCGGCGGGGTGTCGATCAGGCGCTGAACATCTTCAGTCTGTTTCGACAACTGGCTGGCTTTGCGCGAATGCACTGACGCGCAATAAATACAGCCGTTGATTTTACTGGCGACCGTTGCAGCCAGTTCACGCTCTTTTCGCGGTAGCCCGCCGGAGGTATAGAAAATGCCTTTGTCCGTCAGGGTCCGCTGTTCAAGTACCGGTAAATTGCGGCCTAACAGGCGGAAATAGTCAGAACCGGTATGACCAAATTTCGCCAAAATTGCCTGCTGGGCGTCATCGAATTCTTCCAGTTTCTTCGCCGGGATCCACGGTTCCCAACCCAGTTCTTCCTGGGTAAATGCCTGCGGTGCATCGCGGCCGCTGTGGGTATTCGGTTCGGTGCGCCAGAACGCAGCGCCGACCGGTTTGTTGCTGCCATTGTCTACCGGTTTTCCGCCAATCAGCCGGTAGCTGCGCAGCACGCGGCTCTGGAAACTGACGAAGGCGATCAGTTGCGACAGCGTGACAATGGCATCTGCTGACCAGCCCGCTTTTTTCAGTGCCTGCAAATGGGCAGGTGTGGCGCTGGCGGGTTTGAAGCTCAGGCGTTCACCGTGCGTGAGTGCAGCATCGAGGCGGGCGGTTTCGTCGATGTCCGGTAAATCCTGCAAACGCTCGGAATAGTGATTGGTCAGTTGCGAATCGCCGTGCCAGCGCGCGACGTTTTGCGCCAGCCGCAGGCGTTCTGCCAGCGAAAAATCCACGCCATCCTGTTCGGTAAACAGCGCATCGTAACTGCCCTGGGTGTGACGGGTGGCGGCGTCGCGGGTCTCGCGGGCCTGTTTCAGTGCGGAATCCGGAGCGATTTCAGCCAGTTTTTCCAGCAGGTCGGTCGAATAAGTGGTCATAGGGTTTCCCTTGAAAATGAGGAATCGGCGGATGGAGAGGAAACACTGCGCTGCGGCGTGCGGCGAACCCAGCCGAGCGCAGGCGCAACGTGACGGGCAATCAGTTCGATGGAACGTAAAATATACGGATGCGGCGGATCGATGGAATGCACCTGAAATGCCAGATCGGTGACGCGGGCCAGTGCGGTATCAGCCTGCAAGGAAGCGGTTACCTGGGCCGCTGTGCCGAGATGCACATCGAAGGCGCGGATGTAATCATCCAGCGTGTCGCCTTTTACACTCTGCCCGCTGGCACGATGATTTTCGGCCTGACGGCGTAAGCCTTTTTGCGCCAGTTCCCGCGCCTCATCGCCGTTTTCGGTAACAAACGCGGTACGTGACCCCATGATGCGCGGCGCAACGCCGTCTGGCAGAGCATCCAGATAGGCATCAATGATCGGATTTTGCAGTTCATCAAGGCGTAAATCCGGCGCGTCAGCCGGACGTGGCTGGGTGCGCGAAAGCATCAGACCGTCACCGGATTTACCGGCACGCGCGCCGCCGTCAACCGAGAAGGTCGCCTGCCAGATGCGGTTCGCCAGTTGTGGGGCAGCCGGGTACAGACGGTTACCGGTGCCCGCCAGCGGTTCACCGCGCCAGGCGGTCAGCAGGGTTTGCAGATTATTGCCAAATACCGCACCGCGCTCGTGACTTTCCAGCCCGAAGGGCGGGAAGGATGACGGTGTGCCGCCGGAGCCTAAACCGACCTCAAGCCGCCCGCCGGAGAGCAAATCCAGCACGGCGGTGTCTTCGGCCACACGCAGGGCATTTTCCATCGGCAGCGTAATGACACCGGTGCCCAGACGGATAAAGCGGGTGTGTGCCGCAACTTGCGCGAGGAAAACCAGCGGTGCAGGCAGGCCGCCCTCGGCTTCATGAAAATGGTGCTGCGCGACCCAGGCAGAATCAAAACCCAATTGTTCGGCGTGAATAATTTGTTCTGTCGCCAGCCGGTAACGTTCCTGCGCGCTGGTGTTGTCCAGAAGGCGGGTGAAAAATCCAAGACGTTTACTGCTCATAATGTCCCTCTTGTTTCGAGTGCTGTTCATGCGGCGCGGTGGCGTCCGGGAATGGCATCAATAAGCTGGCGGGTGTAATCGCTGGAAGGCAGGGCGAAAACATCTTCCACAGGACCGGAATCCACCTGCTGCCCGCGGTTTAACACCGAGACGCTGTGTGAGATCTGACGGACTGTCGCCAGATCGTGTGAGATAAATAAATAGGTCAGACCGAGTGAATCCTGTAACTGCTGAAGCAATGTCAGAATTTGCGCCTGCACGGTGACATCAAGCGCCGACGTCGCTTCATCCAGGATCAGGACTTTCGGCTCTAAAATCAGTGCCCGCGCAATCGCCACACGCTGGCGCTGACCGCCGGACAATTCGCGGGGTTTACGGCTGAGTAATGTCTCCGGCAGCGCTACGCGTCGGGCAATATCCAGCACCCGTTCACGGCGCACCGCCGCCGGGATTTTTTCGAAATTCAGCAACGGCTCTTCGATCACGCGGAACAGGGTTTGCGAAGGATCCAGCGAGGCAAACGGGTTCTGATACACCAGCTGGATTTTCTTGCGCAACTGACGCAAGGCTTCACCTTTCAGCCGCGTGATGTCTTCGCCGTCGATCAGCACACGTCCGCTGTCCGGTTTCTGAAAACCCAGCAGAATGCGTGCCAGCGTAGTTTTGCCGGAGCCGGATTCACCGACCAGTGAATGCGTGGTACCGCGCGGAATGCTGAATGACACATGGTCTACCGCGCGGAACGCGGGCTGATTTTTGCCGCCCAGCGTGAAATCATGGGTGATGTTTTCAACCACCAGCACCGGCTGTTCCGCAGTGCGCAGATGCGTACGATGATGGCCGGACAGGGCCGGGGCGTCGGCGAAAAGCTGACGGGTATAATCACTTTTCGGTGCATCAAGGACTTCACGGGTGATGCCCTGCTCCTGGACTTTGCCGTGACGGAACACCAGTAACCGGTCAGCGCGTTCGGCGGCAATCGCCAGGTCGTGGGTGACCAGTAAAACGGCGGTGCCAAACTCGCGGCGCAGGTCGTCAATCAAGTCCAGAATGCGTTTTTGCACCGTGACATCCAGCGCACTGGTCGGTTCATCGGCGATGATCAGTGCCGGTTGCAGAGCAATGGCTATGGCGATTAATACGCGCTGTTTCATACCGCCGGACAGCTCGTGCGGATACTGTTTCGCCCGTTGTTCAGGGTGTGAAAGACCCACGCGGGACAGCAGTTCCACCACGCGGGCGTCGCGCTGCTGACGTGGCAGTCGCTGATGGATATCCAGAATTTCCGCGACCTGCGAACCGACAGTTTTGACCGGATCCAGCGAACTGGTCGGGTCCTGCGGGATCAGGCTGATGCGGGCACCGCGCAAAGCATCGAGGCGGCGCTGTGACCACTGACTGATGTCCGTGCCATTCAGACGGATTTCACCCTGTTCAATATGGCCGTTTTCTGCCAGCAGACCGATGATCGCCTGTGCAGTGGTGGTTTTGCCGGAGCCGGATTCGCCAACCAGCGCCAGCACTTCACCGGCATTAATCGAAAACGACACGTTATGCACTACCGGTTTACCGTCGTAGGCGATGGAAAGATTATCCAGTTCGAGCACCGGTGGGGCGTTATGCGTAAAAGTGGCCTGCGCGTTCATCGCGTTCTCCTGCGTAATGACTGGCTGATGCGGTTGGCGGAAAGCACCACCAGAACCACGACCACGCCGGGGAAGGTCGTCAGCCACCAGGCGGTGGAGATGTAATTGCGGCCTTCGGCGATCAGCAAGCCCCATTCCGGCGTCGGTGGGGGTGTGCCGTAACCGAGAAAACTGAGGGTAGAAATGGCCAGAATGGCGCTGCCGAACTGCAACGCTGAGAAAGCGATTACCGAGGTCAGCGAGTTGGGTAAAATATGCCGCCACAAAACCGACAGGAACGAGCCGCCGCTGCCGTACGCGGCTTCGACGTAATCGCTATGACGTACCAGTACCACTTCGGCGCGGGCGAGGCGGGCGAAGTTGGCAACGGACGTGACACCGACGGCAATCGCCGCGTGCACCGTGCCGAAACCAAGCAAAATAATCACGCTCAGTGACAACAGCAGGCCGGGGATCGACAGTAAAACATCATTGATGCGCATAATAATGGCGTCGGTCAGACCGCCGCTGGCTCCGGCCGCCAGCCCCAGTGCGGTGCCAAATACCAGCCCGAGCGCCACAGCGACCAGCGCGCCGGAAAGGGAATGTGACGCGCCATACACAATGCGGGCGTAGACATCGCGGCCGAGCTGATCCGTACCCAGCCAGTGTCCGGCCTGCGGGGCCAGACGCTGTGCACCGGCAATCCCTTCAGTGCCGCTGTAATCAGTAAATAAGCCGGGGGCAATCGCCCACAAAATGACGGTCGCCATCACCAGCCAGGCGAGGATTAAGCCCGGTTGCAGGCGTGCGGGTATCCGGCGGCGACGCTGTGTTAGCGGCAATGAAAGCGTGCTTTTGCCAAGCGGTAAGCTGCTCATGCAGTGGCTCCTCCCCGTGAATTTTTAGAAGCAGAGGCTTTAAGGCGCGGGTCGAGCAGCGGATACAGTAAATCGACCAGCAAATTGATGCCGACAAAGGCGGTGGCGGAAATGACCACAATGGCCTGTAACACGGCGACATCCTGATTATTCACCGCCTGCTGCGTGAGTTGCCCGAGGCCGTTAAGACCGAAGACGGTTTCAGTGATCAGCGCCCCGGCAATCAGTTCGCCAAACAGCAAACCGGCAATGGTCAGCGTCGGAAGCAGGGCGTTGCGCGCCACATGACGCCATAATACGCCGCTGCGGCTGGCCCCTTTGGCGCGGGCGACAGCGACGAACGGCTGGGTTTGCACCTGATCAATACTGCGGATCAGGATCTGCGCCAGCGGCGCAGAAATCGGCACTGCAAGGGTGATAACCGGCAAAATAAGCCCGACCCATTCACCCGGATTAATCACCGGGATCCAGCGTAAATGGAATGAGAAAAACTGAATCAGCGCGATGCCCAGCCAGAACGTCGGAATGGAAATGAACAGCGAAGGCACCGCCTGTAAAGCATTCTTCAGCCAGCCGAAATGCAGCAGGCTGGAGAGAAACGCCAGTGCAAAGGCCACCACGGCGGCCAGTGCGAAACCCATCAGTGCCAGACGCAGCGTCGGCGGAAAGTTGCTGCTGAGTAATTCAGTCACCGGTACGCCAGCCTGAATCGAATAGCCCAGATCGCCGTGAAGGAAATTGCCCAGCGTGTGCAGATATTGCTGCCAGACCGGCACATCCGCACCGTACGCGGCACGCATATCGGCGATTTGTGCCGGGCTTAATCCCATGTCCGGGTTCTGGAATTTAATCAGAATGGCATCGCCGGGCAGCACCTGTAACAGGATGAAGGAGACGGTAAACGCCGCCCATAACACCAGTAAGGCTTGCCCGAATCGACCGCTCACGTATCGGCTCATGATTTACTCCCCGTCTGTTAATGCTTTTCCAGCCATGCACCGTAGAAGCTCGGACGCCCGACGGCTTCGAAGCTCACGCCTTTGAAATATGGCGCCCCGGCATACACCTGCGGCTCTTCGAAAATCGGAATGACGTATGCCTGATCGAGCAGGTAGTTCTGCACGTCACCGGTCAGCTGCAGACGTTTTTTCGGATCCACTTCGGCAGAAATTGCGGTCAGCAGGTCGTTAAGTTTGTCGTCGCGGAAGCTTTTCACCTTGCTGCTCAGGCCGCCCTTTTGCAGCAATGCATCGCGGTTGGTCGGGTAGAAGGAACTTTTAATCACGTCCGGATCTGCGCGTCCGACTTCCACCACGTTAGCCGGGGTTTTCTCCGGATCAAGGTTATCCGCCACGCGGCTGCCCGCATCGCCCGCCAGAATATTCAGCTTCGCGCCAACCTGGCTCCATTGCTGGGAAACCAGCTGTAATACTTCTTTGTTTTGCGGTTGCGGCAGTGATTCATAAATGGTCAGCGACAGCGTTTTGCCGTCTTTCTGACGGATGCCGTTCTGGCCTGGCTTCCAGCCCGCTTCATCCAGCAGCTTTTTGGCAAGCGTCGGGTCGTAAGTCAGTTTGCTGCTCAGGTCGACATAACCGGCGGCGGTTTTGGCGATCACAGACGTGGCTTGCGGATAGTTTGGCGAAAACAGCGTATCGACCACCTGTTTGCTGTTGGTGGCGTGCAGCAGCGCCTGACGCACTTTCAGGTCAGACACCAGCGCGTTGTCCGGGCGGAACGAAATGCTGTCATTGACGCCTTTGGTCGGCGCAGCATAAATCGGGAAATTCTGGTCTTTTGCCTGCTTCTCGTCATATGCCTGAACCTGACGGATGAAATCAGCCTGACCGGCCAGCAGTGCGCCGATACGCACGCTGTCTTCACCGGTGACGATCACTTTAATGCCGTCAAGATTAGCGCGCCCTTGCTGTTTAAGGTTTTTCGGCCCCCAGTGGTAATCCTTACGGGCAGTCAGATCGACTTCGCGACCCAGGGTTTCTTTACTGACCACGAACGGGCCGGAGCCGATGATATGTGTGGCGTCGCCCAGCGCGTCAAAATTACGGTTCAGGGTGCTCAGCGACACCAGCCCGGAACCAATCGTGGCGGTACCCTGCAGGAAGCCCGGCGACGATTTTTTGAAATAGAACTTCACCGTCAGCGGATCAATCACTTCGCTGTGGTCGTAATTGTTGATGACTTCGGAGACCGGCAAATGATGCTCTTTATTGCCCAGACCGTAAGTATCAAAGTTTTTGGCCACCGCGTTGGCATCCAGTGGCGTGCCGTCGGAGAAGGTCACACCCGGTCGCAGTTTAAAAGTGTATTCAGTTTTATCGGCGTTGAACGACCAGGATTCGGCGATCCAGGGTTCTATCTCCAGTGTCTTCGGATTCTGGTAGGTCAGTTTGTCGGTGATCTGATTGAGAATACCGCCGTTCGGATAGAAGCCGCCCGCAGGCGGATACAGATTGGTGTGTGCCTGCTGTTCAAGATAAATCAGCGTGCCACCCTGCACGGGCGTACCGTCAGCGGCAATGGCGGAAAATGTGCTGGTGAGAAGTGCCCCTAAAGCCAGTGCGCGGGTAACCGCGTTAATCCGGCGAATGTTATTCATCGTTAAACCCTTTTTCTTATCTGGCATGGTTGCAGGTGATGACTTTGGCGTTCTTAGAACCAAAGTGCTGAACCCATAACAAACCAATTTAAAGGACAGGTGAACGAAGGAATTTTGCAATCGTTAGCTGTAAACAGCATTAGGAGAGAAAAGGGCATGAGAAGAAATGTACGGGAGGCAGAAAGAAAAAAACCAGCGGCTAATCCGGACGGGTGGACCGGCTAACCGCTGGCGATCATCAAAAATGATGAGCTAAGGAGAAACTGAGGTCGTCAGTGATCTTTTAATGCAGCTTCTGTGCCAGTTTTTATTTCAGGCTGAATTTTTGCCTGTTTGCTGCGGCTCAGGAAGGCATTGAGCAAAATGGCGCCAAACGTCGCCGTGCCGATGCCACCCATGCTGAAGCCGCCCAGGCTCAGGGTAAAGTTGCCTGCGCCCAGCACCAGCGTGACCGCCACCATGATCAAATTTCCGTTAAGTCCCAGATCCACCTGGTTTTGTACCCAGATGCGGGCACCGGCCACGGCAATCAGTCCGAACACCACAATCGACGCGCCACCGAGCACCGGGCCGGGAATGGTGTGGATCAGTGCACCAAATTTGGGCGAGAAGCCCAACACAATGGCAACCATTGCCGCCGCAACGAAAATCAGTGTGGAGTAAATTTTGGTGACCGCCATTACCCCGATGTTTTCTGCGTACGTAGTAACACCGGTACCGCCCGCCGAGGCGGAAAGCAGGGTCGCCAGACCGTCACCGACAAACGCGCGGCCTATGTACGGGTCGAGGTTTTTGCCGGTCATGCCCGCCACCGCTTTAATATGGCCCAGGTTTTCCGCCACCAGAATCACTGCCACCGGCGCAATCATCAGCATGGCGTGAGAACTGAACACCGGCGTGGTAATGGTCGGGATGCCAAACCACGGTGCCTGTGCCACGGCGCTGAAATCAACCGGTGCGCCAAGCCCCAGGCCGTTGGTGATTACCATGTAAATCAGGTACGCCGCCACCAGTCCGAGTAACAGCAACAGACGCTGCACCAGACCGCGGGTGAATACTGCCACCGACCCGATACACAGCACGGTCATCACCGCCATCCAGCTGTCAAATGAGGATGCTGACACGCTGTTAATGGCAATCGGTGCCAGATTCAGACCAATTGCCATCACCACCGCGCCCGTAACGACCGGCGGCATCAGGCGTTCAATCCAGCGTGTACCGAGCGCCATCACCACAAAACCGATCAGCGTGTAAATCACGCCACAGGCAATAATCCCTCCCAGCGCCACCCCGATATTCGGGTTCGCTCCGTGGCCGCTGTAGCCGGTCACCGCGATCACCAGCCCGACAAAAGCGGCGCTGGAACCGAGATAACTCGGTACGCGTCCGCCGACCAGCAGGAAGAACAGCAGGGTACCGATGCCTGACATCAAAATTGCCATGTTGGCATCAAAACCCATCAGCAATGGCATTAACACGGTGGCGCCAAACATCGCGACCGTATGCTGCAGCCCCATGATGACCGTTGCTCCTAACGGCAGCCGTTCATCCGGCGCGATCACCGCGCCATCCAGATTGCCTTCTCTTTTACGCCATTGTGGAAACCAGGAAGTCTTTGCCATGCACGACCCTTACTAAGTTGAGGGGATGGAGTTAACAGGCTAACTGGCGCATCAGCGGGTGATAGCGCCGGTCGAAATACACCAGTCCGTGGCTGTCGTCATTGCGCCGTAACGCAACGGCTTCACAAAACAAAATGTCGTGGGTACCGACACTGGTGATCTGCGTAACCTTGCAGTCAAACGACACCAGCGCGTCGGTAAGGATCGGTGAGCCGGTAGCGAGACGCATCCACCGGGCGGCTTCGAAACGTTGCTCCGTTGGTGTTTTTCCACCGAATAAATTGGACAGAGACTCATGGCAATCGGCCAGCGTGTTAACGCACAGCACCTGATTCTCTTTGAAGACCGGATACACCGAGGCTGAACGGTTCAGGCATACCAGCAATGTCGGCGGCGAATCGGTGACACTGCATACGGCGGAGGCGGTGAAACCTGCGCGTCCGCCGGGGCCGTCGGTGGTGATGATGTTGACGGCCGAACCGAGGCGCGCCATCGCATCGCGATACTCTTGTTTCTCAACGGCAGCGTATTGGTCAGCGGCAGCTTGTTTTTCCACCGCAGGCACCGGGGCGAAAGGGCGGCCGGTTGCCGGTAATGTAGCGTTCAGGGTTGATGGCATGGTGATGTCCTCTGATTTTTCAGTGATGCTTACAGCACGCGGCAGGCGCGGTCGAAATCCAGGCGCGGCGCGCGCGGATACACTTTGCTGCTGTCGCCGTAACCGATATTGATCAGGAAATTAGATTTCCAGCCTTCCTGCGCCAGAAAGGTTTTATCGACGATGGTGTTGTCAAAACCGGACATCGGCCCGGTATCCAGGCCGAGTGAGCGGCAGGCCATGATCAGATACGCGGCCTGCAAACTGCTGTTGCGAAATGCCGTGTCGTGCGCCAGTTGCGGGCTGGAGGTGAACCAGGAACGGGCATCACCGGCGGGATACAGTTCCGGCAGCAGTTCGTAGAATTCCGCATCCCAGGCAATGATCGCGGTGACCGGCGCCGTCATGGTTTTTTTCAGATTGCCGCCTGAAAGCGCCGGTGCGAGTTGTTCTTTCGCCTCAAGGCTCTGAATAAACACGATGCGTACCGGGCTGCAGTTGGCCGATGTGGGTCCCATGCGCGCCAGTTCGTAAACCGTCTTAAGTTGTTCGCGGGTGACCGGTTTATCCAGCCAGCCGTTATGTGTGCGGGCTTCGGTGAATAAAGTTGCCAGTGCGCTGGCGGTTAATGCTTCGGCCATGATGTCTCCGTGGGCAGGTGACCGGACGGGGTGGCGGAAGATGACGATGAATGCCGCCGCAGCCAGTCCAGTAAAATCGGGTTAAAGGTTTCCGGGTCGGTCACGCTCATTGCATGGCCGCCGTACAGCATTTGCGTATGTTCGCCGTGGGGCAGGCGGGATGCGAGATCGACCGAACGCGACCACGGTACCAGCAGGTCATCCTTGCAACTGAACGCCAGCGTCGGCGTAATCACCTGCCCGAGGCTGGCAGTCAGATCAGACTCCATCAGCGCCTGCAAACGGTGCAGTAAGTTTTCCATTCCCTGAAAATGCGCCACCTGATGCCGGCGCTCTTTCTGTAATAAGGCATCATTAGCTGAAAGCCAGTCACCCGGATACAGAAACAGCGGCTGCGCCTGCACGTAGGCATCGACCCCGCTGTTGAGCAGCAGATTCTGGCGCACTTCAAAGCAGCGGCGCGTCTGGCTGTCGAGTTTCGTCCAGCCGTTGATGACCACCAGACTTTGCAGCAGTGCCGGATAACGCAGAGCAAGATGCAGGCCAATAATGCCGCCGAGCGCATGGCCGACCAGATGACAGCGGCTGATATCCAGCTCATTGAGCATGCCGGCCAGTTCATCGGCCATGTCTTCCATCCGGTACCCGGCGGGCACTGTGCCCTGACTGACGCCGGTGCCGTGCTGGTCGTACACCACCACGCGAAAATGCGCCGCCAGCATTGTCAGTTGCGGTTGCCAGAAGCTTCCCGTCCCCCCCAGCCCCGATGAGAGCACGACGGTTTCCGCATCGGCATTTTTTTTCCCCAATACCTGGTAATACATGCTGATTCCTCAAGGTGTTCAGGACAGGTTGTTGCAAAATGATTATTTACCGATATGCGCCACGGAGGCGATTTCGATCAGCGCATCCGGTTTCACCAGCCCGCACTGAATGCAGAACCGTGCCGGTTTTTCGCCCGGGAAGTATTCAGCGTAAACCTGATTAACGGCACCGTAGTTCGCCCAGTCAGTGATGAAAATAGAGTTCATGGTGACGTCATCCATTGTGCCGCCCGCCGTTTCAATCACGTTTTTGATGATCTCCAGTACGTGACGGGTTTGTGCGGCGGCATCGCCGACATGTACGACGTTATTGTCTTTATCAAATGGCAGCGTGCCGGAAACGTATACCACGCCGTCGGCGAGGGTACCCGGAACAAAAGGAGCCAGCGGAACGCCGCTGCCAGCCGGAATAATGGCACTTTTAGGCATCGTCAATTGTCCTTTTAAGAAAGCGGTCAGGCCGCGTTTTGTTCAGTTTTATAACCCACGGCGTCGCAGAAATTGCGCACGCTGGAGACCCAGCCAAAGAAAGTTTCAATGTTATAAATCGCGGCTTTTTGCGCAAACTCCGGTCCGGCCTGATGGGTGGCGTCTTCAAGTACCACGCCAAAATATTCCAGGAAGAATCCGTCGCGCAGTGTGGACTCCACGCAGACGTTGGTGGCGATACCGGTAAATACCAGATGATGGATACCGTAGCTGCGCAGCAGACTGTCGAGCTGGGTATTGAAGAAGCCGCTGTAGCGCGGTTTGGGCAGTACGATATCGCCGGGTTGCGGCTGTAGTTCATCGACCAGGTCATAATCCCAGTCACCTTTCGCCAGCAGTTTGCCCATCAGTTCCGGACGCTTGCGCATCGTTTTCAGTGCGTTGGATTTGTGGAAGTTCGGCGAACCGGCCCCACCGGCTTCGACGTATTGATTGTCCCAGCCGTTCTGGAAGAAAATCACTTTAATGCCAGCGGCGCGGGCGGCGGCAATCGCCACTTTAATATTGGCAATCACCGGCGCGGTAGCGGAGACATCAAAACCGGCCAGATCCAGATAGCCGCCTTGTGAGGCATAGGCATTTTGCATATCCACCACAATCAGCGCCGTTTGCTGCGGCGTGAAAGCAATGGCTTCAGGGCGTGCTGTGAGGATCGTTTCCTCGCCGGTATTGTGGGGTTCGCGGCGGACCACAGTTTGATTCTCAACAACGTTCATCATGCGACCTCTTTCTGCTCAGTGCCGATGTGCTGGCGGGTTTTCATTAATGGCTGGATGTAGCGGCCAAAGTTTTCGATGCCTTCCACGAAATCATCAAAGGTCAGCAGCACGCCGCCGGCCCCGGGCACTGTGTCGATTTCGTCGAGCATTCTGGCCACGCTGGCGTAAGAACCGACCAGGGTACCCATGTTGATATTCACGGCGGAGGTCGGGTCGGCCATCTGGCGGACATTGGTATCGCTGCCGGATTTGGTGTCTTTGCTGCTCTGATCGGTGAGCCATGCCAGCGCATCGGCGTCAGCTCCGGATTTATACAAATCCCATTTAGCGCGGGCGGCGGCGTCGGTTTCGTCGGCAATCACCATAAACAGCACATAAGAGGAAACATCGCGGTTTTCAGCTTCAGCCGCCGTTTTCATGCGGGCAGCGGTGGGCGCAAAGGCGGTTGGCGTGTTGACGCCTTTGCCGAAGCAGAAGTTGAAGTCCGCGTGTTTAGCGGAGAACGCCATGCCGGCATCACTTTGCCCGGCACAGATGACTTTCATTTCACTCTGCGGACGCGGGCTGACGCGGCAGTCGTCCATTTTGAAGAATTCACCGTCAAGCGTGCAGTGACCGGTGCCCCACAGGTCGCGCAGCACGCTGACGTATTCGGTCAGGTAGTCATAGCGGCGACTGAAATAATCATCGCCCGGCCACATGCCCATTTGTTCGTATTCGGGTTTCTGCCAGCCGGTGACGACGTTTACGCCGAAACGGCCGTTGGAGATGGAATCAATGGTAGCGGCCATGCGCGCAACGATTGCCGGTGGCATCACCAGCGTGGCGGCGGTGGCATACAGCTGAATGCGGGAAGTCACGGCGGCCAGACCGGCCATCAGCGTGAACGACTCCATATTGTGTTCCCAGAATTCGGTTTTGCCGCCGAAGCCGCGCAGTTTGATCATCGACAGCGCGAAATCAAAATGATAGTGCTCCGCTTTCTGCACGATGGTTTTGTTCAGTTCGAAGGTGGGTTTGTACTGCGGCGCAGTTTCTGAAATTAACCAGCCGTTGTTGCCGATAGGAATGAAGACACCGATTTTCATAGCTCACCTCATGATGCAACGCGAAGGAAGGAATTCATGATGGGTATTGCAAGCGGGATGCCAGTTTTTTAATCTTTTTAATTATCAGTGAGTTAAATTTCGGTGTTGGTTTTTGGTAGAGCAAATGGTCTGTTTCAGACCATCTGGTCAAAAATGGCTGCACGTTTATCAGGCAGGATTGAACGGAAATGGTGCAAATTTGTTAAATTCATAACTCTTTGTGGTTACTGATTGTTGTCGTAGGTGTTACTGCAATCACCGGGATGCATAGCGATAGTCGCTTGTATCGCCATTTGCTATGATTTCAGCCTTGCTATTCGTCTCAGGGAGACATTGTGAAGCCATTGGTCGAATCTGTGCAGGCTGACGCCGGAGAGAATAAATCCCGCCAGCCGCTGACGAAAGCCCCGACGCGACGTTCGCGGGCAGTCGCTGCCAAACGTGGCAATATCATGGCAGCGGCACTTGAGTTTTTCTCGTTGTACGGCATGCATGGCACCAGTCTGGATCAGGTTGCCGAGCGTGCCGATGTGTCCAAAACCAATCTGCTGTATTACTTCCCGTCAAAAGAAGATTTGTATATCGCCGTGCTCAAAGGATTGCTGGATATCTGGCTGGCACCGCTGAAAGCGTTGCAATCTGATCAGCATCCGCTGGAAGCTATCCGTGAATATATCCGTCTGAAGCTGTGTGTTTCCCGCGATCACCCGCAGGCATCCAGGCTGTTTTGTCTCGAGATGGTACAGGGTGCACCGCTGCTGAAACAGGAGCTGGGCGGCAGCCTGAAAACGCTGGTGGAAGATAAATCGGATGTGATCCGCGGCTGGATTAAAGCAGAACTGATCGCGCCGGTTGATCCGATGCAGCTGATTTTTATGCTGTGGGCGACCACGCAGCACTACGCCGATTTCGGGGTACAGGTCGAAGCCATCACCGGTAAAACGCTCAGTGATCCTGAATTCTTTGAACAAACCGTGTGTAATGTGCAGCGCATTATTACCGAAGGCATTCAGCTTCGGGCTTAAGGGGGCAGAATGGATTCAGTTTCACAATTAGTGCTTGGCGCTGCAGTGGGCATTGCGGTGATGGGCAAACGTGCGCCGGTATGGAAATCTGCACTGGCTGGCGCGGTCTGCGGAACCTTGCCCGATCTGGATGTGTTTTACGATCACGGTGATGTCATCAGCAATATGACCCTGCACCGCACCGAAAGCCATGCGTTGTTTTATCTGACGCTGATATCTCCGCTGATGGCCTGGCTGATGGCCAAACTGTTCAGCGCCGGGCAACATTTCCGGCGCTGGTGGGGAACTGTCTGGCTGGCTCTGATCACCCATCCGCTGCTGGATGTGATGACGGTTTACGGCACCCAACTCGGTATCCCTTTTACGCATTATCCTTTTGCGGTCGGCAGCATTTTTATTATCGATCCGCTCTATACCCTGCCGCTGATTACCGGTGTTGGTCTGGCGCTGTATCGCGAGCAGCAGCGCGGCATTATGTGGAATAACGTGTTACTGGGCATCAGTTGCCTGTATCTGGCCTGTACCATGATTGAACAATATCAGGTGACACGGCATGTCGATACAGAGCTGCAACGGCAAAATATTGACAGTACGCAGGTTCTGGTCACGCCGACACCCCTCAATTCGCTGGTGTGGCGTGTGGTCGTGATGAGTAAAGACAGTTACGGCGAAGGTTTCACCTCATTGCTGCACCCGGATTCACCGATCCGTTTCCGCTTCTATCCCCGCGGTGAGGCATTGTATGAAGCCCACAAAGATAACCCGTTTCTGGCGCGTGTCGCCTGGTTCAGCCACGGTTTTTTCAGCGTTAAAGAGCAGGGCGGCCATATTCTGGTCAGTGACTTACGCATGGGGCAGGAACCTGATTACACGTTTGTATTCGATCTCGGCGATATGAAAGCCGGTGCGCCGCCGGCACTGCCGGTGAAAGTGGCGTCGGCCAGACCGTCTGCCACAAAAATGTGGGAGCAGTTCAGGCAGGCACTGGACGTTGATTAAAACAAAAAGGAGCCAGATGGCTCCTTTTTGACATCATGAGTTCATCATTCAGGCTTTACGACTGCGGCTGCGCAACCCATAGCCTATCCCCAGGATCACAAACCACAGCGGCGTGACCAACAGCGCCTGTCGCGTATCATCCTGCAAGGTCAGCAGTACCAGAACAAAAGCAAAGAATGCCATACAGACCCAACACATCAGTTTGCCGAGCGGCATTTTGTAGATTGAGGCTTCGTGCAGTTGCGGACGTTTACGGCGGTAGACCAGGTAAGCGCAGAGGATGATGGTCCAGACGAACATAAACAGGATCGCAGAAACGGTGGTGACCAGTGTGAAGACCGTCACCACATTCGGGATCAGGTAAATCAGCACCACACCGCCGAGCAGACAGATACACGAAAAGGTCAGGCCGTTCGACGGCACTGCGCGGGAAGAGAGCTTGCCGAATGCTTTCGGCGCGTTGCCTTCCTGTGCCAGACCAAACAGCATTCGGCTGGTGGAGAATACGCCGCTGTTAGCTGAAGAGGCGGCAGAGGTCAGTACCACAAAATTGATGATGCTCGCCGCCGCCGGCAGACCGGCCAGCACAAACAGTTCAACAAACGGGCTCTTATCTGCCACCACATGGCTCCAGGGCGTCACCGACATAATCATGATCAGCGAGAACACATAGAACATGATGATGCGCAAAGGGATAGCGTTGATGGCACGCGGCAGGGATTTCTGCGGATCTTTAGTTTCGGCGGCGGTGGTGCCGACCAGTTCGATGCCGACAAACGCAAACACGGCGATCTGGAAACCGGCAAAGAAACCGCTGACACCTTTCGGGAAGAATCCGCCATCATTCCACAGGTTGCTGAATGACGCGACGGTGCCGGTTGGCGTCTGGAAGTGAGTCAGCACCATCACCAGCCCGGCGATGATCAGCCCGACAATGGCGACGATTTTGATCATCGCGAACCAGAACTCCATTTCACCAAACATTTTCACGGTAGCGAGATTCAGGCTCAGCAGCACCAGCACGCAGATCAGCGAGGCGACCCATTGCGAGAGGCCGGGGAACCAGAACTGTGCGTAGGCGGTAATCGCCACGACGTCAGCGATACCCGTGACCACCCAGCAAAACCAGTAGGTCCAGCCGGTGAAATACCCGGCCCACGGGCCCAGTAAATCGGCGGCAAAGTCGCTGAAAGATTTATATTCGAGATTGGACAGTAACAATTCACCCATCGCACGCATGACGAAAAACAGCATAAAGCCGATGATCATATAGACGAAGATGATGGACGGACCTGCCAGGCTGATGGTTTTGCCTGAGCCCATAAACAGGCCGGTACCGATAGCACCGCCAATGGCAATCAGCTGGATGTGACGGTTAGAGAGATTTCGCCGCAAACCTTCTGCGTTCTCTTCCCCCGGCTGGACGAGGATTTTTGACTCTTCTTGCATGTTGTATTGATTCCTGTTTTTTGCTTTTTTGCGTATGAACTCCGCCATATCGCATTCATTTACGTCAATTTCTTAAGCTCTGAATGGCTCTGTGTTCACCACGGCTGGAACGATAGCGTGTGTGAAGTGTGTAATAGTAATGTTAAGCGTGCATTTATTATAACTGGCATGAAAAATGCCGAAGAAAAAAATGTATCGTAATTTTTACATCGCGGATAACTGAGTGTTAATTAATCAAATATCTTCCAGGATGGCGGCAATAATACCGTTTTTGGACGTGATGGGCTTCACAAATATGACGCGTATTAACTGTCAATAAAGCATAAATAAGCGTTTGACATCATCCGGATAGAGGAGAATAATCCGTCCCGTTGGGTCGTTAGCTCAGTCGGTAGAGCAGTTGACTCTTAATCAATTGGTCGGCGGTTCGAACCCGCCACGACCCACCAATAAATTCAACGTGTTAGATATTATCCACTGCACCAGGTTTTACCGAGTGGGACATATTTGAGACATGTTCATTAAATATTGAATCTATTTGGGCAGCATGTTCGGTTAAATGACTTGGCGCAAGGTGGGCATACCGATGCACCATTTCAATACTTTCCCAGCCGCCCATTTCTTGTAATACCGATAGCGGAATGCCGGACTGAATTAACCAGCTCGCCCATGTATGCCGCAAATCGTGAAAACGAAAATTCTCAATACCTGCTCGCATTAAAGCCGACTTCCAAGCCTTATTACTATCCACCCGCATCTTCCTTATTTCTGCAGTTACCGATCCGTCTGGTCGGGTGCAACTCGTTGTGTGAACAAAAACAAAACGATTATGCTTTCCGAACTGCACCCTCAACACGGCCGCCGGTCATTTCAGACGCAGTGACCGGAACAAATCTTTCCATCCCCTCATCACGTTCGGTCTTTGTGACTTTGGCGCAGTAGAAAAGTGCGCAGCGGAAGTGCTGCATTCCACTCGAGCGGCATGTTCGCGGGGGGCGTTCATATCGCCGTAATAAACTCGGGATGGTCGGGCTGTGCCAGTAGTTTTCAGATCACCTTGCTGGCCTTTGGCATCAGGGAAAGCTGAGATCACGTCTTCGCTGCCGTCGTGAAGGATGTTTGCAGGCCAGCGGCCAAGTTGTTCAGGCTACCATTCAGCGCCAGCCGGATCCTTATCATCGCGAATATGCGACAGCAGGGCACCAGCTCCGCCGGTTACCGACCGTTTGAATCGCTCGGTTAATGGTTTCGTTGATCATGAAAATAGCTTTGAGATTTATCACGGGGAAATAATAACTATGAGACTTGATGAGGGCAATGCCCTTGGATATTTGACTAAAAATATCCGTGGTTATATGTTCGGCGGTATGAACAAAACAACGCTCGCTCAAAGATTAAAAATGGCTATGGATGAAGGTGGCTTTACGCAGGCTTCGCTTGCACAAGCTGCAGGGATCTCACAGCCAAGTGTTTGGAAAATAGCTTCGGGAAGAACCCAGGAATCTGTAAAAATAATTGATATTGCTAAGGCTTTAGGTGTCAGACCTGAATGGCTAGCGGATGGAACAGGTGACATGAAACCGTATAAACAGGTTCCATGGTATGATGAAGACCGCAAATCCAGACCCGCTTATGACACGGTTTACTATGATCCCTCACGAATGCTGGAAATTTGGGATGAGACCGGGCCAACACAGATGTACACCGTAGTTCCTGACGTTGTCGACACTAAAAATGCGCGCGCATATCGTTTGAAGTTTCCAACTGGTTTTCCTGAGTTACCTGATGGTTCAGTGATCGTTGTTGATACTGAAGAGCAGCCTGGTAACCAAGATTTCGTTTTTGCTGAAATTAAAGGCGTACTTTCAGCCTACAAATTTATCTCAAGGGCTGGATCTAACTATCTTGATGTAGGGGATTCTCGCCTCCCACTCATTGTCGTGAACGAGGATGTTAAAATCATTGGCGTCATCGTATATATGGCAAGATCCCTTAAACGATAAATAACTGTAAATGCCCTGCGCTGAAGCGCCGACGCAGGGCATATTTCAACGTATTTCCCTACTCCAATTCTTAGATACGCTCCAGCCATAACTCCCCCAGAAAAAAAAACACTGTATATAAACACATGTTTAAATATCCACCCTCAAACTAAAAAAATCAAGTTTTTTGCCTCTTATCTTGCAAAAACCACTCAAAAAAAACTTAAAGTTTTATTCCCTTAGTTTTCATTGTTTTAATCCCATGAGTATTATTTAAAATAACCAAGGGTATTGACGTGTAAAAATAACCTAGGGTATATTCACTCCATCGACACGGCAGGACGCCAACTAAGCAGCACGCGATGAGGTGAGCGATGTAATCACTTCCGGCCCCGAGAGGGATCGACCGATAAATGGTTCTTAATGGATAACGATGAATAAAAGAAAAGTTCACTCAGAACGGGACTGCTAAAGAGTGGTTTCAAAAATAAATAAAAAAGCCCACGCAAATGCGTGGGCTATGAATTGGTGCGGGGTAGTCTATCCCTCTTCAGGTTAAGTCTCTTGGAACATTAAAAAAATTACCGGAACTATTTATTGGCGGTCACTTCCCGCAGCGCTAACCCGCAACCTACCAACAAAACAACTTCAGTTATAACAGCTGTATTCATAATCACACCCCATGAAACGAGACTCAATGAAGCCTGCCAACGCGGGCGCTTTGTCATGGATTAAATCGGAGATCCGAATGCAACGAAATCCACTTTCCACAACGCGGCGACAGCACACCAGCTCATCAATGCAGTTCGGTTTTCGCCTGACTATTCCGGCGCGCTGCGAATACCAGCAACTTAGACAACAGGGAACTGCTCCGCTCCATCACTTATATCGTGAGGGATAAAAATGCCTCTTCTTGATGTTTCTGAATTACTCATGGATCCGGATTTTGCAGATGACACGCTGGTGTGTCATCGCAATACCCAGACGACTGACGAAGATAATTTCCCGGTAAACACACCCACTGACATGCCATTCATCGGTGTTGTTACCGTTGATCGCTCTCTGGAAGCCAAACGCATGGCTGCCGGACAGAATATCAACGGTGCCATTCTCATCATCACTCAGTTCAGGCTGATGCAGGGTCAGCCCGGTCTCGATGCGGATAGCGTGACTTATCGCGGGCGTGAATATCGGGTGACCTTCGTTGATCCCTACACGGCGTACGGTGCCGAATTTGTTCAGGCGCACTGTGAGCTGATGGACTTTGACGGAGGGACGCCAATTGAGTAACGACTCTACAACTGCCGGATACCTGACGCCGATTGGCGATGCGCCAGCATATGACCAGGAGCTTGAAGGGGAAATTAGTCGTTGGATCCTGGGGCTGACCGGCCTGAATACAAATCTGGTTTACCCGCGCTGGACGGACCCGCAAACCCAGATACCGAAGAACGATATTACCTGTTGCGCTTTCAGTATCACCACCATCCCTGATGATGAAAATCCCGCTTATGTTCAAACTGATGCCGGCGCGGAACAGTGGTCGCATGAAACCGTAGAAATCCTGACGTGTTTTTATGGCCCTCAGGGTATGGCAACCGCAAAACAGTTTAGAACTGGCATTTTCGTTTCTCAGAATAACGACGAACTGAACCGGGCTGGCATGAGCTTTATGCAGTGTGGCCGCGTGTTGAATCTTCCCGAACTTATTAATAACCAGTGGGTGCGCCGATATGACCTCAGTGTGCAGCTACGCCGAAAAGTTATCCGCACGTACGACATCAAAACCGTAATCGAAACAGACAACCCAATCACCACCGGAGATTAACCTTCATGCCTGGATTATCCGTCGGTCGCATTGCTAATGTGACCGTGAACTTATCCGCCAAGGCAGCGCAGGGGCGCAATTTTGGCTCCATGCTGATCCTCGGCACATCCACTGTCATTCCAATCTCAGAGCGCATTCGTTTGTATGAGGGTCCTGCTGATATCGGCACTGATTTTGGTGTTACCAGCGAAGAATACAAAGCCGCTGTTGTTTGGTTCTCGCAATCTCCGCAACCTACTCAGGTGTATGTCGGGCGCTGGGTGAAAACCCTTGAAAGCGGCGAAGCGGGTACGGTTGAAACAGTACTGCAGGCTGTCAACGCAATGCTGGATTACAACTCCTGGTATGGGTTACATCTTGCTGATACCGTTGACCCATCGAATATGGATATGGTCAGCGTAGCGTCAGCGCTTCAGGCCGCCACGGTTTCCCGCATCCTTGCCAACACCACGCAAGATGCAGAAGTAATGGATGCGACATCCACGACGGATATCGCCTATCTGCTGAAGACCGGCGGTTTCGGGCGCACCTTTACCCAGTATTCATCATCCAGTCGTTACGCGGCGCTGTCTGCGTTCGGTCGTGCTTTCACCGTAGATTTCAACGGCAGCAACACAACCATTACCCTGAAATTCAAACAGGAGCCGGGCATCACGTACGAAACGCTTACCGCGTCTCAGGCTACTGCGCTGGAGGCGAAAAACTGTAACGTTTACGTCCTGTATGACAACGATACGGCAATTCTTGAGCAGGGCGTGATGGCAAACGGCGACTTCTTTGACGAGCGCCACGGCCTCGACTGGCTGCAAAATACGGTGCAGACGACGGACTACAACACGCTGTATACCTCCCCGAACAAAATCCCGCAGACTGATGCCGGTACCACCACCCGTATGGCGGCCATCGAACTGGCGTTGTCTCAGGCGGTGGATAATGGCCTGTTTGCGCCCGGCAAATGGACTGGCGGTCCGATCGGCCAGCTCAGTACCAACGACTATCTGACGAAGGGGTATTATCTCTACGCCGACAGTGTTGATAACCAGCTGCAGGCGGATCGTGAACAGCGCAAAGCTGTGCCAATTCAGGTGGCAGGCAAGTTAGCTGGCGCCGTTCATTACTCATCTGTCGCCATTACCATGGTCCGCTAAGGAGAGAGCATGTCAACCTATAGCTTTTCGGACGTTTCGGCGTCCTTGTCTGGCGTGACCGGCATTGTTGATCTGGGCTACGGCTCGGCGAATGCCGATGAAGGTATCACCGTAACGATGGCTGAAGCCAAAAACACCATGACAACGGGTGCTGATGGCGAAGTGATGCACAGCCTGCATGCAGGTAAAAGCGGCACGATCAGCGTGGTTTTGTTGAAAACATCACCGGTGAATAAAAAACTGTCGTTGATGTACAACGCACAGAGCCTGTCTTCTGCCGCATGGGGGAATAACGTGATTGTTGTTCGCAACAAAGCTTCCGGCGATCTGGTTACTGCGCGTTCAGTGGCGTTCCAGAAGCAGCCCGATCACGCAAACCCGAAAGTAGCTGGTACCGTCACCTGGGTGTTTGACTGCGGTAAAATCGATGAACTTCTCGGGGAGTTTTAACCAATGGAATTTGAAATCAAAGGCAATGCCTACCGCATTGCCAAACTGAGCGTGTTTGACCAATTCAAAGTCTCACGCAAATTACTGCCGGTGCTCTCCGGGATGCTCTCAGATTTTCAGGCCATTAAAGCGCTGGCGGAAAAAAAGGATTCGGCCAGCATCATGGAAAGGGTGCTGCCGAAAATTGCTCAGTCTCTTTCTGATTTGAGCGATGAAGACGCCAACGCGGTGATCTTCCCCTGCCTGGCTGTGACGGCGCGTAAGCACATGAAAGGCTGGGTGCCGGTGATGCAGGGTGATCAACTGGCGTTCGATGATATGGACATGGTCGATATGCTGCAAATCGTTGGTCGTGTGGTAGGCGACTCGCTGGGAAATTTTTTGCGAGAACTCCCTATAACGCCGACGCCAGAGGAGGCGGTGGAATAGCGCTCAATTCATTGCCTGACAATCTGGATTATATTCTGCGCCCGGCTAAGGTTTTTCATCTCGACATGAAGGACCTGAAATCGGGCGTGATTGATCTGTGTGATATCGCAATGATGAATGATTTCCTGCAAATGGAAAACGATAACGAGGCGCGAATAGCCAGGTGGAGAGCGGATAATGAACGCTGAAACGTTGAAAGATTTCCTGATCTCCCTGGGATTTGATGTCGATGATGTCGGGGCGAGAAAGTTTGAAAATGTGGTCGCTGGCGTGACGGCGAACGTGCTGAAATTGGGTACGGTCGTTGAAGCAGCTGCCGGGACCGTGTTGAAAATTGCAGCCGGTCTGGATGACCTTTATTGGGCATCACAGCGTACCGGCGCCAGCGTCGCAGGGATAAGAGCGCTGGGTTATGCGGCATCACAGACAGGTTCCAACGCAGAAGCCGCGCGCGGTTCGCTGGAAAGCCTGGCGCGATTTATGCGCAATAACCCAGGTGCGGAAGGATTCCTGAATCGCCTGGGCGTGCAGACGCGCGACGCCAGCGGCAACATGCGTGATATGTCGGCCGTGTTTACCGGTGTTGGCCAGCAACTCAGCAAAATGTCTTATCCGCGCGCAAACCAATATGCGCAGATGCTGGGCATTGATGAAAACACGCTGATGGCAATGCGCCGAGGCATCAGCGAGTATATGGGTCAGTACAACGCCATGAAAAGTGCCATCGGGTTTAATCCTGACCAGGCTGCTGCTGCCTCCAACCGGTTTATGACCTCGTTACGTTCGCTGGGGGAAATGGCCGGAATGGCGCGAGATCAGATCGATTCTAATCTCGCTGACGGACTTGCAGGTTCGATCGATAACCTGCGAAAGCAAATCCTCGATAATTTCCCAAAAATTGAAGACGCCATCACGCGGGGCGTTAAAGGACTGCTTTGGTTGGCGGATACTATCGGGCGCGTCGCGTACCGGCTGATTCAGGCCGCGGGGGATATCTGGGAGTGGTGGAACAAACTCGATAAGGGGACTCAGCAGCTTATTGAGATATTCGGTGCCCTTGTCTTTGCCTGGAAATTACTCAACAGCGCTTTCCTCACATCTCCGATTGGCATTATCACCGCGCTTGCTGGTGGAATACTCCTTCTCTACGACGACTATAAAACATGGAAAGAGGGCGGTAAAAGCCTGATTGATTGGGCTAAATGGGAGCCGGATATTGAGAAGGCTATTGCTGCTATTAAAACCATTATTTCATGGTTAGGTGAAGGGGTTAAGGCTGTTGGTGGCTGGAATAACGTACTGAAAGGATTAGCCACCTACGTTGCTGGTGCGTGGGCCGTCAAAATGCTGTCAGGTATCCTTCGGGTCAGTAAAGGCTTCGGGCCAATTCTCGCAGCAATGGCAGCAATAAACGCATGGAATAAAGTAGGTTCGGTTGAGGATGAGGCAAAAAAGAGAGGCGTCTCTGTCGGCCAATATCTTATCGACAGGCAAAAAGAAAAAACTCCTTTTAGCCTTTCTAGCTGGATCCAAGAGGTAACGGGCCTTGATTTCAGCCTTCATGCTGGGAATGAGGGTTTATTCCCTTCACGCGGCATGGCATCTGGAAAGCCAAGGCCAACCAAAGAAGGCGCAGCCCTCCTCGGCTGGCTCAGCCCTACGCTGGATAAGCTGGAAGCGCTCTATCATTTGCCTGATGGTTTACTGAAAAGCGTGGCGATTACTGAATCTGCCGGTAATCCAAATGCTGTATCTGGTGCGGGCGCTCAGGGTTTATTCCAGCTCATGCCGGGGACTGCCAGAGATTTGGGGTTGCGTGGCAATGAGGCTTTCGACCCGATTAAATCGGCTCAGGCGGCGGCCAAGTATCTGGCGCAGTTGCTTAAGGCGAACGGCGGCGATTTGGATAAAACGCTGGCCTCGTATAACTGGGGGATCGGGAACGTCCAGAAATATGGAATGGGTCTGATGCCACAGCAGACGCGGGAATACGTGCCGAAAGTGCTCAGTAATATGCCAGGGCATACCACGCATAAGCTTGAGCAAAATAACACCTATTACATTTATGGTGGGGACCCGAAAGAGATTGGCAGGGAAGTCGGTCAACGACAGGTCTCAGCAAACGCTCAGGTTATGAGAACCAATCAGAACGGGAGAGGGTGATGGATATCATTTCTACGTTATTCCATCTACAGAGTCGGCGGATCGGGATTATTATCCCTGATGTGGTGATATCCGAAAAGCATTCCGATGCTCTTGAAATAACCGAGCACCCTGTGGAGGTTGGGGCGGCTATTTCTGATCATGCCTACAGGCGTCCTGCTGAAGTGGTAATGGAATTGGGCTTCGCTGGCGGAGGTTACTTGTTTGATTTCGCGGATGTTTCAACTGCAACCGGCTCTCTTGGGCTAAGTCCGCGCGAGGTTTATGAAAATATCATCAAATTACAGCGCGAGCGAACCCCTTTTGATGTCGTTACGGGGAAACGTCTTTATCAGAATATGCTTCTGCGCAACGTCGAGGTGACAACTGATAGGACCAGCGAAAATGTGCTAATGGCAGTTTTGACGCTGCGTGAGGTCATAATTACCTCAACAAGCACTGTCCAAGTTGCGGATAAGTCGAACATGACAGAGGGTGTTAATACCTCAGCCGTTGAGAACTCCGGTGTTAAAACCCCCACCAAGCCAAATGAATCAATCGTGGGGAAATTAAATAATGCCACCGGTGGATTTATCGGTGGTGTGCTTTCATTTATCGGGGTTCCTGTGAAATGAACACAACTGAAATACCACTATCTGCGAACAATCAAAAGTTCTCAATAACCATCCTCGGGGTTCAGTATCAGATGCAGGTTAACTGGCGTGGGGCATTCTGGGCGCTTGATATATCGGATTCAACCAACTCCCCGTTAGTGTTTGGCATCCCTCTGATAACCGGCGCTGACTTACTGGCACAATACCAATATCTTGGTTTTGGTTTTTCTTTGGTGGTCATTTGCGATGTTAGCGGACAGGAAAATCCAACTGAGTCTGATCTCGGAAGTCAATCGCACCTCCTCATCGTCACGGAGTAACACATGCCACAGAACTGGATGCGTCATTTTGAACTGCAGTTACTGGATAAAAACGGGAAGGGGATCGACCTCAGCGATTTTAAAGTTAGCTTTAAAATTGACTGGTTCAACATTAGCAGCGCGACGAGGATCGCCACCTTCACTATCTACAATCTGTCAAAAAATACTGTACAGCGGATACTACAAGAGGAATTCTCAAGTGTAAGGATTATCGCTGGTTATGACGGTGTCGCGCCGGTGGTCAACCAGAGACAGGCTGGAGTGGCGCGGAATGTTACTTCTGCTGATGCTGTTGGTCAGTCGGGTAACGAAAATTTCGGCCTGATATTTAACGGTGATATCCGTTACTCAATGACCGGTCGGGAAAATCCGACTGACACCTATGTTTTGATTCAGGCGGCTGACTCGGATAACGCCTTCATTTCAGCGATGTCCGGTTCCACATTGTCGGCGGGTTATACCGTCGCTGACATGAATAAAGCGGTGATGAAAGATTTTTCCCCATATGGCATTGCCGAGGACAACAGTCAGGTGACAATGCCACCGACTGTGTTCCCGCGCGGGCGCGTGCTGTTCGGGATGACCCGGGATCTGATGGATAACGTGGCCAATCAATGCCGCGGCACCTGGATGATGGTGGGCGGCGTTCGGGTAATGACCAATTCCATCCCTGATGAGTCATTGGCTATTGAATTGAACAGCTCCACAGGTCTGATTGGGATGCCTCAGCAGACAATCGGGCAGGGTGTTAATGTCAGATGCCTGATTAACCCCAATATTCACGTAAACAGCCTCATCCGGCTTAATCAGGCGGAAGTTCTAATTAATCAGGTTGCAATACCTGAAGGTGATCTGCGTTTGTCGAACGGACCATTTTCGGCGACTGTTGAAAATGGGAACTCTACGATCACCCTGCCAGTGAGCCAGTCGAACACGGCAAGCCTCGCGACGGACGGCGTGTATATTGTCCGGGGCATAATGTACACTGGCGAGACGAGGGGGCAGGCGTGGTACATGGATATGATGTGTGCTGCGCGCGATGCTGCCGATCTAACCAGCCAATCAGCGAGAGAGAAAGGACTGTGATAAAACATTTTGCTGCAGTTTTGTTATCTGTTGTTGCATTTCCCTGTGTTGCAGACATTCAATGCGGTGATTTCCGCATGACGGGGGAGGGCATGACAATCATTAACGGCGACACCGTAACTTCGCAGAAGGTTACTTTTCTGGGAGAAAAAGGCAACTACGCTAATATAAAAATGGATATGAGTCTAATGCCAGCAAGTGATGGTAATAACTACGGATTTCAGTTCATAAAACGCGACGGTAAAGCATGGCTCAATGTTGAATTATTGCAGGCGAGTATGGATGCTACCAGGGTAATCGGTTCCTTCCCTTGCCGTAAGGTTAAATAATAATGAACTCAGGATATTTTCTACTTATTGCGATAGCTCTGTATGGAATATTTAAGATCCCTGCAATCCTGAGGATTTATAAAAATAGAAAAGACGGTGCCTTATCTGATTCTTTGGGTTGTGGTAATCGAATACAAGAATCTAAAGCAAACCATATAAAAGGGAGTGGGAATTCAAAATCGCAGAAAACTAAAGATGGCGACGAGAAAGAAAAGGCACTTGGAAATAAATTCAGAAAGTTAGCAAAAGCAGATAGGGTTAAGGCTGAGCGCATAGGTTCCACAAGTTACATTTGGCATGGGGATGACTGCTGTGATGAATGTAATAAGAACGATGGTAAAAGGTTTAAATGGAGTAGTCCTCCGGCAACTGGACATCCCGGAGAAGGTATAAAATGTAAAAATGGATATTGTCGCTGCTGGGCAGAAACAATAATCCCCAGACGCTAAACAAATCGAATTTAACCCGCTGAGTGCGGGTTTTTTATTGCCCGGAGAAATTGAAATGGCCGTGTCAGATCAAGTGCGAACTGGTGATCTTGCTGAAGTTCTAAAAACTGAGCGTAATAAAATCAATAACCAGTTACGTGTGGCTATGCCCGGGATCATCCAGTCGTTCGACCCGGAATCCGTTACCTGTGTCGTGCAACCAGCTATCCGATATGTTCAGACTGATAATGATGGTAATCAGAGCACCAATGATTACCCGCTTTTGTTGGATGTCCCGGTGATTTTCCCGCGCGGCGGCAGGGTAACTTTGACGTTCCCGGTTAAAGCTGGCGATGAATGCCTGGTCATTTTTTCCGATCGCTGCATCGACTTTTGGTGGCAGAGCGGCGGCGTTCAGGAGCCGGTGGACCCTCGGCAGCATGATTTATCTGATGCCTTTGCCATTGTCGGACCACAGTCTCAGGCGCAGAAAATCAGCGGCATCAGCACCAATACGGCACAGATGCGCAGTGACGACGGTTCGACGTATTTCGAACTTAATCCGGCCACACAAACGATTAATATCGTCGCCCCTGGCGGATTCAACGTTACGGCGCCGCAATCCACGTTCTCGGCGGCCGTGACTATCCATGGCCTTTTAACGTGGATGGGCGGCATGGTCGGCACCATTGCATCCGGCACGGCGGCAACGATCACCGGCGCCATCAAATTTATCGGCTCGCTGACTTCCAACGGCAAAGACATCAGCGATCAGCATACGCACGGCGGCGTCCAGACGGGCAGCGGGAATACCGACAAGGTGAACTGATATGAGATATCGACGCGAAGATGCTGACGGGGATTACACGTTTGGCCGGGGGGATAACACGTTTCTGATTAACTCGCCGGATACGGTGGCGCAGGCGGTAAAAACGCGCTTCTTACTCTGGCGCGGGCAATGGTTCCTCGATACGACCGCCGGAACGCCTTACATCCAGTCAGTTCTCGGAAAGCAGAGTCCTGATGTTTATAACCTGGCTATCCGCCAGCATATTCTGCAAACGCAGGGTGTCAGCTCAATTATTTCCTTTGATACGTCCGTAAACAGCACCACAAGGCGCGTTACGTTTACGGCGACCATCGACACCATCTACGGGACTGCCAAAGTAACAAGCGAGGCATAATGGCTCTCAATCTTGACACACTGGGGTTATCGGCAACGGTAACAGCTCAGGGGATCAGCGCACCTGATTACCAGACAATCCTCACCACGTTAACCGGCTACTTTCAGCAGATTTACGGTACCGACGCCTATTTAGACCCTGACAGTAAAGACGGGCAGATGGTCGCTCTCTATGCGCTGGGCATTCACGATGCGAACAACACGGCCATTGCTGTCTATAACGGTCAGTCTCCGGCAACCGGGATCGGTAACGGGCTGTCCAGCAACGTGAAAATAAACGGGATTTATCGCGATCCGGCGAACAACTCAACGGTTGATCTGCTGATCACCGGCACCATCGGTCTTGAAATCACAAACGGTTCAGCCAGAGATGCGAACAGCATCATCTGGACGTTGCCCACTTCTGTTGTTATTGGCACTGATGGCACTGTGCTGGTGACAGCAACCTGTGCAACTTCTGGCGCTGTTGCCGCACTGGCAGGCACTGTCACCGGCATTAATACGCCAACGCGCGGATGGATATCGGTCACAAACCCGAATGCGGCCACCGTTGGCTCAGTTGCTGAAACTGACGCGGCGTTGCGTATCCGGCAGGCCCAGAGCGTGGCGCTGGCGTCAGTGACGCCGTTCGATGCTTTGGATGGTGCCATCGCCAACATTTCAGGGGTGACGCGCCATAAGCTTTATGAAAATGACACGGGATCGGTGGATGCCAACGGGCTGCCGCCGCATTCAATAACTGCCGTCGTCGACGGTGGTGATGCGACCGAAATAGCGACAACAATCCAGTTGAAAAAGGGGCAAGGCGTTACTCCGAATGGCACCACGCAAATAACCGTCGCTGATAAATACGGGAATCCTCACGTAATTGGGTTTAACCGCCCGGTACCAGTACCCGTTTATATCGCTATTTCTCTTCAGGCATTTACGGGGTACACCTCGCAAATCGGAGCTGATATCAAAACAGCCATCGCCGCGTATATAAATGCGCTGACCATCGGCGATGACGTTCTTTTGAGCCGGGTTTATTCACCTGCAAATCTAGGGGTAGTGAGCGGCGGGGAAAGCCGATATTACGACATCACCAGCTTGCAGATTGGCAAAAGCACCGGTTCGGTTGCTGCTGCAAATATAATTATTGGTTACAGCGAGTCGGCGACGTGTGATGTAAATAACATCAGCATTACGGTGACGCCATGAGTAAATATACCGACCTCATCACTAACTACCACAGTCAAAAGCCACTTTTTGTTGATCACATAGACCTGATAACTCGTCCATTGACTGACGTCGCTGGCGCGATGACTTCATTCATTACTGAATTTGATATTGATGAAGCAATCGGCGTGCAGTTGGACATTCTCGGTAAGTGGATTGGCAGAACGCGCGTTGTAAGCCAGCCAATATCTGGCATCTATTTTTCCTTTGACATGGATGGTTTGGGATTCGATCAGGGGGTATGGCAGGGGCCATACGATCCTGACGCTGGATTTACGAACCTGAGCGATGATACCTATCGAATCATTCTCAAAGCGAAAATAGCAATTAACCATTGGGGCGGAACGAATGAAACGTTGCCTGCTATTCTTGATACCGCATTAAAAGGTTCTGGTTTAGAGATGCAAATCATCGACAACCAGGACATGACTGTTTCCATCTGGGTATTTGCTCCAGATGGAATAGAGTCTGTTTCATTAGAATTACTTGCTGCAATAAGGCAAGGGTATTTAACAGTAAAAGCTGCTGGAGTTTATTCCGGCGAAATTCTTACTCCATCGGTTGGGGCTGAGTTCTTTGGTTTCGATCTGGAAAATGACTATATCGCCGGATTTGATGAAGGCGCATGGGGGATTTATTTATAATGTCTACAAATAACTTTAAACCGTTTGGGATTGGCAGCGGGGCAAACGTCATATCTCAAGCAGATTATGAGGCACTGGCGGCGCTGACATTCGGGTTTCAGTCGGGGAAGGCTTCATCTGCGCAGATCAATAAGGCATTGCGTCAGGGAACGGTAATGGCGAGTGTTCTGGCGCAGTTTATTTCTGATAGTGCATTTGTCGATGTTCTTGATGATGGCAATACAGCGCTTGTCCTTTCAAGCCTGAAAAGTGCAGTGACTGGACGGCTATTGGCCGTTAAGTCATTTACCTCCTCAGGAACATATACAAAAACACCGGGTTCCAACCATATCCGAGTTCGGGTGTGGGGCGGCGGCGGCGGCGGGGCTAATACTGCTACATCTGGTCAGGCTGCCGGGGGGGGGTGTGGTGGTGGATACGCAGAAGGATTCTTTTCTACAACAGAGATAACGACACTGGCGGTTACTGTTGGTGCAGGTGGCGTAAATGTCGCAGCAGGAGTAACGGGATCAGGTGGCGCTGGTGGGCAGTCGTCTTTCGGTTCTATTATAACAGCAACAGGAGGAACAGGATCGATACAAACATCAGGTGGTGGGGTTGGTTCTGGAGGGAATATTATTAATTTCACGGCAAATATATCTCAGGGTTCTTTAACTCCTGGTGTCGCTGGATTGGGTGGTGCTTCGTTCTCTTCTTCTACGGCAGCTCCTCACATTAATCTAAAAGGTGACGATGGATCTTTCCCAGGAGGAGGTGGGGCCGGTGGTAATAATTCGTATGCCTCAGGTAAAGGGGCATCTGGCTATGTGACTGTCGAGGAGTACGCATAATGACGATGGCAATGATGATGGGTAATTTCGCCCTAATAAAAGATGGTCAGGTTATCAACACTGTTGTCTGGGATGGTGATGAAATTGACTTTGGCGAAGGAGTAACATCGGTTGAGTTAACCGCTGATACACAAGTTGAAACGGGTTATACCTATGCTAACGGTTCATTTGTCGCTCCAGTGGAACCCGCAGCGACTTATGAGGAGCTTGTTTCAGAAGCTGAAAGACAGAAATCACAAATCCTAGAGTCAATCAATGAGGTCACCAAAATATGGCAAACCCAGCTTTCGTTGGGAATTATTACAGATGATGACAAAAAAACTCTAACTTTATGGATGATTTATGCTCAGAAAGTTAACTCTATCGATGTAACTAAAGCCCCAAGCATAAATTGGCCATCCCAACCTATTTAGTTTTATTCACTGGTGTAACGCCTTTTATTATAAGTCTTTTTGATAAATTAATAAATGGCTTCTCTATATATCTATGTGCAAGTCCAGAAATTGCAACGGTAGCGCAAACAGCTAGCGTTGCAAATGCTATGTTGTGATTTAAACTCTCGCCTTTAAATATAAGGAAAATATATATTACAGGCGTGTGAAGGAGATAAATCGAGTATGATCTTTCACCAGCCTCATACAACCAGTTACTTTCAAATAAATCCGTAAGTTTATTGTCAACTAGTGGCAGTAATCCCACGCCGAGTGATATTATTATCATAGCTGCGAAGTATTGTAGCGTTGAAAGTTTAACGCCAACGATAATTACTAATAAGGTTGAGAAAGAAATATAAATCAACGCTTTATAAATTTTATTAAAAGATGGGTATTTTTCAAAAAGCAATTTTGAAATTGAATGTGAAAGTATCCCAAGCGATATGCCGAATAAACATCTAATCATGCCACCAGAAATTATTGTATAGTAACTTTGCGTGATATCACCCACATTGGCGCCTGTGATATAAAATAAAATCACAGAAGCTATTAAGGCGATAAAAACAAATACAAAAGAATAACATGCTAAAAGTACAATAATAGAACCAATATAAAATTCAGTCGAAATAGACCAGGTTGGCGGATTGAAAAATGGTTTCATACCCCCCAAGTTACTTAAAAGCGTAAGATCTCCTACTACACCTCTTTTTGATAGTGTGCCGATCCACTCAGGAAAAAATTCGCCCTGGGATATGAATAGACAGAGTGGTATTAGTAAAACTGCAAATATATGTAAAGGATAAAGTCTGAAAAATCTAACAATTAAAAAAGAAATCACACCAATTTTTTTATTAGATATTTTTTCTTTGTAGTTATAATAAAGAACTATACCAGATAAAATGAAAAAAATATCAACTGCGAATGTTGCGTTCCTGAAGAAGTTAAATCCAGTCCCCCAGCCAGTGAAGTGACTATATGAATGAGACAATGCAACAAAAATAGCTAGTAAACCGCGAATGCCGCTGAGTCCTTTAAGTCTTCGCATGAAATTATACCTTTGAGTTTTGTCTCAAGATTGTAGCAACAAGGCCCCTTACAAGAAACCTTCTTCACCCATTCTTTCGTTGCTGCTCAGGTACCTGAGATTTCTCCGGCTTTTCCCGCTTCACAATTTAAAATCATCGTGATTGCACTGTATGCATGAACAGAATTTTTAAGGGGGCTATGCCAAAGAATTCAGACATCAGAGAGGCATTCGTCAGGAGCCTCACGCGAGATCATAAGCGCGGCCAGGTTGTGACGACGGCTCGATTCGTTTCAGAGTTAGCGAAGCTTACATCACTTCTGGTCAAAGCAGGAGGTGAATGCGTGGATCGAGCGCTATCAAACTTACTTCCGTGATTACACAGACCATCATGGAGAAGATAAATGTTACTCTCTGAAAAACATGGGTTATGTGATTTGACATCTCATATCGGAAGTGACTGGGACAAAGGTGGGACGCATATGAAATGACGAGGTTAACTACGCTTGCCATCTTTTTGCATGTCAGGACGTGTGAGCGAGGCTACTTGCGGTAAGTTGATGATTTAGAGGGTGGTTCTACGCACTCTTAATCAATTGGTCGGCGGTTCGAACCCGCCACGACCCACCAACAATTTTTAAATCAATGAGTTAATCATAATCCCTCTTTCCCAGGCACTATTTCCCTCATTTGCCGTATAATGCCATTTTTATAAAATGGATAGTAATATACCTGACAATTCGGCACGCCGGTTTTGACGCAAGGATAATTTAAAATTATTCCTTTGTGAGAGTCAGCGGTTGTTTGATTTATAAGCGGATGTTGTTGGCTATTGACTGGCTAAAAAGAGGTTTGTACGTGTCCTGGAAAAATATCAGAATCAAATTAATCAATGTTTTGCTGTCGTGTTATAGCCAGTGTGCAGGAAATCTGAGAAATATAACGTCATTTGATAAAGAGCATGACTTTGAGCGGGTAGTGATATTTTCTACAAAACGGCTGGGTGATTTTATGTTCAGTACGCCGGCCATAAGGGCGGTAAGACGACGTTATCCTGCAGCAAGGATTATTCTTGTTACCAGCCAGCAAAATTCACAGCTGGTTGAGCCCGGTGACAATTTTGATCGCGTTCTTCCTATGGATAATCACTACAGTGACATGAAAAAACTTGTCTCTGTTCTGAGAAGAGAAAAGCCTCAACTAGCCATTATTCTTCATAGCCGCGCCCCTTATGATATTATCGCTTCCATCATGTCGGGCTGTGAATTTATATTTAAAGATTATTACCGTAATGAACCTGCAGGTATGGAGAAGTGGTTGTCTGGTATTACCCGGGGGCAATCGAAGCATATTATTCAGAGAAAACTTGATTTAGTCAGTTTGCTGGGCAGCAAACCTGATAATACGGAGATGTTTATACCTGCACGGATTCCTGCATTCGATAAAAAACCTGGCAAGATCCTTATCGGGCTGCAAATGGGGGCATCTAAAATGACGCACCGATGGCCGGTAGAACATTTTGCAGGTCTGGCCAAGCTGTTAATTGAAACGTCACCGCTTTTTCATCTGATCCTGATTGGTTCACCCGCCGAAACTGAGATCGCAGAGCGTTTTATTGCCAGGATGGAAGAGGCGCACGGAGCACAATTTACTGATATTACGGGAAAAACAACTATGCCGGAGTTGTTGTCAGTGATCGATGCGATGGATCTTTTAGTGACTAATGATACAGGACCGCTTCATTTAGCGATTGCAGCTAAAACGAAGACCATCAGTCTGTTCGTGCTTAATTCACCCGACGAAAACGGGCCTTATCAAAACCCGGAATTGCACAAGGTTATTTACAGGCCACCTGTCGAAAATGACCCATCCCACCAGCTGAAACATCCGATGGACAGAATCACCGTTGAGGAAGTCTACAATGCAGTTGTTGAAAAATGCCTGAGTGAGGGCTGATGATGTTCTTCCCTGCGACATGAAAAGTCGCAGGGAAGAAAAATCAGTACATAATCGTCGTATTAGGGCTATCGCCATTTTTGAGTTGTTTTTGTACGCGCATGCACAGGCTGAAGATCAATAAATGAACATGCGTGATAAATGTGCTTTCTTCGGTGAACTGGTCACTGCGTAAGACGACCGTCTCCGAACGATTCTGTTTGGCAACCAGTAACTCAATCCCTTTTTCGCGGAATTCTTCTTCGTAGGCTTTTACGATCCCGGCGGGGGCGATAAGTGTGTAACTGTACATAGGTATTCCTGAAACTGAGTTGAACGTCTGATCGGAAAAATCTTAACAAGAATATCAAATACCAGTAGCTGGCTATTAGCAATTCGGGTGATGTTTTTTTGTACTAATGTCACAGATTGAGATGACTTTTGAAGGTTGCGGACATTCCGTAACCTGCACCTGCCGGTTTTTGTTGCCCGCCACGCGCACACTGCTATCATTCGTTCATAAACTCAGGGAGATAATGATGAAAAAAACACTGGTGGCCTTGGCGGCTTTATTCTTAGCCGGGTGCGCAGCCAATCCTTATGAACCGACGCTGCAGGTTAAGTCATCTTTCGCTAACGCCAGCGCGACCCCGCCGGCAGGGCAGACCCATATCCGTTTACACCGTTTAGAACAGTGGTCAGTTGTGCCGTTTGAGAAAACGTGTCCGCTGATGGTGTTTTTAGACGGACAGACCGTGGCTTCCCTGCATTTTAATCAGTACGTGGATTTGAATGTGCCGAACGGGATACGCACCATTGATGTTCGCATTGCCTGTGCACTGACTAAAACATCGGGTTCGATTACCGTAGATGCGAACGGTAAAAGCATCAGCCTGGAAACGGATCGTAGTTTCTTCGGAACCTATAACATCCGGCCGGCAGGCAGCAGCAATAAATAACACAATAAATAACCCGCCGAGTGCGGGTTTTTTTTAGGTGCACAGACTATACATTGGCATCAGAGATAAGACGTTGGCCATCCGGAGATCGGGCTATGTTGCCGCGATCCCGGAAATAAAAGCCCTGCGCCGAGTCACATTGCAGTTCTTCCCGCCACATCAGCATGACGCTGATTCATTGATCATTCTCTTTTTGTCCGTTTTGCGGGGGTTGCTGTCAGTTAGTCAGGCGCAGGCATTTATCGTTTGCGTACTATGGCTTTAACGGAACATAACCGCAGCCTCAATGATAAATGGAGAATCGTATGTTAAACGACCCATCGCAAAAGTATCGTCCCTTCCCGCCGGTGAATTTACCTGACCGCCGGTGGCCGGGAAATATCCTCGATAAAGCCCCGCAATGGTGTTCAAGTGATCTGCGTGACGGTAATCAGGCACTGGCAGAACCTATGGATAATGCCCGTAAGCGTCAGTTTTTTGATTTGCTGGTGAAGTGTGGTTTTAAGCAGATTGAGGTGGCGTTTCCCTCGGCTTCACAAACCGATTTCGATTTTGTCCGGGGCCTGATTGAAGAAGGGCTCATTCCGGATGACGTGGTGATTCAGGTTCTGACACCTTCGCGCCCGGATCTGATTGCCCGCACTTTTGAGGCGCTTAAAGATGTACCGCGCGCCATCGTGCATTTATATAACGCGACTGCACCGGTATTTCGTGAAGTGGTATTTAATCAGGATCAGGCCGCAACACGCGAGCTGGCGGTTCGCGGCGCTCAGCAGATCCGTCAACTGTGCGGGCAATATTCGCAGACAGAATGGACATTTGAATATTCGCCGGAAACCTTCTGTTTCACCGAACTGGAGTTTGCACTGGAAGTGTGTGAAGCCGTGGCGGGTGTCTGGGAGCCGGGCGCTAAAAGGCCGATGATCATTAATTTACCGGCAACCGTGGAGGTTAGTACTCCGAATATTTACGCCGACCAGATTGAATGGTTCTGCCGCCATTTCAGCCGCCGGGAACAGGTTTCAATCAGTGTTCATCCGCACAATGATCGCGGAACCGGGGTAGCTTGTGCAGAGCTGGCGATGCTGGCCGGTGCCGACCGCGTGGAAGGATGCCTTTTCGGTAACGGTGAACGCACCGGCAACGTGGATATCGTGACGCTGGCACTGAATCTTTACACTCAGGGCGTCGCGCCGCAGCTGGATTTCAGCAATTTGCAGGCGATTGTCGAGGCAGTGGAAGAATGCAACCAGTTGCCTGTCCATCCGCGACATCCGTATGCCGGTGAACTGGTATTTACGGCATTTTCGGGTTCGCATCAGGATGCCATCAAAAAAGGGTTTGCTGCACAGAAAGTGACGGAGAGCCCTGTCTGGCGCGTGCCGTACCTGCCCTTAGATCCGGCGGATGTCGGTTGCAGCTATGAAGCGGTGATCCGCGTTAACAGCCAGTCCGGGAAAAGCGGAGCGGCCTGGTTGCTGGAGCAGAATCACGGGCTGAAATTACCGCGTGGTTTGCAAATTGATTTCAGCAAAGCGGTGCAACGTGAAACCGATACGCATGGCAAGGAAATGAGCACCAGCGATATCTGGCGGCTGTTCCGTCAGCGTTACGGATTAACCGATCAACCGGTGGTAAAATTGCTGAGTTACGACATTCGCAGCGATGAGCAAAATGTCTGCCATTTCAGTGCACGGATCCGTTATCGCAATGAAGAACAGCATATCGCCGGTAGCGGTAACGGTTTGCTGTCCGGTGCAGCCGATGCGCTGCGTCGCAGTTACGACGTGCAACTGGAAATCGGTGATTATCACGAACATACGCTGGGGCATCAAAGTCACAGTCGTGCTGTGGCGTATCTGAGTTGTCGCGGGCGGTTGGGGGAAAATTATTATGGCGTAGGCATCGACAGCGATGTGTCCAGCGCCTCATTGCAGGCGCTGTTCAATGCAGCCAGTGCTGTTATGGCTGATTAAAATATTCGCTGGGTGAGACGCCGAGTGACCGGCGAAACATCGCACTGAAGGCACTCGGGCTGTCGTAGCCGAGTGCCAGCGCCACATCAATAACGGAAATCCCCGCAGCAAGCTGATTCAGCGCTTCGAGCAATTTTGCCTGACGAACCCAGTCACTGAAACGTAATCCGGTTTCGCGCTGGAAACGGCGCGAAAGTGTGCGGCTGCTGATATCCAGACGCTGCGCGACATCTTCCAGCTCCCAGGATGAACACAGATCTGCACGGATCTGTTGGCAAAGTTCGGTCAGCTCCGGCTCTTTTGGTTCCGGCAGGTAAAGGGGCAGCGTCGGCAACAGACGCAGTTCATCGAGTAATAATTCCATGATGCGTTCATCGCGCCCGCCGGACAAATAATCGGCCGGAATGGTCAGCGATGATAAAATCAATTCACGCAGCAGCGGAGAAATCTGTACTACCTGGCATTGCGCAGGTAAATCAGCACGGGCCAGGGGATCGACAAACAGTGTGCGGGCCTTGACACCACCGATAAAACGCAGGCTATGTTCAACATAGGCAGGCAGCCAGACTCCCCGCCCGGGCGGCACCATCCAGGTGCCGAGTGACGTATGCACTTCTACAATGCCGGATAGCGTATGAATCAGCTGTGAGCAGTTGTGACTGTGGGCGGGTTCGCTGTCGCCATGTTGATAATCAATGGCCAGAGGCGCAATCGCCTGATGCGGAGCAAGGAAGTTGTGATGCATTGATCAATGATGTTTCTGTTTTTTGGCATCTTCTACGGCTTGCCTGGCTTCTTCTGCCGCTTTTTCAATTTCTTCTTCAGTCAGTTGTTCCGAAACTTCAAACAGTTCGCCCAGCCCGTCACTGACATGGACTTCATCGGCTTTGCTTTTGTTTTCTTTATTATTTTCATCGCTCATGCGTATGTCCTCATTGAATGAATCAGGGCTTGATTATAGCAGACATTACGGGGGATAACCGGAAGGAGAAGGCAGAGCCTGCCAGGCGACAGACTCTGAAAAAGCATTACTGGCGGTAAGCGAATTTAATTTGCTGCAGGGAATTTTTGAACACTTCAGCCTGCTGTTCGTCTTCCATCTGCGCGACAAAACGTTCCATATTCAGCATCACTTTACCGGCGTCAGCCTGGCCAATCGCTTTCAGGATCAGGGTCAGGGTAGCTTTCAGGCAGGCAACTTCTGTAGCCAGTGTTTCAACGTTTGCTTCCGTTGTAAAATCGCAATTACTCATTATTTTTATCTCCTCAGGCATGCTGTCAGGCAGCGTACTGAATTCTGAACCGGTGAAAAGTGGCCGCATTTTAGCATAGATGGCATGTTTTAGGGCAGCGTCAGAAAGGATGCTTAAAATGCGCGGCGATGTGCCCGCATATAGACTTTTCTGACAGTGAGTAAAGAATACTAAACATAATGAGTGGTTGAGAGTCTTTCATGTTTATGTGCAGAGTTATTCATATAAGCCATCGGCAATTCGTGCGATCACAAATAATAATTGGATATATCATAGATATATGAAGGGACGGTGCTGACGCTTAAATAGTCAGGCCGGTGTAAAGAGAGTTTCAGGTAAGAGAAAAGACCGGCGGTTATTTTCTTACAGTCTAAAGAAGAACGCAAATTTCCCTGGTTCACCGTTGATTAGAAAGGTATTTTTTATAATTTATTAAGGCCGGTGATTGTACTTCTCATTTACATTCAGCAAACTAGTTTTTTGCAGACATTTCTTGGTCAGGAACGCCTGATAGAGTAAAATACGCAGGCTATAATAAATCACAGTATCTTTCTGTTTTAAAAATACTACCGATGAGCGGTAGTGGGGCGAGTTTGTTGATATTGGCCTCTTATTTGTCACCTTCTCTTCATTTATAAGCTGTCTGAGAGCAAATTTAATGTTCGCTACGTAGGTTTACGTAAGACAAGTGTGAAGTCCCTGACGGTGTGTTGCCCTTATTTTTTGGAGAATTCTCTTTGATTAGCGTTCTTCTTGTTGATGACCACGAACTGGTGCGCGCAGGGATCCGACGCATTCTGGAAGATATCAAAGGCATCAAAGTTGTTGGTGAGGCGCAATGCGGTGAAGATGCCGTCAAATGGTGTCGGACCAATGACGTTGATATCGTCCTGATGGATATGAATATGCCAGGTATTGGCGGGCTTGAGGCGACCAAAAAAATCGTCCGCTTTTCCCCCGGTATCAAGATCATCATTTTAACGATTTATACTGAAAATCCGCTGCCAGCCAAAGTAATGCAGGCGGGGGCTTCCGGTTACCTGAGCAAAGGGGCGGCTCCGCAGGAAGTGGTCAATGCCATTCGTCTGGTTGACTCGGGTCAGCGTTATATTGCCTCCGACATTGCTCAGCAAATGGCATTAAGCCAGATTGAACCGCAGTCCGAAACGCCTTTTGATTCCTTATCCGAGCGTGAACTGCAGATCATGCTGATGATCACTAAAGGGCAAAAGGTCAATGAAATTTCTGAACAACTTAGCTTGAGCCCGAAGACCGTTAACAGTTATCGTTATCGGATGTTTAGTAAATTAAATATCAGCGGTGATGTTGAGTTAACACATCTGGCAATACGACACGGTTTATTCAACACGGAGACTTAATCAGGCAGTGAGTGATGAGCGTTTCGACCCAAAAGCCTTTCTGAAAACGGTTACCAGCCAGCCGGGCGTCTACAGAATGTATGACGCCAGCGGCACCGTAATCTACGTAGGTAAAGCCAAAGACCTCAAAAAACGTCTTTCGAGTTATTTTCGCGTCCAGGTTTCCAGCCGTAAAACCGAAACTCTGGTCAAAAACATCGCGCAAATTGATGTCACCGTGACCCACACGGAAACCGAAGCGCTGCTTCTTGAACATAATTACATCAAACTTTATCAGCCACGTTATAACGTATTGTTGCGCGATGATAAGTCATATCCGCTGATCTTCCTCAGCGCGGATAACCATCCAAGACTGTCAGTACATCGCGGCGCTAAGCACGCCAAAGGCGAGTATTTCGGGCCTTTTCCGAATTCCTATGCCGTACGTGAGACACTGGCGCTGCTGCAAAAACTTTTCCCGATACGCCAGTGTGAAAACAGCGTTTACAGCAACCGTTCACGTCCTTGTTTGCAATATCAGATTGGCCGCTGTCTGGGGCCGTGTGTCAAAGGGCTGGTGAGTGAGGAGGATTATAAAGATCAGGTGGAATATGTGCGCCTTTTCCTCTCCGGTAAAGACCAGCAGGTGGTCACGCAACTCGTCAACCGCATGGAAGAGGCCAGTAAAACGCTGCGTTTTGAAGATGCCGGACGGATACGCGATCAAATCCAGGCTGTACGCCGTGTGACAGAACGACAGTTCGTGTCGGGTAACAGCGAAGATCTGGATGTGATTGGCGTGGCCTTCGACTCAGGCATGGCTTGCCTGCACGTTCTGTTTATCCGTCAGGGCAAAGTATTAGGCAGCCGTAGTTATTTTCCAAAAGTACCGGGCGGCACCGATCTGGGCGAAGTGGTGCAAACTTTCGTCGGACAATTTTATTTGCAGGGCAGTCAGCAACGGACACTGCCCGGTGAAATTCTGCTGGATTTCAGTCTGGCGGAAAAAGATCTCCTGGCCGATTCGCTCAGCGAACTGGCCGGGCGCAAAGTACAAATCCAGAGTAAACCACGGGGTGACCGTGCCCGTTATCTGAAACTGGCGCGCACCAATGCCTCTGCCGCGCTGACGACCAAACTGGCGCAGCAGTCGACAATCCATCAGCGGATGTCAGAACTCGCAAAAACACTCCATCTTGCGGAAATTAACCGCATGGAATGCTTCGACATCAGCCATACTATGGGCGAGCAGACGGTCGCGTCCTGCGTGGTTTTTGACAGCAATGGTCCGGTACGTTCTGAATACCGGCGCTATAACATTACCGGTATTACGCCCGGCGATGACTACGCGGCGATGGCGCAGGTACTGCAACGTCGCTATGGCAAAGCGCTCGATGATAATAAAATTCCTGACGTCATTTTTATTGATGGTGGTAAAGGGCAACTCGGCATGGCGCTGGATGTGTTTCATTCGCTGAATGTAGAGTGGGACAAATCTAAACCTTTACTGATTGGTATTGCGAAAGGTGCGGATCGTAAAGCCGGGCTCGAAACTCTGTTCTTTGTGCCAGAAGGTGAAGGGATCGCGTTACCTGCGGATTCACCGGCGTTACATCTCATCCAGCATATTCGTGATGATTCGCATAACCATGCCATTACCGGCCACCGGCAGAGACGTGCAAAAGTCCGTACGACCAGCGCACTGGAAGAAATTGAAGGCGTCGGACCGAAACGGCGTCAGGTTTTACTGAAGTACATGGGAGGCATTCAGCCATTACTGAATGCCAGCGTAGAGGAAATTGCGCAGGTACCGGGTATTTCAATCGCATTGGCAGAAAAGATTCATAATGCGTTGAAACACTAAGGGCAATGTAGCAACATACTCATAATATCCACACCGGACAAACAGTTACCTTCGCTATGCAATTTAATATACCTACGTGCCTTACCCTGTTCCGCGTTGTACTGATACCGTTCTTCGTGCTGGCCTTTTACCTGCCTTATCCGTGGGCATCAATGGCCTGTGCGCTGATTTTCGTTTTTGCTGCCGTGACAGACTGGTTTGACGGCTATCTGGCTCGCCGCTGGAAGCAGACGACGCGTTTCGGTGCATTCCTTGATCCGGTCGCCGATAAAGTGATGGTGGCGATTGCGCTGGTGCTGGTGGCTGAGTATTTTCATTCCTGGTGGATTACTCTCCCGGCCGCCACCATGATTGCCCGTGAAATCATTATTTCCGCGCTACGTGAGTGGATGGCTGAGATTGGCAAACGCAGCAGTGTGGCGGTTTCCTGGATCGGTAAAGTGAAAACCACAGCGCAAATGCTGTCGCTGGTCGCGCTGTTATGGCGTCCTGATGCCATCGTGGTATGGGTGGGTGTCGTTGCACTTTATATTGCGGCAGTGCTGACTTTCTGGTCAATGTTCCAATATCTGAACGCTGCGCGCCATGATTTGCTGGAACCCTGATCAAACTGCCGCAAAAAACGTCAAACGATCGCATGAAGCAGATAATTTTATTGACTCAATCTGTCAGGTCAGTAGAATGCAACGCATCGGAAGGCAGCCAGTCTTGTGCCAAAAGATTAGTTAAAAAAATCAGTATGTTCTGATTAAAGCGGGAATAGCTCAGTTGGTAGAGCACGACCTTGCCAAGGTCGGGGTCGCGAGTTCGAGTCTCGTTTCCCGCTCCAAATTTTCTTAAACTGATTGTTGAATTGGTTTAAGTGCAAGACAAGTAGTAAGATTTAAGGCGCGTTAACAAAGCGGTTATGTAGCGGATTGCAAATCCGCCTAGTCCGGTTCGACTCCGGAACGCGCCTCCAATTTTCCCGGAGCCCGGGTGGTGGAATCGGTAGACACAAGGGATTTAAAATCCCTCGGCTTATGGCTGTACGAGTTCAAGTCTCGTCCCGGGTACCATGGAAAATTAACCGAATAATCAAAAGCAATACAAGTAGTAATGTCGTTTATAGCCACCCTCGGGTGGTTTTTTTATGCCTGAAATTCATGCCTTGCTGATGCAATAAAAAAGGCCACCTGTACAGGGGCCTTAAGTGTTTCTTCGATACATCCTTCACGCACACGGCCTCAGACAGAATGAAATATTCTGAACACGGTGTCGGATGTTAAATTAAAAGGGATGAAGAAAACAGAGATTAAAACAGCCCCGAGGGGCGTTTTTAGGGTCAGAATTCACCCGATGAATCAGTGTTGCTCAATGCCCTGATTGATAGCGGCAAATGGTAGTTAGGCTGGCTGGTGAAAAACGCCTGCAGAGCAACGCGTTTCTTCCTGTCGATTGAGATCTCTTCCATGGTTTTGCGGAAGATACTGTACCGGCCACAAGAAGTGCAGGTCACAGTAACTATTTTCGCCGACATATTAACCGACGTCTTATTCGTGCTTTGACACAACGGACACTCGTCTTGAGCGCTTAAAACTGTGGAACTCATAAAACCTCCGGTTTTACTTAGAGCGGGCAATAGTCTAGCACAAAAAGGCGTCAGTTACTTAACGATAATTTAATTATCAGTGGATTTCAGCGCCAACTCAGTGTAGAGAGCGCACAAGCCGCTGATGAGAAGAGGAAAGTTTTCTGCCACTTTTCTCCGCTTTTCTCCTCATCATCTTGCATTACACTTAAGGTATTCGTTCCGATTATGGATTTTTGCCAAGTATGATTTCTGCTCTGTACCAGCGTATTGATTGTTCAATATACAGACACATTTATATTGTCGGCGATTTGCATGGTTGCCTGAGTCTGCTTGAGGAGAAACTGGCGAAAGTGGCTTTCGATCCCCACCGTGATCTGCTGTTATCGGTGGGCGATCTGGCCGATCGTGGGCCTGACAGTATCGGCTGTTTGAAACTGCTTAATGAAAGCTGGTTCGCCTGTGTACGTGGAAACCACGAGCAGATGGCGATTGATGCCATACACGAAGAGAATATCTCGCGCTGGTTACGTAATGGCGGAGACTGGTTTTATGCACTTGATCAGGAGCAACAGGAACAGGCAAAAGCGCTGATTTTACAGGCTGACAAGCTGCCACATATCCTCGAACTCACCACCCGTGCGGGCAGGCACATCGTAGTGGCTCATGCTGATTATCCTTCCGGCGAATATGTTTTCGGTAAACCTATGGATGGTTATGAAGTTATCTGGAATCGTGACCGTGTGAATTATGCGTTGGCCGGTCGTTTTCAGTCGATTACGGGCGCTGATGAATTTTATTTTGGACATACGCCGGTCGAGTCTGCCATGCAATTTGCCAATCAGTTTTATATTGATACGGGTGCTGTGTTTGGCGGTTATCTGACACTTCGTCAGTTGCAGTAATGTCAGTGTTAGCGGGGTTTGCGGTGGCTGGCGGGCAGCGGTATAGTGGGCGGCTGCGAACCGGGAAGGCGTGAGATAGCATCATGGAAAATAAGCGTGAAGACAGGATCCAGCGTCTTTTGCTGGCATTAAAAAAGACCGACAAAATTCACCTTAAAGAAGCGTCCTTACTGCTTGATGTTTCGGAAATGACGGTCCGTCGGGACCTCAGCGCGGCCCCTGCGCCGGTAATTTTGCTTGGCGGTTATATTGTTATTGATCCGAAAAATAATCCGGCGACGCATTACTTTATCAGTGAACAGAAAACACGCCATATTGCTGAGAAACAACGCCTTGCTGCCCGCGCGGCCAGCCTGATCCAGGATAATGACACGGTATTTTTTGACTGCGGTACAACAATGCCTTATGTCATTGAAAATATTGCCGATGACCGGGTGTTTACCGCCATTTGCTATTCGCTGAATACCTTTCTTGCGCTACAGGAAAAACCTCACTGCGAAGTTATCCTGTGCGGTGGGGCGTTTAAATCCAGTAACAGCATTTTTACGCCTCTCGGACGCAGCAGTGAGCTCGACTTTATCCGCCCGGCGAAAGCTTTTATTTCCGCTGCGGGCGTCACGATCGGGCACGGTGTGACGTGTTTTAATTTTGATGAGTTACTGATGAAACATCAGGCCATAGAACGCTCAGCGCAGAGTATTCTCGTTGCTGACAGCAGCAAGTTTGATCAGGTCAGGCCCGCCGCTATCGCACCCCTCGCACGATTTAATGTGGTGGTCAGCGATGCTGAACCACCACAGGCTTATCTCGATTTTTGTGTGCAGTCCGATATTGCATTGCTGGTTTAACGCTTTCAGCGGATTGCCGGGATTTTTTCGACTGACTGATAGAGAACCACTTCCCAGATGCCATTGTTGGAACCGTCGCTGAGATAGTGTTCAAAGCACGCTTTTCCGTCCGGACGATAGGTCGTACTGGTCAGCAGTTGGCTATAGAATTCCCGCCAGACCTTTTCAAAATTGCCGTCTGTTATTGTGGTGTGATACGCCGCATACGTGCCTCCCGGCAATGTTTGCAACGCCAGTCCCTGTGCATCATCCAGAATAAAATTATCGGCTACACATACTGACGGATCAGCACGCAAAGCTTCTGGCGGCGTGATGTCAGGATTATCATGAAACCACGTCAGCCATTCATTTTGCGTCTGATGGTGCCGCGCAGCCCATTTCATCAGTTGCTGAAAACCACTGTGGATTGACTCCTGATAGGGGCCAACCACCCGGTAGCTGACCAGCTTTTTGGCCGGTCTCTCTACAATTAATAATGCCATGATGATCTCCTTTTATCTGACATGCCTTGAGCGGATTCCATGGTGAGTAGAATGTAAGTGCAAAACTATAACAGTTTGACGATTAACAGCAGTTAACTGCTCTACGCGCTATAACAGTTGTCGTGATAAAATAATACAATCAGATTGCATTATAGTCGTGACGCAATGAGGTATGAGATGGACGTAATCAAAAACGTATTAAACAGTGAAATTGATCGCATCAACCGCCTGGAAGGGCGCGATGGTAAGGCGCGGATCAATGCTGAGTTTTTTGTAAATCACCCATGGTTATGCCTGGCGATGCTGGTTGGGTATATCGCCGTAGGCATCGTCATGTACGTTTCACCTTATATGGGGCTCGGATGGTTTATCGGATTTACGGCTTTCCTGATCTTTATGTCCGCGATGTTATTGCTGGAAATTAAACCGGTTTATCGCTATGAAGATATCGGGGTGCTCGATTTACGCGTTTGCTATAACGGCGAATGGTATTTCAGCCGTGAGCTTCCCGCTGATGCCGTGAAGCAAATTCTCAGCGCTGCTGAGGTCAGTGAACACATTAAAAACCGGATAGAATCGATTGTCCGCCACAAAGGTTTTGTGGATTTCTATGATGTCTATGATCTGGCCCGGCTGGAGCGCCAGTTGCCAGACGGCACCGGAACCGCACAGTTAGCTCACTCATAACACCGCTAAACATGGCAACAGGCCATGACGTTACCCTGCATGCTCTGATAAAATAGCGGCTGGACATCATTTTCGTGAATGTATATCACTGTGCGAAAAAAGATGTTGAGCCGTTACAGGAGCGACCAGTGGAACGAATCAAACTTACCATTCATCATCTGCACAAAATCATTTCGGGCGAAAAACAGGATGCGCAAGCTACCGCACGCATTTATGCTGGCGATGAACTGTTAGTTACCGAAACGATGACCGGGCAGGCTGCGCATTTTGATCGTTTCATCAAAGCCGAACACGATAACGGCAAACCTTTGAGAGTGGAGTGGGACAGCGACGGCAGTGCACAAATGTCCGTGGCCCGTGCCGAAGTGTGTCCTTGCTGTGGCGGCGACGCCTTACACGATTGATTTAATCCGGCAATGGCCGCAAGCAGAGTAAAAGCCAGGCAGAGGTGAATGATGAAATTTATCAGCAACGAATTTGAATACCGTCAGTGGATAATGGATGAAATATTCCAGGCGAGCGCGGTAGGCGAAACCTCTGAGTTTGCCGATCAGGAAGTGGATGATTTTATCTTTGACGCCCGCCCGGTGGCTTATCCGTGCGTGGCTGTGATGATCCAGACACCCGGCGAGCCAGGGGTGTGTGAACCACGTTTTTTCTACAAAGAGCAAATCTTTGAGTGGGCACATAAAATGGGATTTGGCTTCGACAGCTAACGCCCTGATGCTTTAACGCAGATTCAGCCCTAAGTCAGACTCAGGGCTGGTTGTCAGCCGCTGACGCAGTGATTATCAGACATTTTTCCGGTCAATCTTCTCTTCGCCCCAGAACAAATGGTCTTCCTTGGTTTTGGCGAATGCGATAGGCAATACTTCATCGTTGCCTTCTTCCCAGATTTTCTGTGCCAGCGTCTCGTCGTTATTCGCCAGTTCGAAAATGGCCTCAGCGATTTCGTGAGAGGTTTCACGGGTATTTGCCCACGCTTTGATGTTTGACGTCGTCATCCGGTTCTCCTCATATTTATTTCGAAAAAGTGTCTCCGTGACACCGTTGCATTCACTATAACTATGGTTTCCTGATGCACTTTATGCAAATCCTGCGGCCTCAGGGCACAAAAAAACCGACGCCGGGCATGGCCTGTCGTTTATACTGGATACGATTTTGAACATTTAAGGTGATGAGAATGAGCGACGATATTTTTGATTTTGACATTGATGCTGCACTGGAAACTGCCGAAGTTAAAGCAGCTGAAAAAGCAGCGGAAGTGCCTGAAGCCGTTCAGGACGAAAGTGACTGCGAAGGCTGCAAAATCTGATTTTGCCCGGCTGATTTCGCACAACAAAGCAGCAAACAGAAAACCGCCACGGCGGTTTTTTTGTATCTGTCATTCAGGGTTACTTCGCCCTTATGCGCTGAATTTCCTTTGCCGCCATAGCGTTGCAACGGGTTGCCCGCAATGGCGTACTGATGCAATTGTAAGGGTTCCGTTAAGGGTTTTTTTTTGGGATAAATTCCTATAGAACAGGAAGATAGCCGGGAGTACTTTGTCACCACCTGATAAGCAGGTTGTGAGGTTCACAATGAAAAAACTAATTTTAGTTCTCGCCGTTTTGCTAACTTTGCCAGCTGTCGCACAGGCGAACGTCGAGCTTGGCGTTAATATGCCAGGGTTGTCACTGCATATCGGTGACCGTGACGACCGCGGATACTATTGGGATGGGGGCGACTGGCGTCCACCGGGCTGGTGGGAGCATCATTATCGTGATGAAGGCCGCGGTCATTGGGTTTATTACGAACCGGCACCACCGCCACGCTACTGGCATCATGAATACTGGCATGAAGGCCCGCCACCCGGCTATTGGCGCGATGGTCCTCCTGGTCACTGGCGTGATGGCCCTCCGGGACACTGGCGCGAAGGTCCGCCTCCGGGGCGTTGGTAACACAAGTTTGATGAGTTGAATGACAGGCGTTAAAAAGATTTTGGGAACAGGGTTGGCAGTGGCGATGCAAAAGTATCCCCAATGTCAGTTCTGTTCCCTTCACATCCCACCCCATCCCATCCCATCCTAAGCTAGCCTGACCCTTATCCCCGCGATTAATAATCTTCTCCTAACTAATTGGTTTATCAATGAAAGTAACGTGATTCATTTGTTTGAATTATATAAAGATGTGTTTTTTTGCTATTAAGTGCGGATGAGTTCGGTAAAAGCCTTTTAAGAGCAATTGCAGCTTGCTAATGATCATTTGTATGTTAATTTCCTGTTATGAGATCGGCAATGGATGGCTCGACTACGGCACATATCTGATGAAACAGGCCGTCACACAGGGGAAAACCCTGTCAGATATGTAATATGTCATTTAGCGAGATTATCCCTATGCAACTGATTAAAAACGATTTTGAATACCGTACCTGGATGCTGGATGCCTATTTCTATCAGGATAAAATAGAAGGCGATAAGTTGCTGACTGATGAGGAAATGGATGATTTTCTTTTTGAATATCGTCCGCAGGAATACCCGTGTCTGGGCAGCGTGACACCCTCAAAGGAATGTTCGCTGGAGCTGGACATCACTTTCTTTTATCGGGGGCACATTTCAGAGTGGGCAAAATCAATGGGACTGATAAGCACCAAATAATTCCCTCTTACTTTATCCGTCTTACAAAAAGCGCCTGAGGGCGCTTTTTGTCGTCTGGCATCAGGAAGCCTGATTCTGCGGCGGCACGTCGGTTGAGTTCTTTTTAACCGGCTGCTGTGGTTTGCCTGAGAACAGGAACCGCAGGATAGGGATGCGCTTATGGATCTCATACAGCAAAAAGGCGATACCGAATACAAATACCAGCCCCAGCCAGAACCCCAACCAGTCGCTATGGATTTTCGGTGTAATGAACGCCCCGTAAATCAGCGTTAAAGGATGGTGGATAAGATAGATAAATAAGGATGAATTGACCAGGTAGGTGATCCACGGTGCCTGGAAATTGAGTAAATAGTGGCTGAAGGAAAACACCACATTGACCATCAGGAACCCGAGCAGGGTTGTGATGATGGCATCGATTTCCATCGAGTACAGCTGGGGTGTATTGACATGTTGATTGAACATGTAAGCCGCGAACAGGAAAATGCTGACTACACCGGCGGTAGCCGACGGTTTCAGAAACAGTTCTTTCAGCCAGGAGAATTTATAAGCAAGCGCACCCAGGATGAAAAATGGCAGATAAAACAGTGTCTGCATGACAATGAAATTAAATGCACCGTTGGAAAGTAAATGCGGCGCAAAAAGATACAGGCTTCGGTTAAATGCTGCGTAAATTAAACCGATAAATAAAAAGATAATTGAGAGTTTTCCTAAGCTGTTTGTACGGCTTTTTATTATTTGAATACGACTAGTCTTAATTTCTTTAATGAATTTGAAGAGGTAAAAACAAATGCTGGTGAGAATGACCAGGGTTAGCAGGAACCATAAATGCGAAACCAGTTCCCAGACGGTAATGTTAATTTTCTGATAAAAATCCAGATTATCCCAATCAGAAAATTTGCTGGTGAATTTCATCAGAAAATAGAGTTGGGGGATAGTGATCAGCGGGAAGGCTGCCGCCAGTGGAATGGCAACACGCTCCAGGCGCACCTTCAGCCATTGCTGTGGATCATAACGCTCATACAGCATATAAGAAAAATAGCCGGAGATAACAAAGAATACCTGCATACGAAAGGCGTGAATAACATCATTGAATATTGTCAGGCCGTGAGAAGGTATTGCACTGTTTACCGCCCAGATATGACTGGAGTAAATCAATGATATATGAAAAGGAATACCCAGCAGCATCAAATATGCGCGGATGGAGTCTAAGAAAAACTCACGTTGTGGTTTTGGCTGTGTCATTACGTATCCATTGTAAGTAGCTCATCCTAATTTTAGAGCGTAATTTGTCTTTAAGGCTAATTTCGCACGTAAGCAAAAATGACCATCGTTGACATTAGTTTAGTTTCTAACCTTAAAACATGCTTTGTTATAGGACAAGTTTCCATAGCCGGAGTTTCAACGAATTGATATCCTTGTACCCTGTTGCGCTTAAACGGTTCATCAATGGATGAACCATCGACTGCTCAAGTTGTCGGAAACCTGACACTTCCCTTAAAATAGTTACAGTGAATGAATGAAGCGCGCGTAGGAGACAAGGTGTCAGATAAAAATTTTTCCATAGGGTCACGTATGATCAAAGTCCGTTTGCTAAGTGCCGCAGTGTTGATGACCATGTTCACCTCATCTGCCTGGGCTTTTTCTATAGATGATGTTGCCAAACAAGCGAAGGCATTAGCCGATAAAGGTTACGAAGCGCCGAAAAGCAATCTTCCGTCTCAGTTCCGCGATCTCAAATTCGCAGATTATCAACAAATTCAATTCAATCATGACAAAGCGTACTGGAAAAATCTGAATACGCCTTTCAAGCTTGAATTTTATCATCAGGGTATGTACTTCGACACGCCGGTGAAAATCAATGAAGTGACCGCCGATTCAGTCAAAGAGATCAAATACAGCCCGGACTATTTCAACTTTGGCAACGTCAAGCATGACGCTGACTCAGTGAAAAACCTCGGCTTTGCCGGCTTCAAAGTGCTTTATCCCATCAACAAAGCCGACAAAGATGATGAGATTATGAGTGTGCTGGGTGCCAGCTACTTCCGCGTCATCGGTAAAGGTCAGGTTTATGGTTTGTCTGCCCGTGGTCTGGCGATCGATACTGCGCTGGCTTCCGGCGAGGAATTCCCACGTTTTCGTGAATTCTGGATCGAACGTCCTAATCCGGATGAAAAGCATTTAGTCATTTATGCCTTACTGGATTCTCCGCGTGCGACCGGCGCTTACCGTCTGGACGTTTATCCGGGTAAAGAAGCCACTGTTGACGTACAGTCTCAGGTTTATCTGCGCGATAAAGTTGGCAAACTGGGTTTGGCTCCGTTGACCAGCATGTTCCTGTTTGGCGCAAACCAGCCTTCGCCGGTGCTTAATTACCGTCCGGCGCTGCATGATTCCAACGGTTTGTCTATCCACGCGGGTAACGGTGAATGGATCTGGCGTCCGCTGAACAATCCGAAACACCTTGCTGTCAGCCAGTTCTCTATGGAGAACCCGAAAGGCTTCGGTCTGCTGCAACGTGGTCGCAGTTTCTCTAACTTCGAAGATCTGGATGACCGTTACGACCTGCGTCCAAGTGGCTGGGTTGAAACCAAAGGCGACTGGGGTAAAGGGAAAGTTGAGCTGGTGGAAATTCCGACTGCGGATGAAACCAACGACAACATTGTGGCTTTCTGGACCCCTGATCAGTTGCCTGATGCCGGCAAACCGCTGAGCCTGAACTATCGTTTACATTTCACCCGTGAAGAAGAGAAATTGCACTCTCCTGATCTGGCGTGGGTCGAACGCACTATGCGCTCTACCGGTGACGTGAAACAGTCGAATCTGATCCGTGAGCCGGATGGCAGCGTGGCTTTCCTGGTCGACTTCGTCGGTCCAAACCTGAAAGCACTGAAAAGCGACACGCCGGTGGTGTCTCAGGTCAGCGTGGGCGACAACGGTGATCTGGTTGAAAACTCCGTACGCTATAATCCTGTCACAAAGGGCTGGCGTCTGACGCTGCGCCTGAAAGTTAAGGATCCTAAGAAGGCGATCGAAATGCGCGCTTCTCTGGCCAATGGCGATAAAACTCTGAGTGAAACCTGGAGCTATCAGCTGCCTGCAAATGAATAAGTCAACGCACTCTACTCAAGATTATGTAGAAGCCTTGCCGCTTACTGATGAACAGAAAGCGGCGCTCTCTCAGCAGCTTCCTGCTGAGCAGGAGCTGGCTTTTGCTACTGTACATCACCGTTTAGGCGGTGATGTAACGACCACGGTTAATGCGGCCGATCCTGATGCGCCTTTGGTGTCAGTGAAAGCCCGTGTCGGCGCAAGCTGGCCTGATGCCCTGGAAAAGGGCACCTTAGACGAAACCGATAACGAAGGGCGCACGATTACCCGCGCCATGCCACCGGTTAAACGCTCCAGCATGTTCCCTGATGTCTGGCGCACCAACCCGGTCGGGCGTTTCTGGGACAACCTGATGGGGCGCAGCGCGGTTTCGCGTCACACTACGTCACATATGCCTGAGTCGGAAAAGCGCTGGCGCCACGCCGGTTCCGTGCGTCGTTATATCCTGCTGGTTCTGATGCTGGTACAGACGGCAATTGCTACCTGGTACATGAAAACCATTCTCCCGTACCAGGGCTGGGCACTCATCGATCCAAGCGATATGCTCAATCAGGACTGGCAACAATCTGTTCTGCAATTACTGCCTTACGTTTTACAGACCGGGATCCTGGTGCTGTTTGCCATCCTGTTTTGTTGGGTGTCGGCAGGATTCTGGACCGCGCTGATGGGCTTTTTACAATTGCTTATCGGCCGGGACAAATACAGCATTACCGCGTCGACCAAAGGTAATGAGCCGCTGAATCCGAACAACCGTACAGCATTGATCATGCCGATTTGTAACGAAGACGTGGAGCGCGTTTTCGCGGGTCTGCGTGCAACGTATGAATCAGTCAAAGCGACGGGAGATTTGGATCAGTTCGATATCTACGTGCTGAGCGACAGTTACGACCCGGATATCTGCGTAGCGGAACAAAAAGCCTGGATGGAAGTGTGCCGCGACGTTGAGGGTCACGGACGTATTTTCTATCGCCGTCGTCGCCGTCGTGTAAAACGCAAAAGCGGTAACATTGATGACTGGTGCCGTCGCTGGGGCGGGGAATATGCCTATATGGTTATTCTTGATGCCGACAGCGTCATGAGTGGCGAATGTCTGACCGGCCTGGCCCGTCTGATGGATGCCAACCCGAACGCCGGTATTATCCAGTCTGCGCCAAAAGCCTCAGGCATGGATACGCTGTATGCGCGTTGCCAGCAATTTGCGACCCGTGTTTACGGCCCGCTGTTTACTGCTGGTTTGCATTTCTGGCAGTTGGGCGAATCCCATTACTGGGGCCATAACGCCATTATCCGCGTGAAACCGTTTATTGAGCACTGTGCACTGGCACCGTTACCGGGTGAAGGTTCCTTTGCGGGTTCCATCATGTCTCATGACTTTGTGGAAGCGGCATTGATGCGTCGTGCTGGCTGGGGTGTATGGATTGCTTATGATCTGCCCGGCAGTTATGAAGAGTTGCCACCGAACCTGCTCGATGAGCTGAAGCGCGACCGTCGCTGGTGTCACGGGAACCTGATGAACTTCCGTCTGTTCCTGGTAAAAGGTATGCACCCGGTTCACCGCGCGGTGTTCCTGACGGGGGTCATGTCTTACCTGTCGGCACCGTTATGGTTTACCTTCCTGGCTTTGTCGACCGCATTGCAGGTCGTGCACACGCTGATGGAACCGCAGTATTTCCTGCAACCCCGTCAGCTATTCCCGGTATGGCCGCAGTGGCGTCCGGAACTGGCGATTGCCTTGTTCTCGACCACCATGGTGTTGCTGTTCCTGCCAAAACTGCTGAGTATTGTGCTGATTTGGGCGAAAGGGGCAAAACAGTTTGGTGGAGCATTCCGTCTGCTGATTTCCATGTTCCTCGAAATGCTGTTCTCAGTATTGCTGGCACCGGTACGTATGTTGTTCCACACTGTCTTCGTGGTCAGCGCGTTCCTGGGTTGGGAAGTGGTCTGGAACTCACCGCAGCGCGATGACGACGATACTCCATGGGGCGAAGCCTTTAAACGTCACGGTTCTCAGCTGTTGCTGGGTGCGGTCTGGGCGGCCGGTATGGCGTGGCTGGACTTGCGTTTCCTGTGGTGGCTGGCACCCATCGTTTTCTCTCTTATCCTGTCGCCAATCGTCTCTGTACTGTCGAGCCGGGCAACGTTAGGGATTAAGAGTAAGAAAGCCAAACTGTTCCTGATCCCGGAAGAATACGATCCTCCGCGTGAACTGGTGGCTACCGAGGAATACCTGACGCTGAACCGTTCGCGTAAGCTGCAAAATGGCTTTATGCATGCGGTCTTCGATCCGGGCTTCAACGCGCTGGCAACGGCGATGGCAACATCCCGTCACCTGCTGCGTGAAACGGTAGAAAACGGCCGTCGTGCTCATCTTGAGCATGCGCTAAAAACCGGTCCTAAGGATCTGGGCAAGGCGGATCGCCTGATCCTGTTAAGTGATCCGGTACTGATGGCGCGTTTACACTCTGCCGTGTGGACGCAACCTGATCAGCAGGTATGGAGTGCTTACTACGCGCAACTGCCTCGTAATGTGCAGGCATTCCCTGTCACTCAGACGCCTGAAGTTAAATCCGCCTGAAAATGACATGGGGTAAATAAAAAACGGGCAGTATGTGAACGCATACTGCCCGTTTTCTTTGTGACGAAAGGCGGATTACACTTTAGCGGGGAGCGCCGGAATTTTTTACCTTGCCTTAACATAAGGCACACAGGGTGCGTGATAAGCTGACGGTGTTGCTGAATAGACTTCTTTTGAATTGAATCGACAGGTTGGGTGAGTGATTAATCGGGTTATTTTTCGCGGGTGTGCGCTGGCATTGCTGGCGACGATGCTGACCGGATGCGGCAGTATTATCAGCCGGACTGTGCCGGGACAGGGGCATGGTAACCAGTATTATCCCGGGGTGCAGTGGGATTTACGGGACAGCCCGTGGCGTTATGTCACTGTTATCGATGTTCCTCTGTCGATGATTGTCGACACGTTCATGCTGCCGGTTGACGCCCGCCACGGGCCTTATGAATAAAGTGACTTAATCGATATCACGACCCGGGTATTCGTCTTCATCGTCCCATTCTTCAGATGCCGCTTTACCTTCTTCAGTATCGAGCGGCGGTTCGTGCTGATATTCACCTTCATCCCATTCATAAAGCGTGGCTTCTTCCTGCCATTCTTCTTCGAGTTCTATCAGATCATAATCCTCATCAAAGATGGCCTGCGCCGCTGCACCGCTGCGGAACGTCAGCGCATCGATGGAATCTCCTTCACCATTGAGGAACTCCGCCTGCCACATCACATCGCCATCCTGCATGATATATTTTTGCAGATTAAACTGATCCGGAATGGGTTCTTCGTCGTCATGGATCCGATCCTGCGCGGCTTCGAGGAATTCTTCGCGGGCGGCATCAATAGCTTCTTCCAGCGTTGCGTACATGCTCATTGTTGTCTCCTGAGTTGAACGATAAAGGGATCTGCAGCAAATAGCGTTATTAATGAATAAGTAACAGCCATCTGACAGTGAAAAACCTGATTAAAAGAGTGTTGTCGATAACTGACAGGATGCAAGTTTTCAGACGAAATCAGTCAGATTTTTTCTGCTATTCTCATTTTCTTACCCGCGCCGTTGCGGCTATTTAAAAAAGAGCAGGAGTACAGATGGTTTCACGACAGGCAATCTTACGGGTGGCGCGCCCGACGGATAATCTCGGGCAAATAACGCGTATGTATTCAGAAGGGCTGGGTTTCGACATCATCGGCAGTTTTTGCGATCATCAGGGGTTTGATGGTGTGCTGGTCGGGCATGCGCATCATCATTATCATCTCGAATTTACGCATCATCACGGCTCGTCCGTGGGGCGTGCGCCTACCGAAGACAATCTTCTGGTGTTCTATATCCCGGATAATCAGCAGTGGAGTATGCAGTGCGAGCGGATGCTACAGGCGGGTTTTATTGCCGTACCGTCGTTTAATCCCTACTGGGATGAATGCGGCAAAACCTTTGAGGACATTGACGGTTATCGGGTAGTACTGGCATTGCGTGACTGGACGGCCTAGCGATAAATGTCAGCAGAGTACAGAAACTGATGTCTGTGCTTCGGCCACAACGGCTGGCAAGCATTATGAAGCGCGACGGCCAGTCGTTGAGGTGACGGAACATTCACCCGTACCGCCGCAGGTAGTTAAAACTCAATGCCCCGTTCTGCTTCGCCGGTTGTGATTCAGTCAATCATGGCCTGATGCGGCCGGCGTTGCAGACACCAGTACGAATATCCTGCATTAAATAATACGACCATCGCCGTGACAAAAAATACCGTCCGGAAGCCGTAGCTGGCTGAGACCGCGGCACCCAGTAGCGGACCGGTGACATTGCCGACATCACGGAATGACTGGTTGTAGCTAAATACCCGTCCTGCCACCTGATTCGTGCAGTTATAAATTAGCAGGGTCTGAACGGCTGGCAACAATGCACCATCGCAGGCACCCAACAGAAAACGCAAAATACCCAACTGCAATGGTGTTTGTACAAAGGCCATCGGAATCAATAACAGCACAGATAACGCCATCATCGCCACCAGGATCCGCTCGGGGCCTATCCGGTCACCGAGTTTGCCTAAACGCGGCGCACTCATCAGTGCGGCCACGCCCGGCACCGAAGCTATCATACCGCTGATAAACGCCAGGTTCTGGGTATTTCCCGCCAGTTCACGCACATACAACGTGAGTATGGGCGCAATAGAACCGGTTGCTACCTGAATAATCAGCGTCGTGACGAACAGACAGAGCACCAGTTTGGGGTTTTTCAGTGAAGCGAAAACCTGTTTACGGTTGAGCATATCTTTTTTGTTCACAGGGACAAATTGCTCACGGATGAAATACAGCGTCATCAGGAAGCAGAGAAACAGCACGGACGCTGTGATGAAGAAAACCGGCCGCAAACCGTAGCTGTCAGCGAGCAAGCCGCCGACCAGCGGACCAATCAGGGCGCCACTCACGGCACCGGTAGACAGCGTGCCGAGTGCCCAGCCGCTTTTATTGCGCGGAATTTGGGTGGCGATCAGCGCATTGGCATTAGGAACAAATCCGCCAAGCAAACCGAGTAATGCACGCAGAACCAGAAACTGCCAGATGTTTTGTGCAAATCCCATTAACGCCATGACAATCGCCATACCAAGTGCAGAGCGCAGCAGCATGATTTTTCGGCCTTTACGATCGGCGAGCCCACCCCAGAAAGGTGAGGCGATGGCGGAAAACAGGAAAGTGATACTAAACACCAGCCCGGACCACATATTCAGGGATTCATGACCGGTTACGCCGAGGGTTTCCACGTAAAGGGGCAGGAAAGGCATGATCAGACTGAATGCAGCACCGGTAAGGAAACAACCGATCCAGGCAACAAATAAATTTCGTTTCCAGTTAATGGGATCTGGGGCGATTTCAGGTTCAGAGGCCGAAGTCATATAGTACCGAATAAAGGGATCAGATTTGCTCTGGAATGAGAGAAAGAAACAAGACAGAGCACAAATAACAGTCAGTTGGCTTGATAATTATGCGCCTAATTATCATTCACTTCAATGATGTTAATGAACTGTAACAAGCCAAGTGAAATACAGGTTCAAAAAATTTGGCGGGATAAAGAAGAGCAATTCAGCGCGGTAAAAGTCAAAAAAAACGGTCAGCACCGAGGCTGACCGCGACAGACACAGAATTAAAAACAGACAATGAAAGACACAACTAAAACCAGATCTTAACGGAGGGCTTCGTTCTTCATAACAGAGTAACGGCCGCTACCCAGGAACATAATGGCCAGGCTACCGAAGAAATACAGAGCTTCACCTTCCAGTCCCCAGGCACCCACTTCGGTGACGGTGAAGAATTTGCCGCCAACAACCAGGAAAACGGCCACTAAGATATTGAATGCCAGAATCAGCGCGGCAGGGCGGGTGAATATACCCAGAATAATCAGCACCGGCGCGATCACTTCACCTATATAGGCACCGTAAGCAATAAAGCCAGGCAGGCCATCAGCTTGTAACATCTGTGCAATCCAGCCCACACCATTTTCCACTTTTGCCACACCGTGGAATAAAACTAAAATACCAAAAGTCAGACGCAACAAAAGCTTACCGAAATTCTGATGATCAACAGCACGGGTAAAGGCGGTGTTCAGTTTAGCCAACATAATGTGTTCCTTTTAAAGGTAACATGCCTGTTCAGAGGCGGGGGTCACGCGGCTCCAAAATAAGCGGAGTAATCACGTGGAGAAATGATGGGGAGAGTATTGGCCTAAACAGGATCGGATAAAATCTGATAAGTTTGAAGAAGTTTGTGAAAAAAATTGATGAAGCAAATCAAAAAACCGGACCAGCGACGGTGGCCGGACCGGTTTTGATTGATTAATCGCTAAGGGGTTTGTAGAGCGAAGGCTCACCCTGCGGGCGTGTTTTAAACCGACGATGCAGCCACATATACTGCTCCGGTGCCTGGCGGATCTCGTTTTCCACCACTTTGTTCATGTACGCTGCGGCAACCACTTCGTCATCCAGCGGGAAGTCAGCGACCTGAGGGTGAATAATCATCTCATAACCTTCCCCTTTCGGCAGTCGTCGCGGAGTGAAGGGAATAATCGCCGGTTTGCCCATGCGTGCCAGCAGATATGTCCCGGTTGTGGTGGCGGCCTTATCTACCGCAAAAAAGGGCACAAATACGCTGGCTCGCGGACCGTAGTCATGATCCGGTGCGTACCAGATGATGTCGCCTTGCTTGAGGCTGCGGATCATCCCTTTGAGATCTTTGCGATCCAGCATCCCTTTGTTAGACCGCATACGGCCTTTGGTCTGGATCCAATCCATCAGCTTGTTATCGTGAGGACGGTAAACGCCCACGCCGGGATTATGGATCCCAAAGATACGCGCACCCAGTTCCAGCGTCAGGAAATGCACACCGATTAGCAGAACCCCTTGTTTATTCTCTCTCGCATGCTGGATATGTTCCAGACCGCTGACTTTGAACCAGCGCTCTATGCGCCAGTCTGGCCAGAACCACGCCATGCCAGTTTCAAACAAGCCCATGCCGACGGACTCGAAGTTTTTCAGTATCATATCTTCGCGCTGTTCCGCACGCATGTCCGGGAAACATAATTCGAGATTACGCCGGGCGATTTTATAGCGACGTTTCAGGAAGCGCATTGAGAAGCGGCCCAGGCCGGTACCGATGCGGTAAATGACCGGGTAAGGCAGTAACACCAGCACATAAAGCAGTCCCAGACCCATCCAGGTGATCCAGTAGCGCGGGTGCAGTAACGAACGAGTAAAGGTTGGTACCTGAGTCATAGAATCTCTGCGTCAGTGAGTCGAAGTAGAAAGTTTATAAGCTCTGTCTAATGCAGCAGCCTGCCACAGAAACACGGACACATATTCATCCGGAATATGCGTTGTACGTTATTTTTTGCAGCAAAGTGGAATATTGTGGCATTTTTTCGGTGTGAGGTGAAAATCCACGGCACTAATACCTCATTTACTTATAGTTTGCGTGAATGTAAAACAAAAAGTACGCATTAATTTCCCGGCATATTCACTCACCATGATTCAAATATCAGTAGAGAATGCCTTTTTGTCAATGAAACGGGCGACACTACCGCCGCCCGGGATCACGTTTGCGAAATGCCATTTCTGGCGAGTCCCGCGTTAATGTTAAGTCAGGCGATTATTTCGGCAGAAAAAGACCTTTGACGCTGTGAGGCTCGCTGCGCCAGTACTGTTTCGGCGCAGCCACTTTTTCCCCCAGTTTTGCCGCCGCATGCCAGGGCCAGCGCGGGTTGTACAAAATGCCGCGCGCCAGAGCAATCATGTCTGCCTGCCCGGTGCCGATAATCGCTTCGGCCTGTTCCGGTTCTGTGATCAGACCCACCGCAATCACCGGCATTTTTACATGGCGCTTAATGCTATCCGCGAAGGGGACCTGATAGTTCGGACCCACCGTGATTTTCTGCTGCGGGCTCAGGCCGCCGCTGGAGACGTGGATGTAGCTGCAACCCAGCTCGTCGAGCGCTTTGGCGAGTTCAACGGACTGCTCCAGATCCCAGCCCCCGTCTACCCAGTCGGTCGCAGAAATGCGTACGCCAATCGGTTTTTCTGCCGGGAATGCCGCACGGATTTCCGTGAAAATTTCCAAAAGCAGACGCATGCGGTTTTCCAGAGACCCGCCGTACTGATCGGTGCGCTGGTTTGAAAGCGGTGACAGGAACTGATGCAACAGGTAACCGTGCGCGCCGTGCAGCTCCAGCAGATCAAAGCCCAGGCGATCTGCGCGGCGAACCGTATCAACATAGGCTTTTTTCAGTTCTGCGATACGTTCCGTGGACATCGCCAGCGGGGCTTCGGTACCTTCCGCGAAGGCCAGCGGTGAGGGCGCAACCGTCTGCCAGCCGCCTGCGGAGGGAGGAATTTGTGCACCGCCATTCCAGGGGGCAGCGCACGAGGCTTTACGCCCGGCATGTCCGAGTTGCAGACCGAGTGGCATATCACTGTTTTCGCGTAAGCCGGTCACTAAATCCTTCATGGCAGCTTCGGTTTCATCATCCCATAAGCCTAAGTCCTGGGCCGAAATGCGTCCGACGGCTTCAACAGCGGTCGCTTCAAGGATCAGTAAACCCGCGCCGGAAAAGGATAACTGCCCAAGATGCGCGTGATGCCAGGATGTGGCTTTCCCTTCGTCGGATGAATACTGGCACATTGGCGCGATCACGATGCGGTTAGCGAGGGTCAGCTTCCCTAAGGAAATCGGTTCAAAAAGCTTACTCATGTTTTATGCCCCTTAAAATTCAGCGTGGTGATGGACTACAAGGATAGATAACAACTAAGAGTAGGTTATCGCATTTCAAAAATGGGCAATGAACAGCAGGTGTTTTTTCTTCTGCCGAATTTTCAACGTAAGATGTCCTCGTTGTTGCTTTAATGTATAATCTTGCCGCTTCAAAAGTAGCTATTCGGTATTCAATAGTTAAATTTCCCTGAAAGACAGGAACGTACACCATGCCAGTGTTACATAACCGTATTTCTAATGAGGAACTCCGTGCGCGCATGTTGGCTGAAACTGAGCCCCGTACAACGGTTTCTTTTTATAAGTATTTCCAGCTTGAAGATCCAAAGGCCTTCCGTGACGCTCTGTATGTCAGTCTGACACGCCTTAACGTGTTTGGCCGTATTTACGTGGCAAAAGAAGGGATTAACGCGCAAATCAGCGTACCGCAGAGCCAGTTTGAAGCGTTTAAAACCGGGTTGTTTTCCAGCCATCCGGCGCTGGATCAGGTCCGGCTGAATGTTGCGCTGGAAGATGACGGTAAATCCTTCTGGGTGCTGCGTCTCAAAGTGCGTGACCGCATCGTAGCGGACGGGATTGATGATGATTCTTTCGATCCGTCAAACGTAGGTGAGTACCTGAAAGCTGAACAGGTCAATGCCATGATTGACGATCCGGACACCTTGTTTGTCGATATGCGTAACCACTACGAATACGAGGTGGGGCATTTTGATAACGCGATTGAAGTCCCGTCTGACACTTTCCGCGATCAACTGCCCATGGCCGTTGATATGCTTAAAGAAGACAAAGATAAGAAAATTGTGATGTATTGCACCGGGGGCATCCGCTGTGAGAAAGCCAGTGCGTACATGCTGTACAAAGGTTTTAAGAATGTGTATCACGTGGAAGGCGGCATTATCGAATATGCTCGTCGTGCCAAAGAGAAGGGTTTACCTGTTAAATTCAAAGGCAAAAATTTTGTGTTTGATGAACGTATGGGTGAGCGTATTTCTGATGACGTGATTGCGCATTGTCATCAGTGCGGTACAGCCTGTGATAATCACACCAACTGTAAAAATGACGGCTGCCATCTGCTGTTTATTCAGTGTCCGACGTGTGCAGCGAAATTTGACGGATGTTGCAGCGAAATCTGTATGACAGAGCTGAAGCTACCGGTAGAAGAACAACGGGCTTTGCGCGCGGGCCGCGAGAATGGCATAAAAATTTTCAATAAATCCAAGGGATTATTGCAAACCACCATGCATATTCCGGCACCTGAAAACGACTGACCGGTGTCTATAAAAGGCCCTGAATGGCGGGAGCGATTCAGGGCCTTTACGTTGGCGGCAGGAATTATTTCTCCTGCACACCCTCGACAGAAATGATCAGCTCAACGTTCTGCGATGCCGGGCCCAGATCGGTCGTGATACCGTAATCCTTCAGTGCGAGGGTGCCTGCCGCTTCAAAGCCAGCACGGTAACCGCCCCACGGATCCTTGCCCTGACCGAGCAATTTCGCCTGTAATGTTAAAGGCTTGGTGACGCCGTTAAGCGTGAAATCGCCGGTCACTGACAGGTTTTCACCTTCTTTTGTCACTGACGTTGATTTGAACGTAGCCTGCGGATGTTTGCCAACATTCAGGAATTCAGCGCTGCGCAGATGTTTGTCACGCTCGGCATGATTCGTAAAGACGCTGGTGGTATTGATGGTGACATTGACTTTATCCGCAGCCGGATTTTTCTCATCAAAGGTGAATCCGCCATCGAAATCGTTAAAGCTGCCATACAGCCAGCTATAACCTAAATGCTTGATACGAAATTCAATAAACGCGTGCTGACCTTCTTTGTCGATCTTGTAGCTGGCTGCCGTTGCCGAACCCGCCGCCAGTAACAGCGAGGCCAGCGTTAAACCCAGAGTGGTCTTTTTCAACATGGTTATTCTCCGTTTATCCATAATGTGAACAACATAAGTAAAGAGCAGAACGTAAACCGGATCAGCGCCCCAGCATGCGCATCAGGGTGCTGTCGCGATCGATGAAATGATGTTTAAGTGCGGCAAGGGCGTGAAAACCTGAAATGATGACAATGCCCCACGCCATCCACAGATGCAGGGTGCCCGCAATATCAGCCTGTTGTTCCAGCCCAAACAACGTAGCAGGTACCTCAAACCAACCGAAGACGCTGACCGGCTGGCCTTCAGCCGTTGAAATCAGATAGCCGCTGATCAAAATGCCGAACAGGCCGGTGAACAACAGAACGTGAGCCAGCCAGGCGCCGATGCGTGTTTTCGCGCTGTAACTGTCCAGCGGTTTGGGTGGCGGAGAAATAAACCGCCAGGCGAGACGAAATACCATCGCAGCAAAAATCAGGATGCCGACACTTTTATGTATTTCTGGCGCACGGTGATACCAGGTATCGTAATAACCCAGTCCGACCATCCATAATCCCAGTGCAAATAAACCATAAACAGTCAGAGCGACGAGCCAATGAATTAACATGGAAATAGAACCAAAGCGGACGGGGGTATTTTTCCAGTGCATAGGATGGTGTTCTCAGTAATAAGGCATTGCTGAAAATTAAACACTTAGAAACATCTTGGCAAACTATTATTTTCAAATGTTGCAATTAATTTAACTCATTCATTATTTTTGATGATTTCAAGGAGTTTTTGTTCAGTAGTTTTGTTATTTTTTGATGTAAACGAATTTTGGCATAGCTGATCCAGTACAGGAGATGCTTTGTAAGGATTTGTCACCAACCGTAAAGTTATTTCTATTTCTAAAAAACTGAGTAAAAATTATAATTCCGGCTGTGATTAATACGATGTGGTGTTTTTATTTCACCCGTTGCGCAGCAGAGAATAATGGATTGTTTATTCATAATAAGAATCTAAATGGTGATTAAATAAAACGTAAAGAAGTTAAAGGTTCATTCACAAGCTGATCGAGATCAGCTTGTGATATCAGACAATATTTATAATCCTCAATAATTCTGATTAGGAATTTTTTTATAGATTATTATCTGATGTTGCCGGTGTGTGCATTTTCGCTGAATTAAAGGTGCCACGTCCGACATCACATGGAGAGTGACTTTATGTTTCCTGCAATGCGTCGTTTTATGGCAGTGCCTGTACTGCTGACCCTCTTATCATTCCCCCTGACCGGTGCGGCTGCGCAACTTCTGCCAGCGGTGACAACAGTGACAATTGCTACCCAACCTGATGGCGTCAGCCGCACATACCTGGGTCGCCTTGAAGCTGTTCAGGCCGTCAATGTGACCAGCCGTACCGAAGGCTTTATTGCCCGTCGTGCCTTTGAGGAAGGGCAGTTTGTGAATGCAGGCGACGTTTTGTATGAAATAGAACCCGCTTTGCATCAGGCGGCTGTCGCGCAGGCCAAAGCCCGGTTAGACAGTGCCAATGCCACCGCGCGTCATGCCCAGACCCATCTGAACCGTATACAGCGTCTCGGTGATGCGCGGACCGTCAGTCAGTCAGACGTTGATGCTGCGCTGGCCGCGCGTGATACTGCCCGTGCAGCCGTCACACAGGCGCAGGCAGCGCTGAACACTCAGGAACTACAACTGAGCTACACCCGCATTACGGCCCCCATTTCAGGGCGTATCGGCGTAAGCCATTTTCATACCGGAAGCCTGGTGAATCCGGCCAGCGGTGTGCTCACGGAGATCGTGCAGCTTGATCCGGTGCGCGTAGTAATTTCAGTGAACGAACGTGATGTTCTCAGTGCCAGCCACAGCAGTGGCACGCTGCAGGACGCCTTCATGGCCGATAACATGATGCTTTCTCTGCGTTTATCTGACGGTTCGCCTTACATGAAAGCGCCGGTGCTGGAATCCATCGGTAACCGTATTGATGCGCAAACAGGCACTTTACCGGTCAGGCTGACCGTAGCAAATCCTGAGCATCGTTTGCTGCCGGGGGGCACTGTGAATGTAGCGGCAAAGCCGCGTTCCGGACATTCACTGCCGGTATTACCTGCGCAGGCTGTGCAGCAAAATGCGACAGGGCATTTTGTTTTGCTGGTCAATGCCGGGCAGCGCGTAGAAGCGCGGCTGGTGAGGCTTGGCGCGCAGATCGGACACGGTTATTTCGTCATAGAGGGCTTGCAGGGCGGAGAAAAAGTCGTGACCGAAGGCCAGCAATGGATCCGGCCAGGAATGGAAGTGAACGCACGGGCAACCGAAGCCCCGGATATGGCCGCGAAAAAACGTTAAGGAACAACGATGCTCCAGAAATTTATCAAAAGACCCCGTTTTGCAGTGGTTATTGCGCTGGTGACGGCGCTGATCGGTGCCGTCGCCCTGAAGGTTATCCCGGTTGAGCAATATCCGGATATTACGCCACCGGTGGTGTCAGTCAGTGCTATTTATCCCGGTGCGAGTGCACGGGACGTCGCGGAGTCTGTTGCTGCGCCGATCGAGGCACAGGTCAACGGTGTCAGTAACATGCTTTATATGTCATCGAACAGCGGCAATAACGGCAGCTACACGCTGACTATTACCTTCGCCAGCGGTACTGATCCGGATACGGCAGCCGTCGAAGTACAAAATCGTATTTCACAGGTCAGCTCCCGTCTTCCGCCAGAAGTGCTGAATACGGGCGTGTCGGTGCGCAAACAGGCTTCCAATATACTGATGGGTATCAGCCTCCTTTCACCAGAGAAAGCCCATGACATGTTATTCATCAGCAACTTTGCCAGTATCCAGTTGCGTGATGCGCTGGCGCGTGTTGATGGCGTAGGTGATGTTCGGGTTTTTGGTTCGCGTGACTACAGCATGCGTATCTGGCTGGATCCGCGCAAAATGGAAGCGCTGGATGTCAGCAGTATGGAAATTAGCGCCGCGATTAATAATCAGAATGTGCAGGCTGCGGCCGGGCAGATTGGCGCATCACCGAGCCCGTCAATGCAACAGCAAACCCTGACGATCAGCGGGGCAGGGCGTCTGAGTTCAGCGCAGGAGTTCGGCAATATTATTGTGCGTAAAAACGCGCATGGCGGTACGGTGCGTTTGCGCGATGTCGCCCGTATTGAGCTGGGCGCGCAGGATTATCAGGTGAATGCGACACTGAACCAGACACCGTCAGCTTTTCTCTCGGTATACCCCGCGCCGGGAGCGAATGCGCTGAGTGTGGCGGACGCGGTGCGTGAGGAAATGTCGCGTCAGGTGCGCAATTTCCCTGATGATCTGACTTATGAAATCAAATTCGACTCGACCCGTTTTGTCAGTGCTACGCTCGATGAAATTACCGTTTCACTGGTGCTGACCTTTATCGTCGTGCTGTCGGTTGTTTACCTGTTTCTGCAAAGTGCACGGGCGACATTTATCGTGGCACTGACCATTCCTGTTTCTTTGCTGGGCACCTTTGCCGTGCTTTATGCCTTTGGCTATTCCGCCAATACTCTCAGCTTGTTTGCCATTATTCTGGCGCTGACAGTCGTGGTCGATGATGCCATCGTGATGGTGGAAAACGTGGAGCGTCTGATGATGGAAGATCCGTCGCTCGGGCGTGTGGCTGCAACCCGTGAAGCCCTGAAGCAGATCGCCGGGCCGATCATCGCGACTACCGTGGTATTGCTGGCGGTGTTCGTTCCGGTTGCCGTTCTGCCAGGGATTACCGGCGCACTGTATCGTCAGTTTGCTGTCACGCTGTCAGCAGCCGTCGTTTTATCGAGTATCAACGCGCTGACTCTGACCCCTGCGCTTTGTGCATCCCTGCTGAAACCGCGCCCGGACAAACCGGCACGTGTTTTTCGCGGGTTCAATCTCGGGTTGGAGCACGTCCGTAACGTGTATGTGAAAGCTACACGGGGGATCAGCAAAAATGTGTTTACCAGCATTGTGACGGTTTGTCTGATCGGCGGAGCCAGCGTATGGGGCTACAGCAGTTTGCCAAAATCCTTTCTGCCAGATGAAGATCAGGGCTACTTCTTTGTGAATGTACAGTTACCTGATGGAGCATCATTAAACCGTACCGATGTTGTGCTTGAACAAATGCAGCAGATTATGCAGAAAGACCCGGCGGTCGAGGATGTGATCGCTATCAGTGGCTTCAGCCTGCTGAGCGGCGGGAGCTCGCCAAATGCCGCCTTTGGTATTGTATTGCTCAAGCCATGGGACGAGCGTAGCCGTGTGGATCAGGTGATCGGGCGGCTGCAACCGGCGATGGCCGGCATTCCTTCTGCGATAATTATGGCCATAAATCCGCCCGCGATTTCCGGATTAGGTACAGCATCAGGGCTGGATTTGCGTTTGCAGGCATTACAGGGGCAATCCCCGCAAGAACTGGCTGCCACAGGGCAGGCGCTGATCCAGGCCGCTAATCAGGATCCCAGCCTGAGCCGCGTATTTACCACCTTCAGTGCGTCCGTACCGGAAATTGCCCTGAGTGTGGACCGCGACCGTGCAGCGTTGATGCAGGTGCCGGTCAGCCGTATCTTCGGTACGTTACAGACGTCACTAGGCGGGGTTAACGTCAGCGATTTCATCATTAATAACCGTCTGTTTAATGTGCAGATGCAAAATGAAATGGAAGACCGCCAACGTGCAGACCAGATATCTGCACTGACGGTACGCAGCGACAACGGCTCACTGGTCAGCCTTGCGAAGATGGTTGAACTGACACCATCGTTGGGTGCGCCATTTATTACCCAATATAACCAGTTTCCTTCCCTGGCGATCAGCGGCTCGGCAGCACCCGGTATCAGCTCCGGTGAAGCTATGGCACAGATGGAACATATCCTGAACGGGACATTACCTGCGGGTTACGCTTATGAATGGACCGGCATGTCATTGCAGGAAATACAGGCTGGCGGCCAGGCCATTCTTATCTATGCGGCTGCATTGCTGTTTGCGTATTTGTTCCTGGTGGCGCAATACGAAAGCTGGAGCATCCCTCTTATTGTCATGATTTCCGTGATATTTGCGGTGTTTGGCGCAATCGCCGGCCTGCATCTAGCAGGACTAAGCAACGATGTCTACGCTCAGATCGGCATGGTCTTGCTCATAGGGCTCGCAGCGAAGAATGCCATTCTGATCGTTGAGTTCTCGAAAGCCAGAAGAGAAGAGGGGGCGTCGGTACATGACGCGGCTCAGGATGGGGCAAAACAGCGTTTCCGTGCGGTAATGATGACCGCAATCTCATTTATTCTTGGGGTGTTACCGCTGGTCATGGCATCCGGGGCCGGAGCCATGAGCCGCCATATTATCGGCGTAACGGTGTTCAGTGGGATGTTGTTATCCACGACGGCAGGGATCTTATTTATTCCGGCACTGTACGTACATATCCAGCGTCTGCGTGAGTGGGTGAAATCTCGCTAAAGGATCCGGCCAGTTTCAGGAGAAAGATGTGCGTAAAATGATCGTAACAACTCAGGGCCTGAAAGCTGTTGTAATGATGGCAATGTTGGTAGTTATCTTCGCGGGAATTAAATCCGCAGCAGATATTATCGTGCCCTTTATTCTGGCGCTTTTTCTGGCTTTCGTATTGAATCCGCTGATTGTCTTGCTGGAGAAATGGCGAGTGCCCAGGGCATTGGCTGTTTTGCTGGTGGCGACACTGGTAATTTGCATGATGGTTTTCCTCACGACCAAACTGCTGGTGACACTCAATGAGTTTGCCCGTACATTGCCACAATATCGCGGACTGCTAGTTGAGAAACTCAGTGATATCGAAGCCTGGTTTCCGCAAAGCGGGCTGACGCTATCCTCCGAACAACTGGCCGGATACATTGATCCCGCGGCGACGCTGAATCTGGTCAGTAAGTTGATCAGCTATTTGTCCAATGCGATGGCGGGGTTGTTCTTACTGCTGATGACCGTTGCATTCATGCTGCTTGAAGTCCCGCAACTGCCCTACAAAGTGGAACAAATGTCAGATGACCCGGACAAAGGCATGGCGAATGTTCAGCGTGCGCTGGACAGTGTGACACGCTATCTGGTGATCAAAACACTGATCAGTGTGGTAACGGGGCTGGCTGTTTGGGCCTTACTGGCGGTTACCGGCATTCGTTTTGCTTTTCTGTGGGGGATGCTGGCTTTTGCCCTTAATTACATTCCCAACATAGGTTCTTTTATCGCGGCTATCCCGCCGATCATTCAGGCCTTTCTGTTTAATGGTTCCACTGAAGGATTGATCCTGACGGGGGGATATATCCTGATCAATCTGGTTTTCGGCAGTATTATTGATCCGAAAATTTTGGGGCGCGGATTAGGTTTATCGACACTCGTGGTCTTTATGTCGTTGATCTTCTGGGGATGGCTGATGGGGCCGGTTGGCATGTTGCTTTCGGTGCCACTGACGATTGTGCTCAGGATAGCGCTTGAAGCCACAGCGGCAGGCCACAAAATTACTGTGCTTCTGGGTGATTGTCCCGCAGAACGCAAAAGTTAGCTTTTCTCTTCGAAATGATGAGCGAGCGCATTCACTGTTCTGCCATGAGGGTAGGGGTACAGGCGTGCCATGACGTCCGTTGCAGATTTCTGCAGTTACAGTACAACCTGGCGGGAGGCGGAGAATACAGGAAAAATATTTAAAAAAGTGAGAAAGAATGCCGTCACGTAAAAATGCCCTGAATGAGCAGGGCATTCATGATGTTCGCAGATTTAGCTGTAATTTTTGTAAATCATCTGCAGGTCGTCTTTAATCTGCCGGCTGATGGGCGTTGCTGAAATATCATCAATCGGCCAGAATAAATACTTAATCAGATTGTAAATGAAACAAAACTCCAGCCGGTTACGGACTCGGATTTTTTGCGCCAGATGCCGTTTATGAACATAAACAGTACGGCTGCTGATGTTTAATTTTCTGGCAATGCGATAGTTCGGCATTTCAGACATCCAGTAACTCATCACCAGAATTTCCTGATCGCTCAGTAACGTTTTTGGCAGGCCGATGTTATTTATCGGCATAAATGCTTCAGGGTCTTCAGCAATCTGTTGCAAGAGGGCGGTGAGCGACTGCTTGTTGAGAATAGAGACTTCACGGGTTACAGCAATTGGCGTTTCGGTATTCGGATAGTGAGCATCAACGTAGCAGTATATTCGGGCGCTATGACGAAATTCAAAGAAGGTTTTTAATTCTTCAGATAGTTCTGCAGTATGGCAATTAATCGTCATATTTACCAGGATAATATCTGGTTCGAATTCAGGAATTAAATTAAGGGAATGAGAAATATTCACAGTATCAATAATATCAAGACTATTATTTTCAACGAGATAAGAGAAAATTCCTAAGCGCGTAAAACCACAGGGTTCAATTATACAAACTTTCATATCACATCCTTGTCATGCGTAACATTACGCGCAGGAAACCACTCCTGTGATTTCTGTATCCAGCATAGATTCTTTTCTCTAATGCTGTCAATTCGGAAATGCGAGTCTGTTGATCTTGTTCAAACTGGAATTAGAAAAATCATAAAGAAAATAAAATGATAACCCCCGCTAAATATCCACGAGGGTAGAAAATATTTTACATTAATTGAACCGATTAAGAGAAAAGGGAGTAAGATCAAAAGGAATAGGACGATTGTTACCGAAGAGGCTAACTATTTCTCCTAATACACTGGCGAATTTAAACCCATGACCACTTAGCCCCGAAATCACTAACGTATTTTCTCTTTCCGGCAGGGTATCAATAATGAAATCTTCATCAGCCGTCATATCATAAGTGCATGAGGCACCACGCAAACTGACACCCACGCCCGGGAGGAAATGGCGGAAGAAATTGAATGATTCCGTTCCATCCTGACTGAAGCTGCCAAAAGATTTACGTTGTTCAGGTTCGGTTATCCATTGACCACCATTATGTTTCCCCAATTTCAGTTCATCCTTAACAGAGGGGAATCCATAATACTGGTCACCTTGCAGCGTTTCGAGCGTAAAGGCGGGAAAATGGTTTTCTTCACTGTAGCGGCCATCTGCATGGAACCAGGCAAACACTTTACGCAAAGGTTTAACGGGCAACGCTGGCAGGATTTTTGTGACCCAGGTTCCCGCTGCTACCACCAGTTTGGCTCCGCGGTAGACTCCGTCAATCGTTGTCACTTCAATGCTATCATCCAGCCAGTTAATGCTTTCAACAGGGCAGTTGAATAGCTGCGCACAACCGGCTTCCCGCGCAAGGCGAATATACGCCGACACCGCCATTTCACTTTGCAGAAAACCCGAGTTGGGTTCGTACACACCGCAATAGCCGTCCTGTAAGGTGAAAAGAGGCCATTTTTCGCGGATTTCGGCCGAACTGAGAGATTGTGTGACCAGACGGTAGGTTTCTGCACTGTGCTTAACATTACAGATAAATTCTGAATTTTCAGGACCTATGTTCAGAACGCCGCTGCGATGGAAAATCTTATCGTTGCTGAGTTCTGCCAGTTCATCCCAAAGCGTTTGCGCTCTCAACAGCATTGGCACATAACGTGAGCCTTCGCCGTAAGCGTGGCGGATAAGGCGTGTTTCGCCATGGTGGCTCCCCGCCTGATGGGGTGGCATTGCGCTGTCTATCATCAGCACTTTCAAGCCGGAACGGGTGGCGTAGTAACCTGCGGCTGAACCGACCGAACCGCTGCCTACGATAATGAGATCGTAATCCATAATTAAAACGTTCCTGTGGTGAGAGTTTTTAACAAGCTGGCTACGGGCATGATAGAGAGTTTACAGCGAAGAAGGCAAGCAGGGCGGAGGCAAAGAAAAAGGCACCAGGATAAATCGCTGGTGCCTCAGACGTGCAGGTAAAGATTAATGTTTACGGTGATCACTGTATTCGTACTCGTTAGATTCTATCTTTTCGATGCCGGCTTCAAGGATGGTAATGAGTTGCCGTGCAACGTCGGTAGTTAACCACAGGGTTCTGTCTACCTGAGCATCCTCGGGTGTCTGGTCTTTTGAAGACAGATAATGAAGGCGTATCATCATGGCGTCATAAGAGTCGACGGTACTGATATCCCAACCAACAAGCGGGTGTGTCTGAATAACTTCATCATTTCTGTCCATATAGACCCCTTATATTGTAGTGACTGACGTGAGTGACTATCTGAGGATCAATGCGGCTCATTATCATGTGAGCTATTTCAGTATAAACAGATAAAGCGATTTAGGGAGTGGTTTAAGAGAATTAAATTGTAAATAATTTGTGTTGATTATTTATTAAACGGAATAATCTGAAGTTAACCTAAATTTTATTTTTCAGAATAGTCTGTTTTATGCAGTAAAAAGGAATAAAAAACCGGACTGCGACGCCCGGTGAAATACAAAAATAGCCTTTCGGCGTGGTTTTAATAAACCTGATTATTATAGATAGGGGGGAGAGAATGAATAGCTTTTCAGAAATTCCATCGGCTTAGTCATCATTCTGATTGGAGAACCAGTCGTCAGCGCTTTCCCAGGTTTCCTGAAGAATTTCCTCAATCAGGTCGCGGTCAGTTTTTGCCCCGCCCAGAACAGACAGGCTATTTGCCCCGGCATATCGCACCTGGATTTTATTTTCGCGGTCGGAAAACTGTTTGTTAATTCTTTTACTCAATTCACCTGATAACGCGTCCAGCGCGCCGGCAGGCAGAGGCTTGGTTTTATCAATTGTGACTTCAACACGCATAGGACCTCCTGAATAGATTTGACTGTATATTTATACAGTCAAATCATGATCAGTGCAATACGCGCTGGTGAGAATTTGTTGTTAGTAAGACGTCACTTTCCAGGTCAGTGTCTGACCTGCCAGGAATGGCACAATAGATTCATGGCCTAAAACAATTTCTTCAGGCTGTGTCACCGGGATACGGGACAATTCGATGAAGTCTTCATTCAGCGGCAGGCCATAGAAACGCGGGCCGTTCAGGGAGCAAAACGCCTCAAAATGTTGCAGCGCATTGAGTTCTTCAAAGACGGTCGCATAAGCTGATAACGCCAGCGGGGCATTAAAGCAACCCGCGCAGCCACAGCTTGATTCTTTACGGCCTTTCGTGTGCGGCGCAGAGTCGGTCCCCAGGAAGAAGCGATCAGCTCCGCTGGCGATAACTTCACGCAATGCTTCCTGATGAATATTACGTTTGAGGACTGGCAGACAGAACAGATGCGGACGTACACCGCCAACCAGCATGTGGTTGCGGTTGAACATCAGATGCTGTGGCGTAATGGTCGCACCCAGATACTGATTGCCAGAAAGAACATATTGCGCGGCTTCTTTGGTGGTGATGTGCTCGAAGACAATTTTCAATTCAGGAAACTGACGACGTACCGGATCCATGACTTCATCAATGAAACGGGCTTCACGGTCAAAAATATCTACATGGTTGTGCGTAACTTCACCGTGGATCAGCAAAGGCATGCCGATTTTCTGCATACGCTCCAAAACAGGATAAATCTTTTTGACATCAGAAACGCCATGCTGAGAATTTGTTGTCGCATTGGCCGGATACAATTTTGCCGCAGTGAATACACCTTGTCCGAAACCGCGCGCAATTTCTTCCGGATCCAGAGAATCTGTCAAATAGCAGGTCAGCAGAGGAGTAAAGTTATGTCCTGCAGGCAACGCGGCCATAATCCGGTCACGATATGCTATCGCATCCGCCACGGTGGTTACGGGGGGAGTGAGGTTTGGCATAACAATGGCGCGACCGAATACTTCACTGGTGAAAGGTAACACCGTGCTGAGCATGTGGTCGTCACGAAGGTGAATATGCCAGTCATCTGGACGGCGGATTTTCAAAACTTGCGGTGTTGCGGTCATCAGGCAAAACTCCGGCATTGAGGGACAAAATAGAGAGAACAGGTGCGGTAATGGGAGCATTAACGGCGGGGAACAAGAATAAGCGTAAAAGCGTTGTGTTGCATCCGTTAAATAAAGTTCGTATTGAAATCAATGCATCGACAGGTTCATAGTGGGAATAGATTTTAGTCAGAGTGCTTCCCGGTACGCCCTGAAGCATGACCAAAAAAACAGGAGAATTATTATGGAAATCAGAGTGGTTGCCACTATTGTCGCTAAAGCAGAATTCAAGTCAAAAGTGACAGAAGCGTTGCTTGATGTCATTGAACCAAGCCGGCTGGAAGTAGGGTGCCTGCAATATGAGCTGCATCAGGATCTCGATACAGAGGGTACCTTTGTTTTCTACGAACGATGGGCCTCTGAAGAGGCGCTGAATCAGCACAACAAGACCGAGCATTTCCAACACTTTGCAAAAAGCCTGGAAGGTAAACTGGAGGAACTTACGATTCGCCGGTTGAAAAGTCTGGCCTGATCGGGTTGAACCTCTGGTCATTTTCTTTAAAAAAAAACCCGCCGAGGCGGGTTTTTGAGTCTCACTGCTCAGCAGTTACTCGGCTGGCATTTCAGGTTTGGTTGCCGGGGCTGTTGCAGTAGTGACTGCCGCATGACCACCTGCAGAACCTTTACCTTCAAAGTTGAACTCAGGGCGAACCCAGTCACTGTGACGAGGAGGCTCTTGTATATAGGCGGGTGCCGGAGCTTTCGTCATAGGCGCTGTCGCGTGGTGCTTGAAGCGAGGTGCAACAATCGCAGCTTCCGTGACTGCAGGCACGACTGCAACTGGCGCAGCTTCTGCAGCAGGTTTAACGTCAGCCACCGGTTCTGATTTCTCTTCAGCTTTCACTTCAGGTTCGGCGACTGGCACCGGGGCCTGAACTTCAGGTTCAGCGAGAACAGGTGTTGGTTCCACGACCACTGGCTCGTGTGCTTCAGGTGCAACGTCAACAACAGGCGTTTCCACGACGGGTTCAGCTGTTGCCGGTTCAACGAGAACTGGCTCTTCGGCAACAGGCTGCGCAACGTCGGTTAGTGTAGTTTCGGCTGGAGTTTCTTGTGCAACAGCTTCAACAACATCGGCAGGTTCAGCGGTTGACGGTTGTGCAACTTCAGCGATCTCAGACAGTACCGGCGTATTCGCCTGTGCAATCTCAACCTGTTCAGTCAGCACTTCAGGGGTTTCTGTTTCAGCAACCTGTAGTTCAGAAGACGGGGCAACCGGATAAGTGACCCAGACTTTACCCGAAGCCATTTCCGGAGAAACAAACGCACCGGCAAGTGGCATAGGTGACTGAGTCGGATAACGTTCATCACGATAACGACGACGACGTTGACCACTTACACGCAGGTGGCGTGGCGAGCGGCGTGAACGACGTGGCATACCATTTTCACGGCCATTGTCATTCTGATTATCTTCGTTATCGGTAATGTTTGTTGTTTCAGCATCAGAAGGTTCCTGCTCAGCAATCACAGGCGCCGCCGGGCGAGTGCCGGTGATCAATAGCTGTGCTGCAGCTTCTTCTTCGTGATCAACGTCTGTTTCAGACTCGAAGCGGATTTTATGCGATAACTGACGACGCTGACGGCGCTGAGTTGGCTGACGATCTTCCTGCTCAGTTTCATCAGCAACCACCGGCGCAGCAACCTGTTCAACGGCTGCGACTTCCTGAACTTTTTCTTCCGTCTGTGGTTTGCGCTTGTCTTCAGAACGGCGACGTGAGCGTTCACGACGAGGCTGTTGTTGCTGTTCTTCACGCGCGGCCGTTTCAACCTCTTCGCTACGGGTTTCGGTAACAACCGGTTCCTGATTACGGCGGCCACGGCGCTGATCATCACGCTGTTCACGATTATTTTCGCGGCTATCACGGCTTTCGCCACGATTATCACGATTGTTGTCACGGCCTTCGCCACGTTCACCACGATTACCGCGGTCATTGCGATCGCCACGTTCTCCGTTGCGCTCACGACGTCCGCCCTGGCGGCGTGGATTACGGCGTTCGTTGTTACGGCGATTTTCCGTTTCAGCCGCTTCCTGAGCCTCTTTTGGTGCTTCAACAGGTTTAACTTCCTGCTGTGGCTCAGGCGCGAACAAGCTTTTCAGACCGCTCAGAAGACGGCTGACAAAACCTGATTTTTCAGCAACAGGTGTTGCAGGAGCGTTAACTGTTGTGGTTCTGACTTTAACCGGCTCTTCGGTTTCGGTCGTCGGCTCAAAGCTGGACGGAGGCGCTTCGCTTTGCAGCGCAAACGCAGCCAGAGCGGGTTGCTCAGGACGACGACGCTCAGCGGGCAATTCTTCAGAAGGCTGCAGCATTTCTGCTTCATGAATCTGTGGCAGCAGATAGCTCAGTGCAGAGATTTCTTCGCCTTTACGAACACGCAGGACATGGTAGTGCGGAGTTTGCATTTGATCGTTAGGCACGATCACCGCGCGCACACCGCCCTGACGTTTTTCGATGGCATTCACCGATTCACGTTTTTCGTTCAGCAAGTAAGAAGCGATAGGCACCGGAACGATGGCATGGACTTCTTTGGTATTTTCTTTCAGTGCTTCTTCTTCGATCAGACGCAGAATCGACAGTGACAGGGATTCGTTGTCACGGACGGTACCGGTACCTGCACAACGCGGGCAGATATGGTGCGTTGATTCACCCAATGAAGGGCTAAGGCGCTGACGGGACATTTCCAGTAAACCGAAACGGGAAATGCGGCCGATTTGAATACGGGCGCGGTCCTGACGAACGGCATCACGCAGACGATTTTCGACTTCGCGCTGGTGGCGAACGGGCGTCATGTCGATGAAGTCGATAACAATCAGACCACCGAGATCGCGCAGACGTAACTGACGGGCAATTTCATCTGCTGCTTCAAGGTTAGTGTTGAATGCGGTTTCTTCGATATCGCCGCCGCGGGTGGCACGTGCGGAGTTGATGTCGATAGCGGTCAGCGCTTCGGTGCTGTCGATAACAATAGAGCCACCGGAAGGCAGACGGACTTCACGCTGGAAAGCGGATTCAATTTGCGATTCAATTTGGTAGTGACTGAACAGCGGAATCTCACCCACATACGGTTTAATTTTGCTGCTGAAATCAGGACGGCCCAACGCGGCAATATGTTCTTTTGCCAGATCGAGAATTTTCGGGTTATCGATGAGGATCTCACCGATGTCCGGGCGCAGGTAATCACGAAACGCCCGAACGATAACATTGCTTTCCTGATGGATCAAAAACGGAGCAGGGCGGCCTTCAGCGGCTTTCTTGATCGCATCCCAATGTTTGAGGCGGAAAGTCAGGTCCCATTGCAGAGCTTCTGCGGATTTGCCGACACCGGCAGTACGCACAATCAGACCCATGCCATCAGGCAGTTGCAGGGAGGATAAGGCTTCTTTCAGTTCAGTACGGTCATCGCCTTCAATACGGCGGGAAATACCCCCGGCACGTGGATTGTTTGGCATCAGAACCAGATAACTACCGGCCAGACTGATAAACGTCGTCAGTGCTGCGCCTTTATTTCCACGCTCTTCTTTATCTACCTGAACAATCACTTCCTGACCTTCGCGCAGCACATCTTTGATGTTCGGGCGGCCATGAGAAGCATAATTACCAGGGAAATATTCGCGGGAAATTTCTTTCAGAGGGAGGAAACCATGTCGTTCCGCGCCGTAATCTACGAATGCTGCTTCCAGACTAGGTTCTATGCGGGTAATTTTGCCTTTGTAAATATTCGCTTTTTTCTGCTCATGGCCCGGACTTTCAATATCCAAATCATACAGCCGCTGTCCATCTACAAGGGCAACGCGCAACTCTTCTTGCTGAGTTGCGTTAATCAACATTCTTTTCATCTTAACTTACTCATTATTATTCCATTATTGACAGAGCTGCGGGCAAAATGACCTCATGACCGGATAAACCGTTGGCCCCGAGTCTTCTCGCAAATCGTCAACCTCACGGCTGTCGCTTGCATAGGGGCGCATTATTTCGGTAAGTCTGCTTTTGCTGTATTAAAGACACCAGCGTTGTGAAAGCAGCACTTTTATTAGGGGAATAGCTTCTGAATTTACGTTAACAGATCTCATTCCGTTCGCCGGCCAAGCTGCAACCCGCAGCCCGCTAATTGCTTGATTTCACATTACGTCTTACGCCATTGCTGCGTTTTTGTGCGATCAGGCAAATCTATAATTCCTGCGTTTTCCCTAACTTAAGAGAAACAACGCCGAAAGTAACTTCATTATTCCATTGCAGGCACTGTGATAGCAAGGTGACTTTTCCCAAGCAGGTAAGATATTTACCTCAATGAGAGATGCGCCGCATTGTCAGAACCTGAGCTTTGTTAAAAAACAGAGGGAGTAAGAAGGTTTTCCGGCGCAGTTACTGGTAAAGTGAAAGTTAAGCACATAAAAATCAGTGGCGCGAACCGTGCCGGATATTTAGAATCGCGAGCCATGAAAACTGAGAATCCAACTGTACAATTAATCCCCATTTCTGACGACGAAGCCGGTCAGCGTATCGATAACTTCTTACTTAAAATCCTTAAGGGCGTGCCGAAGAGCATGATCTATCGCATAGTGCGTAAGGGTGAAGTGCGGGTTAATAAGAAAAGAATTAAGCCGGAATATAAATTAATTGCCGGTGATGAAGTGCGTGTCCCCCCCGTTCGTGTTGCTGAACGTGATGAGGCGCCTGTTTCCGCAAAACTGGATAAAGTCGCCGCGCTGGCGGATTGCATTTTATATGAAGACGAGCATTTGCTGATCCTCAATAAACCCTCCGGCACGGCCGTACACGGTGGCAGTGGCTTGAGTTTTGGCGTGATTGAAGGTTTGCGCGCGCTCCGCCCTGAGGCCCGTTTTTTGGAGCTGGTACATCGTCTCGATCGTGATACTTCCGGTGTTCTGCTGGTTGCTAAGAAACGCTCTGCGCTGCGTGCCTTACATGAGCAATTACGTGTAAAAAGCATGCAAAAGGATTATCTGGCGCTGGTCCGGGGGGAATGGCCCTCACACTGCAAAGTCGTACAAGCACCTTTACTGAAAAATATTCTGCAAAGCGGTGAACGTGTTGTCCGGGTGAATGCCGAAGGCAAACCTTCAGAAACACGCTTTAAAATTGAAGAGCGTTATGAGTTTGCCACGTTGGTGAAAGCCAGCCCGGTGACCGGCCGAACCCATCAGATCCGCGTACACGCATTGCATGCCGGCCATCCGATTGCTTTTGATGACCGTTATGGCGAGCGTGATTTCGATGCCAGGCTGTCCGGAACCGGCCTTAATCGTTTATTCCTGCATGCAGCGGCGCTGCGGTTTGAACATCCGAATACCGGCGAGACGATGCGCATTGAAGCACCGATGGATGCCAAACTGCGTCACTGCCTGAAAGTCCTACGGGCTAAAACAACGGCACGTTAAGTTGTAAACAGTAAACAAAGGCGCACGGGGTGCGCCTTTTTGATTGATTTAGAGCAACGGGTTGATACCTTCCCGCCGCAACAAAGCAAGCAGCGCAATAAGGGGCAATCCAACCAGTGTGTTCGGATCGCGTCCTGTCAGACGGTCGAAAAGCGTAATTCCCAGACCTTCACATTTAAAACTTCCGGCACAGTCATAAGGTTGTTCACGATGTAAATAACCGGCAATTTCTTCATCAGTTAATGACCGGAAGGTTACGTCAAATGTTTCACATAAAGTTTGTGCTGTTTGTGTTTTGCCGTCATACAGGCTCAGGCCGGTATAAAACGTCACCGTCTTCCCGCCGGCAGCGCGCAGCTGCTGGAATGCGTTATTAAACGTATGCGGCTTGCCGGTTATTTTTCCGTCAATCACGCAAACCTGATCAGAACCAATAATCAGGTGTTCAGGATACACTGGCGCAAGCACGCTGGCTTTGCTGTAAGCCAGACGCTGCACCAGTTCTGCCGGTTCTTCGTCGCGACCCGGTGTCTCATCAATATCCGGAGCAGCGCAGGAAAATACCAGGCCGGTTTTATCGAGAAGGGCCTTGCGGTATACCGATGTTGAAGCCAGAAGTAATTTTTTGGGATGTGCTGACATAATTTTTTTTCACAAAGCGTAGCGTTATTGAATCGCACATTTTAAACTGTTGGCCGCTGTGGAAGCGAATATTGGTGAAAGGTGCGGTTTTAAGGCCTTTTTCTTTGACTCTCTGTCGTTACAAAGTTAATATGCGCGCCCTATGCAAAAAGTAAAATTACCCCTGACCCTTGATGCGGTTCGCACAGCCCAGAAGCGTTTAGACTATACAGGTGTCTATACCGCTGATCAGGTTACGCGTGTTGCCCAATCAGTGGTCAGTGTGGATTCTGATATACAAACCTCTTTGTCGTTCAATATCGACAATCAGCGCCTGGCTGTGATTACCGGCCACTCCGATGTTGCTGTGACTCTGGAATGCCAGAGATGCGGTAAGACGTTTGAACATCAGGTTCACACAACATATTGTTTTAGTCCTGTCCAAAATGATGAACAGGCTGAGGCATTACCGGAAGCGTACGAGCCGATCGAAGTCGATGATTTTGGCGAAGTTGATCTGCTGGCAATGATTGAAGACGAAATTATTCTTTCACTGCCTGTCGTTCCGGTACATGAATCTGAACACTGTGAAGTGTCCGAAGCGGACATGGTATTCGGTAAACTGCCTGAAGAGGCGGAGAAACCCAATCCATTTGCCGTATTAGCGAGTTTAAAGAAAAGTACTTAAGGAGTAAGGTCCATGGCCGTACAACAGAATAAACCAACCCGTTCTAAACGTGGCATGCGTCGTTCACATGATGCTCTGACCACTTCCACTCTGTCTGTGGACAAGACTTCTGGTGAAACTCACCTGCGTCACCACATCACTGCCGACGGTTTCTACCGCGGTCGCAAGGTAATCGGCTGATATTTGCCTGCAACTTATTCACGTGATAAGTGCTGGCAAGGCGATACCTTGACTCGTCTAACCATCGCGTTAGATGTAATGGGCGGAGATTTTGGTCCTTCCGTCACAGTGCCTGCTTCATTGCAGGCACTGATCTCTAATTCTCAATTAGACCTCCTTCTGGTCGGCGATCCCGACGCAATCACACCTTTCTTAGCCAAAGCCGATCCTTCTTTAACAGAACGAATTCGGATAATTCCTGCTGAATCAGTGATAGCCAACGATTTACGTGCGTCGCAAGCTATACGGGCCAGCAAAGGAAGCTCAATGCGTGTGGCGCTGGAACTGATCAAAAGTGGTGACGCACAGGCGTGTGTCAGTGCCGGGAATACCGGTGCACTGATGGGATTAGCCAAGCTGGTTGTCAAACCGCTGGATGGTATCGAGCGACCCGCTTTGATGAGCGTGTTACCTAACCAGCAACGCAGTAAAACCGTGGTGCTGGACCTGGGCGCCAACGTTGAGTGTGACAGCACGATGCTGGTCCAGTTTGCCGTGATGGGAGCTGTCATGGCCGAGCAGGTTGTGGGGATCACAAATCCTCGTGTTGCCTTGCTCAATATTGGCGAAGAGGAAAGCAAAGGGCTGGATAATATCCGCGAAGCCGCCGCGATTTTAAAAAATACCGCATTAATCAACTATATCGGCTATCTTGAAGGCAACGACCTTCTGACCGGTAAAACGGATGTGATGGTGTGTGACGGCTTTGTAGGTAACGTTACGCTCAAGACCATGGAAGGCGTAATAAGGATGTTTTTGTCACTGTTAAAATCCTCGGGAGAGGGTGGCAAGAAGGCCTGGTGGCTGAAATGGTTAGGTCGGATCCTGCAGAAAAAATTGCTAAAGCGTTTTAGCCATCTCAACCCCGACCAGTATAATGGCGCATGTTTGTTAGGATTACGGGGCATCGTTATTAAAAGCCACGGTGGAGCAAACCAGCGTGCGTTTGCTGTTGCTATCGAACAGGCTGTGCAGGCGGTGCAGCGGCAAGTCCCTCAGCGGATTGCCGCGCGCCTTGAAGCTGTATTACCCAAGAGTGACTGATCGTACATGTATACAAAGATTCTCGGTACGGGGAGCTATTTGCCCGTGCAAGTTCGGACTAATGCCGACTTAGAAAAAATGGTGGATACCTCCGATGAGTGGATTGTCACGCGTACGGGTATTCGTGAACGTCGTATCGCTGCACCGGATGAGACTGTGGCCACAATGGGCCTGCACGCTGCTGAAAAAGCACTTGAAATGGCCGGCGTCAGCACAAGTGACGTAGGTTTGATCATTGTTGCAACAACCTCATCTTCACATGCATTCCCAAGTTCAGCCTGCCAGGTGCAGAATATGCTGGGCATCAAAGATTGCGCAGCGTTTGATCTGGCTGCCGCATGCGCAGGTTTTACCTATGCACTGAGCGTGGCCGATCAATACATTAAAAACGGTGCCGTGAAATACGCACTGGTAATCGGTTCTGATGTGTTATCCCGTAAACTCGATCCGGAAGATCGCGGTACGGTGATCCTCTTTGGGGATGGCGCTGGCGCAGTATTGCTGGGTGCGTCCGAAGAGCAGGGCATTATTTCCACTCACATGCATGCAGATGGCCATTACGGCAATTTACTGACATTGGCTTACCCTAGCCAGTCAGAGCCGGAAAAACCGGCTTATGTCACCATGGCGGGTAATGAAGTCTTCAAAGTCGCAGTGACTGAACTGGCGCACATTGTCGATGAAACCCTGACGGCCAATAATCTTGACCGTTCCGAACTTGACTGGCTGGTGCCGCATCAGGCGAACCTGCGCATCATCAGTGCAACAGCGAAAAAGCTGGGCATGGAGATGGATAAAGTCGTTGTCACGCTCGATCGCCATGGGAACACGTCTGCGGCTTCTGTGCCTGCAGCATTTGACGAAGCGGTTCGTGACGGCAGAATTCAGCGGGGGCAATTAGTGTTGCTCGAAGCATTTGGCGGTGGCTTTACCTGGGGCTCGGCGCTGGTACGTTTTTGATTTAACAGGATGATAAAAATGACAAAAATAGCAATAGTTTTCCCTGGTCAGGGTTCTCAGACACTCGGTATGCTGGCTGATTTAGCCGCTGCGCATCCGGTTGTTGAGGAGACATTTGCCGAGGCTTCTTCGGCGCTGGGGTACGATTTATGGCAGTTGGTGCAGCAGGGGCCAGCTGAAGAACTCAATAAAACCTGGCAGACGCAACCGGCATTATTGGCGGCCTCCGTCGCTATCTGGCGCGTATGGCAACAACAGAACGGCACTCAGCCTGTTCTGATGGCAGGCCACAGCCTGGGCGAGTATTCCGCTTTGGTTTGTGCCGGCGTGCTGGATTTTAAACAGGCGATTTCCCTGGTTGAACTGCGCGGTAAGCTGATGCAGGAAGCTGTTCCTGCGGGGACAGGCGCGATGTATGCGATCATCGGTCTGGATAATGATGCCATTGCCAAAGCTTGTGAAGAATCGGCACAAGGTCAGGTTGTTTCTCCGGTGAACTTTAACTCGCCTGGTCAGGTGGTGATTGCGGGTAACAAAGAAGCTGTAGAACGCGCCGGCGCGGCATGTAAAGAAGCGGGCGCAAAACGTGCTCTGCCTCTGCCTGTCAGTGTGCCTTCACACTGTGCGCTGATGAAGCCAGCCGCTGAAAAACTGGCGGTTGCACTTGAAAATGTGACTTTCAGCGCACCACAGTATTCTGTCGTGAATAATGTAGATGTGAAAATCGAAACCTCTCCTGAAGCCATCCGCAGTGCGCTGGTCCGTCAGTTATACAGCCCGGTTCGCTGGACTGAGTCTGTCGAATTCATGGCAGCACAAGGCGCAGAAAAACTATTAGAAGTGGGGCCGGGTAAAGTACTGACCGGGCTGACCAAACGTATTGTTGACACCCTGACGGCTGCCGCTGTGAATGACACGGCAAGTCTGGCAGCGGCGCTTGAGCAGTAATAAGAGGATGAATATGAGCTTCGAAGGCAAAATTGCACTGGTGACCGGTGCCAGCCGTGGTATTGGCCGCGCAATCGCAGAAAAGCTGGTTGCTGGTGGCGCAAAAGTGATCGGTACTGCGACCAGCGAGAAAGGTGCGGAAGCGATTGGCGAATATTTAGGCGAAAATGGCAAGGGTATTATGCTCAATGTGGTTGATTCTGCATCTATTGAGCAAGTATTGGCGACGATTCGAGCTGAATTTGGCGAAATTGATATTTTAGTTAATAATGCCGGCATCACCCGTGATAACCTTCTCATGCGTATGAAGGATGATGAGTGGCAGGATATCCTGGATACGAACCTGACTTCAGTGTTTCGGCTGTCAAAAGCTGTCATGCGAGCTATGATGAAGAAACGGTGTGGACGGATTATTACAATTGGTTCCGTTGTTGGCACCATGGGTAACGCAGGGCAGGCGAACTACGCGGCGGCTAAAGCTGGCTTGATTGGTTTTAGTAAGTCTTTGGCACGTGAGGTCGCTTCACGTGGCATTACTGTCAACGTCGTCGCTCCCGGCTTTATTGAGACGGATATGACAAGGGCGTTGACAGATGATCAACGCGCAGGCATTTTGTCATCAGTTCCAGCCAACCGGTTGGGCGATGCCAAAGAAATTGCCAGCGCCGTTGCTTTTTTAGCCTCTGACGAGGCCAGCTACATCACGGGTGAAACATTACATGTCAATGGCGGCATGTATATGATTTAAAAATTACGAAATTATTTGCGTTTTTTGCGGTAAAAACCGCAAAATAGAGCAAATTCGTGGTTTGACCAGCCTGGATTTAGTTGCATCTTTTTCAACATTTTATACACTACGAAAACCATCGCGAAAGCGAGTTTTGATAGGAAATTTAAGAGTATGAGCACTATCGAAGAACGCGTTAAGAAAATCATCGTTGAACAGCTGGGTGTTAAACAGGAAGAAGTAGTGAATGCTGCATCTTTCGTAGACGACCTTGGCGCTGATTCTCTCGACACCGTTGAGCTGGTTATGGCTCTGGAAGAAGAGTTTGATACCGAGATCCCTGACGAAGAAGCTGAAAAAATCACTACTGTTCAGGCAGCAATTGATTTTATCAACGCTAGCCAACAGTAAGCGTACATGCTTTAAGTTTAGATAGTTAGGCGGTCATTTGACCGCCTAAGTTTTTTATATCCCACGGTATTACTACTTTTTTCCCTCCCTGGAGGACACACGTGTCTAAGCGTCGAGTTGTAGTGACTGGACTGGGCATGCTGTCTCCTGTCGGCAATACTGTAGAGTCCACTTGGAACGCTCTCCTTGCCGGTCAGAGTGGCATCAGCCTGATCGACCATTTTGATACTAGTGCCTACGCAACGCGTTTTGCTGGCTTAGTAAAAGATTTTAACTGTGAAGACTTCATCCCGCGAAAAGATGCCCGCAAGATGGATGCCTTTATTCAGTATGGTATTACTGCCGGTATTCAGGCGATGCAAGACTCCGGGCTTGAAGTGACTGCTGAGAACGCGACACGCATTGGTGCGGCGATCGGTTCCGGTATCGGCGGACTTGGTCTGATTGAAGAAAACCATTCCTCATTGGTTAACGGCGGACCGCGCAAAATTAGTCCTTTCTTCGTGCCATCAACTATCGTCAACATGATTGCAGGTCATTTGAGTATCATGTTCGGGTTGCGTGGACCGAGTATTTCTATCGCAACAGCCTGTACTTCTGGTGTGCATAATATTGGTCATGCAGCACGTATCATCGCCTATAACGATGCCGACGTGATGCTGGCAGGCGGTGCTGAAAAAGCCAGTACACCGTTAGGTGTTGGGGGATTCGGTGCAGCACGTGCGCTTTCTACGCGCAATGACAACCCTCAGGCGGCAAGCCGTCCGTGGGATAAAGATCGTGATGGTTTCGTACTGGGTGACGGCGCAGGTATTATGGTGCTGGAAGAGTACGAACATGCCCGCAAACGCGGCGCAAAAATGTATGCGGAAATTGTCGGTTTTGGCATGAGCAGTGATGCTTATCATATGACATCACCGCCTGAAGATGGCGCGGGCGCGGCACTGGCGATGGAAAACGCACTGCGTGATGCGGGTGTTTCTGCAGCGCAGATTGGTTATATCAATGCACATGGTACGTCGACGGCGGCGGGTGATAAAGCTGAAGCACAGGCAGTTAAAGCCGTCTTTGGTGCCGATGCGCAAAAAGTTATGGTCAGCTCCACCAAGTCGATGACTGGTCATCTGTTAGGTGCGGCCGGTGCAGTGGAGTCCATTTTCACTTTACTGGCATTACGCGACCAGATGGTTCCACCGACCATCAATCTGGATAATCCGGATGACGGTTGTGATCTGGATTTTGTTCCTCACGAAGCGCGCCAGGTGAAAGATATGCAGTATTCGCTGTGTAACTCATTTGGTTTCGGCGGTACCAATGGTTCGCTGGTGTTCCGTAAGATCTGAACCGGCACACGCTGTGTTTGTGAAGGCCCGTTAATCGGGCCTTTTTGCTGTCTGAATAAAAGCGACGCCTGAATACAACAATGCGTAAACGGGATGCCTGTTCCTGCTGGCAGCGTGTTTCAATACGATAAAGTAAGAATGCTCTTCTTGATGCGGCAGACCGGCTCACGCAGGCTCTGCAGTCAAGCATGACCATGAGATCCGGAGGAAGTAATCATGTGGATTAACGGTGTGGCGGCCGCGACGTTGCCGGCCAGTGACCGTTCAGTGCAGTTTGGTGATGGTTGCTTTACCACAGCCCGGGTGTCAGACGGTGTAATTGAATTTCTGTCCAGGCACATTGACCGTCTGCAGCGTGCAGCGTCGGTACTGCGTATCGAGGGTGTGGACTGGGCGGCACTGGAACAGGAAATGGTTCTGGCTGCCGGACAGCAGCAAGAGGCAGTGGTTAAAGCCGTTGTGACGCGCGGGCAGGGCGGCCGTGGTTACAGCGTCGCCGGTTGTTCTGCGCCGACGCGCATTGTCTCTGTTTCTGCTTACCCGGTGCATTATCACGCATGGCGGAAAGAGGGCGTGAAACTGGCCCTAAGCCCGGTAACGCTGAGCAAGGCTCCCTTGCTGGCCGGCATAAAACATCTTAACCGGCTGGAACAGGTGATGATCCGCATGCATCTTGACCAGACAGAGGCTAATGAAGCGCTGGTGGTTGACACTTCGGGCTGCCTGGTGGAATGCTGTGCCGCTAATTTATTCTGGCGTAAGGGAAATCAGGTTTTTACACCGGATTTATCGCAGTCAGGCGTTGACGGTATTATGCGTCAGCATCTCATCCGCGTACTTGAAGCGACATCCCCCCGGGGGGTGCACATAGTCAGTGAGCCGCCGGGCACGCTATCAGATGCCGATGAGATCCTGATTTGTAACGCCCTGATGCCGGTACTGCCGGTGAATCAGATCGATAATCAATATTACGCTTCACGGCGTTTGTACGATTTCCTGCTCCAGAACTGTTAAAAAAGTGATTAAACAATGACAAACAAAAAGACCAAAATCTTCGCCCTGATTGTCCTGATTCTGTTAGGGCTGGCGACGTTTGCCTATCAGAAAGTAAAACAGTTTGCGGATCGCCCGATCAATGTCAGCAGTGAAATGATCTTTACCCTGCCAGCGGGTACGGGCCGCGTGGTGCTGGAAACACTGCTGATCGATAAAAAACTGATGAAACCCAATCCGTGGTTTCCGTGGTTATTGCGTTTAGAGCCGGCGCTGAGTGAGTTTAAAGCCGGTACCTACCGTTTTGAAAAAGGCATGACAGTGCGTCAGATGCTTGAATTGCTGAAAAGCGGTAAAGAGGCACAATTCAGCGTGCGTTTTGTCGAGGGTTTTAAGCTCAGCGACTGGATGAAGGTTCTGGATAAATCAGAGTATCTGAAACATGAACTCAGCGGTAAAAGTGGCGAAGACATTGCCGCCGCGCTGGGCGAAACGGAGACTAAAAACGTTGAAGGCTGGCTGTATCCCGATACCTACCATTACACGGCGGGTATGACAGATTTATCGTTACTCAAACGTGCGCATGTACGGATGGAAAAAACGGTGGCGGATATTTGGAAAGGTCGCATGGATTCTCTGCCGTATAAAACGCCTGCTGATATGGTCACCATGGCGTCGATTATCGAAAAAGAAACCGCAGTGAAAGATGAACGCCCTGAGGTCGCGTCAGTATTTATCAACCGTTTACGTATAGGGATGCGACTGCAAACCGATCCGACGGTGATTTACGGAATGGGTGATAAATACACCGGCAACATTACGAAGAAAGATCTGGAAACGCCGACCCCGTACAATACCTATGTGATCACTGGCCTGCCGCCGTCGCCCATTGCGATGCCGAGCGAAGCCTCACTGCAGGCGGCCGCGCATCCGGCCAAAACACCGTATCTTTATTTTGTCGCTGACGGCAAAGGCGGGCATACTTTTAGCACGAATCTTGAGAACCATAACAAGGCGGTTCGTGTGTACATAGAGGCGCTTAAGAATAAGAATGAAAAGTAACTTCATCGTGATTGAAGGCCTTGAAGGGGCAGGGAAAACGACGGCTCACGATGTGGTCGTCGATGCTCTGCGTCAGCACGGCGTGGAGGAAATCGTGTTCACCCGTGAACCGGGGGGAACGCCGCTTGCTGAAAAATTACGCGATTTATTCAAACGTGGCGTTGATGGCGAAAAACCTACCGTGAAAGCAGAAGTACTGATGCTTTATGCGGCCCGTGTTCAGCTGGTTGAAACGGTTATTTTACCTGCTCTGGCACGTGGAGCCTGGGTTGTCGGTGACCGTCATGATCTCTCTTCACAGGCTTATCAGGGGGGCGGTCGTGGGATTGACGCTAATCTGATGAGTTCGTTGCGCGATACTGTCCTGGGCGATTTCCGACCTGATCTGACGCTGTATCTTGATCTGCCTCCGGCTGTCGGCCTGCAACGCGCCCGTGCCCGGGGAGAACTGGATCGCATTGAGCAGGAAGCTTTGCCTTTCTTTGAGCGTACACGCAGGCGTTATCTCGAACTGGCCGCTGAAGACAATCGCATCAAAACTATTGATGCCTCACAATCCATTGAACAGGTCACTGCCGCTATCAGGCTGACGTTGAAAAATTGGTTCGATGAGCAGGCTTTACAAGGCAACGCCTCATGAACTGGTATCCGTGGCTCAGTGACCCGTACAGAAAACTGGTTGCACAATACCAGACGGGGCGGGGGCATCACGCTTTGCTGATGCACGTGGCTACGGGGTTAGGCGATGAGGCGCTGGTGTATGGCCTGAGTCGCTGGCTGCTTTGCCAGCATAAAGACGGCGAAAAAAGCTGCGGGACCTGCCATAGCTGCCAGCTGATGATTGCCGGAAACCATCCTGACTGGCATATTCTTCAGCCTGAAAAGGGCAAAAGCTCACTGGGCATCGACCCTGTGCGTCAGCTTATTGAAACGTTGTACAACTATTCACAGCAGGGCGGTGCAAAAGTTGTGTGGATCCCGCAGACGGAAATGCTGACTGAAGCGGCGGCCAATGCCTTGTTGAAAACGCTCGAAGAGCCGCCGGCAGGTACCTATTTCCTGCTTGGTTGCCGTGAGCCTTCGGCCTTACTGGCGACGATCCGCAGTCGTTGCTTCTACTGGCATCTGCCGGTGCCCGAAGAAACACTGGCGGTGCGTTGGATCAATCGCCAGCTCAGTGCAGATCCGGTCGCGATTAAAACTGCTTTGCGTCTGACCAACGGCGGGCCATTATCGGCGATTCAGTTGTTGCAGCCGGAGCGCTGGAAACAACGCGTAGCGCTTTGCCAGCAGCTTTATGTGCAGTGCCAGCAGCAGGATATGCTTTCTCTGTTGCCCCAGCTTAATCATGACGATGCCGCCGAACGCCTGTATTGGTTGGCGACGTTATTGCTCGATGCTATCAAATGGCAGCAACATGCCGGGCAGTACATCATCAATCATGATCAACAACCGCTGATTACCTTGCTGGCGGATGCACAGACTAACGCCTCTCTGCAACAGTCGGTTACAGCATGGATGCACTGCCGTCAGCAATTACTTTCCATCGTGGGGATAAACCGCGAACTGTTGCTGACAGAACAATTGCTGGAATGGGAACAAATGCTTCAGGGGACAGTTTCCCCGTCTATTTTCAGTTCCGCACTATCACGCTGATATTTTTTTATCTTTAACAGACCGACGAGTTAATAATTATGTTTTTAGTCGATTCCCACTGTCATCTCGACAGCCTGGATTACAACGAATTGCATTCCGGCGTGGACAGCGTGCTGGAAAAAGCCCGCGAACGTGATGTGAAGTTTATGCTGGCTGTCGCAACAACATTGCCAGGCTATCAGTCGATGACGCAGCTGATTGGTGATCGCCCGGAGGTGGCATTTTCCTGCGGTGTTCACCCGTTAAATATTGATGATGGTTATGATTTCAATACATTGCGTGAGCTGGCGGCCAGTCCAAAAGTGGTGGCGATGGGTGAAACCGGTCTGGATTATTTTTATCAGAAAGAGGCTCTTCAGCTGAAGTTACAGCAGGACTCTTTCCGGGAGCATATCCGCATTGGCCGTGAACTTAACAAGCCGGTGATTGTGCATACACGCGATGCCCGACAGGATACGCTGGATATTCTAAAAGAAGAGAAAGCCGGGGAATGTGGTGGCGTGCTGCACTGTTTCACCGAAGATTTACCGACCGCTGAGTTTCTGCTGGATCTGGGTTTTTATATCTCTTTCTCCGGCATTGTGACTTTCCGTAATGCAGAAGCGTTACGGGAGGTGGCACGCTATGTCCCGCTGGATCGTTTGCTGGTGGAAACCGATTCGCCGTATCTGGCACCGGTGCCGCATCGCGGAAAGGAAAACCAGCCAGCTTATGTGCGTGACGTTGCCGAATATATGGCCGTCCTCAAGGGCGTCAGCGTGGAACGGCTTGCCGAAGCGACTACAGCAAACTTTTCACACTTATTTCACATCGACTCCTCCACTTTGATCTCGCGTTAGGCCAGGTCATATTCCCTGTATTTATTTTTCACCTCGTAATTAATCCTGTTAATGAGGTATCTTGGCACCGTTTTTGGCGGTGCCGCAGGCTTTTATTCAGATTTTATGTTGTTAAATGATGGCTTTTAAGACGCTCTTAATGCATTTTTCAGAAAAACGTGACTGCCATCAAACATTAACAAAGGGAATTATTTTACCCTGCGTAAAAATTAAAAGGGGTGCTCAGACACCCGGCAGCAAAAGGTTCACAACACTTTTGCAAAGCGGTGAGTTATCAGGCTAAACCGCAAGAAGTATCAAAAAGCATCATTACTCAGGAGCACAATCAATTATGTTTAAGAACGCGTTTGCAAACCTTCAAAAGGTCGGTAAATCGCTAATGCTGCCAGTATCCGTACTGCCAATCGCAGGTATCCTGCTTGGTGTCGGTTCTGCAAACTTTAGCTGGCTTCCAATGATCGTTTCTCATGTTATGGCCGAAGCCGGTGGTTCAGTCTTCGCTAACATGCCTCTGATCTTTGCTATCGGTGTTGCCTTAGGCTTCACTAACAATGACGGTGTTTCTGCACTGGCATCCGTTGTGGCATACGGCATCATGGTGAAAACCATGGCGGTTGTTGCACCACTGGTTCTGCATCTGCCCGCTGAAGAAATTGCGGCCAAGCATCTGGCTGATACCGGTGTACTGGGCGGTATCATCTCGGGTGCGATTGCGGCATACATGTTCAATCGTTTCTACCGTATCAAATTGCCGGAATACCTGGGCTTCTTTGCCGGTAAACGTTTTGTTCCGATCATCTCTGGTCTGGCTGCGATTATCCTGGGTGTGGTGCTGTCCTTTATCTGGCCGCCAATCGGTACAGGTATCCAGACCTTCTCACAATGGGCTGCTTACCAGAACCCAGTGGTGGCATTCGGTATCTACGGCGTTGTTGAACGTGCGCTGGTGCCGTTTGGTCTGCACCATATCTGGAACGTTCCATTCCAGATGCAAATCGGTGAGTACGTGAACTCTGCAGGTCAGGTGTTCCACGGCGATATCCCACGTTACATGGCGGGTGACCCGACTGCGGGTAAACTGTCCGGTGGCTTCCTGTTCAAAATGTACGGTCTGCCTGCTGCTGCGGTAGCAATCTGGCATTCAGCGAAACCTGAAAACCGTGCAAAAGTCGGCGGCATTATGATTTCCGCTGCCCTGACTGCGTTCCTGACCGGTATCACCGAGCCAATCGAATTCTCCTTTATGTTCGTTGCGCCGATCCTGTACGTGATCCACGCGATTCTGGCCGGTCTGGCATTCCCAATCTGTATTCTGTTGGGCATGCGTGACGGTACCAGCTTCTCGCACGGTCTGATCGACTTTATCGTTCTGAGCGGTAACAGCAGCAAAATCTGGCTGTTCCCAATCGTTGGTGCAGTCTATGCGGTGGTTTACTACAGCATCTTCCGTTTCCTGATTGCGAAACTGGATCTGAAAACACCTGGCCGCGAAGATACCACCAGCGAAACCACAGCGCAGGGCGGTTCTGAAATGTCTGCCTCTCTGGTTCAGGCTTTCGGCGGCAAAGAAAACATCACAAACCTTGATGCCTGTATCACCCGTCTGCGTGTCAGTGTCGCGGATGTCTCCAAAGTGGATCAGGCTGGCCTGAAAAAACTGGGTGCGGCAGGTGTGGTTGTTGCAGGTTCTGGTGTTCAGGCGATTTTCGGTACCAAGTCTGACAACCTGAAAACCGACATGGACGAGTACATGCGTAGCCATTAATGGTGAGCAATGACTGGTTCTGAGAAGGGAGGCTGCGGCCTCCTTTTTTTATGTCTGCGATTCAGCGGAGCGCTGGCTGACGCTTTCTGCGTCAATTAAGCATCAAAACGCGTAATCAGGTTGAAAGGAATGGAAATTCTAACCCATACTGCGTACAACGCTTTTTACTTTGTTAAGGACAGTTAAGATGGCCGAAGAGACAATTTTTAGCAAAATCATTCGCCGTGAAATCCCTGCTGATGTGGTTTATCAGGATGAACTTGTCACTGCGTTTCGCGACATTTCTCCTCAGGCACCTAGCCACATTCTGATTATCCCGAATATTCTGATCCCGACAATGAATGACGTTGATGAAACGCATGAAGCGGCACTGGGCAGAATGATGACGGTGGCGGCAAAAATTGCTGAACAGGAAGGTATCGCCGAAAGCGGTTATCGCCTGATCGTCAACTGCAACCGTGACGGCGGTCAGGAGGTTTATCATATCCATATGCATCTGGTCGGTGGCCGTGCACTGGGTCCATTGCTGTCGCGTCAGTAAGGGTAAACATGCGTTTTCTGATGGCGTTATTGCCGGTAATTTTATTGATTGGCTGTAGCAGCACGCCCACTATTGCGCTGAATAATCAGCAAAGAGTGGTCATGGAGTCCCCCGTTCTGACGGCGGGCATCATCCCAAGTTCACCATCCGTGTCTGATTCCGGCGGGCAGAAAAAAGCCACCACCACGTTGAATAACAACCAGCCACACTCTGTCACCCTGCATTACCGTTTCTATTGGTATGATAAACAGGGGCTGGATTTATTCCCGGTCGCCGAGGCCAGAACCATTACTGTTCCTGCGAACAGCAGCGTGGACGTCAGTTCCCTGAACGGTAATCTTGATGCGTACAGTGTGCGTATTTACCTTTATCTTTAATTTTCTGTACGGAGAAGGTTGATGAAAAAGTATTTCCTCATTGTGGCAATGGCCGCATTGATCCTTGGCGGTTGTACGTTGCCAAACCAGCAACAAACCCAGCCACAGCAGCCTGAACAACCGCAACAGCCTCAGCAACCGTTGCCACCGGTGAACCCGCCTGTTCCTGAACAACCACAGATCCAGCCGGTCCCGCAGCCGCCTAAATTTGCCAATATTGACTGGACCGCAACCGTCGAGCCAATGCTCGCGAAGATGCTGAAATCCGGTGGTGTGCAGCCGGGCAGCGTGCTGCTGGTGGACGGGGTGAAAAACAGCACCAACGGTTCCCTGCAAATGGCAAAAGCTACCGATGCATTGCGTAATGCACTGGCCAACAACACCACCTTCCAGGTAGTGCCTGCCGGGCAACTGGCTTCGGCCAAACAGTCACTGGGATTATCGCCGGACGACAGCCTGGCTTCTGTCAGCAAGGCCATCGGCCTGGCAAACATCGTGAAAGCGCAATATGTCCTTTACAGCACGGTGAGCGGCGATGTCAAAGCGCCAACCATGTCGATGCGTCTGCTTACCGCACCGAGCGGTGAAATCGTCTGGTCAGGCCGCGGTGCCGTTCAGAATTAACGCCGGGCTTGTGCAATCCGAACTACAGCAACTGATTGAACAACATTATCCGGCGGTGAAAACCGCCGGTTTTCGTTTATTACCGGTTGCCGGCCTGACCGGCGAAAGCTGGAAAATAAGTTCCCCTGCCGGCGACTTTCTGGCACGGCATCAGTCTGCTCAGCGGCAAGTTTCGGGCGCTGACCGCCAGCGTGAATCTGCGATTTTGCGGCATATCGCGCGGCATAAATTAGGTCCGCGTGTCAGACTTTATTCTCCGCCATGGCTGATAGTCGACTGGGTTGACGGAACACCGCTGGAGGAACAGGCATTCACTGACGCTTCAGTGCGCAACGCCTTATGCGAACGTCTCGTGACGTTACATCAGTTGCCGCCGTCGGGTTACCGGCTGGATTTACAGCAGCAATTTGCCCGTTACTGGCAACATATCGACAGGCGCAGGCTGACGCCACGCTGGTTGCGTTTACACCACCAGATGTTGTCGCAGGTTCCGCCGTCACCGCTGAAACTGGCGCTGGTACATATGGATATTCACGCGGGAAATGTGCTGAATACGCCGCAGGGGCTGCGCCTGATTGACTGGGAGTACGCGGCGAATGCGGATATTGCACTGGAGCTGGCGGCGCTTATTCGCGGCAACGACTGGAACGAGCAACAGCAAAGGGTGTTCCTGTACGAGTACGTAAAGGCTGGCGGGTATCAGAACCTGTCCCTGTTGCAGCAGCAGGTTAACCGCTGGATCCCCTGGGTCAACTACCTGATGCTGATGTGGTTTGAAGTGCGCTGGCAGCAGACCGGCGAGAATCAATACAGTGAATGGGCGCACCCGTTGCGCCCGTGATGATCATATGAAAAAGAAAAGGAGCGTCCATTTTGTTGGGACCTGTCATGCTGGATGTCGCTGGCTACGCGCTGGATGCTGAAGAACGTGAAATTTTGCAGCACCCGCTGGTGGGTGGGCTGATTTTATTCACCCGGAATTATCATGATGTCGATCAGTTGCATGAACTGATCCGCCAGATCCGTGCCGCGTCGCACGACAGATTGGTGCTGGCCGTCGATCAGGAAGGCGGGCGCGTACAGCGTTTTCGTGAAGGTTTTACCCGTTTGCCTGCCGCGCAATCTTTTGCAGCGCTCAACGAAGCGCACGAAGCGGGACGCCTGGCGCAGGAAAGCGGCTGGCTGATGGCATCAGAAATGATTGTGATGGATATCGACATCAGCTTTGCGCCTGTGCTGGATATCGGGCATATCAGCGCAGCTATCGGTGAGCGGTCGTTCCACGCAGAACCCCGTAAAGCGCTGGAAATGGCTGAGCAGTATATTCTCGGCATGCATTCCGCCGGTATGAAAACCACCGGTAAGCATTTCCCGGGCCACGGTGCCGTCAGCGCAGATTCCCATAAAGAAACACCGCGTGACGATCGTCCGCTGGAGGTTATCCGTCAGCACGACATGGCTATCTTCCGCCAGCTTAACGAACGTAAATTGCTGGATGCGATGATGCCTGCACATGTGATTTATACCCAGGCCGATCCGCGCCCGGCCAGTGGTTCACCATACTGGTTACAGGAAATTCTGCGCAAAGAGCTGAATTTCAACGGCGTGATCTTCTCCGATGATATATCAATGGAAGGCGCGGCCATTATGGGGAGTTATCCCGAACGGGCACAGGCCTCGCTGGATGCGGGCTGTGACATGATCCTTGCCTGTAATAACCGGCAAGGCGCGGTGAGCGTGCTGGATAACCTGTCCCCGGTCAACGCTGAGCGTGTTACGCAGTTGTATCATCGCGGACTGTACAGTGGAAAACAGGCCCGTCAGGATCTGCAAAATTCAAGTCGCTGGAAAGAGGCAAACCGTGATCTGACCACACTCGATGCCCGCTGGCAGGAACACAAACAGGCAGCCCTGTAACGTTTTTTCGACCGCGTGAAGGGGTCAACGCACATTCAGGATGAGGTAAACGATGATTATCTATTTGCATGGCTTCGATTCAACCAGTCCCGGTAACCATGAAAAAGTTTTGCAGTTACAGTTCATTGATCCGGACGTGCGCTTCATCAGCTACAGCACGCTCCACCCGCGTCATGACATGCAACATTTGCTCAAAGAAGTGGATAAAGTCCTGCATGAAACGACGGACACAAACGCGCTGATTTGCGGCGTCGGGCTTGGAGCCTTCTGGGCTGAGCGCATTGGATTCCTGTGTGGGATCCGTCAGGTGATGTTCAACCCGAATTTGTCACCGCAGGATAATATGGCCGGAAAAATCGACCGCCCTGAAGAGTATGAAGACATCGCCACCAAGTGCATCAGTGATTTCCGCGAGAAAAACCGTGACCGCTGCCTGGTGATTTTATCCCGTGAAGACGGTGTACTCGACAGCAGCAAAACGGCTGAGAAATTGCATCACTATTATCCGGTTGAATGGGACGAGCATCAGAGCCATAAATTCAAAGATATATCGACGCATCTGCAACGGATTAAAGCATTCAAAAATATCGCCTGATTTAACCTGTCGTTTCTGAAACCACTGCCTTCGCGCAGTGGTTTTTCATTTATACCCTTCGCCGGCCATGAACCGTTTTCTGCCGGTTCTGTCTCTAACTTGCTGATTTAAAAATGGCAAAACGCGTGCCATTTTCCTAAATTAAATTATCCAATTGAATTTAAATTGACCTATATCAATTTTGGTATGACCAAATCACCACGCGTGATATCCTCCGTCTCAGATACCGATTTAACTTAAGCAACCCTATGTAATATAAGGATAATATTTTTACTCTTATATAACAATTGGTTCACATTTGAGGGGGTCATTTTGACATCACCAGTGAAAAAAATTGTGATTATCGGCGGTGGCGCCGGCGGTCTGGAACTGGCAACCAGTCTGGGCCATAAACTTGGCCGCAACAAAAAAGCGGAGATCATTCTGGTCGATCGCAACCACAGCCATCTATGGAAACCTTTATTACATGAAGTGGCGACCGGCAGTCTGGATGATGGCGTCGATGCGCTGAGCTATCTGGCTCATGCCCGTAACCATGGTTTCACTTTCCAGATCGGTTCACTGACCGACATTGACCGCGAAAACCAGACCATCAAACTGGCTGAAATTTGCGACGAGAACGGCGAATTACTGGTGCCGGTGCGTGATATCGCGTACGACACACTGGTGATGGCGCTGGGCAGCACCTCTAATGACTTTGGTACACCGGGCGTCAAAGATCACTGCATCTTCCTGGATAACCCGCATCAGGCACACCGTTTCCATAACGAAATGCTGAACCTTTTCCTCAAATTCTCTGCCAGTTCCGATAAACAGAAGAAGGTGAATATCACCATTGTGGGGGGTGGGGCAACCGGCGTTGAATTGTCTGCCGAGTTGCACAATGCGGTAAAAGAACTGCACAGCTATGGTTTTGAAGGGCTGGACAGCGAAGCGCTGAATGTCACGCTGGTGGAAGCCGGTGAACGCATTCTGCCTGCCTTACCTCCGCGTATTTCTGCGGCGGCGCACCATGAGCTGACCAAACTGGGTGTGCAGGTTCTGACACAAACGATGGTCACCAGTGCTGATAAAAATGGCCTGAACACCAAGTCCGGCGAGTTCATCGAAGCAGACCTGATGGTCTGGGCCGCCGGGATTAAAGCCCCTGATTTCATGAAAGAGATCGCGGGCCTGGAAACCAACCGGATTAATCAGCTGGTGGTTGAGCCGACGTTGCAAACCACGCGTGACCCGAACATCTACGCGATTGGCGACTGTGCTTCCTGCCCGCAACCTGCGGGGGGTTTTGTGCCACCACGTGCGCAATCTGCACACCAGATGGCGTCCCGTTGCTTCGCCAATATTATGGCGCAGCGCAAGGGGCAGGGCCTGAAACCTTACGTCTATAAAGACCATGGCTCGCTGGTGTCTTTGTCACGCTTTAGCACTGTCGGCAGCCTGATGGGTAATCTGATGCGAGGCTCCATGATGGTCGAAGGCCGACTGGCGAGGCTGGTTTATATCTCGCTGTACCGCATGCACCAGATTGCGTTGCACGGTTACATTAAAACCGGTCTGATGATGCTGGTCGGTGGTATTAACCGGGTAATCCGCCCGCGTCTTAAACTGCACTGATTCCGGTCATCCCTCTTAGGGATAGCAGCAAAATCGTGACACACCTAAAAAGCCTGTTTACCGCAGGCTTTTCTATTTGCTGCGTAATCATTTCTCAACACGCATACGATCACGACCTCTTTATGTTGTCAGCTAAGAATCCTCCGAAACACTTCACGGGACAGGTCATTTTCCTCACTTACAGAGTTCGTCTTATTGTTTGCTTACGTTTGGGTGGGCAGACTTGACGATAAGTTTACAGACGGCGATTCACGCACGCCGGACCTCAGATATAGGGCTGTTCGCTGAGGAGCGTCCCGGGAGGGTACGAATTGCGTGGTAACATTTTCGGAGGAAGTCCTGTGAACAAGTCAATGTTAGCTGGGGTCGGTATTGGTGTGGCTGCGGCGTTGGGCATTGCTGGCGTCGCGAGCATGAACGTCTTTTCGTCTGGCCCGCAATATGCGCAGGTTGTCAGCGCAACGCCAATCAAAGAGACCACAAAAACCCCACGTCAGGAATGTCGTAATGTGACAGTCACTCACCGCCGTCCTGTACAGGATGAGCACCAGATTGCCGGTTCCGTACTCGGGGCTGTAGCCGGTGGCGTATTGGGTCACCAGTTTGGTGGCGGTCGCGGACGTGATGTTGCGACAGTAGCCGGTGCACTGGGTGGTGGCTATGCGGGTAACCGTGTGCAGAGCAGCATGCAGGATAATGACACCTACACCACGCAACAGCAGCGCTGTAAAACCGTGTATGACAAAGAAGATAAAATGCTCGGCTATGATGTGACCTATAAAATAGGCGATCAGCAAGGGAAAGTGCGTATGGACCACGATCCGGGCACACAAATTCCGCTGGATAAAAGCGGTCAGCTGCAACTTACCCGTTCATAAACACGCGGTAGCGGTGAGAAATGAAAGCCTGAGGCGAACCTCAGGCTTTTTTTATACCGCTTACAGACCATTTTTGTGTTTGACGATATCCGCCATGACCGCCAGTGCAATTTCCGCAGGGGTCTTGCTGCCGATGTGTAATCCTACCGGCGCATGCAGGCGGGAAAAATCTTCCTCACTGAAATCAGCGATGCTTTGCAGACGCTCACGGCGTCGTGCGCTGTTGAGCTGCGACCCCATCGCGCCGATGTAAAACGCGGGTGTATTCACCGCTTCCATCAGCGTCAGGTCATCCATTCGCGGATCGTGGGTCAGCGCCACAATCGCAGTATTCGCATGGCAGTTTTGCTGTTCGAGATATTTTGCCGGGAACTGTCTTTCCAGCCGGATATCTGATTTCAGTCTCGGTAAGAAATTTTCCAGCACGTCGTCCCGGCATTCGCAGACCACGACTTCAAAGCCCAGGGCGCAGGCAAAATCGGCGCAGTAAAGTGCCACACCCGACAGACCGGCGATCAATAACCTTGGGGGTGCTGCCAGATGCAGCGTGATGCAATTGCCGTCGCGCATGATTTGCGTCGCATGATAATACTCAGCGGGTGCCAGATGATCACAGGCGGCAGGCGGCGTGATGGATTTGCTGAGCGCATAATGCCCGGCAAGCGCCATTCCCATACGTTGCAGATAACCGGCATTACCGGCAGTCGCCGGTAAATATTCGACCAGCACGTCCAGCGAACCGCCGCACGGCAACGCAATGTCGGGCGTCAGTCCTCCTTCGCCATAGTGCACGATCTGGCTCGGTTGCCGGTATTCACCCGCGGCAATACGCTGTAAAAAATCCTCTTCGACACAACCGCCGGAAAGCGATCCGCAAAAATGCCCGTCGCGTGTCGCCGCCATCAGAGCGCCCGGCGCGCGCGGAGACGAACCGTACGTGTTGAGCACGGTGCAAAGCCATACTGGCTGATGTGCCAGCCATGTTATGGCCTGGGAAATAACTTCATTATCAAGATGCTGCATGCTGATTTAGGTTTGAAATAAACAGGGGCGGGGAAAGTTGCGCCGGAATATCAATATCTGTGATTACGGCAGGATGGTTGAAATCCAGGCGCAACATACGATGGCTGCGGAGCAGTTCACGTGCGCCGTTGTCACCGCGTAAGAGCCGAAGTTTTTCACGCATTGGCTGGGCAAAACCGACAGGATGCCCCGGTTCATTTTGCCAGTACGGGCGTACGATCATCTCCTGGCGCAGGCGATCCGCCACGGCGGTGAAAACTTCAGCGGTGACAAAAGGCATATCGGCCAGATGGATCAGCCAGCCGTCCCAGCCCGCCGTAGCATGCACACCCGCGGCTATGGATTCTCCGGTGCCGGCGCTGCTGATGAGCGTGAACGGTATTCCCTCACGCAAACAACATGCCTGAACCGGCCGGTTTTCAGGGCGGGTGATCACATGTACCGGCAACCGGCTCGCGCACGCCTGACGCAACGTTGCCTCAAAAACAGTGACAACGTTTCCTGCTGTCTTTTGCAGGCGTGCATTCAGTTTATTTCCTTCACCACCGGCGGCGATAAACCGGCTCCCCGTACCCGCGGCGAGAAGAATAATACCTGCCATTTTGCATGACTTCCTCTTGTTCATTTTCAGATCAGATGTTCTGTAAACTCACCCAGCATGTCACCGACAAACTTCAGCCGTTTCGGACGATCAGTCAGATCTAACATAAATTTCAGTTTTGCCGGGCCGTCCAGACGATAAACTTGCGGTTGTTTCTGTAACAGACCAATCAGGAAGCCCGGATCGACACGGTTCTTATCGCCAAACTCAATGAATCCGCCGCGCTCATTACCTTCAATGCGCCGGATGCCCAGCTCTTTGGCTTTCAGGCGCAGTACGGCAATCTGCAACAGATTGCGCGCACCGTCCGGCAAGGTGCCGAAACGGTCAATCAGCTCAACGCGCAGTTCATCCAGCTCTCCCTCTGTTTTCGCACTGGCGATACGTTTATATAACGACAGGCGCGTATTCACATCAGGAATGAAATCTTCCGGCAGCAACGCAGGCATGCGCATTTCAACTTCGGTCTGGCTGGTGGTTAAATCCTCCAGCGACGGCTCGCGGCCTTCTTTCAACGCGTCGACAGCGTTTTCCAGCAACTCCATGTACAGCGAGAAACCGATGCTGGTCATCTGGCCACTCTGGCCTTCACCGAGCAGTTCGCCTGCACCGCGGATTTCAAGGTCGTGCGTCGCCAGCGCAAAACCGGCACCCAGGTCTTCCAGCGAGGCAATGGCTTCCAGACGCTTATGTGCGTCCGTCGACATCGCTTTCGGCGGCGGCGTCAGCAGATATGCATACGCCTGATGGTGTGAGCGGCCCACACGACCCCGCAGCTGATGCAGCTGTGCCAGACCAAAGTGGTCTGCACGCTCAATAATAATAGTATTGGCGGTCGGGATATCAATACCGGTTTCGATGATAGTGGTACACACCAGGACGTTGAAACGTTGATGGTGGAAATCATTCATCACACGTTCGAGGTCGCGTTCACGCATCTGGCCGTGACCGATAGCAATGCGAGCTTCCGGGACCAGTTCCGCCAGCCGCTGCGAGGCTTTTTCGATATTCTCCACATCGTTGTAAAGATAATAAACCTGCCCGCCGCGCAGAATTTCACGCAGGATTGCCTCGCGCACCACCAGGCTGTCGTATTCGCGCACAAAGGTTTTGACCGCCATACGTCGCGCAGGCGGCGTGGCGATAATCGACAAGTCGCGCATGCCACTCATTGCCATGTTCAGCGTACGCGGGATAGGCGTTGCGGTCAGGGTCAGAATATCCACGTCGGCACGCATCGCCTTGATGCGCTCTTTATGACGCACGCCGAAACGGTGTTCTTCATCAACAATTAACAACCCCAGATCTTTCCAGCGCAGGTCACTTTGCAGCAGTTTGTGCGTACCGATAATAATATCGACTTTGCCTTCTACTGCGTCTTCCAGCACCGCATTTTGCTCTTTCGCACTGCGGAAACGGGACATCATTTCAATACGCACCGGCCAGCTGGCGAAACGATCGCGGAAATTATCAAAGTGCTGTTGTGCCAGCAGCGTGGTGGGTACCAGAACAGCCACCTGCTTATTGTTGGATACCGCAAGGAAAGCCGCGCGCATCGCCACTTCTGTTTTACCGAAACCGACGTCGCCGCAGACCAGCCGGTCCATCGCCAGCGGCTGGGTCATGTCAGTCAGTACAGCATTAATGGCCTGTGCCTGATCCGGTGTGGTTTCAAACGGGAAAGCCTGACAGAACAACTGATACTGTTCTTTGTCGTGTTTAAATGCGAAACCACTTTTGGCTTCGCGCTGGGCATAGATATCCAGCAGTTCAGCGGCGACGTCGCGCACTTTCTCTGCCGCTTTCTGCCGCGCTTTCGACCAGGCTTCACCACCGAGTTTATGCAGCGGCGCGCTCTCATCTGCGCCACCGGCATAGCGGCTGATGAGATGCAGCGATGACACTGGTACATAAAGTTTGTCTTCACCGGCGTAGGTCAGGATCAGGTATTCGGCAGTAATACCGCCAGTTTCCAGGGTCGTCAGCCCGAGATAACGCCCCACGCCATGCTCAACGTGTACCACCGGTTGGCCGGGTCGCAGCTCGGCGAGGTTACGGATCAGTGTATCGGTATTGATTGACCGGCGGCTGTCCTGACGGCGGCGCGCCACGCGTTCACCGAGCAAATCGCTTTCGCAGATCAGTGCCAGCTGTTTACCGGCATCGAGAAAACCGCGTTCAGAGGCACCAATCATGATGTAACGACCGGCGGTTTCGGCTTGTTCAATGCGGGTGATCAGCGTTGGCATCAGTTTGATGCGCGCCAGCAAATCCTGAAGCGTTTCGCGGCGGCCTTCGCTTTCTACGGAGAATACCAGGCTGCCGGCAAAGGATTCATTGAAGCGCCGCAAATTATCCATTGGCGCTTTGTTCTGGGGCTGAACGGATAAATCGGGCAGTTTTTCGTAACTCAGATTGGTGTTGGCAGCTTTTTTCGGCAGTGAATCAGTACGTAACTGAATACGTGGCCAGGCTTTAAGCTCGGTATAAAGCGACTCCACGCGCAGCCACAGGTTTTCCGGTTCAAGCAGCGGACGCATCGGATCAACGCGGCGGCTTTCGTAACGCTGGCAGGCGTCCAGCCAGAAGCGCTCGGCAGAGGCTTCCAGATCGCCGGTATTCAGCACCAGTGTGTTTTCCGGTAAATAGCTAAACAGTGTGGTCAGCGGCTGGCTGAAAAACAACGGTTGCCAGTATTCGATGCCGGCAGGAAAGGTTCCTTTGCTGACCTGCTGATAAACGTGTTCTGCATCGCGGCGCACTTCAAATTTCTCGCGCCACTGGCTGCGGAACAACTCGATGGCATTTTTATCGGTTGGAAATTCGTGGGCAGGCAGCAGATTGATGTGTTCGACTTCAGTCAGCGTGCGCTGACTGTCCACATCAAAAATGCGCAGACTGTCGATTTCATCGTCAAAGAAATCAATACGGTAGGGTTCTTCGCTACCCATCGGATACAAATCAAGCAGGGCGCCACGGGTCGCAAATTCACCGTGTTCCATCACCTGATCCACACTGCGATAACCGGCCTGTTCCAGCTGTGCACGCAGTTTATCCCGCGAGAGCTGCTGACCTTTCTTCATCACCAGTGCGTGGCCGTGCAGGAATTCGTGCGGGCAGACTCGTTGCATCAGCGTATTCACCGGCAAAATAATGATGCCGCGCTTCATAGCTGGAAGCTGATACAAACTGGAAAGACGGGAAGAAATAATTTCCTGATGTGGTGAAAAACTGTCGTAAGGCAGCGTTTCCCAGTCCGCAATACTCAGGACTTTGTTATCAGTAAACTGTTGAATTTCATCGCGCAGGCGCAGGGCATTTTGCATATCAGGGGCAATCAGCAGAACCGGGCCTGTATGGCGTTCACTGATTTGTGCACATTCCAGCGCACAGGCGGAGCCCGTAAGCTGGCCTAACAGGCGGGTGTCGCCCGGACGTTCAGGCAACGAATAACGATAATCTTGAGACATAGGCTGTTTTGAGTTCTCGTTTTGGCGGCTGTCGGAGGCCAATTAGCAGACCGTATCTTGCTTTGCAGAAGTAATCGCGGTCAACCCGTTGACGGTATAAAAGGGTCAACGGCGTCACAAAGTTAAACCGATTACTTTGGGTTAATGGTTCCATAAAGCGGTGCTAGCCTTTATTATCCTTGATCACTTTAGTCTGCGCCACGCACTTATTTGCGGCCAAGCATTTAAAACGGATGTTATGTATCAACCTGTCGCGTTATTTATCGGTCTGCGCTACATGCGCGGACGTGCTTCGGACCGCTTCGGGCGGTTTGTCTCCTGGTTATCCACTATTGGCATTACCCTCGGGGTGATGGCGTTAGTGACCGTGCTGTCAGTGATGAACGGTTTTGAGAAAGATCTGGAAGGTAACATTCTGGGTCTGATGCCACAGGCGTTAATCACCACGCCGGGAGGGTCTCTCGACCCTCAAAAAATCACGCATGAACAAGTCTCGGCGCTGAAAAGCGTTAATAGCGCTGTGCCACTGACCACCGGTGATGTCGTGCTGCAAAGTCCCGGCAGCGTCGCGGTGGGGGTAATGCTCGGTGTGGATCCTGACCAGAAAGATCCGCTGGCAAAATACTTAATTGGGGTTGCCCAGCAGGAACTTCAACCCGGTAAATACAACGTGATTCTTGGCGATCAACTGGCGCAGCAGTTAAAAGTGCGTCGCGGCGATCAGTTACGTCTGATGGTCACCAGCGTCAGCCAGTTTACACCGGTCGGTCGCGTCCCGAGCCAGCGCTTGTTCAATGTTATCGGCACCTTCTCCGCCAACAGCGAAGTGGATGGTTACCAGATGCTGGTCAATATTCAGGATGCCTCCCGGCTGATGTTGTACCCGAAAGGTAACGTGACCGGCTGGCGTTTGTTCCTCGACAAACCACTGGATGTCGACAGTCTGAGTACGCAAAAACTGCCTGACGGTGCCAGCTGGAAAGACTGGCGGGAACGTCGCGGCGAATTGTTCCAGGCGGTGCGCATGGAGAAAAATATGATGGGGCTACTGCTGAGCCTGATCGTCGCCGTCGCTGCGTTTAACATTATTACGTCACTGGGACTGCTGGTGATGGAGAAACAAGCCGAAGTGGCCATTTTGCAAACGCAGGGCTTAAGCCGCCGCCAGATTATGGCGCTGTTTATGGTGCAGGGTGCCAGTGCAGGTGTGATTGGCGCATTGCTTGGGGCCGTGCTGGGTGTGGTGCTTGCCACTCAGCTGAATACGATTATGCCCGCTATCGGGCTGATGCTTGATGGCGCATCGCTGCCGGTCGATATCGAACCGGTTCAGGTAGTGGTCATTGCGCTCGTCGCGATGGTCATCGCCTTATTATCTACGCTTTATCCTTCCTGGCGCGCTGCTGCCACCCATCCCGCAGAGGCTTTACGTTATGAGTAATTCTTTATTATTGCAGTGTGAAAACCTCTGTAAGACTTATCAGGAAGGCAAAATGCACACCGATGTGCTGCGTGACGTAAGTTTTGCCATGCAGCCAGGTGAGATGATGGCGATTGTCGGGACGTCCGGTTCCGGCAAAAGTACGTTACTGCATTTGCTGGGCGGGCTGGATTCCCCGACGTCCGGTGAAGTGATTTTCAAAGGTCAGTCGCTGAACGGCATGTCTTCATCGGCGAAATCAGAATTGCGCAACCGTGAACTGGGCTTCATCTATCAGTTCCACCATTTGCTGCCGGATTTCACCGCGCTGGAAAACGTGGCGATGCCACTGCTGATCGGCAAAAAGAAACCCGCAGAAGTTCAGGAGCGGGCGATGGCGATGCTCGAAGCGGTGGGTTTGCAACATCGCAGCAATCACCGTCCTTCCGAGCTTTCCGGCGGTGAACGCCAGCGCGTGGCGATTGCCCGTGCACTGGTAAATAATCCGTCGCTGGTGTTGGCCGATGAACCCACCGGTAACCTTGATCAGCGTAATGCCGACAGCATTTTCGAACTGCTCGGCGAACTGAATATGCGTCAGGGAACAGCATTTCTGGTGGTGACGCATGATCTGCAACTTGCAAACCGCCTGACGCGTCAGCTGGAAATGCGTGACGGCAAGCTGCAACAGGATTCGATGTTGCTGGGAGCGAAGTAATGTCAGGCATTCCGTTTTCATTATTGATTGGTCTGCGGTTTAGCCGTGGCCGCCGTCGCAGCGGCATGGTGTCGCTGATTTCGGTGATTTCAACCTTAGGCATTGCGCTGGGTGTGGCAGTGCTGATCGTCGGCCTCAGTGCCATGAATGGTTTTGAACGTGAACTGAAAGAACGTGTCCTGGCGGTCGTGCCGCACGGCGAGATCCGCCCGGTCAATCAGCCGTTCAACAACTGGCAGGATGTGCTGGATCGTGTGGAGAAAGTGCCGGGAATAGTGGCGGCAGCGCCCTATATCCAGTTCAACGGCCTGATTGAGCACGGAGCCAAACTGCGTGCCATTCAGCTGAAAGGCGTTGACCCACAGAGTGAACCGCGCGTCAGTGCTGCGCCGAAATTTGTGCAGAATAATGCCTGGCAGAGTTTTAAAGCCGGTCAGCAGCAGCTGATCCTTGGCAAAGGCGTGGCGGATGCCGTGGGCGTGAAACAGGGCGACTGGGTGACGGTGATGATCCCGAACAGCGACCCGGAGATGAAGCTGTTACAGCCAAAACGTATTCGCCTGCAGGTAGCTGGTATTTTGCAGCTCAGCGGACAACTTGATCACAGCCTTGGCATGGTGCCTCTGGCCGATGCCCAGCAATATCAGGATATGGGCAGCAGCGTGACCGGTATTGATATCAAAGTGAACGATGTCTTTGCCGCCCAGAAACTGGTGCATGATGCCGGGAAAGTGACGCAGGCTTACGTTTATATCAGCAGCTGGATCGGGACGTATGGCTATATGTACCGGGACATCCAGATGGTGCGCGCTATCATGTATATGGCGATGGTGCTGGTGATTGGCGTTGCCTGTTTTAATATCGTCTCGACGCTGGTGATGGCAGTAAAAGATAAAAGCAGTGATATCGCAATTTTACGCACTTTGGGTGCAAAAGACGGCCTTATCCGCGCGGTCTTCATCTGGTACGGTTTACTGGCAGGCCTGGTGGGCAGCGTGGCGGGGGTGGTGATCGGCGTGATCGCAGCTTTCCAGCTGACGAATATCGTCAATGCGTTGCAAAAACTGACCGGTCATCAGTTCCTGTCGGGCGATATTTACTTCATTGACTTCCTGCCTTCTGAAGTTCACTGGCTGGATGTGGCGGGTGTACTGCTCACTGCGCTGGTACTGAGTCTGCTGGCAAGCTGGTATCCGGCACGCCGTGCAAGTCGTATCGATCCTGCCCGCGTACTCAGTGGCGGCCAGTAATCTATTTAAACGAAGTTTTAATCAGACACAGAGAGTAAGGAGCATTTCATGCGCACACGTCATCGTCTGTGTCGGTTTCGCAAAAATAAGCGTATTCGCCATCAGCGATTCCGGTCAAATATCTTCCACCGGGATTCGATGGCGGCTGCATCGCTGAAGAAACCGTTTGTTGTGGTGCTGACCGGCGCAGGGATTTCCGCCGAATCGGGCATTCGTACTTTCCGCGCTGCCGACGGGTTGTGGGAAGAACACCGTGTCGAGGATGTGGCGACGCCGGAAGGTTATCGCCGTGATCCTGAACTTGTGCAGCGTTTTTATAATGAGCGCCGCCGCCAGTTGCAGGCTGAAGATCTCAAACCTAACGCCGCACATTCCGCGCTGGCCACGCTGGAAGAAGCACTCGGCGACAACTTCCTGCTGGTCACACAAAATATCGATAACCTGCACGAACGCGCGGGCAGTTCACGTGTTATTCACATGCACGGTGAATTACTGAAAGTGCGTTGTACACAGTCAGGGCAGGTGCTGGACTGGCCAGGCGACCTGACTGTGGATGACCGCTGCCATTGCTGTCAGTTTCCGGCACAGCTGCGCCCGCACATTGTCTGGTTTGGGGAAATGCCTTTTGGTATGGACGAAATTTACGATGCACTGGCTAAGGCCGATTTCTTTGTCGCTATCGGTACGTCAGGCCACGTTTATCCGGCTGCCGGATTTGTTCATGAGGCGCGCATTGGCGGGGCCTGTGCTGTTGAGCTGAATCTTGAGCCGAGTCAGGTTGAAAGTGAATTTGATATGAAGCACTACGGACTGGCGAGCCAGATCGTCCCGGAATTTGTCCATAAGTTCCTGACTAAGAAAGACCAGGCCTGGTGAACACCAGGCTTTTTTTACTGTTCCCGCCAAAAAATTGCGCCTGCCCCAAAGACATATCTCGTTAAACTTGGTGAAAAATGACCTGACGCAATATTCAGGGTTTTCATGCTGCGCATAATAAAACCCAGCCGCCAGAGGATATCCCAATGAATAAGTTGCTTGATCGTTTTCTTCATTATGTTTCTTTCGATACTCAGTCTAAGCCCAATGTTAAGCACACGCCCAGTACTGAAGGGCAACTCAGGCTGGCCCAGGCCTTGCGTAATGAGCTGACTGAACTGGGTTTTTCGCAGGTTACGCTCAGTGATAAAGGTTGTGTAATGGCCACCTTGCCGGGCAATGTCGCCTGGAATGTGCCGGTAATCGGTTTTATTTCCCATCTGGATACCGCACCTGATTTCACAGCGAAACATGTCAATCCACAGATTGTAGAAAATTACCGTGGCGGAGATATCGCGCTGGGTAATGGCGATGAAATATTATCGCCGGTGATGTTCCCGGTATTACACCAGCTTCTCGGCCATACGATTATTACTACGGATGGCAAAACGTTGCTGGGGTCTGATGATAAATCCGGTATTGCTGAAATTATTACCGCGATGGTCCGCCTGAAAAACAGCAATATTCCCCACGGGCCGGTACGCATTGCCTTTACGCCGGATGAAGAAATCGGCAAAGGTGCGCAGAGTTTTGATATTTCGGCCTTTGGCGCGCAGTGGGCTTACACCGTCGATGGTGGTGGCGTGGGCGAACTGGAGTTTGAAAACTTTAACGCGGCCTCGGCCACTATTAAAATTGTCGGCAACAACGTACACCCGGGCAGCGCCAAAGGGGTGATGGTAAATGCATTATCACTGGCAACCCGTTTTCACAACGAACTGCCGGTGGAAGAAACACCTGAACATACTGAAGGTTACGAGGGTTTTTATCACCTGACGACCATCAAGGGCAATGTTGAACGCGCAGAAATGCATTACATCATCCGTGACTTTGACAAGACGCAGTTCGAAGCCCGTAAGCAAAAAATTATCGATATCGCACATGTGGTCGGCAAAGGCCTGCACCGCGACTGCTATATTGAAGTGACGCTCGACGATCACTATTACAATATGCGCGACAAAGTGGCCGGGCATCCGCACATTATTGCGCTGGCGCAGCAGGCGATGAAAGATTGCGATATTGAGCCAGTCATGAAGCCAATCCGCGGCGGCACTGATGGCGCCCAACTTTCTTTCCGCGGTTTGCCTTGTCCGAATATTTTTACCGGCGGATATAACTTCCACGGTAAACATGAATTTGTTACGCTCGAAGGGATGGAAAAAGCCGTCTCGGTGATTATGCGTATTGCGGAACTGACGGCGAATAAATCTCAATAAGTTCAGGTCAGCCTTTGAGTTATAAATTTTAACAATATAAGGCTGTTTATCTTTTCTTGATTATCCCCTCTGGTTTCCTTGTCATTATGGCGAAATATAAATTATCTAAATATATTTTGAGATTGCATGTCTAATTTGTATTTTTTTCTCATATCCCATGCCTGTAAGATACGCTTTTTATTTTTAAGGATTTAAAGCAATGGACGCAACGGATATAAGAGAATTACGAGATTTTGTGAAAATACGCACCTTCACACCAGAAACAAGCTCACGATATAGTGCCTGGGTATTAATCTGGTATCCGCATGCAGGGAGTGCAGGTCATGCGTCAATGTTTATTGGTGATATTTTAGAAACCAGCCTTTATGTCAGTTGGTGGCCAGAGGCAGGAGACGCTAAAAAAGTCTTGTTCGGTAAATTTCCTTCCAGAATAAGCGCTCATGGAAATGCCGATTTAACCACTTACCGATCTGATGCCTATGCTGAAGGCGGGCTCCCGATGTGATTTACGGATTAATGAATCTGAATGAGCACATGATGAAAATGGCCTGGTATGACATTTGCCATAAACAAGGGGGATCCTCATTTCGTACTGTGGGGAAGAATTGTGCCGATATAGTTGGTCGGGTTATTAATGCAGGGCTGGTCGGTTCATCGTTACGTGCAAAGGCCTTTGACTACATGCAGGGAGGGTTTTTACCCTGTACGCCTAAGCGCATAGGGATAGCTTGTAATTATCTTAGAGATAAAAATATGGCTGTAAAAATAAGTTTGCATGCCAAGTCACTGAACCTTAATCCTTTAAAATTCATTTTTCGGCTTAGATGAACTGACCAGGCATTATTTTAATCGTTCAATTCCGTGTAAAACCATCTGGCTTCCATCTGCCTCGTTACCTTGTGTGGTGATGATACATCTGTCAGGCATCTTCACCGCACGGAACGAAAGTTGGAGGGTAAAAATGCTGCGATTTTTATCCACCATCAAAATATCGTTATTTCTGAGAATGATATTTGTAATATTTGCCTGAGCAATGAGTCTGATCATGCCATTGCTGGAGATATAGAAACGTGTATCGGTTTTATTTCTGTCCAGAGAAACCATGGCGATTTTCCATTTAGTGCTATCACTGGCCTTCCAGTCGTCGACGGCACCAAAAAAATCCGGGAAAATGCCCTGATGTAAGAAAGAGGAAAGTGAACCAATATGCTCCTGAATCCATTCGTTTTGCGGTTCAAGGATCTGAGCTGAGAAGTTTAATTTTGATTTAATCTCATTGCCGGGTACCGATATTTTTTTATTATTAATATAATAATGCATACGGGAAATATCAGCCAGCATACTGGGGTTCATTACTGATTTTCCAAACTTACTTATATCCCTGGCAATGTTTCCGTTGATGGTATTGAAGAGTTTATGCGTGATTTCAGGAGATATGTTAAGCGTCAGGTTGCAATCAGTGTGTTGTAATGGGTGTGTGGTGATTTTATTTCCGGAAAAATGTGATGGGATAGGATGAACTTTATTTTTCTCGAAAAATTTTGTAAAAAACATGGTTTGCCTTTCATCATTATAGGGGAATAGAGGGTCTGTAAAGGCAGTATAAAATTAAAAGTAACCTGTGACTATTACCAACTCCTTATTCATCGGTTAAACTATATTAATATGGAAATGTTAACTTCATTAATACATACAGGATACCGGGTACCCTGTATGTATCTTAATGATAAATGTCCGTTGATATCAATCGTTAAAATACCAGTAACCGCTGTTGACCAGTGCAGACAGCAGGGCGAGGAAGGACGGGTCGTCCAGCGCATTGCCGAGCATTTCTTTCGTTACGGTTTTATGGCGTGCAATGGCATCTACCGCACCGATATGTTCTGTGGTTATTGCTTCACCGTTAACGTAGCAGGTATCCCCCACGCGCAGGACGCGCAGGCCCCCCAAACGCTCCAGGGTTTCACCTGACTCCAGCAGTTCATAAATTTCCCCGGCCTGATAAGGAGGCTCCGGTGGCGCCAGATCCAGTTCATGACGAGACTGGGAAATAAATTCTCCGAACCAGTTATTGAAATGCGCCGGATTACCAATCAAATCCAGCATCATGGAACGCAGTTTATTCAGTTCGGCAGGCTGTACTTCAGCCGGATGCTCACGTTCAACCAGTTCCGGATCGCTGTAACGGTGGCTGCCCAGTTCACGGGAAAGCACATAATCGGCAAAACCGCTGACCATCTCACGGGCGTTTGGTGCGCGAAAACCCACAGAATAATTGAGGGAGTTTTCCAGTGAATAGCCGTCATGAGGGAAGCCCGGCGGAATATAAACGATATCGCCGGGTTCCAGTTCTTCATCGATAATGGCATCGAAGGGTTCAACCTGTAATAAATCAGGATGCGGGCAATGTTGTTTCATCGCGACTTTTTCGCCTACACGCCAGCGACGGCGGCCGGTACCCTGAATGATAAATACGTCGTACTGATCCAAATGGGGGCCTACGCCACCGCCAGGCACCGAGAAGGAAATCATTAAATCATCCATGCGCCAGTCAGGAATGTGGCGGAATGGCGTCATCAGATGAGAAGAGGGCTCATGCCAGTGATCGACAGCCTGCACCAGCACCGACCAGCCTGTTTCCCCCAGATGGTCATAACTCTCAAAGGGCCCGTGGCTGACATTCCACTTACCGTCCTGATTGCTCACCAGACGGCTGTCCACTTCATTTTCCATTGCCAGACCGGCCAGCTCGTCCGGAGAAATCGGATCGACGAAATTTTTAAAGCCGCGCTTTAATACGACCGGACGCTTTTGCCAGTAACGCTGCAGGAAATCATTCCAGTCTAGGTCGAGTTGGTAATCCATAGTATTTCCCTTGCATTAAATGGAGGGTGATAAAGAAGTGCGGAGTCTGTAAATGATTATAACGGAAGGTGTTGCAGCTGAGTGGGGCAATTGCCAGCAAATTTTGCACAATGGATAAGATTGCGCCGAAATTTGCTGACAAAGTAGTCGGGGGAGAACGTTACTCCAGTTCAATGCCTTGTTGCAGACCAAAACAGACGTGCATGCTGGCGCCGCCAAGCGGGCTGTCACCGATGATAATTTTGCCGTCGTACTGTTCAATGATGTCGTTGGCGAGCGATAACCCCAGACCTTGTCCCGGACGCAAGGTATCGGCACGCTGCCCGCGTTGGAAAATCACTTCGCGTTTGCTGTCCGGAATGCCCGGGCCATCGTCCTCAATCAGGATCACCAGCTGATTTTCGGTGTGCACGGCGCTGATTTCGACAAACTCAAGGCAGTACTTACAGGCGTTATCAATGACGTTGCCCATGACTTCCATGAAGTCATTTTTTTCGCCCACAAAGGTAATTTCCGGTGAAATATCCACTGTGATCACCACCCCTTTACGCTGATAAACCTTATTCAGTGCTGAACATAATCCGTCAAGGATCGCCGGGACGGAGTGAACTTCACGGATCAGCAGGTTTTGTTCAGAGCGCAATGTCGCACGATGCAGGTAATAACCAATCTGCTGCGAGATGCGGCTGATTTGCTCAAGCATGACCGGCTCAGCATCTTCGATGGTCATCTGTTTACCATTTCGCAGTGCACGCAGGGTAGACTGCAATACGGCCAGCGGTGTTTTCAGGCTGTGCGTCAGGTCCGCCAGCGTGGTGCGGTAACGATCATAACGGCCGCGTTCGCCATGCAGCAAAATATTCAGATTACGCACCAGACCGCGCAGTTCGCGTGGCGGGTTTTCATCAAGCGACTCACGCTCGTGAGTTTCCAGTTCGGCGACCTGATGAATCAGCTCTTTGATGGGCCGCAGGCTCCAGTAAGCGGCCAGCCATAACAGCGGCACAACCAGCAACAGGTTCGCCAGTAATACATAACTGAACCATTCCCAGACCAGATCAGAGCGCTGCAGTTCCTGCGGAATGGTATCGACCACCACGATGTTCAGCGCCGGCAGACGAGATGTGGCATTGTAGGTATTGACCGCAATGGAGTGGGTCATCGCGTTGGCGTCGGTATCGTCATAATCCTTCAGCTTATCCTGCGCTTTCGGGTTATTCCCCAGTACTTCACTGCTGATTTGTGTATCGGTATCCAGCTCATAAAAGCCAGGTTTGTTCATCCATGCTTTATCAATATGCGCTTCGAGTTCAGGGATGCGGCGCTCAGCCCACAATAATTTCCCTTCGTCGTCGTAAATAAACACCAGCGTTGGCGTGTTAAGGTCGAGATCAGGCGGAACATTGATAGTCAGTTTGCCGTCGCGCCACTGCGCAAGGCTGAAGAAAAGGTTACTTTCGCCGCGCAGGAGACGGTAGGCGGTTTTGTCGAAACTCACCATATAACCGACCACTGCCACCAGCCCGTAGGCCAGAGACAGGGTAAGCACCACCGCCGCGGTTGCCATCATAAAGCGGACGCGAAGGGAGAAGGGGTTCCGGGTACGACGTCCTTTCATGAAGCGTCCTTTGAATATGTCGATGATTATGACCTGATGTCGAAACGGTAACCCTGACCGCGCACGGTCGTTATCACATCAACCGGATGTTCTGCCTGCAATTTTTTACGCAGACGGCCCATCAGAACATCGACAGTATGACTCTCACGCAACTCGGCATCCGGATAAAGCTGAAGCATCAGCGAATCCTTGCTGACCACTTTTCCTGCATTGCGGATCAACGTTTCAATAATCGTGTATTCGAAAGCGGTCAGTTTAATTGGCTGTTCATTTACGGTCAGTTCGCGACGTGACAGATCAATCTGGAAAGGTTGCAGCGTGATCACCTGAGAAGCGAGGCCGCTGTTACGGCGCATCAGCGCCTGCATACGCGCCAGGACCTCTTCCAGATGGAATGGCTTAGTGACGTAATCATCCGCACCGGCCTCCAGCACTGCCACTTTATCCTGCCAGCTTTCGCGGGCGGTCAGGACCAGAATCGGCAGATTGGTCTGATGACTGCGCCAGCGGCGGATCAGGCTCAGGCCGTCTTCGCCTGGTAAACCAAGGTCAACAATGGCGATATCGGGCGCATGCTCATGCAGGAAATAGTCTGCTTCTTTGGCATCTTCCGCCGCATCGACCTGATGGCCCATTTCCCGCAACTGTACGGAGAGGTGATGACGTAACAGTGCATTATCTTCAATGACTAAAATCCGCATGGTAATTCCTTATCCTGACAGCGCGAAAAATGGTTTAAATATTCTGCATGCGATTGTAAATGATTCAGAAACACTTTAATCAACCTCAGGTCAACACAGGTGTGCCGAACATCAACAAAACCTAAACGAATTATAAGCAGCTTTGTGCAGGAACGGGATTAAAAAAGGCGGCCCGCAGGCCGCCTCTGGTACAACACTTCAAAAACTTACTTCAGTTCGTCAACCATGGTGGTGGCGCGACCAATGTAGTTACCCGGCGTCATGGCTTTCAGACGTACTTTCTCGTCTTCCGGTAAGTCAAGTGAATCGATAAATGCCTGCATGCCGGCGGCATCAACACGTTTACCGCGTGTCAGTTCTTTCAGCTTCTCGTAAGGTTTTTCGATGCCATAACGGCGCATCACGGTCTGGATTGGCTCAGCCAGCACTTCCCAGTTGTGATCCAGTTCGTTTGCCAGATTTGCTTCGTTTACTTCCAGCTTGCTGACGCCTTTCATGGTCGCCTGATAAGCGATAAGTGCATAGCCCAGACCGACACCGAGGTTGCGCAGTACCGTGGAATCCGTCAGATCACGCTGCCAGCGTGATACAGGCAATTTGCTGGCCAGATGCTGTAATACAGCATTGGACAGACCGAGGTTGCCTTCGGAGTTTTCGAAGTCGATCGGGTTTACTTTGTGCGGCATCGTGGACGAACCGATTTCACCCGCGATGGTACGTTGTTTGAAGTGGTTCAGGGCAATGTAACCCCAGATATCGCGGTCAAAGTCGATCAGGATAGTGTTGAAACGTGCCACGCAGTCAAACAGCTCGGCGATGTAATCATGCGGCTCGATCTGAGTAGTGTACGGATTCCAGGTAATCCCCAGAGAAGTCACGAACTCTTCGCTAAACTGATGCCAGTTAACTTCCGGGTAAGCCACGATGTGGGCATTGTAGTTGCCGACAGCACCGTTGATTTTGCCGAGGATTTCGACATTTTGCAGTTGTTTAAACTGACGGTTCATACGGTAGGCGACGTTAGCCAGTTCTTTACCAATGGTCGATGGCGTTGCTGGCTGGCCGTGGGTACGGGACAGCAGCGGAATGTCGCGGTATTTATGTGCCAGGTCTTTTACGGCATCAATAATTTGCTTCCAGTAGGGCAGCACCACATCCTGACGGGCGGTTTGCAACATCAGCGCATGGGACAGATTATTGATGTCTTCAGAAGTACAGGCGAAGTGAATGAATTCCGATACCGCGTGCAGGGCCGGGATCGTTGCCACCTTTTCTTTCAGGAAATATTCAACCGCTTTCACATCATGGTTGGTAGTCTTTTCGATATCTTTAATGCGTTGTGCGTCATTAACATCGAAGTCTGCCACAATCTTGTCGAGGAAAGCGTTTGCGTCGGCATCAAAAGCAGGAACTTCCTTGATTTCTGCACAGGCTGCCAGTTTTTGCAGCCAACGTACTTCAACCTGCACACGGAATTTCAGCAGGCCAAATTCGCTGAAAATAGTACGCAGCGCGCTGACTTTATCACCGTAGCGTCCATCAACGGGGGAAACGGCGGTCAGTGAGGATAATTCCATCGGTAGCAACTCCTGGGATCTTATTAACAATGAGCGAGAATATTCTTCGCCTGTTCAAACAAGCGATTACGGGAAAACATCAGTTGCAGACGACCACCGCCCACCTGGTGCCACAGCACCGCGGAGCGAATGCCGGCCAGTAAAATGGCGCGGACCTTTGCCTGCACTTGTGAATTTTGCAAAATGGCCGGTGAACCGGTCACCTGAATGCGGGGACCGGCCGGGCTGACCACATCGACATAAATCGAGGCCAGAGAGCTTATCATCGTTTCAGATTCCAGTTCGAAATGTGCCAGCTGGCGATCGAGCTGATCGATACGTTCACCGAGCTGATTCATGGCGGCTTTGTTGGCGTAGAGCTTGCGCTCAAGCACCATCAGGCTTAATGCGTAACGTGTTAATTCAGCGCCAGGCCCCTGACGGTTGGCGTTCAGCACGCCCAGTAATGTCTCGAGTCCCATCTTCAGATTGGCTTCATTATTACCGTACACCGCCAGCGTAGATGCCGGGTTCATCTCCAGCAGGCTGCGCAGTGAAACTGACATTTCTTCCTGTGAGCAATGACCTTCATGCGCCAGTTGCTGGACCAGGCGTGCTGCCTGACAGATCCCCGCCAAAGCCAGCGTAATGTCATAATAATTTTTAGCCACGTTTACTCCTGTAAGCGTTTTTGAAACGATGAGACGCGGTGACAAAGAAAATAGTCCGAATTCATGGCGACAGATCATGCCATAAAACTGGCCCTAAACACAGTTCGGAATCAGCGCGGAGCGTCACTGTCGGGCAGAAATAAAGCGGGACGCCTGAAAGCGTCCCGTATTCAATCACATAATCGTGAAATATCAGACCTGAAGCGGCAGGCGCTGTTCAATCACGCCCCCGCCGAGACACACGTCACCGAGGTAAAACACTGCGGACTGACCCGGCGTGACAGCGGCAACCGGTGCATTGAAACGCACCTCGATGCGGTCATCACCGAGCGGCGTGACTGTGCACGGGATATCTTCCTGGCGGTAACGGGTTTTCACCGTGCAGGTGAGCGGGGCGGTCAGCGTTTTGCGGTCCACCCAGTGTAGCTGTTGGGCAATCAGACCAACATTCATCAGGCGCGGATGCTCATGGCCTTGTGCGACGTAAAGAATGTTGTTTTCGACATCCTTCTCAACGGTGTACCAGGGCTCTTCGCTGCCGTCTTTCTGCCCGCCGATGCCCAGACCTTTACGCTGACCGAGCGTGTGGTACATCAGACCCTGATGTTGTCCCATTACCTGACCGTCAACGCTTTTGATAACCCCCGGTTGCGCCGGTAAATAGCGCCCGAGGAAATCACGGAATTTACGCTCACCGATGAAGCAGATCCCCGTAGAATCTTTTTTCTTTGCGGTGATTAAATCCAGTTCTTCGGCGATGCGGCGGACTTCTGGTTTTTCCAGCTCACCGACCGGGAACAGACTTTGTGCGACCTGTTCATGACCGAGCGTGTAGAGGAAATAACTCTGATCCTTATTGCTATCAACGCCGCGCAGCAAATGGCTGACACCGTCAATATCCTGGCGGCGAACATAGTGACCGGTCGCGATGTAATCGGCGCCCAGATCCTCAGCCGCAAATTCCAGGAAGGCTTTAAATTTTATTTCCTTATTGCACAGAATATCCGGGTTTGGTGTACGTCCGGCTTTGTATTCTTCAAGGAATAATTCGAACACGTTGTCCCAATATTCCGCCGCGAAATTCACAGTGTGCAATTCAATGCCAAGCTTGTCGCACACGGCCTGCGCATCGGCAAGGTCTGTGGCTGCTGTGCAATACTCTTCGTCGTCATCCTCTTCCCAATTTTTCATGAAGAGGCCCTCGACCTGATAACCTTGCTGTTGGAGAAGGTAGGCAGAGACAGAGGAATCGACACCGCCGGACATCCCGACGATCACTTTTTTCTGGCTGTTGTCAGACATAATAGTCCCGAAACACATGAATTAATTGCCCGGTACTGACGGTGTTTTTCGGATGCTTGTCCCACGAGGATGAAGGCCGCGCGCAACTAAAACATCACAAAAACCCGAACACCACAGAAACCCGAACAGAGAGATACTGCTTTCCAACGGTTTCCCACGAGGGAAATCGTGAAGCGCGAAATTTTATCACGTCGGGCCGGTTGCTGCACCGCTGATTAAGCGCGTGACAACAACCGGACGAGGGGAGTTATTCCGGCAGGTTGAAATTATGGAGGATTTCCAGCGGATAACGTGGCGATTGCTGGTAACAGCGGATGCTTTCCGCCACCAGCGGGGAGCGCAGTTGCGCAGACGCGATAATTTCTTCAGCAGTAACCCAGCGGCACTGATCGATATCATCGTCCTGCGGTGCCGTTTCCCTAATTTCAGGTAAATCAATCACAAAGGCGAAACGCAGGAAAGGCGTGCCGTCCGGTGCCTGCCACTGATGTAATCCCAGGAAAGACTGCGGCTCGGCGTGGATGCCGGTTTCCTCGTACAGTTCGCGTTTTGCAGCGCTGACTAAGGTTTCATTGGCTTCAAGATGGCCGGCAGGCTGATTCCAGGTGACTTTGCCGTGAATGGTTTCCTCGACAACCAGAAACTTTCCCTGTGCCTGAACGATGCAGGCGACAGTAACGTGCGGTTTAAACATGTGGAATTTCCTTCCATTGGCCGGGTTGTAAATCGCCGAGGGTAAACTCGCCCATGCTATAGCGGATCAGACGCAGCGTCGGAAAACCGATATGGGCCGTCATGCGACGCACCTGACGATTTCTTCCCTCGTATAACGTGATTTTCAGCCACGTCGTCGGAATAGATTTGCGCTCGCGGATCGGCGGATTACGTGCCCACAGCCATGCTGGTTGATCGACAATTTCCGCCCCGGCGGGGAGTGTCGGCCCGTCTTTAAGCGTAATGCCTTCGCGTAATGCTTTCACTGCTGTGTCATCCGGTTCGCCCTCGACCTGGACAAAGTAAATCTTACCGGTGCGTTTACCCGGTTGGGTCAGTGCAGCCTGCAGTTTGCCATCGTTGGTCAGCACCAGTAAACCTTCGCTGTCCCGATCCAGACGGCCTGCGGCATAAACTTCTGTTAATGAAATGTAATCTTTAAGTGTTGCCCGACCCGCCTCATCAGTGAATTGTGGCAACACATCGAACGGTTTATTGAAAAGAATCACCTTTCTGGGCCCTTTTGAGGCAGATTGTTCTTTGGCAGGCCTTTTGCTGAAACGTTTAACGTTGTGATTTTTAAAAGATAGCGGGTTCATAGGCATTGAAGTTAGAGAGAATTAGCGCATTATACTTGAAAAATGTTTCGGATTGGCTAGCGAGAAATATTCGAGTAATATCGACCGGCATCTTACAAATTTTTAACAAAAATGCGCTCGAAGGAGAGGTTAATGGAAAGCAAAGTAGTGGTTCCGGCTGAAGGTAAAAAGATTACAGTAGACGCTCAGGGTAAACTGGTCATTCCTAATAATCCTGTTATCCCGTTTATCGAAGGTGATGGTATCGGTGTTGACGTAACGCCAGCCATGATCAAAGTCGTTGATGCGGCTGTAGAGAAAGCTTACAAAGGCGAGCGTAAAATCTCCTGGATGGAAATCTATACCGGCGAGAAATCCGTAGAACTGTACGGTAAAGACGTCTGGCTGCCAGAAGAAACCCTTGATCTGATCCGCGATTATCGTGTTGCTATCAAAGGGCCACTGACCACACCTGTTGGCGGCGGCATTCGCTCCCTGAACGTGGCACTTCGCCAGCAACTCGACCTGTATATCTGTCTGCGTCCGGTACGTTATTACACCGGCACGCCAAGCCCGGTTAAACGTCCTGAAGATACTGACATGGTGATCTTCCGTGAGAACTCCGAAGATATCTATGCAGGTATCGAGTGGAAAGCCGGTTCTGCTGAAGCCGATAAGGTGATCAAGTTCCTGCAAGACGAAATGGGCGTGAAGAAAATCCGTTTCCCACAAGATTGTGGTATCGGTATCAAACCTTGCTCCGAAGAAGGCACCAAACGTCTGGTTCGTGCGGCGATTGAATACACCATCACCAATGACCGTGATTCACTGACGCTGGTTCATAAAGGCAACATCATGAAGTTCACCGAAGGTGCCTTCAAGGACTGGGGCTATCAGCTGGCGCGTGAAGAGTTTGGCGGTGAGCTGATCGACGGCGGTCCTTGGGTGAAAATCAAGAACCCGAACAACGGCAAAGACATCATCATTAAAGACGTGATTGCTGATGCATTCCTGCAACAAATCCTGCTGCGTCCTGCTGAATACGACGTGATCGCCTGTATGAACCTGAACGGTGACTACATTTCTGACGCCCTGGCGGCGCAGGTTGGCGGCATCGGTATCGCACCGGGCGCTAACATCGGTTCTGATTGCGCGCTGTTTGAAGCGACTCACGGTACTGCACCGAAATATGCCGGTCAGGACAAAGTGAACCCGGGTTCAATCATCCTTTCCGCAGAAATGATGCTGCGTCATATGGAATGGTTCGAAGCCGCAGACCTGATCGTTAAAGGCATGGAAGGCGCTATCGCCAACAAAACGGTGACTTACGATTTCGAACGTCTGATGGAAGGCGCTAAGCTGCGCAAATGTAGCGAGTTTGCCGACGACATGATCGCCAATATGTAATTGCGATATTGTTGAAGTAGACATCGGGGGCATCGCGCCCCCTTTGTTTTCCATCCCACCAAAATTCTTCTGCAAAACCCCTGCAAAACCATTCTGCAAAACCATCAATTTTTACAGTCACTTTTCAATGAATGGTTGTCGCTTTCAGACAGAATTAGAGTTAAGAAGTTTTAGGAAAAACCTTAATAGCACTTTTTGTATGATCAGTGCCTCATGAATTTATGTGGATAACTTTGAGTTATTAACAGTATTACTAACAATCTTGGAGTGTATAACGTCTAGTGTGTTAGCTACTTGTCCCTCTCATACAAGTCAATAACTAATCACTAAAATGTCAAATGCAGCCAATTTTTTTGCACTAGAAACCTGTGCTTTACTCGGGTAAAATTTATTTAGCCGTACTAACGTAAAGAAAAACCAATGATTCGGCGTCTAAATTTTCTCTCATTTGGGTGATTCCATGATCGCAGCGGTACCGAAATCTCTTGAGTTTGGCAACAAACTTGTCGATATCCTATCCTCTAAACAAAAGCTGGGGGAGATTGAACTTCATCGCTGGATCCGTGACATTAAAAGCTTAAAAGATTATGCGAATGAATCCTATTTGTTGGCAATGGCTTATGCCGCTGGTGGTAAAAAGGAAAAGGCAATCCTATACTTTGAAAGATGTCTTTCTAACGATGAAGATGGTGTAAGCGCAACTAATTACATCACTTTTATAGCCTCAGAAGGCAATGTTGAAGAGTATCTTAAAGTTTCTGCTAAACTTGCCGAAATGTATGTATCCAGAGAATTATATGGCTATGCATACTACATGCATCTTCATTGTGGAAAGCTTAATGAAGCAATCGATTATGCAAACAAATTCATCAAAGTTAGCCCGAACGGAGAGGATGAGTTTATGCAACAACAAGTAGCTTACCTCACAAGAAGCCTCAAAGAATTTAAAGAATTGGCACACATATCTGATGCTAAATTTGAACTCATTGCCGGCTCTATGGCTAACATTATGCGCAAACATAATGCCTCTTCAGTGCTTCATTTATTTCATACTGTTCGTGAAGAATCTGTAAATGCATATGTAATTACGATTCCAGATATTGATTTAGAAGAAATTGCACAGATGAATTATGAATTGGCTTTTGAATTGGCTGAACATGATGAATTACTTGGTATTCAAGTGAGTGCATGGTTTGAAATGGAACTTGCCGCGGAAGAAAAAGAATCTGCACTAAATTATATGGATAAACAATAATGTCCGTTACTAGTCAAGATTTTATAAGTTTTGCCAGCACCTGCATTCAGCGAAATGACGAAATTGGATATCGTAACGCTATTGGCAGAGCTTACTATGGTGCTTATCATCATACTATTGCAAAATTGGTAAATGGTCCTAAGCAAAGCCACGCTGACCTTATTACATACTTGCAAGGCGCAGCATGGCAGGTACCTTTAGAGACTTTCGATAAGAAAAAAATGATTGCTCTTAGCCATGTTTTGTTTGCCATGAAGTCTCAAAGAACACTAAGTGACTACAAATTGCATATGAATATTGATAAAGCTAAAGCCGACTTGGCCATGACAAATGCTGCCAACGCCTTGAAAATAGTAGACTCTTTATAGTCATATTTAATATAAAAGCGCCTATATGGCGCTTTTATATTAAATAGTCACCACATGCCATTTTTTACCCCTATCGTCGTTGTACCTGTCGGTCATTAACTGGCTTCTATGCCCTAGTAATTTCTGGGTGTCAATTCCTTGTGCGCGGTAAAGTCTTTCTGATAATGATCGCTGTTCATGGAATGTGGGTGGTGTGCCTTCCGTCCATTCCAGACCGCTCCGATCCCTAACGTGCGAGAAGGAAGCGGTAATAGACGCACTCGAAACTTGCCCGCCTCGCTTTGCTTTACCGGTTGTATGATGGATATGTAAAATATATGGGCTGACTATCATGTCCCGGCACCGGTTGATCACTTCACGCAGAGATATTTCCAATTCATTGCAACGCAGAGAGAGTGGGATCGCCAACTTCATCCCAGTCTTTTCCTGTTCGACATGCAGATAATCATCCCAGACGTCCGAAAATTTCATGCGGGATATATCACCCAGGCGCTGGCCAGTGACAACCGCAAGAAGCATCGAGTTCTGCACATAATTTTGCGCTGTCTCAGCTGCTTTGAAAATTACCCGCCACTCGTCAATATCAAAACGTTCACGCTGTACCCTGTTAACCGGTTTTCTGGTGGCCATGGCTGGGTTGTATCCGGGCTCCACTTCACCGGCATGCTGAGCTTCTTTATAGACATCGACCAAAACCATGCGAACAACCTGCGCCATGCGGCGCTGCCCACGATCCTTGTACTGTTCGATTATTGCGGCAATGTCTTTTGCTCCAATCGACTGTAATTCCATGGCGCCACACTCCCGCCGGAACGCCTCGACTGGCGCTGATTTTTGCTTAAAAGTATTCAGTTTTATCTCGCCGCTCTTCAACCGCTCGTTCTGAATTTTTAAGTATTTGTCCAGCCAGCTCGATACGGTGATAAATAGCCCGGCTCTGGTATTAATCTTTTCTCGGATCTTAAAAATTTGATTCATTTTCTGTTCGGCCAGGCGAGTGTTTGCATCTAGGGCAATTTCTTTTGCCTCCTCTTCGTTATCGCCTAAGCCGTGAAATTTACCGGTGACAGGATGCTTGTAACGCCAGTAAACCTTTTTGGTTCTGGCGTCTGTGTAGCAGGAGAGTCCGGGAATATTCACGTTGTATTTACGTGGCCGCGCCATCTTCGAGAATCCTTTTTAAACGTGGATTATCATCCTTCTTGATTACTGGCTTACCCGCATGAGTGCGCCCAGCCTACTGAACAATTCCGGCGAAAGTTTAAGAGGGTCTTATGAGCGTTAAGTTATCCGCATACGTTTGGGATGGTTGCGCTGCTGCCGGTTTAAAAATATCGGCGGTTGCCATTATGGCGCGCCTCGCTGACTTCAGTTCTGACGAGGGCCTGTGCTGGCCGTCAATTACCACCATTGCCCGCCAGTTGGGTGCTGGTGAAAGCACTGTGCGCACTACGCTGGGCAAACTTGAGGCTGACGGCTGGATCACCAGCACTCAGCGCCGTAAGGGAAACCGCAACACGTCGAACATGTACCAGCTGAACATTGCCAAGCTTCGTGCTGCTTCTGAACAGTCAGATTCTGACACATCAAAATCTGACACATCAAATTCTGACCGGTCAAAATCCGACGCATCAAAATCCAACACGAATACCGGTTTTCACCCGTCAGAATCTGGGGGGGATCCGTTAGTAAATTCAAAACAAGATCCATCAGATATAAAAGCCCTTTGTCAGCCTGCTGCGCAGACCGACGCCGAGGTTGAAATTACTGATCAGGCTAAACAGGTTCTGAACTACCTGAATCACACCACCGGCTCACGCTATCAGGTCAGCAAATCCTCACTGGATAATATCCGCGCCAGACTGCGTGAAGGCTTCACCCCTGAAGAACAACAATTGACCGTTGATTACATGCATGCCAAATGGGGCGGCGATCTGGAAATGGCCGAGTATTTGCGCCCGTCCACGCTGTTCCAGCCTTCCAAGTTCCCGGGTTATCTCGAAGGTGCCAATTCTTGGAATCGTGCTGGCCGCCCAGCCCGCAAAAACGGGAAGTGGGACCGCGGAGAAGTGGCCGTTGATACCTCTGAACGTGATTCAGCTTATCGCCGGTTTATCAGCGGTGTTGCGGCGAGCAAAGCACCAAGTGATTTGGAAAAACTGGTCTGTACCGAGGCAAGTAAAGCCAGTGTGCGTGGCATGCGCAGTGATTTCGCGATCAGCACCTGGAATCGCATCTGGAAAGAGTGCGCCCAGCGCCAGCAGGGAGTGAAAGCAGCATGAAAAAAACCTATCAGCAGTTAGCCATTGAAGAACTCATGCGCGACCGCAGCCCGCGCACCTGCTCCGATATAGAAGCGGCCCTGATCGAAAACACCGGCTTTGTTCCGCCGCGTCATTCGATGTCGTCAACGATAAACACGATCAGCAAGAAGCCTCAGTTCAACATCGTGACCGGGTATTGCGCCGGAAAGAAAACGTATTTCCTAAGCGAAACACCAAAGGCAGTCATGACACCAAAAGTTGGTGAACCGGCGGCACGTCCAGTCAAAACGCTGGCTGAAATCAGTGCCGAGCTTGAACGCAATCTGTGGGCAGTACGTCAGGGAAGGGGGCAGGCATGAGCTATCAACTGATATATGCGGATCCTCCTTGGCATTACGACAACGTGATCAGCAACGGTGCAGCCGGTAATCACTACGGCACCATGTCGCTGACTGACCTGATGCGTCTGCCTGTCTGGTCAATTGCTGCTGAGAACGCGGTGCTGGCGATGTGGTACACAGGCACCCAACAGAAAGAATCAGACACCAACCCGTATGAGAAAGAACCGCGTGAGTCTCTGGTGAGCAACATCAAACCGGTGCTGGCGCTGGCAATCGATCCGGAGACGCCGGAATCATACCTCCGTATTCCGAAGCGCCGCCGGTACGAAAACACGAAATACACCCAATGGGTAAAGCGCCAGCCATGCTGCGGCTGTGGGGAGGGGGCTGATGATCCGCACCACATCACCGGAAATGGCTTTGGCGGTATGGCAACAAAAGCGCATGACCTGTTCGTGATCCCGCTGTGCAGACGGTGTCACGACTCACTTCATGAAGACGTAGCCGCTTGGGAAGAAGAGCACGGCACTCAGGAATTGCTGGTGCTGAAGACATTAGACCGCGCGCTGGCGATTGGTGTTATCGCCACCGGCAAGCAAAAATAAGTGTGGAGACAGCATGAACCTTGAAACTATTTTGAAGCATTTTTCCCCGAAAGGGTTATCGATCAGCGACAGTTCCCGCGCGACCGCCAGCGATGCACTGAACATCACCGATATTATGGCGGCTCTGGGCATGACGCAGAGCGGCGCTGAATTCGGGTTGCGCCTGTTCCTGGCAAAAGCCGGTATCAGCCAGCAGGATAAAACGATAGCAGTCGGCATGCTGACGCAGTACGCCAAACAGCATGCACCGAAGCACATTGGCAAGGTAGCGGGGCGCCGGATGGCTGAATGCCTGCGCATTATGGCCACAATGGCTTTTGAAGATTACGCGCGTTCGGCGGCAGCTACTTCACCGTGCCCGTGCTGTTCCGGCACAGGATTCCGAGAAGAGAAAGAGCAGGTCATTAACGAACTGGCGGTAAAGCGTGAGAACACCTATCCGTGGGAGCGTCTCGATAATCCTGAAAGTATCCCTTATGCGAAAGAAAACACGATGTGCAGCCGCACCAGTTACGTCGAAACTCACCGGCGCACCTGCCCAACCTGCAAAGGGAAAAAAGTCATATCCAACCGGTGTCGCTGCAATGGGACTGGCAATGTAGCTGACCGGGAGAAATCCATTCTGATGGGGCTTCCGGTAGAAAAGGAATGTCCGCGCTGTCATGGCGTTGGTTATTCCCGCCTGCCAGCAGCAGTGGCGCACCGCGCAGTGAAAGCATTATTGCCAGACCTGCCGGAGAGAACGTGGAACAACAGTTGGAAACCGTTCTACGAGAAGCTGATCACCAAATGCTTTATTGAAGAGTCGGCTGCGGAATCGGAATTTAAAAAGGTGACCCAGTGATTTAGACGTTGCAAAAGTTGCCGAATCTGGCTAGATTTATCCCAATGATGGGAAATTATACCTGATATCAAGCCTCGGCAAACGCCGGGGCTTTGTCGTTTCTGGAGGATAGTAAAATGACTCGTTAAACAGATAGACCGCAGGCGTCAGCCAACGCAGCAGTAGTGATGCTGTCCCGAGTCCCCATAGAGGGAGCCAGATGCAGGTCCGAACTGCAATATGCGCTGGTGAGGGTTATTAAAGAAGAAGGCATACCGGTAGAGCAGCGCGCCAGCCAAACGCGCACCGGTTATCAGCGGCGATGAGCGACAGATGACTCAAGGGCATGAGCGCGGCCACTGCGAGAGTGTGGTGGATAATTTAGATTGGTGGTAAAATGAGCACTGCCGCATGCCTGCGGCGTCAATGGAGTTGATGATATGGGCATGAAGTCAGTAAGAATCACCGCCAATGGCGGGAAAGATGTATCACATCTAATGGCCGAAGTTTCTGCAGAGCCCGATAAACACGGAGTTGTTGGCTATCTGAGAAATCTTTCAGCAGGGATGTTTGAGAAATGTTTATTTCCTATTTTCAGGAAAGAAACCAGGCACGGGTATGTGTATTCATGCATTCTAAGCTGAGTTAGATAATAAATTTTATGAGGTCGCCAATCGGCGGCCTTTTTTTATGCCCTCAATTCGGTTGTGAGGACACCAACAGCGATAAGGGGTTTATCAGGACGATCAGCGCCGCTTGCCGTGGTCACTGATTTCTCGGGCTGGATCACAATGTTGTATTTTATTGGTCTGAAAATGGTTAAATTCGCAGAAATTGTTAAATGTCATCAGGATTAATCTGAGATGATGAATTCGCCCCTTCAAGAGCTAAGCCATTACGAGTGCCGGAGATAAGCGCCGGGTGGGGCAGGAACTACATCTTTAATTAAAGAAGTTATTTGAACCCGCCAATGCGCGGGTTTTTGCGTTTCTGATGTATAGAAAAATGCAACAGTAAACGGAGAGGCCACAGAATGGTTACACCTATTTGTGGCAAGAGTTCACAACCTCTGAAAATAAACAAAAATGTTTATGATTTAGCTTGTGTGTATAAACAAAAATGTTTATAATCATCTCAAGTTAAACAAACAGGAGGAGGCGGTGAAGCAGAGCGAGTTTCGAAGATGGCTCGAAGCTCAAGGGGTAGAAATCAAGAATGGTACTAACCACTTGAAGCTCTACTACCAAGGCAGACAGTCAGTGATGCCAAGGCACCCCGGCAAAGAGATAGGGGAAATGCTTAGGAAAGCAATCCTTAAGCAGTTAGGCATCAAATAATAAACCAGCCCGAAAGGGCTGGTTACTCGCAAAGGTTCATCGTATTAAATATGCGATATCCAGTTAAATTAGAGAAAGATGGCGACGGGTATTTTGTGAGTTTTCCCGATATACCGGAAGCCTTAACTCAGGGTGATACCAGAGAAGAAGCGTTAGAAATGGCGCGTGACGCTCTGGTTACTGCGTTTGAATTTTACTTCGAAGATAACCAACCGGTGCCACTTCCTGGTGAATCCGGTGATGACTTCGTGACAGTACCGGCCAGCATCTGGGCAAAAGTTCTTTTGCTTAATGCAATGCTCGAGACTGGAACCTCAAACGCAGAGTTAGCCCGGCGAATGAATCTGAAGCCTCAGGAGGTTCAGCGGATCGTGACACTTGGGCATAATACAAAGATTGATACTACTGAGGCGGCGCTCGCCGCCCTCGGAAAACGGTTAGAGATTCTGGTTAATTAAAAAGTCGTTTACCTCTCCTTTAAGGCTGCCTTCGGGTGGCCTTTTTTATTTCCCAATAACTATGCACCCAACCGGATGACCGGAGGGGGAGACCATGAAGATGGATAAAACGAGCGCGGTTACGTCAGCCGTTTCTTATGGAACATCGCTCGGCGGCGCGGCCTACTGGTTCAATGAATTCCTTAACTCACACACTCCAGATCAATGGGCAGCCATAGGCGTACTCGGCACTTTGCTGTTCGCCTTTATTACATGCCTCTGCAACATCATTTTTAAGGTTTGGGACAGAAAACATAATATGGTGCGGCGTGACGAGGACTGACTATGGCAAACCTGAAAACAAAACTCAGCGCTGCCATGCTGGCGCTGATTGCCGCTGGTGCCTCAGCTCCCGTCATGATGGCTCAGTTTCAGAAAGAAAAAGAGGGAACCAGCCTGATTGCTTATCAGGATCAAGGTGGGAAATGGACTATTTGCGGCGGTGTCACTGCAGTGAACGGAAAACCTGTTTATAGAGGTATGCGCCTTACGCTGACCCAATGTGATGCTATCGATAAAGTGGAACAGGCCAAAGCACTGGCTTGGGTCGGCAAAAATGTTTACGTCCCCCTGACTGAACCGCAAAAAGTTGGGATCGCATCATTCTGCCCGTGGAATATTGGCCCGGCGAAATGCTTCACTTCAAGTTTCTACCGGAAGCTGAACGCCGGGGACCGGCTCGGGGCATGCGCTGAGATAAAGCGCTGGATCTGGGACAGTGGGAAAGATTGCCGAATTCGCGCGAACAACTGCGCCGGACAGGTAATCAGACGTGATCAGGAAAGCGAGATGACGTGTTGGGGGCTGGATGAATAACAATTTATCGATGGTGTTGGTCTTCGTGGCTGGCGCTGCTTTTAGCTGGTGGATTGAAGGGCTGCGCTGGGATACTGACGTTTCCAGACTGAATGAAGCCCACGCCTCCGCGCTGAAGAAACAAAGCGACCAAGCCGTGATTGACCTAACCAACCAGAAGAAGCGTACCGACGCAGCACTGGCGGCTTTCGCAGCGCTGGACGCTAAGCACACGAAGGAAATGGCAGATGAACAGGTCAAGAATGAGAAGTTGCGTGCTGATGTTGCTGCTGGTACTCGCCGGGTGCGAATCGCCGCGGCAAACCTTGCCACCAGTCAACTCATCAGGAACAGCACTTCCAGCACCAGCAGCTTGGGCGATGCAATACAAATCGACCTCACTCCTGCAGGTGGACAAACTGTTCTCGATCTCAGAGCAAGCATTATCAAAGACAATGAAGTAATAGAGTATCTTCAAGGCTACATTCAGTATTTAGCCAAACAACGTACACCTTAATGGCCTAAGTTAACCCCATTAATATGAACTGAATGGGATGGATGTTGCGCCATTTTTACAGCCTCCCACTCGCTCAGGCTGTATGGCACCGCTTTCTGAATCGCGACAAAATGGCCCTTGTCATGGTTGGCTATATATCCGTCGATGACAGGCGTAAGCATGCAGTTTAAGGGGACTTCAAGGTTAGACTTAATCCATATCAAGAACTTTAAATCCCCCTCCGCCGTAACTTTTAATATTTGCATGCTGTCAGGCGTTGGACAAATCCCGTCAACTACTTTCCATTCCATAGATTTCACTCTGTTGTAAGCGATACCTAACAATAGAGCACAAAATGATAATTTTCCTTAAAAACTAAAAGGAGGTTGCAAGTAAGTGGCAATCTGTTCTCAGTCTCAGAGAGTCAACCACCAGAGACGACCAAGTGATCCAATATCTTCAGGGCTATGCCGCTGAAGCTCAGAAAAGTTGCAAAATAAACTGATAGGAAAAAGCCATGACTGTACGTGCAAAATTTAGCTGCATCTCAATTCAGAAATCCCCGGATAATTCTACTGCTGTCGTTAACCTGAGTGCGGTAACGACTGGCAGCGCGGAGAACGAGAGTTGGTCGAAATACACACCTAGCGGGCAACTGCAAATGGTCATCTCTAACCCTGCTGCATTCGACCAATTTGAGCAGGGGAAACAATACTATATCGATATCCAGCCAGCGATCTGAGTTGGCATTACAGCAGGCATTCACTGAGTGCCTGTGATAATGCTTTGTTGGGCTGAGTGTGCGGTGTAATCTCAGATATCTAATTATCAAAAAGGGGATTTTTATGTTTGATTACACTGGGTTCAAAGCTGATCCGGATAACAAAGGCTCTATATTATGCTGGGCTTGTTTTTCAAATGATCCATGGCATTTGGCTGGTATTTATCACAATGAAGAAGATGCAAAGGCTATGCTAGAGGTATTAGGTAAAGGATACGAGGTTAGTTATGGCTCGCACCCTAAACTTACTGATGAATTTGTCGGTGGCTTAATGCCATAAGTTTTAAATAATCGAATAAGCCGCCTTCCGGGCGGTTTTTTTATTGGGGGTGATTATGGCAGATATCAAAGATCTTTCTGCCAAGCTTCAGTCCCTGAAAAAGCAAATCCCTTTTGCAACAGCACAGGCGCTGACCAGCGTTGCCCGACAGATCGCCGCGGCAGAGAAAACTGGATTTCAGCGTAAATTAGAGAACCCGACGCCTTTTACTGTTAACTCGGTTGGTTCTGCGGGGGCTCGCCGCGATAACCTGATCGCTAAAGTATTTGTTCGCGATATTGCCGCCGGGTATTTGGAGCCGTTGGAGTTCGGCGGCGTGCATAAGCTTAACGGTCAGGCACTACTCAACCCTAAAAACGTCAAACTGAACAAATACGGCAACCTGTCACGCAACAAACTTTCCCAGCTCAAAGCAAAACATGATGTGTTCATTGGTGATATCGATGGCATCAACGGTGTCTGGCAGCGGGTGAAGGCGAAAAAGAGTAAGAAGGGTAAGAAGCGCCAGAAGCGCTCAGCTAATGGTACGCGCCGTGAGCGCGAGAAGAACCCTATGCCTAAGTTGCTGATCCGTTTTGGTGATGCTCTGCCCGTTAAGCCCACTCTGGGGTACATGGACAGGGCAGAGAAGATGGCTGCTGCTCTAATACCAGGCGAACTTAGCAAGGCAATCAAACAAGCATTGAAGACGGCAAAATAATGGCGGTATATCACCCGCCATTCATATCAAAGTTTTATTTCGCAGGCCTTTGTAAAGTCATTTACTGAGGCGGTAGAACCGTAAATATTACCAGTCAATGATTGTTGATTAGTGCCAGCTTTAGATTGTATGCCAACAATGACTTTTGATTTTGCGGTTTGCAATGCTTTCAATACTGAAGTTATAGACCCTACATCTTCTGACTTAGCCTGAATGGTTGTTGAGTTTCGTCTTGAAAGTATTGCGTCAAACTTAACAATAGGATCGCTATCAATTTTCACGACCAAGTCCACTGGTAGCCCATCAATATCTTGAGTTGATGAATCTTGTTCAACATAAGCAATATCCAGTACGCTCTTACTGCAATCGAATATTAGTACGTTATTAGTCGAACCAAGCAACCCAAGCATCATAGCTTTATGTCCGCCAGTGAAAACATCATCATCAACACGTGTAGCCCAATCTGCATGTGCAAAAGGTATAACCAGAGTAGTGAGTAATAAAGAACATTTTAATAAACGCATTTTATTCATCGTCGAGACTCCATCTGTTAGGGATCACATTCATGATAGAACAGGATGATTCTGATTCCCATGACAAAAAAATGGGTCCTTCCCCGGTCCTTTCTATTGCACGGGCATTGCGCGCCGCACAGTTTCACCAGCTATGAATTTTTCATTTTGTGTCCCATGTCCCACGTGCATATTTATGCACTAATTATTACCAGCCCTTACGCCGCGTGGCTTTGCGGGTGGTTTGCGATTGATATTTGCATGGGACATTTAGGTGGGACACAAAAAAATGTCCCATTTGAATGTCCCACTGTCCCATCGAGGAAAATGTCCCATGACAACGATGACGCAAATTGAATATGCGAAACACGCTGGCGTAGATCGGAAGACGGTCGGTCGGTGGGTTAAAGCAGGGAAATATATCGTTCTCGACGGTAGCCTCATTGATGTAGAAGCTACCGACAAAGCCCTCATCATGCTGCGTGACGGTAAAGATCCCCGGACGAAAAATGCGGCCAAAAATAAACCGGCGAAGGCTGATGTAAGTATCCCACCAAAACGGCCCATTCATTTTTAGAGATCTTCCGACATACTGATTATGTCCCCTGAGGAGATCGCTATGCGTAAGATCCGATTCACTGAGCACCAGATCATCGCCGTCCTGAAATCAGTCGAGGCTGGCAGGACCGTCAAAGATGTGTGCCGCGAGGCTGCTATTTCTGAAGCCAGCTATTACAACTGGAAAGCAAAATATGGCGGGATGGAAGCCGCTGATATCAAAAAAATCAAAGACCTTGAGGACGAGAATCGTCGTCTGAAGCAAATGTTTGCCGATCTGAGTTTGGAATGCCGGGCGCTGAAAGACGTCATCGAAAAAAAGCTTTAAAACCAGCGATAAAGCGTGAGCTCGTCAACTATCTGACCACGCAATTTACGATGAGCATACGCCAGGCATGCAGGACGTTATCGCTAAGCAGGACGGTGTTTCGTTATCAACCGGATACGCGACGTGATGAAGCGGTGATTCAGAGGCTGACCGAGGTCGCTGAGCGCTATCCTCGCTACGGTTTTAAGAAGCTTTTTCAGGTACTTCGCAGGCAGGGGCACGTCTGGAACCACATGCTGTAATCTTAATACGATCCCAGTCTGTGATATCTGAGGTGATTGCCATGAAAACTTTCGTTGGACTTGAT